>JAQTZP010000005.1 GCA_028687715.1 Minisyncoccota bacterium
AAAAGTATGTTCATCATTACAACCACAGAAGAAACCATAAAGGCATAAACAATCAAACTCCAATTCAAAGAATAACTAACTACTTTAACAACCTTAAATGTGTATACAACGCTGGATAAATTTACAGTTTTCCTCGCGGACATATTTTTGAGAACATTTTATTTTTCTCTTGGTGCAGTGGTAATAATTATGGTCTTTTTGCGTTTCGGCGGTAATCAGACAACCGCACTCGGCACAGTGGATAAACCCGCGAAAAACAAAATACTTCGGCTTCTTTTTGTTCGGTTTGCTTTTGCTTTCCATTACTTCCTGAACCTTATCAAAAAGTTTCTTTGCGACAATTGGTTCGTGTTTTCCTTCGTATAATTCCCCGTTGTAGCGGATAAGCCCGCAATAAAAAGGGTTTTTGAGAAAATACTGATAATTGGCAATGCCTAATTTTTTCTGCTTCCGTCCGAGCAGCCCCAAATCATTGATTGTTTCGCATAAACGCCGCAGGGAAAATTTTCCGGTAGAGTACAATTCGAAAGATTTTTTGATGAGTTTTGCCTTGCTTTTATCAACGATAATTGATTTTGTGTTTTTGTCGTTTAAATATCCCAACGGGGCCATTTGAGGCCATAAACCATTTTTCAGTTTTTGTCTTATTCCTCTTTTGATGTTTTCAGAAAGATTATCAACATAGTATTTTGATTGGCCAAAGGCGATTTGCAGCATAAATTTTCCCTGCGGCGTATTTTCAAACCAAAAAGTCGGGAATTTCAGCTCTTTTAATTTTTCAATATCCAAAAGCCAAATGATTTTCCCGCCGTCAACAGAATTTCTCGCCAACCTGTCAGGATGCCACGCTAAAATTCCTTCCGCTTCGCCTTTCTCTATGCGAAATAACATTTCATTGAAAATCGGCCGGCCTGGCTCTTTGGCAGTTTGTTTTTCAATGAAAACTTTTACGATTCCCAAATTTTCTTTTTTCGCCAGTTCCTTCAGTTCTGCTATTTGGTCATCTATGCTTCGGATTTGTCTTTCTTCCGTGTCAGTTGATTTTCTCGCATAGAGAAAAAACTTTTTGGTTTGAAAATTTTGTGTGTTCATATATTTTCTCAAAAACCAAAGGGGCAACCCTGTGAACACAAATCCACTTTCGCGAATTTGAACAGAAGTTGCCCCTTCGGGATTACAACGATTAGGTTGTAATAAAATTCGCAAAAGTATTAGATTTGTGTTCACTTTTATTATACACAATTTTGGCAAAAAGCAAAAATCCGTTCAAAATGCTGGCGGAAAACTCGTCGTGTATAAATTGGCGGTATGTTTTGGTTAAAATCCGAACCTATTTTCAGGAAAATCCCGACGCTGACCCCGAAGTATGACTTCGTCAACTACGGGGCATGCTTTTAGCCCGCCGCCTGCGGCGGCGGGCAGGAAAACCCGTCGGCTCGCGGGCGAAAAATCCTGGTGGACACTCACTCTCAAACCCCCTTCATTTTTCGCCCGCTCGCACCGAAAAAATTTTAAAAACTTATAGTGTTTATTTTTCCTAAAATAGGATATACTGAAGATAGCGAAGTATCAATTAGAAAATTATAAGAGCTAAAATTTTAGTTAAGCTACAAATTTACAATTTTATGAAGAAAAAAACTCTCACTTTTATAGCCCTAGTCGTTATTATAATTGTGGTCGTTTTGGTAGTTTGGGCAATTATATATTCTAAAAATAAAGATGTTTATAATGGAGTTTCCGAATTATCCGATAAACAGCTTTTAGATTATGCCAAGTCACGATTTGACAAAGGAGAAATGATGGGTAGAGATATAATTATTGGTTACCACTATGGAATTCCCGTAAGGGTAACTTTTCCTTGTTCTGATGTTTGTCCAGATTATACAATAAGAATTATAAGATATGATGTTGAGCTTGATAAATGCGAAGAGGTGGGAGGTATCAAAAAAGCCATTTATGTTCCTTTTGCGGAAGCAATGATAGCTAGAGGTTTTTGTTTCCCAAAAGTTATTGTTTCAAATGGTATTTATGAATTTGCGGAGGATTGGAATTTGTTGATAGAAGAATTAGAAAATTTATCAAGTAAAATCAATTATTGCAACGAGAAATCAGATTGTTCTTACAAAATCTTAGATAACTGCTATATTCCGGTCATGGCATTCAATAAAAATGGCGACCTAACAGAGTTTAATAAAAAATTTGAAGAGTATAAGCCAGAATTCCCTTCCTGTAATATGGGAAAAATAAAAGTTGATTCTCTTATTTGCGAAATGAATAAGTGTATTTTAAGTTATTCTTTACAAGAATAAATAAAATTATTTTTAAAATTTTCTCGTGGCGAGCGGGCGAAAAATGAAGGGGGTTTGAGAGTGAGTGTCCACCAGGATTTTTCGCCCGCGAGCCGACGGGTTTTCCTGCCCGCCGCCGCAGGCGGCGGGCTAAAAGCATGCCCCGTAGTTGACGAAGTCATACTTCGGGGTCAGCGTCGGGATTTTCCTGAAAATAGGTTCGGATTTTAACCAAAACATACCGCCAATTACAGCACTATGAAAATAACAATCTGCGGAAGTATAGCATTTGTAGATCAGATGCTTAGCGTCAAAAAGCAATTAGAGGATTTAGGGCATATAGTAGAGATGCCGCCTACTGAAGTTGAAGACGGAGAAGGGAATTTAATACCAGCAATAGAGTATTATAAGATAAGGAGAAATACCGAAGGTCAAGAGGACTGGGTTTGGGATAGAAAAGAATGGGCTATGAAGAAACATTTCAATAAAGTTTCCTTATCTGATGCAATACTGGTATTAAATTACGACAAAAATGATATCGAGGGATATATTGGGGCAAATACATTCTTGGAAATGGGGCTGGCATTTCATTTAGCTAAAAAGATTTATATCCTCAATCCTATTCCAGAGATATCGTATAAAGAAGAATTGTTGGGCATGAAGCCTATTATTATAAATGGCAATTTAAATGAAATAAGCTGATATATTATGAAAGTAGCTGTAGGCTCATTAAATCCAGTGAAAATAAAAGCTGCAGAGTTAGCTTTTAAAGAAGTTTGGCCGGAGAAAGATTGGGATGTTTTATCAACAGAAGCAGTTTCTGGTGTTTCTAATCAGCCAATGAGCGACAAGGAAGCAGTGCTTGGGGCTAGAAATAGAGCTAAGCAGGCAATAGAAAAAACTCAGGCTGATTACGGAGTTGGCATTGAAGGGGGTATTCAAGAGATAGATGGAAGTTATTTTGATTGCGGTTGGATAGTTATTTTAGACAAAGAAAACAATGAAGGGATTGGTTCAACAATAAAAATGATTGTGCCTGAGAAAATGATCGGCATGATAAAAAAGGGCATAGAGCTTGGGTCAGTAAACGATATTATTTTCAATAAATCAAACTCAAAGCAGAATGAAGGCCATTTCGGAAGCATGACTAATAATATTATTACCAGAACTAAAGGGTATAAAGATGGGGTTATTGCAGCTCTATCAAGATTTATCAGACCTGATTTATTTGAAGCTTCTAACTGCGAAAGATAAAATAAACTAATAATGCATGAGCTTAAAAAAGAAAAGAATAATTATAATCCTTGCCATATCGCATTAAAAAACCGAGATTTCTCTTGGTTTTTTATGTTATGATAAAATAATATGATTTCTAAATATTTGAAAGGGAAAATTTTAGTAATGATAGATGCTGCTAATTTGGAAAGTTCTGTGAAGTCTTTAGGTTGGTGGATTGATTATATAAAATTAAGAGATTTATTTAAGGAAAAAGAGTTAGTAGAGATTCGTGATTATTGCGTTTATCATAATACAGATAATCAGAATAAATTCTTCACTTTTTTAAAGAAGAATGGGTTTATTTTAATTACTAAGCCATTGAAAGTAATTAAAACAGAGGATATAGAGAGAGGAGATATTAGAAAAGCGAATTTTGACGTAGAAATAGCAATTGATGCTATGGAAATGATAAATAAATTTGATACTTTTGTATTATTTTCTGGCGACAGCGACTTTGATTACTTGCTAAAGAAAATAAGAGGTAAAAATAAAAATGTTTTAGTAATTTCAAGCAAGCACCATATTTCTAAAGAATTAATTGAAAATAGCGATAAGTATATAGATATTAAAAAATTGAAAAATTTAATTAAAAGAGAGAATAAAAGCCCGTCTTTTGCAACGGGCGGTTGATGACGAATGATTTCTCATCCGCATCTTAACTATAGCAAATCAACATACTCTGTGTCAACATATTTTTTATTTCCCCTATTTTTCCACAAGCCTTTATTTGAAGCTTCTAACTGCGAAAGATAAAATAAACTAATAATGCATGAGCTTAAAAAAGAAAAGAATAATTATAATCCTTGCCATACTGACGGCATTAGCTTTAATTATTTATCTTTTAACAAGGAATCCGCTTGAGAAAAGATACAAAGAGCTTGAAAGAGATTATAATAAAATAAATGATGAGATCCAGATTTTATCCCAAGACATGGCAGATAAGATAAGCAGTAAAGATTGGGATGGGGTAAAAGATAAAGGCAGAGAGATTATAACAAAGATAGAGACTCTTTTAAAAATAGAAGATGATTTAATAGCTTTAAGCCAGTCTTTAGACAAAGATAAAGATTCTGTTAAACTAAAGAAAAGAAAAGAGGCAGAGGAGAAAATGCTTGATTTTGAAAATAAATTGATAGAGTGCATGGATTTTAAAATAGAAACTAGTGAAGAAGAGTTTAACCTCTGCAACGAAGAAACTGCTGAGATTTATCAGGATTTCGAGAGACTAATAAAAGAATATCAATCAATTTAATAACTAATCTATATTCTTTCTCGCGCTTTCTTTTGGATTTTACCCGTTCTGAAAATACCTTATTATCAGACCCTCGTTATTTTAATTTAACATCAGCTCAGTGGATAAGCCTGTTTCTATTTCTTATTTCTTCTATAATCTTAATTTTTAAAAAACAAATTAAATTATCAAAATATCTTTTATAAATCGTTACAATCCGCGGCAGACAGCAACGCCCCAGATTTCTTTTGCTCCAGATCTTTTTAAAACTGAGGCAGATTCCTCCATTTTTAAATCCATTGTAAAGACGTCCTCTATTAAAAGAATTCTTTTGTCTTTTATTATTCTCTGATTTTCACATCTAAAGCTTTCTTCTATATTTTTTTCCCTTATATCCGTGTTTTTAATCTTTATTAGGACATTAGAGTAAACGGGAATATTTAAAAAGACAGAAAGTCTCTTGGCAATTTCTTCAGATTGGCTGAATCCTTGAAGCCTCATCTTTCTTATATCAATGGGAACAGGGATTAATATCGTGTTTTCGTTGAAAAAAGAGACAAGGTCTATTTCCAGATTAAGAAAATGGGCGATGATAAGTTCAGCCAGCGGACCTCTAAGCTCTTTTAAATAAGGCTCGCGCTTAAATTGGGACATTATCTTTTTAATAATTCTATCTTCATAAGATGAAGCGCAGAAAAGGCCTGATAAAGCTTTTTTGTCCCTGCATAGAATACAGGTTTTTCCGTCAAAAACAGGCTTGGGTCTAAAGCAGAAAGGGCAGTATTGAACCTTTAAAATGTCAATTAAATAAAAGCAGTCTTGGCATAAATACGCTCCTTCTCTGCCGCAGTTCAAACAGAACTTTGGGAAAAGAGTGTCTAAAATGAATTCTTTGGCTCTGATAAAATAATTCCTCATTATTTGATTGTAGTATAAAAGAAGAAGATAGAAAATTAAGATTTTTAATTTTCTGGTTTTCCACATATTTATTATTTTAAATTGTGATACAATAATAAATAAAGAGATATCGCTTGGAAAAACGGCGGAGGGTGTTTTTGTTGTAATATATTAAACTTGATAAAAATTTAAATGTTTGGACTTAGTTTTCGTCCTAAAAATTTTCTGGGAATAGATATCGGGAGTTCCGCTATCAGGATTATTGAAATGGGAATGAAGGGAAGCGTGCCGAAACTTGAGAATTACGGGGAATTGGATATGTCTGTTGTAAAAAGCGATTCTTCAGAGAAAACTGGTTTAAAAGAAGAAAAAGATACGATTTTGCTTTCAGAAAAAGATACAGCTGTAATTATTAAAGCAATTTTAAAAGAAGCCAGGATTTCAACAAAAGAAGTTAATTTCTGCATTCCTGATTTCTCAAGCTTTTTCACAAGCTTTGAAATTCCGACAATGAAGGAAGAAGAAATAGCTGAAGCAATAAGATATGAAGTAAGGCCGTATATTCCCCTTCCTTTATCTGAGATAACTTTAGATTGGCTGATTACTGAAGGAGAGCCGGGCAGGACCCCTTTAAAAGTTTTAGTAGTTGCTATTCCCAATAAGGTGATAGACCAGTATCAGGAAATCGCAGAGCTTTCCAATTTAAGATTGAAAGCGTTAGAGCCTGAAGTTTTTGCCTTAGCCAGAGCTTTGGTTCCTGAAAACGGAGACAAAATAATAGCGATAATTGATATTGGAGCTCGGAGCACCATCTGCAGCATTGTTGACAAAGGAGTTATCAAAACAAGCCATAGTTTTAACATAGGAGGCAATGAGTTGACAGATAAATTAGCAAGATCCTTGAATATAGATTATAATAAAGCTGAAGAGCTGAAAAAGAAGTACGGACTTTCTTCTGCTGGCGGAGACGAAGGAAATGATGATATTAGAAAAGTTCTGATTCCCTTGATTGATTTAGTTTTAGACGAGATAAAGAAGGCTTTCAGAAATTTTTATCAAAACGAAGGAAAAGAAGTGGAAAAAATAATCTTAACAGGCGGTTTGGCTCACATGCCTTCGCTTAGAGAATATTTTTCACAGGAGCTTAAAAAAGGAATAGAGATTTCAAACCCTTTTACAACTATTTCTTATCCAGCCGTTTTAAAAGATTTATTGGAAAAAAGAGGTCCGTCTTATGCAGTAGCAGTGGGACTGGTTCTTAAAGGGCTTAAAACTAAATAACTTAAAATTAATTTAATATGGCAGTAGAAATTATTTCAAAACCTAAACCGAAAAAGAGTTTTCTTCAAAATGTTTCATTCGGCGTTTCTGTTGTTTTGGTTTTAATTTTAATCGGCAGTTATTTTTTTCTTTACCAGATTTCTAAAACAACTTCCAAGGAGCTGAATGATAAAAAAGATATGCTGGTAAAATGGCCTTCAGAAAAAACCTTAGAAGACGCCCTTGTCGGCTACGAGACAAAGATTAATAATTTCAAAAACCTTCTTTCTTCGCATCAAAAACCTATAAATATATTTGTTTTCTTTGAAGACGTTTGTCATCCCGATGTTTGGTTTTCAGATTTTAATTTTAATTCATCGTCTAAAGCGGTAAGCGTTAAAGGAGAAGCAAAGAGTTTCATTGCCGTAGAGCAGCAGATATTGATTTTAAAACAAATGGAATTTGTAAAAGACCTTAAATTAAGCGGGGTTTCAATAAATAAAGGGGGCAAAGTTGATTTTTCCCTTCAGCTTACCTTCGTACCCCAGCTTTTTGAATAAATAATGTCACGCTATCTAACAATCATTTCTATAGTTTTAATAATAGTTTTCGCCTTAGGAGCCGCTCTTTTATGGTGGCCCAAGCTTCAGGAGATACTTGAACTTAGGGCCGAGCTTAAGCTGGTTAATGAGGAGATCAAGCAAAGAGAGGGCTATTCGGCAAAACTTAATACCTTAAACGAAAAGATAAGAGAATATCCCGAGGAGCTTCAAAAGATTGATTCTGCTTTTCCAAAAGAGCCTTCGGTTCCGGTTTTATTCAATTATATCCAGAAGACAAGTTCGGAAAACGGCTTGATACTGGATAAGATTTCTTTAGGCAAGATGGGTTTGTCTTCAGATACTCAAGGACTTGGAGAGATTTCATTTTCCGTCTCTGTTTCAGGCTCTTACAGCGCTTTAAAAAACTTTCTCTCTGCGATGAATAAGACTTCAAGGTTAATTGATATAAACTCCATCGGTTTTTCTTCTCCCGATAAAAGTGATTTGTTTACTTTTGATATTTCGCTTAAAACTTATTATTATTCAGAAACGGCTCTTCCGACAGCTGAACAAGCCCAAAATGTCCCAGAGCCTTAATTTATCCTATAAATAATATGGCAGTTACATTTATTAAAGAAAAAAACAAGCAGAAATATATGCTGATTATTTTCTTTATAGTCCTGTTAATTACTGGAATTGTAATATGGTACGGCTTTTTCAGAGAGGAAAAAGTTCCTGTTCTGCCTCCTTCTATTTCAGTAAGGGATATAAAGATAGATTTTGATTTCTTGGAAAACCCTGATTTTAAGAACTTAGAGCCGTTTGAAGGAATTCTGCCTTATGACAAAGAATTCGGCCGGGAGAATCCCTTTATTTCATACTAAAAATATATATTTTTAGTTTTTAATGTCTTTAATTCAGCAGTTGGTAAAAAAAGGAATACTGGATAAGGCGAGAGCCACTTCGCTTGAGTATGAGGTAAAAACTTCGGGTAAAAAAGAAGAAGAAATAATCTTGGAAAAAAGAATAACTACCGAAGATTTTTTATTTGGATTGAAAAGCGAACACCTTAAAATTCCTTTAAAGATTGTTTCTCCTGAAGAGATTTCTTTAAATGTTTTAGAGATGATTCCAGAGGAGTCGGCAAAGTATTATTTTATGATACCTCTGGCGAAAGACCGGTCCCGTTTGGAGGTGGGAATGGTTTATCCCGAAGATTTAAGTGCCAGAGAAGCATTGGAGTTTTTAGCGCGGCAGAATAAGATAAGCTATAGGATTTCTTTAATAACCTTATCAAATTTTGAAGACCTTTTAAGAAAATACAGAACCTTAAAAAAAGAAGTTTCAAGGGCCTTAGAAGAGCTTGAAAGCGAGTTTAAGGAGGAAAAAAAGGCAAAGGCTTGGCCGCTTAAAGCCGCTGAAGTGGAAAGAGTTGTTGAAGAAGCTCCGATTTCAAAGGTAGTGGCTGTTATTTTAAGACATGCGGTTGACGGCAATGCTTCAGATATTCATATTGAACCAGGCAAGGATAAATTAAGAGTGAGGTTTAGGTTGGACGGAGTACTTCATTCAAGCATTTTTCTGCCAATCAGAATCCATCCTGCTGTTGTTGCCAGGGTAAAAATCCTTTCTAATTTAAAAATAGATGAAACCAGAATCCCTCAAGACGGACGTTTTTCAACCAAAATAGGAGATAAAGATATTGATTTCCGTGTTTCAACCTTCCCTACTACTTTAGGCGAAAAGATAGTTTTAAGAATTCTTGATTCCAGCCAGAGAAAAGTTGAGTTCAATGAACTGGGTATTTTAGGCAGAAACTTAGAGGTTATAAAAAGAGCTTTAGATAAATCTTACGGAATGATACTTGCTACTGGTCCTACCGGGGAAGGCAAGACTACAACCTTGTATGCGGTTTTGTCTCTTTTAAATAAAGAAGAGGAAAATGTCATAACCCTTGAAGATCCAGTTGAGTATTTCATTGAAGGCGTGAATCAATCCCAAGTCAAGCCTGAGATAGGTTATACCTTTTCAACAGGCCTCCGCCATATCTTAAGGCAAGACCCTGATATTTTAATGGTTGGTGAAATTCGAGACGAAGAAACAGCTTCTTTGGCTATTCACGCTTCTTTAACAGGCCATATTGTTTTATCCACTTTGCATACTTCTAACAGTCTGGGCGTAATTCCAAGATTAATAGATATGGGAGTTCAGTCATTTCTTCTTCCTCCTACTTTAAGTATTATTATTGCTCAAAGGCTTGTCAGAAAGCTGTGTCCTTACTGCAAGAAGAAAATAAAGGCAGAAGGAGAAGTCAAGAAATATATTTTAAAAGAGTTGGAGAAGTTCCCGTCCTCTTCTAGAAAATACCTTAAAGTCTCAAAAGATGCCCCTTATGTCTATAAGCCTGTGGGCTGCAAAAGATGCAGTATGTCCGGATATTCAGGGAGGATGGGAATATTTGAGATATTAGAGATGACAGAAGATCTTTCTAAGATAATTTTAGAAAAGCCTTCAGCTGACAGGATTGAAGTAGAGGCGAAGAACCAGGGCATGATAACAATGAAGCAGGACGGCATCTTAAAGGTTTTTGAAGGCATTACTTCGCTTGAAGAGGTCTTAAGAGTTTCAGAAGAAAAATAATCCAAGCTTTAAAGGATTTAAGCCTTTATAGCTTGTCTAAATAATTATGAAAACAGTTTTACTTGTTGAAGACGACCCATTTTTAGTGGAAATCTATAATACAAAGCTTAAAGAAGCTGGTTTTTCAGTTGAAATAGCGACTGACGGAGAAGAGGCTTTGAAAAAGCTAAATGATGCTATTTTTGATTTAGTTCTTTTAGACATTGTTCTGCCGGTGATTGACGGCTGGGAGTTTATCCAAAAGATTAAAACCGATGACAGGTTTAAAAGTCTTAAGATAGTAGTGCTTTCTAATTTAGGCAGAAAAGAGGAGATTGAAAGAGGAGTGAAATTAGGAGTGGCAAAATATCTTGTCAAAGCGCATCATACTCCAAGCGAAGTTATAAATGAGGTAAGAGAATTGCTTGAGTAAATAATTAAACCATTAATTATTATGAACTATTCACTTAAATTAAATGAGCTTTTGGAAGAAACTTTGCTTCAAAAAGCATCAGACCTTCATATCTCTGTTGGTCATCCTCCTGTCTTAAGAATATCAGGCATGCTGATTTCTTTGGTTAAAAGAAAAAAGCTTAATTCTGAGGATACAAAAGGTTTTGCTTTCAGTTTATTATCTGATTCTCAAAAAGAGAGATTCCTTAAAGACAAAGAGATTGATTTTTCCTATGATTTTGAAGGAAAAGCAAGATTCAGAGTTAATATCTTTTTTCAAAAAGACAATATCTCCTGCGCTCTTCGTTTAATTCCCACCTATATCAAAACAATTGAAGAGCTTAATTTACCTTCTATTCTTCATGAGTTTCTTAGAAAGCCTCAAGGATTCTTTCTGGTGACTGGTCCTTCAAGCCAGGGAAAGTCAACAACTTTGGCGGCGATGATTGATGAAATAAATCATACCAGAGCTGACCACATAATTACCATTGAGGACCCGATTGAGTATCTTTTTGAAGGAGATAGGTCTATTATAGACCAAAGAGAGGTTTACAAGGACACTGAGAGCTTTGCCAGAGCCTTGAAGTCTACTTTTAGGCAGGACCCTGATGTAATTATGGTTGGAGAGATGAGAGACCCGGAAACAATGAGCACTGCTATCACAGCAGCTGAAACGGGCCATTTGGTTTTTGCAACCCTTCATACAAACTCTGCCGGCCAGACAATCCACAGAATAGTTGATTCTTTTCCAGCAGGACAGCAGAACCAGATAAGAGCCCAGCTTTCAGGCTCATTATTGGGAGTTATGTCTCAAAGGCTGGTTCCTATGATTAAAGGCGGCCTTGTTCCTGGCTGCGAGATAATGATAAATACCCCTGCAATTGCTAATTTAATAAGGGAGAATAAGATTCATGAGATTCCTCTGGTTATTGAGACTTCAGCTGAAATAGGGATGATTTCTTTAAACAGATATTTGGCTAATTTGGTAAGGTCTAAAGAGATTGACATAGAAATTGCCCAGAGCTTTTCTCTAGATCCAAACGAGCTTAGAATTTTAGCCAGAAGATGATATAAATATGAAGTTTTATTATCAAGCAAGAACTAAAAAAGGGAAGATTCAGTCTGGTTCGGTTGAGGCTTCAAGTAAAGAAGCGGCTATTGAGCTTTTGAAATTCCGAAATCTTGTTGTTACGAGCCTGGAAGAGATAATGGTTCCCATATACGCTAAAAAGCTGGTGGTTTTTGAATTAATCAGGAAAAAGGAAGTTGTTATTTTTTCAAGGCAGCTGGCAATAATGCTTAAGTCTAAAATCCCTTTGATTGAAACCTTTCAGACTCTTGCCAAACAGACTAAAAACTCCAGCTTCAGGGAGAAGATTATAAGGATTAATGAAGAAATAGAAGGAGGAACTTCATTGTCTGCCGCTCTTTCTTTGTACCCAAAGCTTTTTTCTCCTTTTTACATCAATATGGTGAAATCAGGCGAGGCTTCCGGTAAATTGACCGATGTCTTTATTTATCTTGCCGATTATCTGGAAAAGGAAAACCGATTCAGAGAAAAGATAATAGGAGCTTTAAGCTATCCTGCTTTTATTCTAATAGTCTTTTTCTCTGTCATTGCGATAATAGTAAGCTATGTTATTCCCCAGCTTGCCGAATTCTTAAAAGAAACCGGCCAGGACCTTCCTATGATGACTAAAATAGTTATCGGGGCTGCTGACTTCTTAAAAACCAGCGGCTGGATGCTGATATTTGGAACTGTTATTCTTTTGGTATCATTGTTTGCTCTTGTAAAGAAGAATAAGAAAGCCAAGGAGATTTTTGATAACTTGATAATAAGGATTCCTTTATTGGGCTCTTTTTTCAAGAAGTTTTTCTTAAGCCGTTTTGCTCTAAACCTTTCTACTTTAATTTCAGGCGGTCTTCCCATTGCCCAGGCTCTTGGTATTACTTCAGAAGTAGTGGGGAACAGCGTTTACAGAAAAATCATTATTGAGACAAGAGACGGGGTTAAAAAGGGAGAAAGGATAAGCTTTGTGCTTGAGAAATATCCTGAAGAGGTATATCCTCTTTTTTACCAGATGGTTGTTGTCGGGGAGAAGACAGGCACCATGGATTCTACCTTAAAGAATGTTGTTGAATTTTACCAGGATGAAATAGATAGGACATCTGATAATATTATAAAGCTGCTTGAGCCTCTTTTAATAGTATTTATAGGGGTGCTTGTCGGAGGGATAGCTTTGGCAGTTCTAATACCTATATATTCTTTTGGAGGAGCGATATAATGGGGTTTTCCACACCCCCTATTGACCCAGATATGATAAAATTAGATATAAAAGAGAGAATTATCATTAAGGTCAACTGATAATTTATCTCTGGTTATTAAAAAGTAAAAAGGTCGGATCTATAAATTAGATTCAAATAAATTTAGAAATATAATTAAAATGAAAAAATCAAAAGGTTTTACATTGATTGAATTGTTAGTTGTTATTGCCATTATTGGTATTTTAGCAGCTATTGTTTTGGTATCATTATCAGGTGCTAGAAACAGGGCAAGAGATGCCAGGATTCAAGCAGATATGGGTCAGATAAGGTCTGTAGCTGAATTACATTATAATGATAACAGCTATTCTTACGTTGGTTTAGACAGTAACGCAGATGTTATTAAGCTTATAGCTGATATTGATGGTCAGAATGGTGCCGGCAAATCTGAAGATGTTAATTCCGATCAGGAAAACTATTGTGCTTATGCGCAATTAGTTAACTCAAGCGATTATTTCTGCGTAGATAATAAAGGAACAGCAAAGACGACATCTACAAATCCAGCAACCGCACATTGCAATACGACCACTTTTGTTTGTCCATAGTCTCAGTTTTTCTAAAAGTTTATTAAAACCATAACCCGCCATTTACCGCGGGTTTTTGGTTTTTCACATATATAATTATTGTTTCTTGTGATATAATCTATGTAAATAGATTGGCTAATAAATCTTTTTAAAAATAATAAGTAATATAATTAATACAAAGATATTATGTTTAAGTACAAAAAAGGTTTTACCTTAATAGAACTTTTAGTCGTGATTGCTATTATTGGACTCTTATCAACTATAGCTGTCTTAGGAGTTATTGGTTACAGGCAAAAGGCTCAGGACGCAAGAATCGGAGCAAGTTTGTCGCAATTAAGAAGCGTAGCAGCAATGGTTCTTTCTGATGATAAAGATTATCTTAATATATGCGTAAATGGAACCTTAAATGAGGCTAAACCTAATTTAGCTATTATTGAATCAGAGGTTATGAAGCTTAACGGAGGAAAGCCTGTTTCCTGCTTTTCTTCAGAAACCTGCTACTGCGCACATACATCTTTGGTTTCTGGAGGTAATTTCTGCGTAGATTATCTGGGTTATGCAGGGAGTGAGTTAGATGCTTGTTCGGGCTGCATTTGTCAATAGTTAAACCCATTATTTTATAAATGGATGTATATTTGAATATTATAATATTTGTATTTGGTCTTATTATTGGAAGCTTTTTAAACTGCGTTGTTTATAGGATTGAGAATAAGCAAAGTTTCTTAAAAGGACATTCATATTGTCCTTTTTGTCATCATGATTTGGCTTGGCAGGATTTAATTCCAGTATTGAGCTTTTTGTTTCTAAAAGGAAGATGCAGGTACTGCAGGGCTAAGATTTCCTGGCAGTATCCATTAATAGAGATATTTACTGGGTCTATATTTCTATTGATAATAAAAAGCCAGATACCGGTTTCAGGGCTTTACGATATAATCAATGTTATTTTCCTTCTTGTTATATCCTCTTTTTTTATAATAATCTTTGCATACGATTTAAAGCACTTTATTATTCCTGATAAAATACTTATTCCAGCTGTTTTGGCAGTGTTTCTATACCGCATTTCTTTTACAGATTTAGATATGTTTCTTAATTCTATCTATTCGGGTTTGGGAGCATCTGCATTTTTCTTAATAATATTTCTTTTATCTAAGGGCCGCTGGATTGGTTTTGGCGATGTTAAATTAGCTTTTCTAATGGGTGTTTTCTTAGGTTTTCCAGAGATTTTAACCGCCTTATTCTTTGCTTTTGCAATTGGTGCTATAATAGGAATAGGGCTTATTTTGTTAAAATTAAAGGATTTGAAGAGCGAAGTTCCTTTTGGCCCGTTTTTAATATTAGGTCTATTTATTTCATTCTTTTGGGCTGAAAATATTATAAATTGGTATTTAGGCCTGTTAGTTTAATGGCTTTTTCAAGATATTCTCTTAATTATTTGAAGAATAAGAAAAGATACATATCATCAAAAGATGAAATAGGTTTTACTTTGGCAGAGCTTTTAGTGGTTGTTTTTATCATTATTCTTTTGCTTACTATTTTAGTATCTGGCTATAAAAGCGGACAGGAAAGTCTTTTGTTAGACGGCGCAGTGTATAAACTGGCTCAAGATGCAAGAAGGATTCAAGCAACGGCTGGATTAACCCAAATATCCTGCAAGAAGTTTAGCGGAGAATTTCATGAAGATTATTCTTACAGTTCAGGAATTTATTTCAATTCTTCTAAGCCTAACGAATATATTTTGTTTGCTGACTGCGACGGGAATAAAGATTATTCTTCTTCACAAGATGAGACAATAGAGACAAAATATCTAGATAAGGGAATTAAAATAAAAAGCTTAAAGATTAATAGCGGTTCTTATCCTTCTCTTTCAGTTGTTTTTACTCCTCCTGACCCTTTTGTTTTTATGAATGGCGCAAGCGGGGATTCAGAGATAATTATTTGCCTTGAGTCAAACGAATTAAAGATAAAGACTGTAACTGTGAATAAAGCTGGGCTTATCAGCACCAATTAAGTTATGAGAATATTTTTATCTGAAAATAAAGGTTTTACTTTCATAGAGCTGATTATCACCATTTTTGTGCTGATAGTTGGGATTTTAGCCGCTTTTATAATCGCTCAGAGTCCTCTTTCTTATCTTAATATCTCTCTCTCAAGGCTTACTGCTTCTTATTTAGCCCAAGAGGGCATAGAGCTTGTTAGGAATATAAGGGATGGGAATTGGATAGGAGGCGTAGCCTGGAATAACGGCTTAAATAGCTGTAAGTCTACATCTCATTTCTGTGAAATTGATTATAATGATTTAAATCTTAACTCTATTTCTAAAATTCAACCTCCTAATTTTTTAAATAGAGAAAGTTTAGGTTTTTACGGCTATGCTTCTGGCGCTCCGACAACTTTTACTAGGCAGATTACAATTGACGAGATTGATAATCCAGATAAAAATAATGGAGGCAGTAACAAAATCCTAGAAGTTACTGTTCTAATAAAATGGAAAGAAAAGAATAAAGATTATGACTTTAGCGTTCAGGAACATTTATATCCTTACTGGCCCCAGAATTAATTAAAATTTAGATATAATGATTAATCTAAAACATATTTTAATTAAAAAAGAAAATGGGTTTACTTTAGTGGAAATGATGGTCGTTGTTGTTATTTTCTCAATAGTCATAGGAGCAGCTTTGGCAGTTTTTGTATATACTATCAGAATCCAGCAGTATTGCTTAGGCTCCCAGCAGCTCTTGGATCAGACAAGCTATGCCATGGAGTATATGAGCAGGCATCTAAGGATGGCAAAAAAAGATATCTCAGGGACATGCATTGCCTCAGGGAAAAACTATGAAGAAATTTCACAAGGAACAAAGTCAGGAATAAAGTTCTTGAATTACAGAGGGGAGTGTCATGAATTTTATTTAGATTCAAGTGATTACAAATTAAAGGAGAGTAGAAATGGTAGTGTTTCAGATTTAACTTCATCGAATCTAAAGGTAAATAACTTCAATGTTTCTATTTTAGGAGATGGCGCTGACAGCCTGCAGCCCAAAGTCACTATTTTAATCAATGCCCAGTCTAAAAAATCAGCATCAACATTTAAGCCTTCTGTTGGGATTCAAACTACAGTTTCCCAGCGCAATCTTGATTATTAATCTCATTTCTTCTAATATTTAAATTAGCACTAAAAGGTCTTTTTAAAATTATAAATTTATAAGCATTGTTTCTTTTTAAAAGAAAAGATGTTTGAAAATATATGTTTTTTTTCTATTTGATTTTAATCGTTGTTGCAGTTTTAGTTGTTTGGGCTGCTTTTGTATATAACCGCTTGATTGTTTTTGTTAATAGAACAAAAGAAGCTTGGTCTGATATAGATGTTCAGCTTAAAAGAAGATATGATCTTATTCCTAATTTAGTCCAGACCGTAAAAGGATATGCAACTCATGAAAGAGAGCTTTTTGAGAAAGTGACCGAAGCAAGAGCTAAAGCTATTGGAGCCAAAAGCGTAAAAGAGCGCTCAGAAGCTGAAAATGCCCTTTCTTCCACCTTGAAATCTCTTTTTGCAGTTGCTGAGAATTATCCTCAGTTGAGAGCTGCAGAGAATTTCTTGGAGCTTCAAAGAGAACTTAGGGATACCGAAGACAAGATTCAGGCAGCCAGAAGATTCTATAACGGCAATGTCAGGGATTTGAATATCGCTATTGAGGTTTTCCCGGCAAATATTGTTGCTTCAATATTTGGATTTAAGAAAATGGATCTTTTTGAGCTTGAAGAAGAAGCGGCAAAAAAGCCAGTAGAAGTTCAGTTTTAATAAATTATGGCTACTCTTTACACTAATATAGAGTCTAATATTAGAAAGACTTGGTTTTATATGACCTTTTTTATGATTTTAGTCATCTTTGTCGGATGGCTTCTTTCCTATCTTTTAGACAGCTACTTTATACTTTATTTTGCTGTAATTTACAGCATTTTAGTCAGCTTTATAAGCTACTGGTATTCAGATAAGATTGTTCTGTCAATGAATGGAGCAAGGCTTATTGAAAAGAAAGACAATCCCGAGCTTTACCGCCTTGTTGAAAATCTTTGCATTACTGCAGGACTTCCTCTTGTTAAAATCTACATTATAGACGAAGCCCAGCCTAATGCTTTTGCCACTGGGAGGGATCCGAAACACGGCGTTATAGCAGTAACTCAAGGACTCTTAGATAATCTTGACAGAGTTGAACTTGAAGGGGTTATTGCCCATGAGCTTTCTCATATTGGAAACAGGGATGCCTTGCTTCAGACTGTTGTCGTGGTTCTGACAGGCATAGTTGTCACTATGGTTGATTTTTCATTCAGAATAGGGTTGAAAAGAGGGTTTTCTTCAAGAAACGATAATAAGGCAGGTTGGATAATTTTCTTGGTTTCTTTGATTATTGCTGCGTTAGCTCCTCTTTTTGCTACTTTGGTAAAATTAGCAATATCCCGCAAAAGAGAATTCTTGGCTGATGCCTCCGGTGCTCTTTTGACAAGATACCCCGAAGGCCTTATAAGGGCTCTTGAGAAAATCTCTAATGACCCTAATAATTTAAGAGTTGTCAGAAACTCCACTGCCCACCTTTATATCTCTTCTCCTTTTAAGGGAAAGCAGTCTCAAAGCTGGTTTGCAAGGCTTTTTATGACTCATCCTCCAATAGAAGAGAGAATAAAGGCTTTAAGGGGAATGGAGATAAAATAATATGCTTTGTCCTTATTGCAAAAAACCATTAGTTAAAACAATCTTTCATAATGTTGAAGTTGATTATTGTCCAGGATGCCTTGGCATTTGGTTTGAAGAAGATGAGCTTCGTTTAGCAAAGGATAAAAAAGATAAGGATTTAAACTGGCTTGATATTGATTTATGGAAAGATGATGAGAAGTTTAATATTTCTTATGGGATCAGGCTTTGTCCTTTCTGCCGCGTTCCTTTATATGAGGTATATTACGGAGATTCAGGCATAATTATTGATGCTTGCAATCTCTGTCATGGGGTTTGGCTGGAAAGAGCAGAGTTTAAGAAGATTACAGATTGGCTTAGAAAAAAGGCTGATTACGAGGCTTTGAACAATTACAGCAAGAATTTATTTTCTGAGACGGCAGAGATATTCTCAGGACCAGAAACATTAAGAGAGGAGATATTGGATTTTTTAACTATTCTTAAGATACTGAATTACAAGTTCCTGATTAAATATCCTTTTATTTCAAAGATTATTATGGATATGCCGAGGCAATAGGTGGGGTGACCGAGCGGTTTAAGGTGCGCGCTTGGAAAGCGCGTGTAGGGAGACTTACCGTGGGTTCGAATCCCACCCCCACCGCCAGATGTCCAATTTCGAACTTTGCAAAAATATGGATAAACAAGAAATTCAAAAATTAATTGAAGAAGCAATTAAACATAAGACCGAAACCAATAGCGTTGAATTCAAAGACGCTCGTGGCGGTTTACCAAAAAGCACATGGAAATCAATATCCGCTTTTTCTCATAGGCCTGGCGGTGGAATTATTGTTTTTGGAATTTCAGAAGACAAAGAAAAGCACGAGATAAAAATATTGGGGACTGATATATTGGATAGCCTACAAGAAAAAATTGGTGATTTAGTAAATAATGAGATGAGTTTTATTATTCGTCCCAATTACCATATTCTTGAAATTGAAGGCAAGACGATTTTGGCGGTTTTCATACCAGAGTGTCCAGATCAATTTAAACCCTGTTATTATAAGCCGGCTGGTATGCCGAATGGTGCATACATCAGAGACGGAAATACTGACAGAAAAATGACAGATGATGAAATGAGAAATTTAATTGATAATTCCAAAAAGTTTAAATTTGATATTACTGTTGCTGAAGAGACCTCGCTTGAAGATTTGTCAAAAGATAAAATATTGGAGCTTTTAATAAAGAGTGGCGAAAGAACGAAAAGACGCAGTTCAATAGAGGAAATTAATTTTGAATTATTGAAAAATCTGGGTATTGCCGATAGTTTTGGTAATTCACAAAGACCAACCCTCGCCGGTTTTTTAATTTTTGCCAAAGAGAGACCTCAAAATAGACAACAGTTTAGTAGATATATTATTAGATGCGTAAAATATCAGGGCTCAAATGTGGCCACCGATATAATAGATAGTATGGATATTAATGGCACGCTTGATTATCAAATAGATGATATGCAAAAATTTGTTTTAAGAAATATCAGGAAAAGTGCGGAGATAGTCGGCACTAAAAGAATTGAACGTTATGAATACCCAGAAAAAGCAATCAGAGAAGTTGTAGCCAATGCGGTGATTCACAGAGATTATAAAATTACAGAAACTTATACTCAAATAAATATTTTCGCGGATAGGATAGAAGTTTTCAATCCTGGTTGTTTGCCTCCTGGAGTTACTATAGAAAATATTAAAGACGCGCAAGTTAGTCGAAATGAAATAATTGCGGCTCGCCTAAAAGAACTTGATTATTTAGAGGAATATGGACGTGGCATTGATATTGTTTTTAATGAAATGCAAAAATGGAATTTGCTTCCTCCAATATTCAAAAATACATCAAACAGTTTTAAAGTTATTTTACTCGGACAAAAGTTGAGCAAGTTAAATGAGAGGCAAATTAAAATTTGGGAGTATCTGGTTGAAAATAAAACTATCACCGCTAAAAAATGCGAGGAGATAGTCTCGGACACTCCTAGGCAGACCATTAATTATGATTTAAGCAAAATGCAAAAGATGGGATTACTACATAGCGTGGGAGAATCAAAGAGCACCTATTATGAGGCTAATTTTTAGAAGCAATTAGAAGAAAGCTGAAAAGGCCGCTTATTTTCGAGTATTTGAGACAGAATTTATCACTATTATCATTAGAAGCAATTAGAAGCAACACTTCAAATTAGCCATAGAATAAGGTTTTTTATCTTTTAAAATTTTATGAATTTAAACCTCAATAAAACACTTGCAACTAACTATAAAAGTCCTACTCAACGTGCCCGTGTTTTAACTGAAAATTGGGTTGATAATGAAATTTTTTGTCCGAACTGTGGAAAACTAAATATCGATAAATATCCAAATAATCAGCCAGTAGCCGATTTTTATTGCTCAAATTGCAATGAAGATTTTGAACTGAAAAGCAAAAGAGACGGAATAGGAAACAAAATAGTAGATGGAGCATATAGGACGATGCTCGAACGGCTTACGAGCAATAATAACCCAAATTTCTTTTTACTTAATTATGATCTAATGAATTTTGAAATAATAAACTTTTTAGTTATTCCTAAGCACTTTTTTATTCCTCAAATTATAGAGAAAAGAAAACCGCTTTCTCCAACAGCACGACGAGCTGGATGGATTGGTTGTAATATTATTCTTAAAAGCATTCCCCAAACTGGAAAAATATTTTTCGTAAAAAACAAACAAGTTGAACAAAAAGAAAAGGTGCTTGCTGACTGGAAAAAAACTTTATTTCTCCGGGAAGAAAAAGAGATGTCAGCGAAAGGTTGGTTACTTGATGTTATGCGTTGCGTTGATAGTCTTAATAAAAAAGAGTTCGCGCTTGATGAAGTTTATAGTTTTGAAAAAGAATTAAGTAAATTGCATCCAGAGAATAAACACATTAAAGATAAAATACGCCAGCAGTTGCAATTTTTACGAGATAAAGGTTATTTGGATTTTGTATCCCGTGGATATTATCGACTCACATAAAAATATGGCTATAAACCTTTCACCACAAATGGCAAAAATTATTTTACACTTTAATCCTTTTATAAGATTTAAGGTAATGTGTCGTGGATATAGTGAAGATTTAGACAATTTTACCGAGCTTGTATGGAAAGATGATGGGGATTTGGATTTTTTTGATCAAGAAACTTATCCGCAATTTCAGCTTTGGTATATTTAAAATTTTATAAGAGATTCAGGCATATCAAATAGCGCCGGCTTCTCTTCATAGATTTTCCTTAATTTTCGAATAAATGGGTCGATCTGTCTCAAATTCGGTTCGAAATTCGGGACACCCACACCGCCAGTTTATAAACGATAATTTTTCTTTAAAGTCAGCGTTAGGATTTTTCTAAAAAAATATGGAAATAAAATCATTAGAATTAATTAAGTGGATTGCCAGAATCACAGGGACATTGATGCTTTTATTTATCACTCCTTTTTATTTCGGCTACGATCTTCCGATTCCTAATTCATCCCTATCATTTTATGAGAATTTACGGCTGATTATTACTCCGATTATGCTGATTGGCTTAATTATTGGTTGGAAATGGGAAAGGATTGCTGGTTATATGATTTGCATACCCATAGGAATTAGCTTGCTACTGGCATTGATTATGATGGGAAATCCCGGCCCGATAGTATTATTGCTTACTATCCCCGGGGCATTATATCTATATTACGGTTATAATAAAATATAAAGGAAAAAACTATGAATAATAAATCAGAATGTTGTCCTAGGTTTAATCCTGCGCCTTGGGATGATAAGATCTTTAGTTGGGATAATAAGAAATTCATAAAAGACAAGGTTTTTACCGTATTTTACATACCGATTAATTTCGGCTCGGCGATAAAAAAGATGATGGCAAAAATTGAAAAAGCCGGAGCAGAAACGCCTGACTGGATGAGTTTGTCCGACCATACTTCTAAATGGAATATGGATCTGTATGTTGCGGTAGACAGAGAAGTGCCAGGGGCTGAAAATGCAACTTTAAGCGGCAAGTTCTTGAGCAAAGTTTATGAAGGGGATTTCAAAGAAACAGGAAAATGGTGCAAGGATTTTGAAGATTATGCTGAAAATAAAGGATTAGAGGTTAAAAGATGGTATATGTGGTATACCACTTGTCCTAAATGTGCTAAGAAATACGGCAAAAACTATGTTGTCATTATCGCTAAAGTGGAATAGTTTTAATAATGGTTAGGTCAAAATTAATTCCTCTTTTTAGAGAGCTGGCAAAAATACTCCACAAGGAAAAAATAGATATAAGGGCGAAAGACCAGCTTTTAAAAGAAATAAACAGCTTAAGAAATAAGAGAGGATATATTGATGCAGGTCTTCCGAGATTCGGCCGTCTTTTCGGCAGGGATTCTTTAATTACTGCCTGGCAGTTTCTTGAGATAGAGCCGGAGATAGCTAAAAAAACCCTTAAATCACTGATGAGGTTTCAAGGAAAAAGAATAGATGACTTAAGAGAAGAAGAGCCTGGCAAGATTATCCATGAATGGAGCCCTAAAAGAATAAGTTGGGTTCCTTTCCCTTTTCCTTATTACGGATCTGTTGATTCAACTCCTTTATTCTTAATAGTTTTTTCCTTCTATATTAAAAAAACCAATGATAAAAAATTCTTAAAAAGGCATTGGAGGAAAATATCGGCAGCAGTCAATTGGATGAAAGAATACGGCGATGAAGATAATGATTCTTTTCTTGAATATAAAAGAAAGAATCCTAAAGGGCTTTTCCATCAGGCTTGGAAGGACAGCGTTTCAAACCATTTGAATATTGAGCCTCCGGTTGCCATAGTAGAAGCCCAGGGTTATCAGTATTTAGCCTTAAAAGAAACAGCTAAATTAGCCCAGATAATGAAAGATAAGGATTTAAAGAAAGGCCTTTTAAAAAGAGCAAGAATTTTAAAGAAAAGATTTAATGATAGGTTCTGGATGCCTGATAAAAAATACTTTGCCTTAGCCCTAGATAAAGATAAAAAACAGAAAAAAGCTATTACTTCAAACCCTGGACATCTTCTTTTTACCGGAATTATTGATAAAAATAAGATAAAACCTGTAGTTGGCCGTCTTTTCAAAGACGATATCTGGACTGTTTTTGGAATTAGAACCCATTCTAAAAGAGAAAAAGATTTTAATCCTTTAAGTTATCATCTGGGGACCGTTTGGCCCCATGATAACTGGATTATTGCTCAAGGGCTTAAAAAGCTCGGCTTTAAAAAAGAATATCTTAGAATCAAAAAAGCTCTTTTGAGAGTATATAATTCCTTAGGCTATCTTCCTGAATTCTATGGGGTTTCTTATCAGGGCAAGCTTTTGATAAAAAGGAATAAGCTCATAATCAAGGGATTTGAAAAGGATCCTAATTATCCCCAAGCCTGGAGTTCTGGAGCTATGCTTATGTTTACCGAAAAGGATAAAAAAGATATTTTAATGCCTATTAAAGCAAATTTCTTTCTTCTTAGGCGTTTGGGCGGAAAGTTGTTTAAAATAGTTAATTTTAAAAATAATAATCTTTGAATAATTCAGCTCTATGTGATATTATTTAATATCAATTTTTATGATAAGTTCTCCTATTGAGGAAATTAAAAATAGGCTGGATATCGTTGAAGTTATTCAGGGGTATATAAAGCTTCATAAAGCAGGAGTAAATTACAGGGCTATTTGTCCTTTTCATAATGAGAAAAAGCCTTCTTTTTTTGTCTCTCCGGTCCGCCAGAGATGGCATTGTTTCGGCTCTTGTTCTGAAGGCGGTGATATCTTTAAGTTCGTAATGAAAATAGAAGGACTTGAATTCGGAGATGCTTTAAGGCTTTTAGCTCAGAGAGCAGGAGTGGAGCTTAAAAGACAAGATCCTGTTTTAAAAACCCAGAGACAGCGCCTTTATGAAATATGCGAGCTGGCCTGTTCTTTTTTCCAGAAGCAGCTAAAAGTCAGCTCTTTAGGAAAAGAAGCAAGAGATTATTTTCTATCAAGAGGAATTAAAGAAGAAACTATTGATAATTGGCGCTTAGGATACGCTCCTGATATGTGGAATTCATTATCTGACTTCTTAATCAGCAGAGGTTACATTCGTCAGGAGGTAGAAAAAGCAGGATTAGCTTTAAAATCCCAGAAGACCGGCAGTTATTTCGATAGGTTTCGGGGCAGAATTATATTCCCCATTTTTGATTTTAATTCCCAGCCTATTGGTTTTGGAGCAAGAATTTTCAAACAGACAAAAAGAGCTGACGGACAGGACGAGTCAAAGTATATAAATACTCCAGCCACTCTTTTATACGATAAAAGCAGTGTTTTATACGGACTAAATAGAGCTGGCTTGGAAATAAGGAAAAAAGATGCCTCTGTTTTGGTTGAGGGCTATATGGATGCTTTGATGGCCCATCAGGCAGGCTACAGCAATGTTGTCGCCGTATCAGGAACAGCTTTAACATCTTATCAGCTGAAAACTTTAAAGCGCTACTCGGACAATCTTTTAATTTCTTTTGATATGGATTTAGCCGGCAATTCAGCTACTAAAAGAGGAATTGACCTAGCTCAAGAGATAGGGTTTAATATAAGGATAGTTGTAATGCCAGAAGGCTCTGACCCGGCAGATGTTATTTTAAAAGATCCTAATGAGTGGCAGAATTTAATTGAAAAGACTAAGACAATTCATGACTTCTATTTTGAAAACGCTTTATCTAAGTTTGACAGAAACACCCTTGAGGGCAAGAAGGGAATTTCAAAGATTCTTCTTCCGGTTATAAAGAGAATTCCTGATAAAATTGAACAAAGTGTTTGGATTCAGGATTTAGCCAAAGCCTTGTTAGTTAAAGAAGAGGATGTTTCAGAGGAGCTTAGAAAAATAACTTTTGGGCCTGGTAAGGAAGTTATGCCCGAGGAATCAAATTATATATCTAAGGATTATTGTCTTTCTAAAAGCAGAAAAGATCTTTTAGAAGAATTCTTGCTTGTTTTAGCAGTAAAATCACCTGGTAATTTAGATCTATTAAAAGACCAAGACTATAACTTATTTTCTGTTAGATTCTGTCAGATTGTTAAGTATTTTAAAGAAAAAGGCATAGGAAATAGAGATTCTTTTCCTTTGGGTCAGGAAGAGTTTTTAAACCTTATTTTCACAAAGGCTGAGATTGAACAATCTGATATTAATCCCTGTCAGGAGTTTGAAAAATGCTTTAGGGACTTCAAGGTTTTAACAATAAGGGAGAAGTTAGCCGAGATTTCTAAGAAAATCAAAGAAGCAGAGTCTGAAAATAATTATGAGATGATAAAATATCTAACCAATGAATTTAATTCTTTTTCCAAATTCCGCTGTGATTTGGAAAATGCCTAAAATTTATGGTAAAAAAAATAAAGAAAAGTGCTGGTTCTAAAAAAAAGGCTAAGAAAAAAGATTTAGTTAAAAAAGCCAAGAAGAGGATTAAAGGAATAAAACCAAAGAGGGGTTATAAAAAGCATATTTTTATTCCCGAAAAGATTGAAGAGCTTGCTAGGAAGGGAAAAGAAAGAGGCTTTGTCACCTTTTCAGAGATTTTGTATTATTTTCCTAACCTGGAAAAAGATATCAGCAGCCTGGAAAAGCTTTTTGATGATTTTGAGAATCAAGGGATTGAAATAAAAGACACCAAGCAGTTTATAGATGTTTTGCCCAAAGAAAAGAAAGCAGAGAAAGAATCCTCTGTTAATGTCAAGATAGATCCAGTTCAGCTTTATTTGAGAGAGATAGGAAAAGTGCCTTTTCTAACAGCCGAAGAGGAGAAAAGCTTAGCAAGAGAAATTGAGAAAGGAAATAAAGAAGCCCAGAAGAAATTAACCAGGGCTAATTTAAGACTTGTTGTTTCTATTGCTAAAAAATATGTGGGTCGTTCTCCTAATTTAACTCTTTTGGATTTAATTCAAGAAGGTAACTTAGGTCTTTTTAGAGCAGTAGAGAAGTTTGACTGGCGTAAAGGGTATAAATTCTCAACCTATGCCACCTGGTGGATAAGACAGGCAATTACCAGGGCTTTGGCAGATCAGGCAAGAACTATAAGGATTCCTGTTCATATGGTTGAGACTATTTCAAAATATACAAAAGTAAGACGCAGGCTTTTGCAGGATTTAGGCAGAGAGCCTTTAGCTGAAGAAATTGCTTCTGAGATGGGTATTGATGTGGCAAAAGCGCATCACATAAGAAAAATATCTCAAGAAACCGTATCTCTTGAGACTCCGGTTGGCGAAGATGAAGAAGACAGCATTTTAGCTGAATTCATTGAAGATGAAAAAGCCATTGCTCCTTCTGTCCAGGCTGCCAGGACTTTACTTAGAGAAAGATTAAAAGAAATACTTGTTGATTTACTTCCCAGGGAGCAGAAGATTCTTTCAATGAGGTTTGGATTAGATGATGGAGTCACTCATACCTTAGAAGAGGTAGGCAGGGAATTTGGCGTTACAAGAGAAAGAATCAGGCAGATTGAAGCAAAGGCTCTTCAGAAGATAAGAGATCATGAAAAGGTTAAAAAGCTTAAAGGATACTAAGTGTTGAAAAAGAACAGGAAATAAGATATTATCTAAGTATTCCGGGGTAGCTCAACGGTAGAGCCACTCGCTGTTAACGAGGGGGTTACAGGTTCGAATCCTGTCCCCGGAGCCAGTCTTTTCTTATCAGAACCTTAGATTCTTCCTGTAATCTAAGGATTAAATCGGTCGGGACAGCTTGTTGTATCTGTTTGTCCTGAACCATAAATTTATCCCAGAACAGCCCCAGATATTGGCGTTTCAGCCAGAATGGGGCTGTTTTGTATGTCTCGTAAATGTTGCGGGTTAGTTTTAATATTTCCTGCACCGTATCAATATCCAGCTCGCGCTGTTTGTCCAATTTTTCTACCTGGTCTTGGATCTGCTGGACATCAATTCTGAATTTGTCTCTGATTCTGACAAAGTCATCGTCAGTGATTATGCTTTTGAAAAGTTTTTCTTCAGCCGTGTCTCTTTTAATTTCAATAGCTCTTTGTTTATTATAGAGAGCATGTTTTTGCTCATTGATTTTATCTTTTTTGTCGTTGAAAATTTCTTTTACTTTTTCTATGACTCTTGCGGTAAAGGCCGGGCTGAATTGAATGGTTTTAAATTGCTCCTCAATAATTTCTTCCAAATCTTTGACCTGAATGTTCTGGCCCTGATTGCTGTGTTTGTCTCGGTTGGAGCAGTGATAATATTCTTTATTTTTTCCGGATACTTTATCAGCAGTAAATCTCTGGCCGCAGATATTACATAAGACAAATCCTCTTAACAGGAAGGTGTGTTTTCTTCTGCGGCAGGCGTGCTGATTGTGGTTTTCCATTATTCTGACAGCTCGATAGTGTTCGGCCATAGATATCATCGACTCATGATTGCCTTTTTTCTCTTGGCCGTTCCACTTCATTAAGCCGGCATAAAATGGATTTTTAAAGGTGGTTGTTAGAACGCTGTGCGGAACCTTCTTGTTGGTTTTTGAGCGCAGGCCTTTTTTATAAAGAATGTCATTAATCTCCTGAACAGAATAGTTGTCAGTAAGATAAAGTTTGAACGCTTCTTTTATCAAATCCCATTTCTCTGGGTCTTTTTTAACTATCTTTTTGGCTTTGCGGCCGTCAGCATTGCCGCCCACACCTACATTAAGATAGCCGAGCGGCACCCATCCCGGCCACCAGCCCTGGTCAAATCTTTCCTGCAGGCCCTTTTTGGTTTTTCGGCTGTTGAGATCCGATTGAAATTGATTGACGCTGGCTAAAATCGTATCAATCATATTGCCTTCAGGGCTGTCATCCAGCATTGGCTGGGCAACAGAAACGAGCTTTACTCCTGCTTTTTGGAGCACAGCTCTAATGGTTAGGTGGTCTTTAGTGTTTCTGGCCAGCCGGTCGGTTTCTTGAACGAATACAGCGTCAACAGAGTCATCCTGCTGGCATTTGGCCAAGAGATCCTGAAGGGCTGGTCTATCAAGCGTGGTGGCGCTTTTGCCTTCATCTCTAAAAACTCCAACGATTCGGTAGTCATCGTTTTCAGCAAATTTAGCGCAGAATTTTTCCTGCGCGTCTAAAGAGTAGCCTTCTTTGACTTGCTCTTCAGTTGATACTCGGCAGTAAATTAATGCATTTTTCATATTGGTTTTGGCAACCCCTATTATGTGCTTACCCCTGGCACAAGCCAAGCGAGTTACCCACAGGGGTTAAAATGGCTCTAAAAGTGCCGTTAAGTGCCGTTAAATGCCGTTAAAATTGCGTAAAAAATGGCTCTGAATGGCACAAAATGGCAGTAAAAGTAGCAATAAACAGCAATAAACAGCAGTAAAAATTGGCTAAAAATTGGCAATGATTGGTAGTAATTGGCAGTAGTTTTTCCTCAACATTCTGTATTTTCTTGGCTTTTTCCGCCTTTTTCAGCCAGTTCCTGTTCTTCTTTTTCTTTCTGCGCTATTCTTTCCTCCGTCTCTTTTTCAAGCTGTCTGATGATTTGCTCATAGGAAGGATGGTCGTCTTCCTGGGCAATATCTGCGGCTTGTTTAGGCCTGCCTTCAACCCGGTCTAACAATTCTCTTATGGCGGCAAGCTTAATGCTATCGTTTGAGCTTCCCATTAAAGCCACCAGCATTTCGTTGACCAAGCGGAAGTTTGCTTCTCTGATGCGCATACCGGCTTTTTTGACAACCTCCAGCGTTTCCGCGTTGATTTCGTCCATTTCTTCTTCGTAGCGGTTATAATCCTCGCAAAGAGTGCCGGATTCCTTAAACCAGTCTTTAATGGTTTGTTCAGTAAAAGAAAGGCCGTTTTTCGTTTTTCTACTTTTTCTAAACCTTTCATTAAGAAATTCGGCAATCTCTTTGTAGGAACTGCCTTTATATTTCAGCTCCATTGCTTTCTTATGGTATTCGGTTAAGCGTCTCAATTTGGGCATAAAAGTTGCGTAAAATAGAGTTCTTATTTTCTTATGATAATAACCGTCTTTACGGCCTCTTCCGAGACAATTTTGCGGATTGCCGTTGCCGCTTTGACCCTTGCTATTTTACTTTTGCTGTCCAGCAGACTTATAAGCGCGTCCGTCGCTTTTGGCAGGGCCTCCTGCAGTTTCTTAATAGCAAGCTCTTTTTGTTTTTCGTATTCGTATTCCGTCATAGATTTATTTTTTAATTTTAATCGCCAGCTTGGCTGGCGCTTGTTTGTAAATTTATTTACAAACAAGCAGAAGTAGTAAGTGCGTGGTCTCTGCAGAGTCTGTGCAGATAGTCTATGGAATAGTCTGCTGACTTGCCGCAGACTTGTATGCGGTTTTCCAGCATACAAGTCTGCTACTTTTCCACACACTTGTCTTCTTCGTCCGGGAATTCCTGCGTTTCAATCCAGCGCTCCCAATCGGTGTTGAATTTATCCCAAAGGATTTTATAGTGAACCTTTCTTGGAATGCTTTTGTGCGTTTCCTTTAGATAGCCGAATTGCTTGAGCTCTTTCCTTGCAAGCTCCTGTTCGTATCTGCTTAGGCCCGTTTCCTCGGTTATTTCCTTCTGGGTTTTGAAAATCCATCCTTCTTTTTTGTCTTTCTGCTTTCCTTCCCAATAGAGAAATTGGCACAAGAAAAGAGTGGTTTTTACAGAGCCGATGAATTTTGCCAATCTCGGATAGTAGGCTACCGGTCGGCCGATTTTGCTAAGATATTCACTGAGCTTCATATTTGTTTTTGGTCTTTTCCTGGTCCTGCTCTCTTTGCCATTCCAACTGCTGAACCAAAATCTCGGCCAGCCGCTCGGCCACCATTTCCTCAATTTCTTTGATATTTAGTTGTGCGTTTTTGTTAGACAGCTCAACGCCGTCATTCTTTTTGCGGGTCTTTTCAGGCTCTTTAACCGTCTTGTTCGGATACATACTTTCATTGCAGTTGCTTTCGCCTCTTTTTAGACCTCAATAAAAAAGAGGCTGTGTAATTAAAGAAATGCGATTAAACCATGCGCGCTTCTTTTTCTTTAATTACCCCAGACCTCAAAGGGTAATTTTTTATTTAATTAATCTATTTTGTTAAACCTTTCAAAATCCCATTTATTATATTGTTTATGTTAAGCTGTAAAATCACATTATCTTCGTCATATTTTCCGTATCCTAACAATAAACCCAAAACCCCGCCCGTTTTATCTTCTTTTGAGACAAGAGTAAACTTATCTTTAAGATTAGTATTCAAGAAGATCGTATGGCCTCGGCCTATTTCTTCTTTCAATTTAGTCAGCAGTTTTTCTTCCTCTTTTTTCAGCCAAATTGCCAGCTTTTTAAATTCAGTAGGCGATAGGCCGGTTTTTCTCACTTCTGCCAGTATGGCAAGCTGAATTATGTTGGCGCCAGTGAATTTACGCCAGCTCCAAGTATCAGAAGATTTTCTCTGTTTTGAGAGGAGTATGCCTTTTTTGTCCCATTCGGCAATTTGCCGGCGGGACAGGCCAGTTATCTTTTTCAGCTCGCTTGGTATAAATTCTCTTTCTATCAGCCAGTTTAGTTTTTCCAATCTCTTTTGATATTCTTTTTGGGTTTGTTTTGGCATATTGTATCGCACATCATCGTGCAATTTAATAATAGCAAATTACAAAAAGCACCGTCAAGTGCAATTCTGTGGATAACTCTACCTTTAATCAGTTCCCGTAAGTGTATAAAGTTGATTAATGTTATAAAAATTGCTAAAATTTTAGTTGATAATCATGGCAGAAGGTATAGCCAAAAAACAAATACCGAAAGACAAAAAGCCTCCCACGGACGGAAGCAATTTTTCGTTTCGGCAGAGCCCCTCGAGAATGATTAATTACATTAAATACGATTACCGCATTACTTTATGGCGGTCTTTGGCCAGATATAGAATTGTGCGCTGGTGGCTTGGTCGTTATTCGGATTTTATACGAAGGAGTTTTATGCTTCTTGTTTCCGTTGCGATTGCTTTTTTACTTAATCATTTTATCGAACTATCGGCTTTATCCAACGATTTGTTTATGGATTATTTTATTTCTATTGGAGTTATGGCCGGCGGAATCATTGCGATTGTTTTTAGTTTATCCATTTTTGCCCAGCAGAGTGCGGTTGATTTATATTCATCGCAATTCTTCGAAACTTTTACTCACGATAAAATCGAGAAGATTAATTATTTTATTATTGTAATAATAACTTTATTGTTCTTTGGCGCCGGAATATTTTATGGCGCTAATTCTCAATTTATTACAACTACATTAAAAACACTTTCTGTTTATATATCTTTATTTTTGATAGGCATCATTTTCGTGTTAATAGACTTGCAATATAGAAATGTGAGGAGGAAAACAAATCCGATTTATCGGTTTAATTTTCTGGAGAAGAAAGCCCTGGAATTTTTGGATGCCATCCACAAAGACGCGAGACGGATTGCGCGTATTTTGAAATTATCCAATAAGGAAACCTCAGAAGAGCTTGCTATCGCGGCGGCTTATAAACATTACCTCCAACCCCATATTTTTAATCTCGATAGGCAGATTGAAAACTTATTCGAGATAACAATGAAATTATCGGCGAAAGAGGAAATCAAAACTACAAACCGTGGACTTTCTGCCGTTTGCAATATTTTAGGAAAGTATATTCATCTCCGCGCAGATTCCTCAGTGGCCTTTATCTCATCGATTAATTTTCTTGCCACCGAAAGCGATAGTCAGGATTTTCTTACCAAGACCTTCGAAAGATTAAATAATGCCGGGGAGCGATTCATTACAACAAGAAGGGTTAACAACGCTGTTTTTGTAATCGATGTTTATAGAACTCTTGCTCGGGTTGCCAAAGAGACTAAATTTATAAATCGACAAAACGAAAATCCTACACTCGACCATATTAAGGGGTATTTAAGTTTTTACATTGATTTTGCGATGCGCTCGAAAGATTATGAAGTAACATTGCAAGGCTCAAGAGCGTTAGTAGAATTATCTTTGTATGCCACGGAGAAAAATTTACAGCTTACTCTCTATAGTCTTCAGGATGATCTGTTAAAAGTCGCAAATTTTGGAATCGAAACGAAGGTCACTTTCCTTACCGACGAATGCATCAAGGGGTGGCTGGCAATTATTGGAGCAGTATTTTTATATCAATTTTTCGATGCCAGACATCAGTTATCCAAAGCGTTGGATCACATAAAAAAGATTGTTGTTTATATGAATACAGCGGTTTCGCTTGGATATCTGCGCGATGACTTTACAACACGAATGAGCATGAGCAAGGCTTACGATGAAATGATGCTTACCGTTAGTATTATCGTGAACACCCTTTTTAAACTTAAAGATGAAAAAAGGAAATTTTATAAAAATAACCTTTTGATTCTTTTTGAAGAAACGGGTCAAAGTTTAAGGGTATTATCCGAAGAGATTAAGAACTGCGATTCGGTATTAATTGACAGCGTCGGCCGTCTTTTTTCCGACCAAAATGAACTGATGCTTAAGCTCTTTGAGGAAGATGAATTTAAAGACCGTCATGAAGAATTATTCAAGAATATCAATCGAAATATCCATCTTCCGACCTGGTTTATTCACCATGCAAAATCATTCCGGGTATCAAACGCGTTTCGAACGCTTATTGATTCAACGGTCAAAACCGCGCTTCTTGCTTCTGATGCAAGTGGAGGGGAGAAATTAATGATGAGCGGGATAGAAGCTTTGAATTCTATTGTAACGCAGAGCTTCGAGAAGAATTCGGAGAAAGACGGATTAGATGAACCTCGTTTAATGCTAAAAATGGTATTTATTGGCGTTCTCGCGCTTAAAAAGAACAAACAGGCAGTTTTTAAAGAGTCGAAAGCGCAAATTAAAAAGTTTGAAAAAACCTTTTTGCATATTTATAAAACCAAGTATATCGCAGGTTTGCCGAAAGGCGTGGATCCCGATAATGTTTTAGGTATTCCTAAAAAAGACCAGTTGCTATTTGAGGTTTTACAATGGCGGCACGATTTTATGCGAGATAAATATAATCGTCATCGCTTAATGAACGATTCAAGAGAAATAATGCTTGATAAAGTTGAATCTACAGACATTGATAATTTTATATCTAAAGTATGGGGGCGTTCGGCTGTTAATACTTACACTTTCAGAGAATATTTTTAATTCACGAGACGCGATTTGTGGATAACTTCCTTTGTTTACATCCTAAATTTGATGTATAATGTTGATGTAGGTTAAGTTTTCTTTAATTTTCCATGAAAAAATTTATTACCACAAAAGAAGCCGCGGAAATCTTGGGTGTAAACCCATTGACTTTGCGCCGGTGGGACAAAAACGGCAAACTTAAAGTTGCCCGCCATCCGATAAATAATTACAGGCTTTATAAGCCCAAGGATGTTAAAAAATTGGCTGACAAGATTAATAAAGGCAAATCATGAAGAAAAACATTTTTAAATTAGCTGAACTTTTCTGCGGGCCCGGGGGACTTGCCTTAGGCGCCGTTTCTTCTTCTATCGCCGACAGAAAAGGCAGGAATTACAGCATTAAATCTGTATGGGCAAACGATATAGATCAAGACGCATGCAGAACTTATGCTAGAAATATTCATGCCGGCAACCCGGCGGCGGTTGCCTGTGGCTCTATTCATAATATTGAGTTTAATAAAGTCCCAGAATTCGATGCCTTAGCTTTTGGTTTTCCCTGCAATGATTTCAGTATTGTCGGAAAGCAAAAAGGATTCGGCGGCAAATACGGGCCGCTATACAGCTACGGCGTAAAAGCCATTAATACTCATAACCCCAAATGGTTTTTAGCTGAGAATGTTGGCGGGATTCAGAGCGCCAATAATGGTCTGGCTTTTCAGCAAATTCTTGACGATTTAGAAAAAGCAGGCAAAGGATATAATTTAACCGCGCATCTCTATAAATTTGAAGACTATGGAGTGCCGCAATACAGACACAGAGTGGTGATTGTGGGAATAAGAAAAGACTTGAACTTGGAATTTAAAGTGCCGGCGCCCAGCACGCCTGGCAGACACATATCCGCAAAAACAGCCATTGAAAATCCTCCAATATTAAAAGACGCTCCGAACAACGAAATGACGAAGCAGTCAAAAATAGTTATTGAGCGATTAAAACATATACCTCCCGGAGAAAATGCGTGGTATGAGGGCATCCCCGAACACTTAAGGTTGAAAGTGAAAAATGCCAAGATGAGTCATATTTACAAGCGTCTGCATCCCGGCAAGCCGTCGTATACTATCACTGGTAGCGGAGGCGGGGGCACGCATGTATATCATTGGAAAGAAAACCGCGCACTCACAAATAGAGAGCGTGCAAGAATTCAAACTTTTCCTGATAATTTTATTTTTGATGGTTCGAAGGAAAGTGTAAGAAAGCAAATAGGTATGGCTGTTCCGCCAAAAGGCGCACAGGCAATTATAGAGGCTGTTTTAAAGACTTTTGCCGGGGTGCCTTATGAGTGGGTGCCGTCGAAGATTGCGAACGGAAACGGCAATGGAGCAAGTCAGGCGAATCTTTTCGGTTTTTAGCTTTTATAACTTTTTAAGCAGGTCCTCCCAATCTTTTCGATTCCTGTGAAGGAGTCCTGTTTTTTTAACAAAGCGGATTCCTTCAAAATCCTGCCCTGGTATACTTGTTGCTTTTTCGAGCTCATCAGCCCAGCTGTAGCCGGCAATTTCGCAGGGCATATTTTCAAAAAATGGTATTTGGTCTTTGTATAGAGAATAATGCTGTTGGTTTTTAACTATCTTTATAATTTGATCGCGGGTGACTCTTAATAAGTGATCATCAGGTATTTCCGGCCGGCAGAAGATATAAACATCCGATTTTCTTTCTGGTCTGGTGAATTCATTTTCACTGAGAACCAAATAGGCGCTTTTGGGTTTTGACGATTTGATTCCGACGCCAATCTTCGGTTCTCTTTTTCCGCCGTTCTGGGTTATGCTGATAATATCCTGGGGGACTATCTGTTTATGAATCCTAAAGTCCAGCTCGATATCAACATTAAACTCTTTTTTAAAAAACTTTTTAACCGCAACTTCTGCAAGTTGCCCCTTAACCCAATTAGTAATTTTCTGGCCGAACTCTCTTTGTCTGGCAGTGCCCCAATCAGAAAGCACATATCCTCTGAAGTGCTGAGCTAAAGCAAAATCAAGACACAATGCGTAATCCTCCGCAGTTAAGTCAATGGTGCGCCATTTATATCCCTCCAGCCATTTCTTCAAACTTTCTTTATCAAATAAAAATCTTCCTCTGCCGCCCTCTCTTTTTAGAGACGAAAATTCACCCGCATTTTTGAAATAATTAATGAAGGTTTTTTCATCGAGACCTGTAAATTCTACAGCCTCCTTTTTAGATAAATATTCTTTGTTTTTCATAAAAGCTTTTTGCTGAAAAAATCCGAAAGCCTGTTTTTATTCTTCTTCAGTTCGTGCTCCCATATTTTTACTATTTTCCATCCATTTTTCTTGAGTATTTTTTCGTTTTTTCTATCTCTTTGAATATTCCGTTCTATCTTAGGGAGCCAATATTTCTTTCTGCTTTTTGGTTCTTTATAACAGGAGGGGCATTTGTGCCAGAAGCACCCTTGAATAAAAACAGCTTTTTTGTATTTAGGGAGAATTACATCGGGACTGCCGCTGATTTTTGGATGCATCTTATGCTTTATTTTTGAACCCTTTAAGAAGTTGTGAAGTTTTTTCTCGGCCGAAGTCCATCTGCTTCTAATGTGCGACATACATAGACTTCTTTGTTCTTTTGTGAGGTTGTCCGGCATAAGACTTAAAGCACAGGCTTCTACCAAGAAGATTATCATATTTTTTAGAAAAAAGAAACCCGTCGGTTTAAACCAAAACGCAAATTAACTTTATTAATTGGCTGTAATTGGATATAGTTAATATAGCTGAAAGATGAATGAATGTGAAAATAAAAGTTCCTTAAAAGCTGGCGAGGAGAAACTCCCGCCCATTTTTCTGTATCAGGCTAAGTCGCCTTTAACTCCCCCTCGATAGATGCTTCCGGCGTCTGTCGTGGGGGTTGAGAGTTAAAGGTCGACGGCCCCTGCATATTAGTTAAATAGCGAGAGTAAGATTATGAGCAAGAAAATTACTACTCATACGGGAGAGAAGGCGCCTGTATCTGGTCAATACCAGCCTGCAGGCACCAAACAAGAAATCACCCTGTCAAAGGGCGATCGGGTGCCTCCTTATCATCAGAGAGCAAAAACCTTTGTTCTCGTAGATAGAACGAAGCACAAGAAGTAATTCTATCCCGTTCCTCGTCAGCTTTTAGGGAATTATTCCTTTATTATACCCCAATCATTTGCCCCGGGGTATAGGAGTTAAATCCGCTACAATTCGTTATAATGGATATAGCGGATTGGCTATAATTGGACATAGTTAATATATCCAAAACATGGCAAAGGAAAAAGTAAAAAAGCGTCCTTCTGGTAATCGGTTTAATACCGACTTTTGGAAGGAGCAAAAGAGAAAAACATTAATTGAAAGCACCGGTGCCTCAATGCGGCTTTCTGGTTCAAAAATTACCGATGAGCAGGTAGAGAAAATTATTGATTCTGAAAAGAAAAGAGATAAGGAATATACGATTTCGTTTATTGAGGAGATTATTCAGGATTCTAAATATAAAGGGTGGGCCGGTGGAAGAATGGAGGTGTTAAAGCCCGACGAGAGCGCATATTCGGTAGATGAGATACGATTTTTTACTCCCCGTAATGATGAGTGGGTAAAATTTGTTGATGAAAACGATCTTAAAAATGTAGATAAAGATGAGCTTGATAGGATTATAAAAATAGTCAAAGAAAGGTTTTGTCGTCCCGTTGATTAAAAAGAGCAAGCCAAAATTTATGACCAGAAATAAAAAACTCATTATAATTGCAACAATAACTGCCATCATTGTTATATTTGCGCGGGCGCCGTGGCTGGATAATCAGAGCTTGCACAATAAGGTGTTTGAAGAAAGAGCTGAGATTGACGGCACGATTGATAAATACACTGGCGAGATGATTTGCGATTATAATGTGATGTGGGCGCCATTTGGCAGGTGGGTGGCAAGTTGCGAGGGCGGCTACTATGTGACCTTCTGGGGCAAGATATTGTATCCCGAATCTACGGCAGTAGAGAATCCCTGCATGGTTTGTATAAACGGATGTGATACCTGCCCGGAAGGGTGCGATGAGTGTTTAGTTGGCATTGAGAAAAAACTCAAAGACCCGAATATGAAATGGTATTATAGCCCTGATATGTGATAAAATAAAATTAGTATGGAGAAACAAACAAAGATAATTTATATCTTAGTCGGGTTGAGCATTCTCTCGGTTATTTTGCATAATGCTTTTTATGGTTTTTTCAAAACTGAAGAAGTGGTATTTTTTATCTTAACTTTTGTTTTAGCTATTTCTTTTGTTGTTTTCGTCATTTACAGCACCATTTCTTATTTCAGAAAAGGAGAGCCAAAAGATTTGTGGAAACTCGGATTTTTAGGATTGTTGGGACTGCTCGGGTTAGTTGCTACGCCTGGATTTTACGGCTTCTTTGGTTTCTTTGGGTTTTTCGGAGCAAAGCGGTGGAAAAGAACAAAAATTGAGGAGTGACAGGGTTTTACGGCCGGAGGGCGTCCCTGCCTATCGGCAGGCAAGTTCGCGGCGGGTGGCTTTAATTATTGAAGATAATTGACACCCGTTTTTATTTTGTCTATAATATCAATATAGATTGATATTTGCCTGCCTGTCGGCAGACAGGTGGAGAACTTTATGAAATTTGATTGCTGTAAAACAAAAAAATCTAAAAACAATCTTGACCAGACGACTGAATTTTTAAAAGTAATTGCCGAGCCGAATCGGTTAAAGATTTTATGCATCCTACGAAAGCAAGAAAAATGCGTTTGCGAGATATGGCAATTTTTGGATTTGCCCCAGAATTTGATTTCCCATCATCTTAAAGTATTAAAGGATTTCGGCTTAATCGGCTCAAGAAAAGAAGGCACGAAAGTTTTTTATTTCTTAAACAAAAAGAGCATTAAAAAATTTAATTCTTTAATGTCTCATTTTATTAAGTAATCAATAAAAATATGACTATCAAAATTTTGGGCTCTGGCTGCCCTAATTGCCAGAAGTTGGAGCAGAATGTCAAGAAAGCGGTGGAAGAATTGGGATTGAAAGATATTCAAGTTGAACATATTTACGACATAAATAAAATCGTAGAAATGGGAGTAATGTCCACACCAGCTTTGGCAGTAGATGACCAAATCAAGGCATCTGGCAGAATTCCCGATGTTGAAGAAATAAAAAGCTGGCTTAAATAGGTCTATGAAAAAAGAAATCAATATCTTTATTTTTCTTGTTGGTCTGTTTTTGTTGTTCTACTTCATGCCGATGGATTCGGCCCTGTTTACTGGCGCTATTCTGTCAGGGTTCAAGCTTTTGAACGAATACGCCCGTCAGCATGTCTTAACTTGTCTGGTACCCGCCTTTTTTATAGCTGGTGCAATATCGGTATTTGTAAAAAAAGACTTTATTCTGCGTTATTTGGGCGGTCAGGCTAAAAAGATAGTTTCTTATTCTTTGGCTTCTGTTTCCGGTTCAATTTTAGCGGTTTGTTCCTGTACAATTTTGCCGTTGTTTGCCGGCATCAGAAAAAGAGGAGCCGGGCTTGGTCCGGCCATCACTTTTTTGTTTTCCGGTCCGGCTATAAATATCGCCGCTATATTTTTAACTATGTCTGTTCTGGGAGTAAAGATTGGTCTGGCAAGGGTTATTTCAGCTGTTTTCCTTTCAATATTGGTCGGCCTTTCTATACAGGCCATATTCAGGGAAAAAGTTGAGCAAGGCGGATTGTTTACGGAAGAATATCAAGAGGTAAAAATAGGCAAGAAAGTTTTAGTTGTTTTCTTCTTGGCTATGGTTGGAATTTTGGTGGTTAACGGCCTGCAAATAAACCAGACCATCAAATATTCGCTTATGATTCTGTTAGCGTTAGTTACTGCCGGACTGGCTATTTTCAAGTTTAAGCAAGAAACAACCAAAGAATGGCTTAAAGAAACCTGGTCTTTTACCAAAATGCTGTTGCCAGTCTTGTTTGTCGGCGTGTTTGTGGCCGGCTTTATTATGCCCTTTTTGCCTCAAGAATTAATCCAGAGAATCGTCGGCTCAAATTCGGTTTTTGGCAACCTTATTTCCGCTGTTTTCGGGGCATTCATGTATTTTTCCACCCTTACCGAGATTCCCATTTTGCAGGCATTGATAGCTAAAGGCATGAGTCAAGGGCCAGCCTTGGCATTGCTTTTGGCCGGGCCTTCTCTAAGCTTGCCCAATATGTTGGTTATCAGAAAGGTTTTAGGAAATAAAAAAACAGCGGTCTATGTCCTGCTGGTTATATTTTATTCAACGGTCGCAGGGTTAATATTCGGTAAATTATTTTAAGCAAATTATGAAAAAACCAATCATCGTAATTTTAATTATCGCGGTCGCTGTCGGACTTTCAGCCTTTATTTTCAAAAGCAATGACCAGCCGTCAACGGCGCAGATTTCAAATAATCTGGTTTCAGAAAATAAAAAGAACGAGGAGAAACAATCAGCGGGAAAGATTGAAGTGGTTCATTTTCACGGGACGCACCAGTGTTGGTCATGCATTACGGTCGGCGAATATGCTCTGAAAACAATTAAAGAAAAATTTCCAGAAGAATATAAAAACGGAACTATTGTTTTTAGAAACATTAACGGCGAATTACTGGAAAATAAAGATATGGTTATGAAATATCAAGCCAGAGGATCGTCGCTTTTTGTAAACGCCATTACTGATGGAAAAGACAAGATTGAGGAAGATGTTACGGTCTGGCGTTTGGTTACCAATGAAAACCAGTTTATTAGTTATTTTGAAAATAAGCTCAATAAACTTTTAGGCAGATAATATGATGGATTTAATAAACGCTTTGATAGACAATTACAATATCCCGATTTTAACCGCTTTTCTTCTGGGCATGCTTACTTCGATTAGTCCTTGTCCTTTGGCCACCAACATCACTGCTATTGCCTATATTTCTAAAGAAATAAAAACCGCCAAGCATACTTTGCTAAACGGTATTTTTTACACGCTTGGGCGAGGGGCAAGTTATACGATTTTAGCCTTTTTGATTTATTTCGGCTTGTCATCTTTCCAAATTTCCAGAATTTTTCAAGGCTGGGGTGACAAAATTTTGGGCCCGGTTTTAATAATTATCGGTTTGATAATGTTTGGCATAATTAAAATAAATTTCGGCAAGGGTGGAGAAAAAACCGAAAAAATAAAAATTTGGCTGTCGCAAAAAGGATTTATCGGTTCTTTTCTCTTGGGAATGCTTTTTGCTTTGGCCTTTTGTCCTTACAGCGGGGTTTTATTTTTTGGCGCGCTTATTCCTTTGGTTTTAAAATCTACCGAGAGTTTAATTTTGCCGCCGATTTTCGCTTTTGGCACCGGACTGCCGGTGATTTTATTTTCTTTCATAATCGCTTTCGCGGTTCAAAAACTCGGACAAGTTTTCAAAATTATGCAAAAAATTGAAAAAATTATGCGTTATTCTGTGGCGACAATTTTTATCGGAGCAGGCGTTTATTACACGCAATATCTTGTAAAATTTTTGATTAATATTAATTAACAAAACTATGAAAAACTATGATCTAAATAAAAAAATAATTTTTTCGGACGAAAAGCCCGTCAAAAAGCATTTTCTTAACACTAAAGGTTTTCACGCCGCTTTAATCTGCTTGAAATCGGGCGTGGAAATACCGCCGCATCCCGAAGATTATAGCGTGCTTTTGACCGTGCTTGAGGGCAAGGGAATTTTTACCGACATCAACGGACAATTCACTTTAACAAAAAACCAAAGCATTTACATGAAAAAAGACGAAATAAGGGGCATAAAAGCGATAAAGAATTTAGTCGTTCTTGGAATTCAAGACAGAGCGAAAGTCCAAAAATTATTAAATAATTAATTTAATTATAAAAACAATGAACAAACAACAAAAACAAGATCCAAAATTCACAAAATTTCACGGCATTGATCGCGATAAAATCGACTGGCGCCCCGTAATAGATGAATCAAAATGCATCGGTTGTGGGATGTGCGCCACTACCTGTGGACGAGGCGTATATAAATTTGATTACGAAAACAGAAAATCAAAAGTGGCTAATCCGACCAATTGCATGGTGGCTTGCCAAACTTGTGCTAATTTATGCCCAATGAAAGCTATAACTTTTGCCGAGAATGATTCTACCAGAGAAAAAGCGCAAAAAATTATTAAAGAATATAATATTTTATCAAAAATTAAGGTTGAATTAGAAAGCAAAAAAGACGAATTAAATTTTAATTCCAATGAATAAAAAAGTTCTTATCCCGACAATTTTATTTATCGCCGTTTTGATTTTTTCATTTTTTGCGCTTTCGCAAGAGAAAAATAAAAATCAAACTCCAACGAACGAAACGACAATAACGGAAAACCAATCAGAAAGCCAAATCATTCTTTTTTACGGCGACGGCTGTCCGCATTGCGCCATTGTAGAGGATTATATTAAAAGCAATAATATAAAAGAGGGATTGTCTTTTGAGGAAAAAGAGGTTTATAACAACAGGAAAAATGCGGACGAACTTGCGGCAAAAGCAAAAATATGCGGCATTCCCACTGATTACATCGGAGTCCCATTTTTGTGGGATGGATCAAAATGTTATGTCGGTGATCAGGAGATAATAAGTTTCTTTAATCAAAAAACCAATGAAAATTAGCATGAAAAAAATATTTCTCTGTCTGGCGGCACTTTTCGGAATATTTATTGCTTTTACTGAAAAAGCCCTGGCGGTTTGTCCTATTTGCACCATTGCGGTTGGGGCGGGAGTTGGTTTGTCCCGCTGGCTGGGCATTGATGATTCTATAACAGGACTTTGGATCGGAGGTTTAACTGTTTCTATAATAACCTGGACTTTAAGCTGGTTTGATAAAAAGAATATCAAATTCAGAGGAAGGACAATTATCACTATTTTGGGCTATTATTCTTTAATTGTCGTCCCTCTTTATTTTATGGGAATTATGGGCAATCCCTTAAATACGCTGTGTGCCTGCGGAGTAATTGATAAACTCTTATTGGGCATTATTGTTGGAAGTATTGCTTTTTGGTTCGGCGCCAGCTGGTATTATTATCTTAAAGAAAAAAATCAGGGCAGGGCATATTTTCCATTTCAAAAAGTCGTTATGCCCGTCAGCCCTTTAATTTTATTAAGCATTATATTTTATTTTTTAACTAAATAATCATATGGAAAACAATCAAAGCCCGATAAAAAATCTTGACGAATTTATTCAAAAAGTGGATGAGATGAAGAAACAGGATAAAATGGATTTATCCTCTGACCAAGATTTAAGTTTGGCCATAATGAATCTGGTAAGTATTGAAGAGCACTTCTTTTTTACAGGAGCTAAAACAGGAAAAACCGAGTATTATGATTTGTTGAACGAAGCACGCTCAATGCGTAAGGAATTACTCAAAAAAATCATCAAAGAATATGAAGGCGAGGTTTGGTGTATTTCAAAACATCTTTTAGCCGCTTCAATGCGCTTGATGGAAGTCGGCACAAAACAATTGGGCATGGGCAAAAAAGACGAGGCATACGATCTGTTCAGCAAAGCATATAATCTTTATTCTCTTTTCTGGGGACTGAATATGAAGCTGATAAAAACGGAAGATATTAAGAAAATAGATGAGAATGCCTTAAATAGGCATGACAAAGAGAAAAAAGGATTTATGGGCAAACTGGGAGAATTAGTCAAAAAAGTAATTGATTGTTGTATTGAGTAAATGGGCAAACCTCTCGCTTCCTCTTAATTGCTTGCCAAACGGACAAATTCGGAACAAAGAAGGGCAATTACGGCCTTAGGGCGTATTCGCGGCGGGTGGCTTTGATCAGGTTTATTTCCGTTAGAAATAATTTATTTTTAACGGGGTTTATTTATTAAAAACTTGACAAAAAAATATAAAGTTTTTTAAAATGTTAGTAGATATGAATGAAAACATAAAATCAATCATCAAAAAGAATAGAACTGTTATTATAACCAGTGTTTTAACGAGCATAGTTACACTTATTATTATAATCGCTCTTTTGGGAGTTTTTGTTGTCGTAAATAAAGATTCCTTACAAGAGAATTTATTTTCATTTTTAAGCAGTGGCGGCGCAATTGAAGGCGAGCAATATGGAATAATATCGCGTAATGCCGTTGCGGAAGAATCACGCATCATTGATATTGTTGAAAAATCTAACCCGGCTGTTATTTCCATTGTCATCACTAAAGATGTGCCGATTATTGAGCAATACTATGAAAATTTTAATCCTTTTGGCGACGATTTTTTCAATGATTTTTTCGGCGGTGATGGTTTTGGTTTTCGTATTCCTCAATATAGAGAAAAAGGAACTGAAAAGAAAGAAATAGGCGGTGGTTCTGGATTTTTTGTATCATCAGAGGGCTTTGTAGTAACTAATCGGCATGTGGTTGACGACGATAAAGCGGAATATACGGTGCTTACTAATGACGGTGAAAAATATGAGGCAAAGGTTTTAGCAAAGGATTCAGCCCTGGATATAGCAATCCTTAAAGTTAAGGGCAATGATTTTTCCTATTTGGAATTTGGTGATTCTGACCTTTTAAAACCCGGCCAGACTGTTATCGCTATAGGTAATGCCTTAGCAGAATTCCGTAATTCTGTTTCGGTTGGTGTTATTTCGGGTCTCTCTCGCTCAATTGTTGCTGGAGATTTTTCAGGAAGGTCGGAATTATTGGAGGGCGTTATTCAAACTGACGCGGCTATTAATCCTGGTAATTCAGGCGGGCCGCTTTTGGATATAGCCGGTAAGGTTGTCGGCGTTAATGTAGCGGTTCAAAGGGGGGCGGAAAATATTGGTTTTGCCCTGCCAAGCAACACTGTAAAAAGCATCGTTGATTCTGTTAAAGAGCACGGTGAGATTGTCCGGCCCTATCTTGGTGTGCGCTATATTCAGGTAACCGAAAGTTTAAAAAAGAAAAATAATCTATCAGTTGACTACGGCGCGCTTATTGTCCGCGGAGAAACCGCAGAAGATTTGGCAATAATACCCGGTTCTCCGGCTGACAAAGCGGGTCTTGTAGAAAATGATATTATTCTTGAGGTTGATGGTGTTAAGCTTGATAATAAAAAATCGCTTGCTCTTTTGATTCGGCAGAAAAAAGTAGGCGACACTATTACGCTTAAAGTTTTGAGCAAAGGCAACGAGAAAGAGGTGAAAGTGACGCTTGAAAAAGCGCCGGAAGGAATGTAATTCAAAAATATTCTACAAGGTCGAGTAGAATATTAAATAAGTAATATTAATAAAAAACCATTATGTCACTTATTCCTTGGAGACCATTTGACGATTTTGACCGTTTTTTCTCTGATGAAGATTGGTTTTTGCCAGTATTGCCAAAATTCCAGCAGGGACCTGTAATGGATGTGTATGAGACAGATAAAGATGTGATTGCTGAGGTAAATTTGCCCGGCGTTGATCCTGAGAAGATTGATGTTTCGGTAAAAAACGGAGCTTTACGAATAAGCGGCGCCTCTGAAGAAAAGACCGAAGAGAAAAAGAAGGGATATTGGCGTAAAGAGATTCGAAAGGGTTCATTTGAAAGAGCAGTAAGATTACCAGCCGAAGTCAAGGAAGATGGGATTGATGCCACCTATGAAAAAGGCGTGCTAAAGATTGTTATGCCCAAGATTAAAACAGAGGCCAGTGAGAAAAAAGTGAAGATTAAAGTCAAGGATTAGTAAATGGTCGAAAATAAGAACTCCCCTTAGTTGGGAGTTTTTATTGTAATAGGGCAAGTTCGCGGCGGGTGGCTTTAATCAGGTTCATTTTCTCTTTAAGCGAGGCAATATACATCCAATCTTCTAAGGTTTGCATAAACTGCGGGCTCGGGAGCCATATGGGATGAGCAGAGCCAAAAGCTCTGCTTTTCTCTTTATCCACGGGCTCTTTCGGCGGTTCGAAAGTATTTTTATTGGTATTTTTCTCGGAAAGGACTTCAACGACTGTATTGTAGATAAATTGGTAAGGTTTCTGGTATGAAATCTCGACATTCTTGCCATTTATCCTCGGGTTCGAAAAAATAAGCGAGAGTAGCATGCGTTTCTGTTCGACTGTCCGTCTTGGGTTTAAATAAATCGTCCGGGCTTGTTTTGCGACTTCAAGAATCGATACTCCCATTTCAAAATATTTCAGATTGGCATTGCGGTGTCGGTTTAAACTATCCAGCACGTTGGTTTGTTCTTGCTTATATTGCTGGAGTTTCTTGTCGTAAAACTCGGCACTGATCCGGCCGTCGATCTTATCGTCATAAAGCTTGTCTATTCTTTGGGTGGCGGTCTGGTATTGCCGTTCCAGTTCGGCCGAAGCTTTTTCTCTAAAGGCGATTTCATCGGCGTGGCCTTCTTTTAAAGCTTCTTGAATCCACGACAGCATGCGTTCGACCCGCTCATCTTTGTGGGTTACGGCGATGATAGTGTCAGCTATTTGGATATCGATGTTTTCTTGCTTGACCCAGTCCTTTTGCGAGCAGTTCTTATAATGGTTGCAATGGCCATACCAGTGGCCTTTTTGTATCTCCCATGTAATCGTTCCTCCACATTCACTGCAATGGAATACGCCCTTAAAGAGCGAATTATGTTTGCGAGTCCTCGGCTGACCATAGCTATGCAGTTTCTCTTGGACCTGCTGGAATAGCTCTTTGGTTATAAGTGGTTCGTGGTTGCCTTTGGTGATCTGATTTTTCCAGCGGTTCATACCGTAATAAAACGGATCGCCGATCAGCTGATGGATTCTGGCATGACTCACTTTATGGCCTGTTCGGGACCGGAGGCCACGGTTATACATTTCTTGGCAGAGGGTTTTGGTTGAATGTTGGCCGGAGGCATACAACTCGAACATCTTTTTTATAAGCGGTGCTTTTTCATCGTCTGGTACGTGTATCTTATGGCCCTTGTCGCCGATCGTTTTATATCCGAGCGGTGGCTTGGTCGGAAGCCAGCCTTGCGATAGTTTTTCTTTCTGTCCTTTCTTTACATTTTCGGAAAGTAAACGGATGTAATATTCAGCTGTCGCAACTTTAACTCGCCACATAAACCATTCGTGCGACTTGGAATCTTTGTGAAGCGTGCAATTTTCTTTTACGAGATGAATTTTGTGTTCCTCGTTATCCAGTATCCAGTTATCGATTACCGGCACGTCGGCAAAGTTTCTGGTTAATCGATCGGTCGTCTCCACGAAGACAGTGCTGATTTTGGATTTGGCCACGAATTCCATCATCTCGTGGAATATTTTTCTTTGGACTTTGCCGGCCGCCGATTCTTGGATAGCAAAAACCTTCGTGAGCTCGTAGCCGTTCCTATCGGCATAATCACGAAGGAGTTTTTCTTGGGCCGGTAAGGAGTAACCGGTATCCTCTTGGTCTTTGGAGGATACTCTGGCATATCCCACGGCTTTCGGCAGTTCATTGTTTATTGTCATAGTCATATTTGCTTAATTTTATTTGGTTCGAATGCGACCTTTGGTCTCAAGACACAACATACGCTAATTTTTGGAACAAGCTAAGCTTGGTTGCCCACAGGTTTGTCTAACCGTCTTTTCTTGGCACTTTCAAGTATCGCTGAGATTTGATCCTTACTTCGTTTATCCTCGTCCGGATCGTAAAAATCATCGTCATCTCTTGCCTTGGCTGGACCTCGGACATAATCGAGAATGGCTTT
>JAQTZP010000001.1 GCA_028687715.1 Minisyncoccota bacterium
AACCAATTATACCCAAAGACAGCTTCAAGAATTAGGTTATGACTTAAAATCAGAGAACTATCTTACTAAAACAGAATATACTCCTACTCTATTGGTTAAGATAATTAAAGAGAGGTTAAAAGAATAACAATTATGCCAAACAAAACACTCCTATTCTCTCTTTCCTTAATAATCCTATTAATCAACCCTTTAACAGCTGAAGGGATTGATTTATTAAGTCCGCTTGAAAATCCCACAAATCCTTTGGAATGCGATAATATCTTTTGCGTAATAGACAGGCTTATTAATTTCCTGATTATTCTCGCTTTCGGGATTGCCCCGATAATAATAATTACAGCGGGTTATTGCTTTATTACTTCTATGGGCGACCCGGAAAAGATTATAACTGCTAAAAAGCTTATTCTCTACACATTAATCGGCTTAATCATTATTATCTGCGCTAAGAGCTTGGTTTTTCTCTTTCAGGAGAGTTTAGACGTAAAGCGGTAAAACTCTTGCAATTATTTAACATTTATTGTATTATATAGCTATGATAAGCCATAGCAGTTTTATCAGTATTAAAAGGTTATTATTCCTTTCCCTTCTAATTATAGGGATTTTGATTGTTTTTCTCTACGGCATAACTGCATTAAAAGCAATAAAAGAGCAAAGGATTGAACAAGTTGTGGCAGAGAAAAAGAACAACGGTATAAATATATCTCAGAACTTTAAAGAATTAGAGATATTAGTTAAAGAAAAGAACCTAGATAAGCTTAAATTAAAATCAAAAGAGTTAAAAGATAATTACGAGAAAATAATACAAGACTTATTAGATACAAAAGAGTATTTAGAAAACAATAATATCAATCCCATTATCATAGCCAGGTTAGACAACTATCTAAATAAATACCAGTCAGATATAGGGGAGATAGTGGATAATTTAGATAAAGCTAAAGATTTAAAAGACTATGAAGGAGAAATGTCTTCTATTATAGGCATTAATCAGGATTTAATCTCTGAGATACCTTTAAATCCTTATCCTTTTAAAGCGAACAATGACGAAAAAGTAATTAAAAGACAGATTTCTGATTTAAAGATTCTAAGCAATAGTTTAAAGATAGGGGATATCAAGCTAAATGAAACTCAATCAGGCGAGTTGGAGAATATCTTATCGCCTTTTTTTGTATCCCAAAACATAGAAACCATACCTTCTGAATATCTATCAGAAACAGAAGAGATACAATTTACTCAAAGCATTAAGGATTTGGCAGATTCTTTGGATAAAGACCCTTTAACTATCCTAAACTATGTAAGAAGCAACATAGATTATGTCCCTTATTACGGTCTGAAGAAAGGTTCAGATTCAACATTGATAGAGAAAGCTGGGAATGACTTTGACCAGGCATCTCTCTTAATAGCCTTATTAAGATACTCTGGCTATCCAGCTAAATACAAATATACTCGAGTTAAATTAAGCCTAAATGATACAATGAATCTATTAGGTATAGATGACCCAATATCAGCTGCTAAAATACTATCTAACACCCATATCCCTTATACCCTATATACAGACTTAAACGGAAATCCTTTATTCTTTGTTTTAGACCATATCTACATAGAAGCATACCTAACCTATGATTACTCAAGAGGAATAAATCAGACTGATAAAGATAAAACCTGGGTTTCGATGGATCCAAGTCTAAAAACAACTTATCACTCTCAATTAATAGATATAATTGATGAGATGAATTTCAATGAGAGTGTATTCTATGAGAAATACCTTAAAGGTGATTACAACAATTTAAAACCAATAGGGGCATACAAACAAGAGATAACATTCTATTTAACAGCTAACCATCCTGATTTAACTTATGAGGATATTTTAACCAAATCATACAAGAATAAGGAGAATCTGGAGTTTATCCCAAATACCCTGCCTTACGAGATAATAGAAAATATCTCAGAATATTCTCAAATACCAGATAATTTAAAGCATAAGATAGAATTTAAATTAATAAATAACAATCAAGAATTATTAAGCTATACAACTAATGTAGATAATATTGCCAATAAGCAGATAATCATTGATTATCCAGCAGCCACCCAGCAAGACCAAGATGTAATAGACCTTTATGATTCTATCTATGATATTATTCCCTTATCAATAGTTAACGTTAAGCCGTCGGTTAAGATAAATGGAGAGATTAAAGCAGTAGGAAACCCAATAAGTTTAGGAGAAAAAGAGACGTTATCAATGAGATTTCTGATGCCTAAAAAAGAAAATAATGTAATAATAGATTATGAAGAGGATAAAATAGAAAAAGAAGCTGTCTCAGGAAATACTGAAGCTATAGCTATTAACACCGATAGAATAATTCTGCCAGAGACAAGGCCAAGTCAAGATACTCAAACCAATGAATTTATTTCGTCTCAAAAGCTGTACAGAACAGCCTTAGATTATTTATACAGGTTAGAAAGCTCTCATAATGAATTATCTCAAACATTGGGGGCTGGATTTGTAAATTCAGCTGTAAGGGCCATAGTCTTTAATGGAATAGAGATAAATTACCAGAATAATGAGCCTTACAGCTTTAACTGGAAAGGATTAAGGATAGATTCTTCAGCCAAGATTAACTACTATTCTCATTTTACAGAGATAAACAAGAACAAGAAAAGATTCCTATGCTTATTTGGCTTAGAATCCTCTTTAAATGAATCATCTATCTTTGAAGATGATTATGATATTGAATCTATATCTACTGTTAAAGGATTAAGATTGATTAATCAAGGGAATATACCTGATACAAATGTAGTAAAGATTACCAAAGACAACAGATATATCATAGATACCTTAGATATATCTCAAGAATTAAAGAACAAGTTTAAGACATCCATAGATAAAGGAAACGTCATCTATACCCCTGATAAAAAGATAACCTATCATAGCTTTCAAGGAATGGTATATATAGATATTAACCCCAATACATCAGAAGGAGGATACATCATAGGAGAAGGGTTAAATGGTGGGTATACGGTAGAGAACTTTGCTACAGTTATGATGAAATTCTTTGCAGAACGTTTATCTAATCTAACAGCAGAAATTATCTCTCCAACTCAAGGACAAGTCTTTACCCAAGGAGATAAGATATATTTTAATATTCATTATGAAGGAAATGACAATGAGGCTTGTTATAACTGGTACGAACAAGGTGTTCTTGATACCTCATTATATGCAATAGGGGAGCTTGGTTTAAAGACAGGTTATGGGACGGATAAGGTGGTGGAGGTGGTGATTATTGAACGTATTCCCGATGATGGTGGTGATGATCCAATAAAAATATCTGAAGATTTTAATCCAAAATTCATCATTAAAAATACGGCTTTCAATAATAATTCCATGACTGAACAAGAAATTCAATCATTTTTAGATGAAAAAGGAGGGAATAATCCCAATCATATTTCAAAAAGAGTATTTGATGGTCATAAAGTAGCTTATTGGATTAAAAAAGGGGCGGATTTAGGAGGAATTAATCCCAAGATTTTATTAGCTAAGATGCAAACCGAGCAAGGATTAATAATAGGGCCTCGTTCTATAAGTCCTGAACAGGAATGGATAGATTGGGCTATTAACGCCGGTTATACAGAAGATATAGTTTATGCAAGATATAAAGGATTTATTACGCAAATGGTTTTGGGTTCTCAAGAATTTTTAAGGAGGTGGTATGATAAAGCTAGTGACTTTGATTACCTGCTTAAAATTGATATCAATGAAACTACTACAGATAATTGGCAACCTATAAAAGTATTAAACGCCGCTACTTTCTCCTTGTATAAATTTACGCCTCATATTTATGAAGGAGGAAGACTCGTATATACTATTTATAATAATTTTTTTGGAATAAACGATCTCGGAGGAATAATAGAATAATCTATTAGTTAAAATAATTAATTAACAATAAAAATATGATAAATATTAAACCTAAAATTTCAATTTTATTTTTAGTTCTAGTCGGAATAATTATGATATTTATTAGTTTGTATTTTCTTAGAAAGATACAAGAAGAATCAATAATTCCTGGATGGCCGATAGAACAAGAAGAGAATAGGCAAAGGGAGATAGCTGTTTTAAAACAGGTTTTTAGAGATAATAGTAATATTAATTATATACAAAAAAATCAGTATAAGATATATAGTAACGATAAAATAGAGTATAGTATAATAGATAATTCTCCAATTAAAGAAAAAAGAGTAGATATTAAATTACTAAATATGGATTTATATGAAAACGGGGAGAATGAAATTATAGCCTTAACATCACTTATATTTAATGGAGACACTTGTACTGCTTGTCGATCTAGATTTTATATTAATATTTTAAAGAAAGAAAAGGAAAAATATATTATTCTAAACGAACAAGAATTTAAATCATTAGAAAGTAATTTATTTCTATCGGATATAAAAATAAAAAATGCTGACCTATTAGATATTAATAATGACAATGTAAAAGAAATTAAAATCACTTTTCGAGTAGACGATTTTCTTGGGTTAGATAAAATAAAACATGTTATTTTACAATGGCAAGAAAATAAATTTAAAGTAATTTGGCAACAAGTTATTCATATTAATATGGATAACTATGGCAGATTACTTGAAGAAGATAAGGAAAACCAAGATACAACTTATGCTTTTGAAAAATCGGATGGAGATTACCCTAATATTATTGTAGAAAAATATATATATAAAAAATCAGGTATAGAATTAAATCCTCCTGGAAAAGAAAAACTAATCTACAAGTGGAATTCAGAAAAAAAAGAATATTACCTTTTTAAAGAAGAAAAAATAACAGAATAAAAATCAGAAAAGATTGAGTTTTAGTTAAAACAATGAATAATCATTTAATAAAACCCATAGCATCCATTATAGTGGTTAGTTCTATGCTCACCGGTTTTGGAGTTAGGATTTTAGCAGAAGAAACTACCCCTTTTATGCCTGAAGAAAACCCTTCCGAGATAATATATCTAGATTTCAAAGACATAAAAGATATTAAGGATTTGCCATCTGGCTTGGAAATAGTTCCTTATCCTTTTAACAAAGAACAAAAAGATAATATCAAAGTAAAGATTAAATCTGTCAAAACAGACTCAAAATTAGATAAAGAAGCAGGATTAGAAGATAGTCCTGAATTTAGAATTTTAAATACAGGGCCGTCAGATCCAGTATATACAGGAACTAATTGGCTTAAAAGAAGCCAAGATGTCTCAGGTTCTTGGAATAAAGGAGCAAAGACAGAGACAATAGATACATTATCTGTTTTAACTTATCTTAAAAAGATAGAAGGAGAAGGTAGCTCCACTGAATATGTAAAAGGAATAGACTGGTTAAATTTAACCTATCCTGAAAACAATGATTATTTAGCTGAAAAAACAACTATTTTATCCCAAGCAGGTCAGGATACAAGCTTTTTATCAAGCTTTTTAGCAAGCCAAATCAATGAAAGTGATAATGGCTTCGGCTTTAAAAAAGATTATCATAGCGATATCATAACTACTTCAAAGGTATTAAAGATGATAAGTTCGACCAATTACGTTGATCCAGGAAACGACCCAATATATACCTTAAAATCAGTTTTAATCTATATTTTAACATCCCAGAATCCCGACGGAGGCTGGCCCAAGATAAGAGGAGGCTTAAGCGATATTAAAACCACAGCTTTGGTGTTAGACGCTTTAAAGCCATACAAGAACTATTCTGTATCAGGAATATCAGGAGGGGATATAATAATTAAGACAAAGATAGATTTAGGCATAAATTATCTTAAAAACACCCAAAGCCCTGATGGAACTTGGTTTGACCTTGAAACTACGTCAATTGCCTATGATGTATTGATAGATTACAATCAACCTCCCGCATACAATCAAGAAACCTTAAATTATATTCTTTCAAATCAGACGATTGACGGATACTTCATAAATCAGGATATTTATCTTACTGCCAAAGCTCTTCAATCCTTGGCAAAACCAGATATTAGTGTCAGTGAGATTGCAAATATTTCTCAATTAAATCCCAATGAGCCGGCAACTATTAGAGTTGTATTTTCTAATATCGGATATTACAATTCAGAGCCTATTAATTTTAATACAGAGCCTCATCATCTGCATTTAATTATTGATTCAAAGGAAGTCGCTCTCGAATATGGAGAATATCTGCCGGAGCAGATTATTCTTTCTCATGATTCTGAAATAGAACTAGAGATTGAGATTTTAAATATGTCATACGGCTCCCATAGGATAGAGTTTGTTGTAGATTATAGCGGTGTTGAGTTTGAGAAAGACAATAACCAAAAGAGCGTAGAATTATTTTTTGACAACCAAGACTTTAACGGACCAGAACCTCCAACTTTTTTAGGCAGTCAGACGCATCAGAATCCCAATTCAATCATGGTTTACTGGAATTACAGCAAAAATCCGTCAGTAAAGTATTATCGTTTATTCGTAGGAACGTCTTCTGGAATTTATTCTGGATATTATGATCTTGTCAGTCCTTCCAATACAATCGTAATATCCAACTTTAGTCCCGATACTACCTATTACTTTTCTGTAGCCGCTCTTTATGAGGATGGTCAAAGAGGAGATTATTCAATGGAGACATATGCTAAGGCATATAATAATCCCGACGAATATAAAGGAACTATTAATTTTTCCCCAAAAGACAATAATGGGGAACTTCTCTATGACGTATCGCTCCTTTTCTTTGTAGGAGATGATCTAAACACTGGAAATTCTAATCCAGTATCAATTACAAGATATCCGGGCCATTATTGGCTTAATGCGTATAAATCAATGTACAGCGATGTTTCTCAAAAGATAGAATTTAAAGCAGACCAGATATTTGACAAAGACCTCATCTTAAAAATCGTTGATTATTATCCGCCTGACCAAATTACTTCTTTAAGAGCTTATGGAGGAGATGGGGAAATAACCTTAAAGTGGTTTAGAGCTGGCAACTCTGATGATTTTAAGAACTTTAATATCTACCGCTCAAATTCTGAAATAACCAATGTTTCGCAGATGATTCCAATAGACACCTCTATTGTAGAAAACAATATAATAAATCAATTTATTGACAATGATATCATCAATGGATTAGATTACTATTACGCTGTGACAATGGTTGATAAGGCAGGCAATGAAGATAAAGAGGTAATTGACGCAGGTCCAGTAAGAGCGAATTCAGCTCCCATAATCTCAAATATCACTGCATTTCAAGACAGCTTTGGCAGAGTTCAAGTTCAATATGATTCAAAAGACAATGAACAGACTAATATCTTGGTAGAATTAGAATACTTTACTGGAATCATTTGGCAAAAAACTAATAATACACAAGGCACAGGACTTCAAAATACAGGCTCTAAAAAACTCATAACTTGGGATGTAAAATCAGATTACCCTGACTATGAAGGAAATCTAAAGATAAGGATAAAAGCTGATGATAAAGAACCGGTAAACAATACATGCAATTTAGAGAGCAATGAGTTTTCAATTGATACTTTGGGTCCAAGTAATTTATCTGTAAAAGTTAATTCCAGAAGAGATTTAGTTGTTGATTTGGATTTATACGCTGATAGCGGAGTTTCAGAGATGTCCCAGATGCGTTTTTCAAATGACTCTGATTTCAACTACGAGCCAGATAACTGGAGCGCTTGGGAGCCTTATTCGGATTTAAAACAGAATTTTGTTTTGCCAGAGAATACAAAAGAAGGAAAGGCAAGAATAATAGTTGAATTTAAAGACTCTAAAAGCAATACAGTTTTAATATCAAAAGACATAAGCGGCTTAATAGCTTATTATTCCTTTGAATTAAATGCAGACGATCTAAGCGGCAATCAAAATAACGGAATTATCTACGGAAGCCCTGTATTTACAGAAGGCAAAAGCGGAGAGGCTATTCAATTAGACGGAACAGACGATTATGTAAAAGTAAACAGCTTATTTTCAAATCCAATAGACGGAATGACCTGGAGTGCTTGGGTAAAGTCTCCTAAATCTGGCAGTAAAGGCATGTTTATCTTAGATCAAAGAGAAAACAATGAAGGGTTCCAGCCAATATACATAGGTTCATCAGGAGACCTTCAGTTTTATTCAAGCGATACCAAAGATAATAGTTATTTTGATACTAATATTAAAACAGATACCTGGCATCATATTGTAATGGTTTTGAAACAGAACAATGTTTACTGTTATGTCAACGGCAACCTTATTGCTGTTAAGTCAGACACTCAAAAGGACTTTACAGCTAAGAACCTATTCATTGGAACAAGGCACAACCTCAATTATTATTACGAAGGCATTATTGATGAATTAAAAGTATGGGGTTATGCTTTAGAGGAAGATAAAATTAAACAGGAATATGAAGAATCCGGCCTTATCTCTTATTATGCTTTCGAAGATAATGTCAGAGATTCAAAAGGAGAAAATAACGGAATATTGTTCGGCAGTCCCCAGTTTATTGAAGGCAAATCAGGCAAAGCAATAAGATTAGACGGAATAGATGATTATGTAAAAATCCCATACAACCCTTCATTATATTCAGATATAATGACTATCAGCTTCTGGGCCAAATCAAACAAGAGTGATTATGCCATTAACTCCTATCCTATATCTATGTGGGACTATGCCGCTAATAAAAGAATGTGGGCATTATATATCCCTGCTTTAACTGATAAATGGAGCATATTTACAAGCTCTGATGGAGGATACAAGCTTACCTCTACCAGAAGCACCGATACTGCTATAGACACTAACTGGCATAAATATGATATAGTTAGTGATAATCTCAATAAAACCTGGCATATCTATATAGATGGAGCATATTCTCAAACATTAACCCAATATTACTCATATACTGATAAAAACTCTTCCTTAACCGTAGGAGGACTCATAGGAAACAATTACTTTGATGGGTTAATAGATGAGGTTAAGATTTACAATTACTGCTTAGATAAAGAAAAGATTAAAAGGGATTATGAGGGTTTAGAATAAATAGTTGCTGAAATTACTGATCAGTTATGTTATGACTTAAGGGACTAATTTCTCAGAACTATACAAGTTCCCTTCGCTTAAGATATATATCTTTTTATCTAATTTATTCCAGAATATCTCAGGAGCTTTAAAATTAGAAAAATCAACAATATTTATTTTATCTCTATCATCAATTTCAGTTATTTTTATCTTATCACCGGTATTAAAAATTAAATAATGATTGTTATACCAGAAGACTTTATCTATTTTTTCTGAAAACCTGGTCAGAAATGATTTATCGCCAACTTCCTTTAAGGGCTGGTCGTATTTTTTTTCAAGGAAAAGAATTGAAATCTCATAATCATTGAAATAGGCTAATTTCTTATGGTCGGATGAGATTATAAAGTCTTTAATCGGCTGAGCTATTTTTTCTAAGGAATTCTTATCTTGGTTGAATAGGTAAAGGATATCGTCTATTTTTATCAGAAAATAGGGATGAGAAAAATAAACCTTAGCTGTACTATTTTCAGTTATCGGCAAATAGTCATTGGTAATTTTTTCTCTGCCGCTGAAGCCTAAATCGCTTCTGAAAAAAGCTCCAGAAGAATCAATGTAATAGAAATTATTTTGGTCTATGAAATAAGCGAGAATATTTTCTAATGTATTAGAAGAGATTGTCTTTGTATTAAGGTCTATTTCCCTTAGAAGCTTATCTTTGAGCGAGAATATCTTTTGATTGTTTTTGGGATTAAAGATTATATCTCCTAAATCAGAGGTTATATAATCCAAATAGGTTAAGCTTGGAGGATTTCTATCTATTTCTAATAAGTAGTAGAACTTTGAATCTTTAAGCTCGTTTGAGGATATCTCTATTAGAACCTTTTTAGAGTCTTGAGAAAAAGAGAGATAGGATATTTGGATATCTGATGCCTTTTTAGATTTTAAAACAGGAGTCTTTTGCATGATTTCATAATCTGAAATTAAATGGCTTCTGATATCCTTATTTAAATCCAAGAACTTTAACGCCCAGTTTTCGTTTTCAGACAGAGATTTTTCTTTCAAAATGACGCAGTTTTTCTCCGGACAGAAGAAAAAATCAGTAGCTTTATCCGTTATAATCTTAAAGTTCGGATTCTTAGGTATTAAGACAATGTTTTTCAATTCAGTGACTTCTCCTGATTTTACTTCCAATATTTTCTTCCAATCATAAAAACCTTCTTTTTTTATTTCAATTTCGTATTTTTGGGGAGGAATGTTTTCTATATACCCCGCTCCGAAAAAGAAATCAGTTTTCTTCTTGAGCTGTCCGTTAAAATAAATCTCAGCGCTTTTGGGCCAGGCTTTTAAATAAAAAACTCCTGGTTTAATTATCCGCCAGTTTTCAAAGTCAATCCGCCATCCCAAAGAGTAAGAGATAACTATCGGTGTTGTGAGAATAAATAGAACAGCTAAAATTAAAAAAAGAACGGCTCTTTTTCTATGAATCATATATTTGGATTTACTTTATTTTAACAGAAAAACGCTTGCTTGCCAATCTGAAAGATATAGGCTATTATTAAAAAGTAAACTAGATTATAGAAGAAAAATTATGGCAGATAAATTTGTAATTGAAGGAGGCAGAATTCCAAAGGGCGCTATTGAAGTAATGGGGGCTAAAAATTCCAGCCTCGGCATTTTATCAGCTGCTCTTTTAACTGAAAAACCCTGCGTTATTGACAATCTTCCATTGATTGAAGATGTTTTAAAAATGATAAAAACAATAGAGTCATTGGGCGCTGAAATTGAATGGCTTGACAAAAGGAAGATTAAAATAACTTCCAAAGACATTAATCCAGAGAACCTGCCTAATGAGATTATCGGCCGTTTCCGCGGCTCTATACTTACTTTGGGGCCGCTTTTAGCCAGGTTTAAAAAGGTAAAGACTATCCCTCCAGGCGGATGCCTTATCGGAGCCAGGCCGATTGATACCCACTTGGACGCTTTTTCTCAAGCAGGGGTAAGCATATCCTCTGATAAGAAATTCTATTTCTTAGAAGAAACTCCTGATTTTAAATCATTCTATCAAAACCCTTTTATTATTGATAAAAAGGACTTAAAAGATAAAGCAAAAGAGATAATCCTAAAAGAATTCAGCGTTACTGCCACCGAGAACATTCTTTTGTACTCCTCCTTAAAAGACAGAAAAACGATTATAAGAATTGCAGATTCAGATTATGAAATCCAGGAGTTATCATCTGTCTTAGAGCAAATGGGAGCAGAAATAAAAGGAACTGGCACTCATACAATTAAAATCAAGGGCAGAAAGAAACTAAAAGGATTTACTCATAAGATAATGCCTGACCCGATTGAAACGGGAACTTTTATCGTTCTTGCGCTTGCTTCAGGCGGAGAGATAAAAATAGATAATGCCCAGCTTTCATTCTTAGAGCTTTTTCTAAAAAGAATAAGGGATTTCGGAGCAAAGTTTGAAGTTTTATCCCCGAATTCAATTAAGGTTTTCTCTTCCAAGAAGCTTAAAATGGACAAAGTCCAGAGCCTTCCTTATCCCGGGATTCAAACAGATCTTCAGCCTGAACTGGGTGTTTTAGCTACTCAATCCCAAGGTCCTACCTTGATTCACGACCCGCTTTATGAAGGCCGGCTCAAGTATTTGGAAGAATTGAATAAAATGGGAGCTGATATCATATTCTGCGATCCTCATCGGGCGATTATAAACGGTCCAACTCCTCTTTTTGGGGTAGAGATTCCAAGCCCAGATTTAAGAGCTGGAGCCGCTTTGGTTATTGCCGGAGTTATTGCTTCCGACATAACAGTGATTGAAAATGTATATCAGATTGATCGAGGCTATGAAAGGTTAGAAGAACGGCTTAGCTTATTGGGGATAGATATCAAGCGTATTAAATAATAATTAAAATATGTTTGTAAGAAAAATAGGCATTGATTTAGGAACCTGCAATTCTATTGTTTTTATCCCAAGAAAAGGATTGGTTTTAAACGAGCCTTCGGTTGTCGCAGTTGTTCTTTCAGAAAATAAAATTCTTGCAGTGGGCCAGGAAGCAAAAGAAATGACAGGAAGAACACCTGATACTATAAAGGTCTACAGGCCGCTCAAAGACGGCGTTATTGCTGATTACAGGGTGACTGAGGCAATGCTTAGGTATTTTGTTAAAAAATCAATAAAAAGATTTAGTTTTTTAAAGCCTGAATTGGCTATCGGCGTGCCAGCAGGCATTACCTCAACCGAGAGAAGGGCTGTAATTGAAGCAGGGATGGCAGCCGGCGCTAAAGCTGTCTATATTGCCAAAGAACCTATTTTAGCTGCAATAGGGGCTGGAATTCCCATTAATTCATGCTCCGGCCATATGATAGTTGATATCGGCGGAGGCACTTCCGAGGTCGCTGTTATTTCTTTGGGCGGAATAGTTAATTACCAATCAGTAAGGGTTGCAGGAGACAAAATCAACCAGGCAATCGCTGATTATATCAAAAGAAAATATAATTTGGCAGTAGGAGAACAAACAGCTGAAGAGATTAAGGTTAAAATTGGAACCGCTCTGCCTGAAAAAAAAGAATTAGAGATGGAGATAAGGGGAAGGAACCTAATTTCAGGCCTTCCTCAAAATATTCATATTTCTTCCAATGAAGTCTGCGAAGGAATATCAGAGCGTTTGGTTGAGATTGTTCAGGCAATTAAAATGGTTTTAAGAGAAACTCCGCCAGAGCTTTCAGCCGATATTATGGATAAAGGAATGGTCGTCTCTGGAGGAGGAGCTCTGCTTAGGAATATTGATGAGTTAATAGCTCAGTCAACCGGCGTTCCTTGCTTTTTAGCCGAAGACCCCTTGCTTTGCGTTGCCAAAGGAACTGGAGTTGTCTTGGATAATTTAGAAACTTATAAAAAGAGCCTGATGTCTAAGAAATAAATTATGATTGTCGGTCATAAAAGACAATGGGAATTTCTTAAAAACGCAGCTGATTCAAACAGACTGCCTCACGCTGTCTTATTCTCAGGCGAACAAGGCTTGGGAAAAAAGAAATTAGCTGTTGAATTTGTTAAATTCTTAAACTGCGAAAATGGAGCTGGATTAAAGCCCTGCGGAGTCTGCAGGAGTTGTATGGATATAGAGAGAAACTCTTATCCTGATTTTACGCTGTATGAACCGATAGATGGCAAAGAAATCCAGATTTCTAAAATCAGAGACCTTATTTTAAAATTATCCCTTCATTCATATTCCAATTCTTTCAAAGCTGTAATAATCGATCAGGCCCACTTGATGACAAAAGAGGCTCAAAACTGCTTTCTAAAAACGCTTGAAGAGCCTAAAGGAAATGCTGTTTTAATCTTAATTACCGAATATCCCCAAAGCCTTATTTCAACAATTCTTTCAAGAGTTCAGAAAATTAAATTCTTTTCAGTAAATAAAGGTGAGATAAGGGATTATTTAGTTAAGAAAGGAGCTAATTCATCTTCAGCTGATTCCCTGTCCAGCCTTTCGTGCGGCAGGCCCGGTTTAGCTTTAAGTTTTTTAAAAGACAAAAATAAATTAAATAATTATGAGAAATTCATTTCAGACATTATACAGATTTCAAGATCTGATTTTTCTTTTCGTTTCCAATATGCTAAAAATCTAATAAAGGACAAAGATGATAATCAGAAAGAGAATTTAAAGGAGGTTTTGGAAGTTTGGCTTAGATTCTTCAGGGAGCTTCTTTTTTTAAATGTCTCTAGCTCTGAAAATGATAAGATATCTTTTTTGCCTGATAATCAAAAATTAGATATGATGAAAAATTATCCGCTGAAAAAAATAAAGAGGCTGATTTCTTTGATTCAGTCTACTGATTATCTAACAACTGCTACCAATGCCAACCCCAGATTAGCTTTTGAACTGCTGCTTATGGAAATATAATATGTATCAAGAAATAATAAATAAAATTAAACCAGAGATTGAAAAAGCGCTAAGTTTTTTAGAAAGAGAAGTGTCTAAGATAAGAACCGGCAGGGCTTCCCCTTCGCTTATTGAAGATATGCCGGTTGATTGTTTCGGCCAGAAATTCCCGTTAAAACAGTTAGCAGCAATCTCGGTTCCAGAACCAAAGACTATTATTATTCATCCTTGGGACAAATCGTACATTGAAGGCATTGAAAAAGCTCTTTCAGATTCAAGCTTGGGCGTTTCCCCAATAGTGGATAAAGATATAATTAGGATTTCTTTGCCTCCTTTAACAGAAGAATACCGGAAGAATCTTCTGCATATTTTAGCTGAAAAGCAGGAGGATGTCAGAAAAACAATAAGGCACTGGCGCGAGAAAGCTTGGAACGAGATTCAAGAAGGATTTAGGACAGGGACTATAAGGGAGGATGATAAGTTTAAAGCCAAAGACAAGCTTCAGGAATTAATTGACCAGTACAATGAAAAGATTGAAGAGATAGGGGACAGGAAAGAGAAAGAAATAACAGAGTAATATAATAAATATGATTTTAACTGTAATTATTTCCTTTTTTATTTTAATAGGACTGATAATTCTTCATGAATTCGGCCATTTTATCTTAGCTAAGAAGTTCGGAGTAAAAGTTGAAGAATTCGGCATAGGCTATCCGCCCAGAATCTGGGGCAAAAAGATAGGAGAGACTCTTTATTCTTTGAATTTTCTTCCGTTCGGCGCTTTTGTTAAAATCTACGGCCATGAAGAAAGAATCCAAGACGCCAGAAGCTATGCCTCAAAGCCAATCTGGCAGAGATTCCTTATAATCTTAGGAGGAGTGATCTCTTTTTGGATAGTTGCCTTTGTTCTTTTAACTGCTGTTATAATCTTAGGAATGCCGACAGTAATAGAAGACAGCCAGAATCAAAACATTATTGACCCAAAAGTCCAAATCCTTTATATCTCCCAAGATTCGCCTGCATTTGAAGCAGGGCTTGAGATTGGCGATATTGTAACAAAAATCAAGCCTCAAGGCTTAGAACCGATTGGTATAGACAAGGTAAAAGAAATTCAGGATATTACTGAAGATAATAAAGGGAAAGAAATAGTATTAACGATTAAAAGAGGAAAAGAGATTTTAGATATACCGGTAGTCCCCAGAGTTTCTCCGCCTGATAAAGAAGGACCGATGGGTGTCGGGCTTGTCAGAACTGCTTTAGTGTCTTCTCCTTTATATCAAGCTCCTTTTAAGGGCCTTGCTGCAACAGGAGATCTTACTTTGACTATTTTAAAAGGATGGTGGTTTACTTTATCAAGCTTATTGGGGGGGGAAGGCATGCCGGAGGGGGTTGAAGTAAGGGGAGTGGTCGGAATCTTTGAATTGTTTGTTCAGGCAGAAGGGCTTGGATTGATTTATTTTCTGCAGTTTATAGCAATCATATCTATTTCTTTGGCTATTTTAAATATTATGCCCATTCCTGCGCTTGACGGCGGTTGGGCCGTTCTTCTTATTCTTGAAAAGATAAAAGGAAGGCCTATAAGCCAGAAAATAGAGCAGAATATAAATTCCTTTTTCTTTATTTTGCTTATTAGCTTAATGGTTTGGATAACAATAAAAGATATAGCAAGATTATTTTAACAATATGAAACAATCCCAACTTTTATATAAAAGCTTAAAAGATGCTCCCAAAGAAGCAGATATTGTTTCTCATAAACTGCTTTTAAGAGGAGATTTCGTTTCCCAGCTGGCTTCGGGCATTTACAGTTTTCTTCCTTTGGGCTTTATGGTCTTAAAGAAAATAGAAGGAATCATTCGTTATGAGATGACTAAAATAGGAGCCCAGGAGGTTTTTCTTCCAGCTCTTCAGCCCAAATCAATCTGGGAAAAAACAAACAGATGGGATAAGATGGACCCTCCGCTTTTTAAATTAAAAGACAGACATCAGAAGGAATTTGCTTTGGGTTCAACTCACGAAGAGGTTGTAACTAGTTTAGTTTTATCTAGGATTCAGTCGTATAAAGATCTTCCTTTAGCTCTTTTTCAAATCCAGGATAAGTTCAGAAACGAGATGCGTTTTACCGGAGGTCTATTAAGAACTCGGGAGTTTTTAATGAAAGACCTTTATAGTTTTCATAAAGATAAAGATGAATTTGATAGTTTTTTTGACAGAGTTATTAAGTCTTACGAGAATATTTTTAAGAGATGCGGCATCAATGCTTTAAAGAGCGAAGCTTCAGGAGGAGTTTTTACTTCAGAGACAACCTATGAGTTTCAAGCGGTTTCAGAAGTAGGCGAAGACAGGATAATTTATTGTCCTAAATGCAATTGGGCGGCTAATTTAGAGGTTGTTAAAGTTAAGACGGACAATAAGTGTCAAAAATGCGGCAGTAGATTAGTTCCAGCAAATTCTATTGAGCTGGGCCATACTTTTAGACTGGGCACAAAATATTCCAAGTTCTTTGATTTGACTTTTATAGATAAGGACGGAACCAAGAAGAATCCTATAATGGGCTGCTATGGTATTGGTTTAGGGAGATTGATGGCTGCGATAGTTGAGTTTAATAATGACAAAAAAGGAATTATTTGGCCCAAAGAAACAGCGCCTTTTATGATTCATTTCATTCAGCTGGAAAATGACAGAAAAGTTAAGGCTTATGCTGAAAAGATTTATAACGGCCTTATAAAAGGAAAAATAGAGGTTCTTTACGATGACCGGGATGATAAAACAATAGGCGAGAAGTTTGCTGAAGCTGATTTAATAGGCATTCCTTACAGGGTATTGATAAGCAAAAAGACATTAGCCAAAGACAGCGTTGAGGTTAAAAAAAGGGATAAAGACAATGTCAAATTGATAAAGATTAAAGATATCTATAAAGAGTTTGAGAAATCATTATGATAAATAGACTGGTAAATAAGTTTCTATCTCATATTTCAGAAGACATAGCGATTGATTTGGGGACTGCTACTTCCTTGGTATATATACGAGGCAGAGGAATAGTCATTAATGAGCCTTCGGTTGTTGCTATAAACCAAAAAACTGGTCAGATTTTAGCAATTGGAGAGGAAGCAAAGAAGATGGTTGGTAGAACTCCGGCTCATATCACCGCAGTGAGGCCTTTGGTTGAGGGCGTTGTTTCTGACTTTGAAGTTACCGAACAGATGCTTAAATACTTTATAGAAAAAGTCCATAAAAAAAGATTTATTCTGACTCCCCGGCCCAGAGTTATAGTCGGTGTTCCATACGGAGTTACCGAGGTTGAAAAAAAAGCAGTCTGCGATGCGGCTAAAAACGCAGGCGCCAGAGAAGTTTTCTTAATAGAAGAGCCAATGGCCGCAGCTATTGGAGCCAGACTATCGGTCCAGGATGCAACCGGTAATTTCATCATTGATATCGGCGGAGGAACAACTGAAGTTGCTGTTATTTCTTTGGGCGGGATAGTAATTGCCAAAAGCTTAAGGATTGCCGGAGACAGGCTTAATGAAGACATAATCCGTTTTGCCCAAGAAGAATACAAGCTTCTTATCGGCGAGAGAGCGGCTGAGGATATGAAGATAAAGATAGGCTCTGTTTATCCTCTAAGAGACAAAATAGAGCTTCCTTTAAGGGGCAGGAATTTAATCACCGGGCTTCCTGAAGAGATACTGATTTCTGATGAAGAAGTCAGAAGAGCCTTGTCAAAATCAGTAAAGCAGATTATATCCGCTGTCAAAACTACTGTTGAAGAGACTCCGCCCGAGCTTTTAGCTGACATTATGTCCCGGGGAATTCATATTGCCGGAGGAGGAGGGCTGTTAAAAGGACTTGATGTTTTAGTTCAGGAAGAGGTTAAAATGCCTACTAAAATCATTGAGGACCCAATTACAGCCGTAGTCAGAGGAGCTGGAATGGTTTTAGAGAATTTAGATGAGCTTTACGATGTTTTGGCTGAAACAGAAAACATTAAACCTCCTAAATAATTATGATATCTCATCAAGAAGTAAAACATATTGCTAAATTAGCCAGGCTGGGACTTAATGAGGATGATTTTGATGCATTCCAAAAAGATATTACAGATATTTTGAATTATTTTGATTTATTGAAAGAAGTTGATGCTTCAAGGATAGATCCTTCTTTCAGCGTGATTGAAAAATATCCTAATGTCTTAAGAAAAGATGAGGAAAAGCCCCAGCTCATAGAAACAACGAACAAGTTAGTCGAGGCAGCACCTGAGGAAAAAGACAGGTATATTAAAGTTAAGACTATTTTAAAATAAGCTATGGAGCTTTATGAATTAACCATATCTCAAGCTCACAAGGGACTGATAAATAGAGAGTTTTCTTGTTTGGATTTAACTAAAGCATACTTGGAAAGGATAGAAAGAGAAGATAAAAGAATTTCAGCGTATATAACAATTACTGAAGATTTGGCTGTCAGTCAGGCAAAAAAGGCGGATGAACTTATCTCAAGCGGCAGAGAAGTTGATGTTTTAACCGGAATTCCTCTGGCTGTAAAAGATAATATTTTAGTTTCCGGGGTTAAAAATACCTGCGCCTCAAAGATACTTGAAAACTATCTTGCTCCTTATGATGCGGCTGTGATTAAAAAGCTGAAGAATAAAGGAGCTGTAATTTTAGGAAAAACTAATATGGATGAGTTTGCCATGGGCGCTTCATGCGAGAATTCAGCATTCTTTCCGACTAAAAATCCTCATAACATTGATTATGTTCCAGGGGGGTCTTCCGGCGGTTCAGCAGCTTCTGTGGCAGCTAATCTTTCCTGCTATGCTTTGGGTTCTGATACCGGAGGCTCTATCAGGCAGCCTGCTTCCTTTTGCGGAATAGTAGGCTTAAAACCGACTTACGGAGCTGTTTCCAGGTATGGGCTTGTTGCCTTCGCTTCATCGCTTGATCAAATCGGACCCCTGACAAAAACAGCCGAAGATGCTAAAATTGTCTTTAAGGCGATAAAAGGGAAGGATGAGATGGATTCAACAAGCCTGGATTGCTCAGACGATTATCGTTTCAATGTCTTAGATTTTAAAATAGGCATTCCTAAAGAATATTTTATCAAAGGCATTGAGCCTGATGTTGAAAAGATTGTAAAAGATGCGATAGGCAGGTTTGAAAGTTTGGGGTTTAAAATAGAAGAAGTAAGCCTGCCTCATACAAAATATGTTATCCCGACCTATTATCTGATTAATACTTCTGAAGCATCGGCTAATTTAGCGAGATATGACGGTATAAAGTACGGTCTTTCAAGAAACGACAGAGATGATTTAATAGACGTTTATCTTAGAACAAGAGGAGAAGGTTTTGGAAGAGAGGTTAAAAGAAGGATAATGCTTGGAACTTTTGCTTTATCCAGCGGTTATTACGATGCTTATTATTTAAAGGCTCAGAAAGTCAGGACATTGATAAAACAGGATTTTGAAAGAGCTTTTGAAAAAGTGGATTTTATCTTGAGTCCCACCAGTCCGACTCCTGCTTTTAAGATAAAAGAAAAGGTTACTGACCCTTTGTCAATGTATCTTTGCGATGTCTTCACAGCGCCTGTTAATTTAGCAGGCCTGCCCTCAATTTCAATTCCAATAGGATTCTCCAATGAACTTCCAGTGGGTCTTCAGCTTACAGCCAAGCCTTTTAAAGAAGATATAATATTAGAAGCCGCTCAATTCTATCAAAAAAATGAATGACATAATTTCATTTTTAACAAGGATTTCCTTAAAAGATATAATTGATTTTATCGTTAATCCAAAGCTTGAAGGGCCGTTTTTCTATATTAAAATAATCTTTATAATAATCTCTTTTGTTTTTTCAGCCTTAATTATTGTCTTTTTATTTCTAACCAGCTGGTTCAAATACAGGTACTCTTATGATTTTAAAGATTTTCTTTCTTTTAAACCCATAGGCCAGGATACAGAGAAGATAGCAGCTTCTAAGAAATGGGCTAAAATAACTCAAAGATTAAGCTCAAAGAAAGAAGCTGATTTAAAGCTTGCAGTGATTGAAGCTGATGAATTGCTTGATAAAACTACCAAACAGATTGGATATCAGGGCGATACTTTTGAAGAAAGAGTCAAAGGGGCTTCTGTTTTAATAGACTTAAAAAAGGTTTTAGAGGCTCATAGCCTTAGAAACGATATTGTTTTTAACAAGGATTATACTATAAACCAGGATGAAGCTGTAAGGATTGTAAAGATATTTGAAGAAGCTTTAAAGGGACTGGGAGCTATTTAATCAGGAAGACGATAACTTAAAACCCCATCATCTTTGATGGGGTTTTAGTTGGGTTTTAAGCGCAGCCGATGGGATTCGAACCCACGTTCTCTGCCGTGACAGGGCAGCGCTTTGAGCCAGCTAAGCTACGGCTGCATTTAAAAATACTTTACTTCTTTAACTTTATAAATAGGCATATGCCGGAGGTGGGAGTTGAACCCACGACTTTCGCCTTATGAGTGCGACGTTCTGCCGCTGAACTACCCCGGCAAAATTGTGTTGCGGGGCTGGGAATTGCACCCAGGTCTCGAGGTTATGGGCCTCGCAAGATACTCCTTCTCCACCCCGCACCTTAACTTTAATTTATTTTTCAAAATAAATCAAGATGAACCTCTTTTATTTTTCTTAATAAGGTATAGAATAAAATAAAGATAAAATTTATGTCTAAGTATTACAACTCCAAGAGGAAGAACAATATATTTGAACCAGAATCTAAAGAACCTTTTAAATTGAGTCGTTCTCGGTTAGAGCTTTTCTTAGAATGCCCAAGATGCTTTTATCTTGACAGGAGGCTTGGCATAGAGCGGCCTGGAGGATTCCCTTTCTCTTTAAATAACGCTGTTGACCTTCTTTTAAAGAAGGAATTTGATGCTCATAGGGTAAAAGGGTTAAGGCATCCTCTTATGGAAAAATACAATATAGAGGCTGTTCCTTTTGAGCATGAAGATTTAAAGAAATGGCAGAATACCAAAGTTGGAATTCAGTTTCTTTATAAACCAGCTAATTTCATTGTTTTCGGAGGAATAGACGATATCTGGATAAATTCAAATAAAGAGCTTCATATCGTTGATTACAAGGCAACTTCCAAGACCAGCGAGGTTACAATTGATGAGGATTGGCAGATAAGCTACAAAAGACAGATGGAGATTTATCAATGGCTTTTTAAGATGAATAATTTTAAAGTTTCTGATATTGGTTATTTTGTTTACTGCAACGGCAGGACCGATAGAGAGGCTTTTGACAAGAAGATTGAATTTGATATAAAGGTTATTCCTTATAAAGGAAACAGCAGCTGGATAGAGAAAGCTTTAAAAGATGCGTACCTCTGTCTTAAAAACAATGTTCTGCCTGAGCCTTCAGATGATTGTGATTTCTGCAGCTACAGGGAGGAAGCTGCCAAGATGGAATAAACGATTGACTAAAGGCTGATTTTCCTCTATTGTTATAATCAAATAGCATACTGCTATTGGTTAGTTCTTTTTAAGGAGGGAATCATGAAAGCAGGGACCCAGACAAGATTAACCTTAGATAAGTTGATTGAAGAGATTAAAAAATCAGCCAGCATCTGGCCTGTTTGTCTGCTTCTAAATGAAATTGGACAGATTTGCTTTAGCGGCAGCGATGAAGACGAAGAAGGAGAGAGAACTTTAATCAGTTTTCTCGAAAGTTTCAGCAGACAGTACAGAGCCATTGCTTTTTCATGGCTTTTCATTATCAATAAGAAGAATCAAAAATATTCTCAGCTTCTTGAAAGGTTTAGAAGTAATCCTGATAACAAAGAAGTCATAGCAATGGTTTCTTCAAGAATGGCAGAGCTTGAGATGATATAGATGATTTCTTAAAGGCCCTTTAACGGGTCTTTTTTAATTGACTTTTATTTCCTCTATGATAAAAAACAATAAAAGGCAGATGCCTTTTCTGTTCTTTGTCAATCAGGAGATTGGAAGATGCCAGAGACAGAGCCAAAAAAAAGAATCATTGTAGCGCTTGATGTAGATACAATTGATAAAGCTTTGTTTTTAGTCAGAAATCTAAGCCCCAAAGTAGGGCTTTTCAAGATTGGACTTCAGTTTATCCATTCAATGTTAAGTTCTGTTATTTCACCTGAAAGCGAGCAAGAAGCTTTCTTTAACCTTAGAAAAATCAGGGAGCTTTTCGAACTTCTCTGCGGCAATATCTTCTGGGACGGCAAGTTTAAGGATATTCCAAACACCATAGCTGGAGCTTCTCAAGCAGTCAATCTTATTAGAGGCGGAATAGCAATGTTTAATGTTCATGCTTCTGGCGGGATTCAAATGATAAAAGAAGCAGTAGCCAATAAAGGAAAAAGCAAGGTCTTGGCTGTTACTGTTCTTACCTCTTTTTCAGCTGAAGAATGTCATTTTGTCTACGGTGCTTCACCGAAGGCTAAGGTCTTTGAGTTTGCTTCTTACGCTAAGACAGCAGGAGCTGATGGATTAATCTGTTCGCCCCAAGAACTTGAAGCATTAGCATTAATAAATGAATACAAGGGGCTTTTAAAGGTTACTCCTGGAGTTAGGCCTGATTGGGCGTCAAAAGGAGACCAGAAAAGGGTTATGACTCCTTATGAAGCAGTTCAGCTTGGCGCTGATTACGTGGTTGTTGGAAGGCCGATTACCAACCCGCCCAAAGAAATAGGCACTCCGATAGATGCAGCTGTAAAGATTGCTGAAGAAATATCAGCTGCAGACAGATGATTTCCTTTTCAAGAGAAAGGAGGATCAAGAGCATGCAAATCACGCTTAAAAACGTTGGTCTTTTAAAAGGTAAAGATCTAACAGAAGAAGAAATTCTTCATTTGTTTGACCTCTGCGATGCTGTTTGGCTTCATGATGGGGATCCAAAAAAGCCTCATGCTGAATTGACTTCAGGTCTTTGCAGCAATGGATTCTTTGACTGTCTGAGGGTTTTGGAGATTCCTGATATCAATGAAATTCTTGCCCAGCAGCTGGCTAGAAAAATTAAAATAAGATGTAAGGTTGATTGGATTATTGGTTCGCCTTATGCGGCAATAACCTTTTCCTATGAAGTGGCAAAAGCTTTAAAAGCAAGGCATGGGTTTGTTGAAAAAGACCCAAGCGGCAAAGGAATGATCTGGCGGAGAAGAGTTCTGCCTAAGGGGTCTGTTATTCTTCAGATTGAAGAGCTTATTACAACCAGCAAAACCTTTAAGGAAGTCCGCAGGGCTGTTGGAGAAGGCAATCCAGAAGAGGTTAAGTTTATGAATGTTGTAGGAACTTTAGTTCACAGGCCCCCTGAACTGCCTGTTAATTACGATGATGGCGTGGAAGTAGTAAGCCTAATTGAGAGAAAGATATGGGCTGTTGAGCAGAAGGATTGTTCTTTGTGCAAAGCCGGTTCTTACAGATTAAGACCTAAGACTAACTGGGCAGAGCTTACCCGAAAGAATTCATAGCAGGAATAACCCTTTTCATCTTCTATAATCTTAATCAAAGTCCATAAAATATATGGAGATATCCTGCAGAAAATGCAGGTTTTTTTTATCCACAATCAAGTCTTGCTTTTAACTTAATTTTAAGCTAAAATAAACTATTACAACCAATAACTTATGGATATAAAGTTGCTGAAAACTGAAGCAGAAAAAGACCTTACCTTATCAAAGGATTTAAAGGACTTGGATGATATTTTTAGGAAATATTTAGGCAAAAAAGGAAGTATTGCTGAGATTTTCAATTCATTGGCAGAGATGTCTAAAAAAGACAGAATAAAAGCAGGGAAAGAAGCAAACGAGCTTAAATCATTTTTAATTGATAAAATCAATCAGAAAAGACTGGATTTGGCAGAGACTATAAAAGGTAAAGAGCAGTGGATTGATATAAGCCTGCCTGCCAAGGGTCCTAAGACCGGGCATCTTCATCCTTTAACTTTAATAAAAAGAAAGGTATCAGAGATATTTGAATCAATGGGCTTTTCTTACATAGAGGGTCCGGAGATAGAGAACGAATTCTATAACTTCGATGCTTTAAATATACCAAAAGATCATCCTGCCAGAGACGCTTGGGATACTTTTTATTTAGATAAAGGATTACTTTTGAGAACCCATACCTCTCCGGTTCAAGTAAGGTTTATGGAAAAGAATAATCCTCCCTTAAGAATCTTTGTACCGGGCAGAGTATTCAGGCATGAGGCAACAGATGCCAGCCATGAGGTTAACTTTTATCAAATAGAGGGGTTGATGGTAGGCAAAGATGTTTCTACAGCCAACTTCAAGGCAGTAATCAAAGAGTTTTTCTCAAGGTTTTTCGGCAAAAAGATTGAGATAAGATTAAGGCCGAGCTTTTTTCCATTTGTAGAGCCCGGCTTTGAAGTTGATATAAGCTGCGTGGTTTGTAAGGGGAAAGGGTGCAGCGTTTGTTCTAAAACAGGCTGGGTTGAGATAATGGGAGCAGGAATGGTTCATCCTAATGTATTAAAAGCAAGCGGCATAAATCCTAAATTCTGGCAGGGTTTTGCTTTTGGGATAGGAATAGACAGACTGGCAATGATGAAATACAAAATCAATGACATTAGATTATTTTATTCAAGCGATTTAAGGTTTTTAGAACAGTTTTAAATCAGATTATGCTTTTTTCATACAATTGGCTTAAAGATTATACAAAGCTTCCAAAGCCGGCTAAATTAGTCGAACTTTTAGTTATGCATAGTTTTGAAGTTGAGGAAGTTTTAAAAATATCAGGCGATTATCTTTTTGAAGTAGACGTATTGTCAAACAGGGCGCCTGACTGTTTTTCTCATATCGGTCTTGCAAGAGAGATAGCGGCAGTTTCCTCAAAGAGATTTAAGGCTCCTAAGTTTAATTTAAAAGAAAAAAACAAGTTAAAAATTGAGGATTTTATCAATATTAATGTAAGCGATAAAAATGACTGTTTGCGCTACAGCGGCAGGGTGCTTTTGAATGTTAAGGTAGGTCCTTCCCCTAAATGGGTTCAGAAGAGATTAAAGATCTGCGGACTAAGGCCTATTAATAATATCGTAGATATTGTAAATTATGTAATGCTTGAAACAGGACAGCCTCTTCATGCTTTTGATTTTGATAAAATATCGGGTCCCAAATCAGGTCCTAAAAAGATAATTGTAAGAAGAGCTGAAAAAGGAGAAAAGATAATCAGTTTAGATGATGAAAAGTACGGCTTAAATGAAAATATCTTGGTTATTTCTGATTTAGAAGGGCCTTTGGCTATAGCTGGGATAAAAGGAGGGAAAAAAGCGGAAATAGATAAAAAAACTAAAAATATTGTCTTAGAAGCTGCTAATTTTAATTATCAGGTTGTAAGAAGAGCTTCAAGAATTCTTAAACTTAAAACCGATGCTTCCTGGAGGTTTGAAAATAGAATTAGTCCTAATTTGACTGAATCATCAATTAACAGAGCCGCTTACTTAATCAAAAGTATTGCCAAAGGAGATGTGTCTTGGGGCATTATTGATTCTTATCCTAAAAAAGCTCTGCCTGTTAAAGTTAAATTCGCAACAGATTATCTTGAAAGGCTTTTAGGCATAGAGGTGCCTGTAAGAGATATAAAAGATATTTTGTCGAGGCTTGAGTTTGAAGTTATAGACGAGAGGGCAATAGGCGATAATAACTCCTCTATTCAGCTTACCGTTAAGGTCCCTGATTTCAGATTAGACATATCAATACCAGAGGATTTAATTGAAGAGATTGGGAGGATTTACGGATATTATAAGATTCAGCCTGTTTTTCCGGTAAGTTCTTTAATCCCTGCTAAAAAGAATATAGATGTTTTCTGGGAGCAGATGATAAAAGATATCTTAAAAGAATCAGGCTTTTCTGAAGTATATAATTATTCTTTTACAGGGGAGGAAGCAAAGAAATTCGGCTATAATAAAGAAGAGATTATTAGGATATTAAATCCAATAAGCGATGAACATAATTATTTAAGGCCGAGCTTGATTGTTAATTTATTGAAAAATGTTTCGTTAAACTTTAGGTATTTTAATGAAGTTAAGATATTTGAACTAGGAAAGATATTTAAAAAGACAAACAGCGGTCTGATTGAGAAGAAAATGATTTGCTCTCTTATTGCCTCAAAAGAAGATAATAATGATTTGTTTTATCAAATAAAAGGAGTATTGGACCAGTTTTTAAACAAGCTTGGAATCAGTGATATATATTATGACGAGCATCAACCGACCCCAGACGACAGCAAGATTTCGGTCTGGGATATTAAAAGATGCGCTGAAGTTAAATCAGGTTCAGAAGAGTTAGGGTTTTTAGGCGCAGTATCTTCAAGTATCTTAGATTCAATGAAAATCAAAGGCAGCGTATTTTTATTTGATATTGATTTTGAAAAGCTGTTAAATTTATGTTCTGAAGAGCATGAATTTAGACCTATATCCCAATATCCGGCTGCAGTAAGAGATTTGTCCGTTCTAATTCCCCTTAAAGTAAAAGTAGAGGAGGTTTTAAATAATATTGAGACAGCGGGCGGAGCTTTAATAAGAGATGTTGATATTTTTGATATCTATGAAGGAGAGGGGATAAAAGAAGGGAAAAAGAGTCTGGCTTTTCATATAGTTTTTCAAGCTGAAGATAGAACTTTAAAATCACAGGAAATAGACCAAATTTTAAATAGAATAATTAAATCACTGCAAGAGAATCCCCAGTGGGAGGTTAGAAAATAAAATTATGGCACCAAAAAAAACAGAAAACAGCTATTCAGCAAAAGATATCTACGTTTTAGAAGGATTGGAGCCGGTTAGAAAAAGACCGGCTATGTATATTGGTTCAACCGGACCAGACGGACTCCACCATCTTATTTGGGAGTGCGTTGACAATTTTATTGATGAATTTATGGGCGGTTACGGAAATTACGGCGAAGTTGTTCTGTTGCCGGGAAACAAAGTTAAAGTGAGCGATAACGGACGAGGAATTCCTGTTGATATTCATCCCCAGACTAAAAAGTCAGCTCTCGAGACAGTAATGACAACGCTTCATGCAGGAGGAAAGTTCGGAGGAGAAGCCTATAAAGTGGCTGGAGGCCTTCATGGGGTTGGAATTTCCGTAGTCTGCGCCCTATCTACTTTTATGGAAGCAGAAGTCTGCAGAGACGGCCACAGGCATTATCAATCTTATTCTCGGGGCAAGCCAAAGGCTAAAGTTAAAAAAACAGGAACCTGCAAAACAACAGGCACAACTGTAACTTTTGAACCAGACGTAGAAATATTCAAAGAAATAAAGTTTGACATCAAGCGTATATTAAATCATCTGCGCCAGCAGGCTTATCTGACAAAAGGAATAAGGATAACATTTAGAGATGAGAGGGAAAAGGATAAAAAAAGCTACAGCTTTTACTTTGAAGGCGGTCTTGCCTCTTATATCAAATACTTAATCAGCGGCAGCAGCCCCCGCCATCAAAACATATTTTATTGTTCGGGCGAGAAAAACGGAATAATGGTTGAAACTGCTCTTCAGTATACAGAGGAGTATGAATTCTATGAGGAAAGCTTTGCAAACAACATCTTTACTCAAGAAGGCGGAACCCATCTTACTGGTTTTAGGACAGCTCTAACCAGAGTTTTAAATGATTATGCCAGAAAGAATGAATTCCTAAAAGAATCCGATGATAACTTATCAGGAGATGACGTGAGAGAAGGGTTGACAGCCGTGGTTTCTGTAAAGATAAAAGAGCCCCAGTTTGAAGGACAGACAAAAGCAAAACTCGGCAACACCGAAGCTAAAACAATAGTAGACCAGGTTGTTTCAGAAAACCTCACTGATTTTTTAGAAAGGAATCCCCAAGACGCAAGAGCAATTATTGAAAAGTGCATTTTATCATCAAGGGCTAGAAAGGCTGCAAAAGCTGCCAAGGAGACGGTTCTAAGAAAAGGCGCTTTAGAAGGACTTGCCTTGCCTGGAAAATTAGCAGATTGTTCTTCAAGAAAACCAGAAGAGTCGGAATTATTCATAGTTGAAGGCGAGTCTGCAGGAGGAAGTTGTAAGTCAGCAAGAGACAGGCGTTTTCAGGCTATTCTGCCTTTGAGAGGAAAGATTCTGAATGTTGAAAAAGCAAGAATTGATAAAATGCTTTCTTCAAAAGAGATTAAGGCTTTAATTATTGCTTTAGGCACTGCCATAGGAGAGGATTTTAACAGCGATAAAGCCCGCTATCACAGGATTATTTTAACCCTTGATGCAGATGTAGACGGATCTCATATAAGGACCCTGCTGTTAACGCTTTTTTACCGCTATTTCAGGCCCTTAATTGAAAAAGGCTACCTTTATATCGCTCAGCCTCCTTTGTATAAGATTCAGGGAGGAAAGAGAATAGAATATGTATATACCGAAGGCGCAAAAGAAGAAGCTCTTAATAAATTCAAAAAAGATAAGATTTTAAACCCTATGATTCAAAGGTATAAGGGTTTGGGAGAGATGAATCCAGATCAGCTCTGGGAGACAACAATGAATCCAGAGAACAGAGTTTTATTGAAAGTTAACATTGAAGATGCCAAAGAAGCAGACAGGATATTTGATACCTTAATGGGGGAGGAGGTTCTGCCGAGAAAGAAGTTTATTCAAACCTACGCCAAGAAGGTGAAGAACTTAGATATCTAAAAAAGCATTGACATTTTGACGCATTCGGCTATTGTAGAGTATACGGGCCGGAAAGGCCTTTTTAAAAACAATGAAAACTAATATCTTCCAAAAAATCATCAATTTCTTAAAAGAAGTGCGTTTGGAGATGAAAAAAGTTAACTGGCCCACAAGAAAAGAAACGATAAAATACACTCTAATAGTGGTTGGGGTTTCTTTGGCTGTGGCAGTTTTCTTGGGTGGTCTAGATTACATATTCTCCCTCTTATTAAATAAATTCATATTCTAATATGCCAAAGCAGCGTTTGCCTCAGGAAAAAAACTGGTATGTAATCCATACTTATTCAGGATATGAAGATGCCGTAGCTAAAAACCTTAAACAAAGGGTTGAGTCTTTGTCTATGGAGGATAAAATCTTTAATGTTTTAGTGCCTAAAGAAAAAAAGATTAAGATTAAAGACGGAAAGAGAAAGGTTGTTGAAGAAAAGATCTATCCTGGATATGTTTTAGTTGAGATGATTGTTACTGATGATTCCTGGTATGTTGTTAGAAATACGCCTAACGTTACCGGTTTTGTCGGAGTCGGCACCACGCCTGTGCCTATTTCTTTAAAGGAAACAGAAACATTAAAGGAAAGAATGGATTTTGAAGAGCCGCAGTATAAAATTGAGGTTAAGGCAGGGGACTTGGTCAAGATAGTTGACGGTCCCTTTAAGGAATTTGAAGGCAAAGTTTCAGAGATTGACGAAGCCAAAGGAAAGGTAAAAGTTTTAGTTAACATGTTCGGCAGAGACACTCCGGTAGAGCTTGATTCTCTGCAGATTAAAAAACTATAATAAAATGTCTAAGAAAATAAAATCTATTATAAAGCTTCAGATTAAAGCTGGTCAGGCAACTCCTGCTCCTCCGGTAGGACCTGCTTTGGCTCCTCATGGAATTAATATCGGAGAATTCTGTCAGAGATTCAATGATATGACAAAAGAGCAGATGGGCGCTAAAATCCCTATAAAGATTATAGTCTATGAGGATAGAACCTACGAGCTTGAAATAAAGCAACCTCTTGCTTCAGAGCTTTTAAAGCAGATTGCGGGAATTGAGAAAGGTTCTGGCAAGCCTGATAAAGTGAAGGTGGCTAAAATCACCAGAGCTCAGCTTAAAGAAGTGGCTCAAAGGAAAATGGCTGACTTAAATGCCAATGATATTGACCAGGCAATGAAAATAATTGAAGGCACAGCCAAGAATATGGGCATAGAAATTGAATAATTATAATGAGACCGTCAAAAGATCAATATTATTTAAATATAGCAAAGGAGGTTGCCCAAAGAGGGACCTGTTTTAGGCTAAGAGCCGGAGCCATTATCGTAAAAGACGATCAGATTATTGCTACTGGTTACGTTGGAGCGCCGAGAAAAACAAAGGATTGTTTTGAAAGAGGATACTGCTTAAGAGATGAGCTTAAAATTCCTCACGGCACCCAATACGAGATTTGCAGGAGCGTTCATGCTGAAATGAATGCGATAATTAATTCAGCCAGAGCCGCAGTAAGCTTGTTAGGCGGGAGGTTGTACATCTACGCCGAAAACGGAAAAACAAATGAAAGAGTTGACGGATTTCCCTGCTATTTGTGCAAAAAGAACATAATCAACGCAGGAATAAATGAAGTAATTTGTTCCACCAAAGAGGGTGATTTTAAAATATTTAAAGTAGAGGATTGGGTAAATGAATGGGCTCAAAAGGATATTTTAGACGATAAGTATAAATACGGCACAGACCAGAATTCAAAAGAAAACCTATGATAAAAAACCCTTATAAAGGAAAATTCATGGCAGTAGAAGGTCTTGACGGTTCAGGCCAGACTACTCAAGTGGTCCTTATTAAGGACTTTTTAATTGAGAACGGGTTCAGGGTTATTACCACCAAGGAGCCCACTCTGAATTCAGAATCAGGTCTAAGAATCAGAAAGGTTTTAGATGAAAAGATGAAAATATCTCCGGATGAGCTTCAAAGGCTGTTTGCCCAAGACAGAAAAGAGCACTTGGAAAAATTGATTATTCCTAATTTAGAAAAAGGATCTTTTGTTGTGTCTGACAGGTATTTCTTTTCTTCTTTTGCTTATGGGTCGTCAGAGGATATTAGTTTAGATTCGCTTATTGAATTAAATAATGATTTCTTAATTCCTGATTTAACAATTATTCTTAAAGTCAGGCCCGAAGTTTGCATTTCCCGGATAGAAAAAAGGGGAACAGCTAAAACCCTTTTTGAAAAGACTTCCAAGCTTGCTAAGGTTTGGAAAACTTATGAAATAATGCCTAAAAGATTTGAAAATGTTATAATTATTGACGGCGAGAGGCCAATATCCGAGGTTTTTAACGAGATAAAAAACATTATTTTTTCTAAATTATTTCAAGATAAATATGGCAGAGATTTTACAAAATAAAGGCAGTCATCGGATCTTAGCTGTTATGACAGGAATAGAGGGAGAAACGCCTTTAGAGCTTATTGAAACAGCCGGCAGAACTGCTTATCAAAGCAGGGATAAAATAACAGATGATTCAGCAGTTAAATTTACAGAAATGATAAGAAAAAGAGGGCATGAATCAGTAATAGAGCATTCAGCCATGATTGTTGAATTCAATGATGTTTCTAGAGGATTTACTCATGAACTGGTAAGACATCGTCTTGTTGCCTATACCCAGGAATCAACAAGATATGTTGATGAGAGCAACTTCAAGGTTGTTATTCCGCCCGATAAGAATCCAGATGAGAAATTAGTGACATTAAGTTTAACTAATGGGAATTTAATAGAAGTATCTTTTGGCGATTGGATGAATTTAAATGAACAAATGTATAGAGGATTAAGAAAAGCAGGCTGGGTGGCTCAAGATGCCAGACAGGTTCTGCCTATTGCCACAAAGTCTCAGATAGTAGCCACTGCTAACTTTAGGGAATGGCGCCATATTTTTAGATTAAGATGCGCTTTAAACGCTCATTGGGAGATAAGGCGGGTAATGGTAAATCTTTTAAGAGATGTTAAAAAAAGAGTGCCTGTTATCTTTGATGATTTTGAAATAGATGATGAGACTATCTCTGCTAAGATTAAGACATCTTAAAATTATTAATTATGTATAAATCTACTATTGGACTAGAAATTCATATAGAGCTTAACACCAAGTCAAAGATGTTTTGCTCGTGCGCCAATGATTCAACTAAAAGATATCCTAATGTTAACATCTGTCCGATTTGCATGGGCCATCCCGGGACTCTGCCGTCTATAAATGAAGAAGCGGTTAGAAAGGTGATTAAAACAGGACTTGCCTTAAAGTGCAGAATTCCTTCTTTTTCAAAGTTTGATAGGAAGAATTATTTCTATCCCGATTTGCCGAAAGGCTATCAGATTTCTCAATATGACAAGCCCTTGTGCGAAGGAGGCTGTTTAAACATTGGCGGAAAAGACATCAGGATAAAAAGAATTCATTTAGAAGAGGATACCGGCAAACTCATTCATTCTGAAAATAAGGATTATTCTTTGGTTGATTTTAACCGAGCGGGCATTCCTCTGATGGAGCTGGTGACAGAGCCTGATTTAAATACGGCCAAGCAGACGAGGAAATTCGCCGAAGAGCTTCATATTATTTTAAAATACCTCGGGGTTTCTGAAGCAGATATGGAGAAAGGACAGATGAGGGTGGAAGTAAACATCAGTTTATCTAAAAACGAGTTATTGGGCACTAAAGTTGAAATTAAAAACCTTAATTCTTTTAGGGCGGTGGAAAAAGCTGTTGATTATGAAATTAACAGGCAGAAAGAGGTTTTGGAATCAAACAGAAAAGTTATTCAAGAAACGCGGGGCTGGGATGATAAAAAAGAGATTACCTTAAGCCAAAGAGAAAAAGAAGAAGCTCATGATTACAGGTATTTTCCAGAACCTGATTTGCCCCCTTTAAATTTATCCGCAGATTTTATTGCAGGCGTTAAAACAGAAATCCCGGAACTGCCTCAGAGAAGAAGAGAAAGGTTTTTAAAAGAATACAGCCTGGATAAAGAAAGCATTGATATTTTTGTGTCAAACAAGGATTTGGGCGAGTATTTTGAAAAAGTTATTTCAGAGCTTAAAAACTGGATTAAGGAAAATAAGGAATTATCTGAAGATGAAGAAAAAAGACTAATAAAGCTTGCTTCAAATTATACAACCTCTGATTTATTGGGTCTTTTAAAAAATGCTTCAATTGAGGGTGAAGATTTTAAGATTACTGCTGAGAATTTCGCTGAATTTATTGCCTTGATTTATGAGGATAAGATATCTTCTAAAATCGCTAAAGCTGTTTTGGAAGAAATGTTTGAAACCGGAAGAGACCCGTCTCATATCATTGAAGAAAAAGGATTGGTTCAGCTTACCGATGAATCAGAGATTAAAAGAATTATCAGGGAGATAATCTCCAATAATTTAAAGGCGGTTGAGGATTACAGAAGAGGGAAGGAAAATGCCGTTCAATTTCTGATAGGCCAGGTAATGGCAGCCACCCGCGGTACGGCAAGTCCAGAAAAGGTGAATCAGATATTAAAAGATATATTGTCAGGAAAATAATTGAGATAAAAAGCCGCAGATTCAATTCCGCGGTTTTTTATTTGATAAGAATCTCTTGATGAGATTTTCCGCTTCTTTATAATCTTTTATCCAAATCACTCGGCTGTCTTTTCTAAACCAAGTCATCTGCCTTTTGGCGTAGTGCTCTATTTCTTTTTTAAGTTTTTCAACCATTTCATTGTAACTGATCTGGCCCTGAAGATAATATGCCATATATCGGTATTCCAGACCTAATTCTTTCATTCTTTTATACGAGAGGCCCTTTTCTCTTAGTTTTTTTGCTTCTTTTAACATTCCTTTTTTCAATCTTTTTAAAAGCCTTTTTTCAATTAGTCTATAAAGCTCGTTTTTCGGTTTTTTAATTCCTAAAACAAGGACTTCAAATTCCGGTTTCTTTTTTCTGATTTTAGGCACAGGCTTTTTAGTTTTAATCACAATCTCAAGAGCTCTTATTATGCGCCTCTTATTCTTTTCATCAATTGATTTCGCTCTTTTTGGGTCTATTTTTTCTAATCTTTTAAAGAGACTTTGCGTGTTTTCTTCCCCTAATTTTCTTCTCAGTTTCCAGTCTGGCTTAACTTCTGGAATAGCGGTTTTATCAATCAAAGCCCGGATATAGAAGCCGGTTCCTCCAACGATAAAAGGAACTTTCCCTTTTTTAAATATCTTTTTAAGAGATTTTTCAGCCAGTTTCTTATAATCTATCACCGTAAATATCTTTTTAAAAGAGACAACGTCTAAAAGATGATGGGGAACGCCCCTTGTTTCTTTTTTCGTTATCTTTCCAGTGCCGATATCCATTCCTTTGTATACTTGGCGGGAATCAGCGGATATAATCTCGGCATTAAACTTCTTGGTAAGCTTAATTGATAAGCCTGTTTTGCCCGAAGACGTTGGTCCGACAATGGCTATGATTTTTTTTAAACTCATTTTAAACTAATTCTCCTTTTAATCCCCAAAGAGATGCTTTGGTAATTTTTACTTTTACTAATTCTCCCATTAACTTTTCATTCTTAATTTTTTGACTTATCTTTACCGTTTTATACTCTTTAGTTTTCCCAAGCCAGCTGTTGTTTTTAGTTTCAGAATCAATCAAAACATCTGTTATTTCTCCGATATATTTCCTGTTGTTTTCAAACGCTGTTTTGGCTACTATTTTGTTTAAAATCCTTTCTCTTTTGATTTTTTCCTTAATTGAAACATCGTCTTTCAGCTTGAATGCCTCTGTTTGGGCTCTTCTGGAATACTTTGAGATATAGGCCATATCGTATTTAATCTCTTTAAACAGATTAACAGTGTTTTGGAATTGTTTTTTTGTTTCAGTTGGAAAGCCGACGATTACATCGGTTGACAGGGCTATGTTCGGAATCTCTTTTTTTAATTTCTCAACTATCTCTTTATAATCCTCAATAGTATAGATTCTATTCATTTTCTTAAGGATTTCATTGTCTCCTGATTGAACTGGTAGATTAAGATAAGGGGCAGTCTTTTTGCAGGTTTTCATGGTTTTAATCAAGCTGTCTTTAAAGTCTTTAGGGTGAGATGAGGTAAATCTAATCCAGAAATCACCGGGAATCTTATTTATCTTTTCCAGTAGTTTTGGAAAAGTTGTTTTGCCGTCCTTGTAGCTGTTTACGTTCTGTCCCAAAAGCCATATTTCTTTTGCCCCTTTTTCAACTGCATTTTCAACTTCTTTGACTATATCATTAGAAGGTCTGGATATTTCTTTATTTCGGGTGTAGGGGACAACGCAGTAGGCGCAGAAATTATTGCATCCGGTCATAATCGGGATATTTACGGAAAAGCTGTTTGAGTATCTGGGAGTAATTTTCAGATAATCTCTTTTTATCTCTTTTTTAAAATTCAAAGCTTTCGACCAGCAGGATAAATCCTTTATATCCAAGACATAATTGAAAAAAGAAGACATTTTCTTTTTATCTTTTTTTAATATGCAGCCTGTCAAAATTGTTTGAGATTTTAAATTTAAAGATTGAAGCTTTATGATAAGTCCGTAAACTCTGTCTACGGCTGACTGCCTTACCGAACACATATTTATCACTATTAAATCAGCCTCTTTCATTTTCTGGGACTTTTTTAATCCTAAATTCTCTAAAACAGAAGTTATTCTTTCGCTGTCAGAGATATTCATTTGACAGCCGTAGGTTATAATATGATATGTTTTAAGCATGAGATTATTTTACAATAAAAAAGCCGCCCAGACAAGTTTTACTGAGCGGTTCTTTTTAAGATATTTTTAGTAACCAGCTCCTTCCTGAGTCTGGACTTTGATTTCGTTTTGAATCTGATTTTTTAATGGGAAATGAACCTCGATGCATTTTCCGTTTTCACATTTATCCCCAGTTTTACAGTCATCGTTGGTTTTGCATTCCTGATTTTGGTTTGAGCATTCTCCTTTATTGGCAATCTCTACATTGGCTAATTTGGCAAAACATTCATTGGAATAAGTCTTTCCGTCAGTTCCGCAGACCGGAGCCCAAATCATAATGCAGGTTTGGACTTGGTCTTGGTCGGGAATCGGCTTTATTGAATTTTCGGGAGTTTCTTGAATTTCAGCCGGGATAATGCATTTAAATTCAATAGCGCATCCTGATTCGTCTTTTACCAGAAGTACTCTTCCGTTTTTGCAGTAGTTCGGATCTTCAGGCAGAATGTTTATCAAGCAGCTTTTTTGTTCATTTATCTCTTGAACTTTTTCCATCAGCGTTTCTCTTGCTTTTTCAAGAGTTCCGTTGATTTCTTTGTTTTCTTTAAGCTCCAGCCTTAAGGTTTCAAGGATTTCAAGCTGTTTTTCCTTATCTCCCAAGATGGTGTTGATATAGTTCTTAAAGATTTCCTGTTTTTCTTCGGGAAGATTTTCTATTTTAGATTTTAATTTATTTAAAGCGTTTTCTTCTGCCTTGAGAATCTTTTCCTTTACCTCCTCAGGCATATTTTCTTTTACCTTTTCAAGGATTTCTAAATCTTTAACTTCTTTGAATTCGCTCCCTTTGATATTTTCCAAGGCATTTTCTAAAGTTTCTCCTATTTTATCTTTTTCTTCCAATTTCAGCATTACCTGCTTGAAATTCTCTAAATGTTTTTCTCTGGTTTCTTTTATCTTATCATAAGCTTGTTCGGGGACTTGGTTTTCCAGCTTTTCAAGTATTCTTTGATGAAGAACCTGCTGATGAGTGTATTTTTCCATGAATTTTTCTACTTCAGGATTTTCCTCGGTTGTTTGGTCTATCTTTTCGCTTCTGTTTTTTATTTTCTCCATTACTTTTTCATACTTGGCAATCGCTTTATCTAAAGCCTCAGGATTTTTATTCTCTTCAATCATTTTTTTGATTTCAAGGAGTTTTTCATTGGCATAATCTGATTCAAGATTTATTTTCTTAACCTGACCGAAAGTAAAGAATAGTTTTAATGAACGGCCCCATTCTTTTAAGAAATAAAAAGGGCTGTCAGGCAGAAGCTTTGGTTCTTTTGCGTTTAAATCTTCATTAGTTATATTTTCGTCAATGTCTGCTTCTTGGGAGATTTCTTCTATATCTTGAGTTTGGTCTTCATCCTGGGCCAAGGCGAAAGAGGCAAGGCCTATGCCAAAGACAATGATAAAAATAACAAAGGATAATTTAAATATGTTATTCATATTTTTAATTATTAATTATTATTTAAGAGACTTATTCCATTTTAATTCTTTTTATAAAGTCGTGCAATTCAGTTATCCCCATATCTCCTTTCTCTCTTTCTCTTATTCTTATTGAGCCTTCTTTTATCTCTTTATCTCCAACCACAATCATATAAGGGATTTTCTGAATTTCAGCCTCTCTTATTTTTTTAGATACAGTTTCTTTTTTATCGTTTAATTCAGATCGGATGCCTGATTTGATAAATTCTTCATGAATGGACTCAGCGTATTTTATATGGTCAGCCCCGACAGGTATTACTTCTATTTGAACAGGAGAAAGCCAGAAGGGAAGCGCGCCGGCATAGCTTTCAATAAGCACTCCGAAGAATCTTTCCATTGAACCCAAAAGAGCGCGGTGAATCATATACGGCTCTTCTTTTTTGCCCCTTTCATTTACATAGCTCATTTTGAATTTTTCAGGTAGGTTGAAATCAAACTGAATTGTAGTGCACTGCCATTCTCTTGATAAAGAATCTTTTATTTTAATGTCAATCTTGGGGCCGTAAAATACTCCTCCTCCGGCATCAGTTTCATATTTTAGCTTCAGTTTTCTTAAAACATACTTTAAGGTATCAGTTGCCTTTTCCCATTTTTTAAGGGTTCCAGCATACTTTTTTGGTCTTGTAGAAAGATAGATATTATATTCCTCAAAGCCGAAGTCTTTCAGCATAGAAAGGGCGTGTCTGACAAGCTTCTCTATTTCTTCCGGCATCTGTTTTGGAGTGCATATAAGGTGGGCGTCATCTTGAGTAAATCCCCGCACTCTTGTCAAGCCGTGCAGTGTTCCTGATTTTTCATATCTGTAGACTGTTCCCAATTCCGCAAACTTAATCGGCAAATCTTTATAGCTTCTTATCTTGCTGTTATAGACATAGGCGTGAAAGGGGCAGTTCATCGGCTTCAATAAATATTCTTCTTTTATCTCTGACACCTTTCCTTTTTGGGATTCTTCAAGGTTTTGTCCTATTTCTAAGGGGGGATACATATTTTCATTGTAAAAATTCCAGTGGCCTGAAGTCTCCCAGAGCTTTCTGCTTCCAATATGAGGAGTATAGAGCCATTGATAGTCTTCTTTGGTTAATTCCTTATAGAGATAATCTTCTATTGCCTTTCTCACAACAGCGCCCTTGGGAAGCCAGAGAGGAAGTCCCAGCCCTATTTCCTCGTTTATTAAAAAGAGCTCCATTTTCTGGCCGAGCATTCTGTGGTCTCTTTTTTCCGCTTCTATCTGCGCCAAAAGATAATCATCAAGCTCTTTTTTGCTGTTAAAGGCTGTTCCGTAGATTCTAGTAAGCATTGTATTTTCTTCATCGCCTTTCCAATAAGCTCCAGCCAGTTTCGTAAGTTTAAAGCCGTCTGGACTTATTTCTTTTGTATTCTTTATATGAGGTCCTTTGCAGAGGTCAATAAATCCATCTGAGATATAGATGGAAACGTTTTTATCGGTCAGCTCTTTTATGAGCTCCAATTTATACGGCTGGTCTTTAAATAGTTTTTTTGCCTCGTTTTTAGATATTGTTTTTTTAACAAACTTTATATCTCTTTTTATCAATTCTTTCATCTTTTCTTCTACCCTTGAGAGATCTTCCGGCTTCAAGCTCTTCTTTTTTGAAAACTCAAAATCATAATAGAACCCGTTTTCAATATCCGGGCCCATTCCCAACTTTACCTCAGGGTAGAGTTCTTTTACTGCATATGCCAATATATGGGCTAATGAGTGGCGTATAGTTTCTATTTTCATAAATTTGTTTAGTTAGTTATAATTTCTTCAATCTCCTCCGCTATTATTTTCGGCTCATTATTTCTATTATCCACCCTTCCTTTTATAAATACAATCTTATTCTCGCAAAAAGCGCTTGGATTCTTCTCAATTACAGGCGGAAAGACAACAACCTCTGCTTTATCTGTTAAATCCTCTATTTTTAGAAAAAGCATTGGTCTGCCGCTTTTAGTAATAATCTTTTTAATTGATGAAATTATGCCTCCGATTTTTACTTTCTTATTTAAAAAAGCGCCAGTTATTTTAGAAAGTGAAAATGTTTTATCCTCTAAAACGCTTCTATAATCTTCTAAAGGATGAGAAGTGACATAAAGCCCAAGCAGTTCTTTTTCCCAGCCGAGCTTTTCTAAGTTTCCGGCCGATGCTGCCGGAGACAAGCTTAATTCATAGTTCGAAGAGGTGTTTTCAAAGAGGCCTTTCTGGCCGTTTATTTTCACCTTATGATTTTCTCTGGCATATTCTAAAAGCTTTTCAAGATTTTGCAGCAATTGGTTTCTCTCTCCCAGCTTGTCAAAAGCTCCAGCTTTTATCAAGCTTTCCATAGATTTCTTGTTTAGGTCTTTGCAGTTGATTCTTGTTATAAAGTCAGTAATGGATTTAAAAGGTCCGTTTGCCTTTCTTTCCGCTGTAATCACATCAATTATGTTTTCTCCCACATTTTTTACTGCCAGGAGCCCGAACCTTATTTTATTCTCTTTGGGAACAACAGTAAAGTTTTTCAAGCTTTCATTGATATCAGGAGCCAAAACTTCAATTCTCATCTTTCTGGCTTCTTCTATTAAAACAGCAATTCTTTCAACATCGGTTTTTTCAGATGTTAGAAGAGATGCCATAAATTCAACGGGGTAGTGAGCTTTAAGATAAGCGGTTTGGTAAGCGATCATGGCATAGGCTGATGAGTGGGAATTATGAACGAAAATATCGTTAGCTATAAAGTTATGGGTTTTGTCAATCGTTAAGTCGAAAGTTTCCTCGTTTTTGATGTAGGAGATAGAAGAGATTTTATCCCAGAAGATGTCTGAATTAGAGAGCGTTTCTAAATCCTTTATATTCAAAGATTGAGAGATATGCTGGACGGTTTCTCTAAGATATCCTATTTTATAGTTATTATAGAATAATCGTTCTGAAAAGCTATTCTCTTTTGCTCCTTCCTTAAATGATAAGCATTTTTGACTAACTGCGGATCTGATAAAAGGCGTGACAATTTCTACGGGTATAATGTCTATACTTCCTCGGGCTGACCAGCTTTTTATCCTTCCATTTAAAACAGGATGATTTTGTCTTATTTCTTCTAAAACCTTTCTTTTGCCTGCTAAAAGATAAGAACTGAAGCTGTTAATAAATTTATAGATATTGTCATATCGGCTTATATTCACCGTGTATCCGATTTTAATCATTTCTCGGTATCTAAATTTTTTTGTATGTAATATTGAAATGATGCCGAAGCGCAAAAGCAGATGCTGAAGACATTTTGCAATCTGATAAGATGAGGCGGCATAGAAAATCTGAGGACATTTATTTTTAAAGTTTATGCATCCGTTTCCTTGAAACATTTTTCCTATTAAATGCTTGAGCTGCTCATTGGAGAGCTGAAAGATAAAATCAGGAAAGAATTTCTCTACTGCCTTTTTATACCTTAACCCTAAGCTGTTTATCCATTCAACCGCTTCTGATTTTTCTTTTATTGATTTTCTTTTTGAATAAACAGCTTTTGCTGATTTTGAACTGTCTATCGTGAAAGTGGTATTTTTGAATTTCTCAAGGTTTCGGCAGTAATCTTTTATTTCTTCTTCTGATTTTGAATAGAAATAAAATCCATGAGGATGGCAAAAGTTTCCTTCAGCAAGAAGATAGCCTAATATTGATAATTTGTAATCTTCAATCAGAACTTTTTTTTGAGGTTCTGGAATAATTCTGGGAACAGCTATTACTTGGCCGTTTTTTAATTCTTCTAAATTCCTCCAGCCCCTTGGGGTAAAGAAAGGATGATTGGAGGTCGCGGTTATTTTTCTGCCGCTTTTTGTTTTAACTTCAAAGGTTGGTTTTATGCCGTTTGAAAACACACCTGATATTTTTGAAGATTTAATTTTATTATTTTCATCAAGAGAAAAAGTTTCTTTTATCAGGCTCTTATTTCTAAAAAGCTCTTTTATTTTAATTAATTTTCCATTTTCTGCATTAATGATTTCTGCTTCACCGCTTAAGCACTTATTGAATCCGTAGCTTGCAAAAGGCAGAATCCACTGCCAGAGTTTTTCAGCTATTTGTTTTCCTACTCCGTTTTGATCAGCTCCGTTTACAAACTTCTGTTCTTGGGCATGAAGAAGCTCTTTTATTTTCTTTCCTACAGCTTTTCTTAAAATATCTGCTTCAGCTAAAGTAAATCCTGCTATTTCCTGGGCTATTTTCATCAATTGTTCCTGATAAATGCAGATTCCCTGGGTTTCTTCCAAGATAGGCTTGAGTTTTGGGTGAAGATACTGAATAGCTTTCTTTTTCTGCTTTCTGGCAATATAGTCTGGGATAAATTGAATAGGTCCTGGCCTGTAAAGAGCCACCATGGCAGTAATGTCTTCAAAGCAGGTTGGCTTTAATAATTTCAAGTATTTTTTCATTCCATCGCTTTCTAACTGGAATACTCCTGTGGTATTGGCTCCTTGGAACAGCCTGTATGTTTTTTCATCGTCAAAAGGAATATTTTCAATATCTATTTTCTCATTTTTAAGCACGTAAATTCTGGCTAAGGTGTCTTCAATTATTGTTAAGTTTTTAAGTCCTAAGAAGTCCATTTTTAGAAGCCCTAAGTCTTCAATAGCATGCATTTCATACTGGGTGACAATGCTTCCATCATCCTGGGTCGGGTGCTGGAGAGGGACTAAATCAGTCAAGGGCTCGGCTGATATCACAACTCCGCAGGCATGAGTTGAGGCGTGCCGGGCAACTCCTTCAAGCTTCTTTGCCAGGTCAATGAGTTTTTTAGCTTTTTCATCGCTAAAGTAGGCTTCTTTAAAATCGCTTACTTTTTTAAGAGATTCATCTAAGCTGAAGCCGAATGGAACCATTTTAGCCATTTGGTCGCAGTAGCCGTAGGCATAGCCAAGAGCCCTTCCAACATCTCTGATTACTGCTCTTGAAGCCATTGTTCCAAAGGTGATAATCTGGGCAACATGGTTTTCTCCGTATTTTTGGGCGACATATTTAATAACTTCATCTCTTCTTCTGTCGGTAAAGTCAAGGTCAATGTCAGGCATAGATACTCTTTCAGGATTTAAAAACCTTTCAAAAAGAAGGCCGTGCTTTATCGGGTCTATGTTCGTGATATTTATAAGATAGGCGACAAGAGAACCTCCTACTGAGCCTCTGCCCGGCCCGACAATAATTCTGTTTTCTTTCGCCCAATTGACAAAGTCAGAGACAATTAAAAAATATGATGCAAAGCCGGTTTCTTTGATAACTTTAAGTTCGTATTCCAGTCTTTTTAAGATTTCTTCATCTGTTTTGTCTTTATATCTTTTTTTAAGACCTTCCAGGCATAATTCTTTTAAATATTCATCAGGGGTTTTTCCATCAGGAACCTGATAATAGGGAAGCTTATTCTTTCCAAGCTCAAATTCAAAATTGCACATATCTTTTATCCTCCGGGTATTTTCAACAGCTTCAGGGATGTCTTTAAAAGCTTCAATCATTTCTTCCGGCTTTCTTAATGAAAAGTCATCTGTTTTTAAGGTCAAGCGCTCTGGGTCATTGGGGCTTGCTCCGGTGTTAATAAGCATTAAGATGTCTTGAGCTTCGGCATCTTCTTTTTTTAAGTAATGGCTGTCATTGGTAGCCACCAAAGGAATATCGTATTTTTTAGAAATAGAGATAAGCCCTTCATTTACTGTTTTCTGTTCATTTGAATTAGGATGGTGCTGAAGCTCTAAATAAAAGCTGTCTTTTCCGAAAATATCCTGATACCTTTTAGCCAGTTTTTCCGCCTCTTCCATTTCTTTTGAAAGAATCAAGCGGGGGATTTTGCCCTGGATGCAGGCGCTTAGTCCGATTAATCCTTCAGAATATTGAGATAAAAGCTCATTGTCTATTCTCGGTTTGTAGTAGAATCCTTCAAGGTGGGCTTTGGTTATCAATTTGACTAAGTTTTTGTATCCTTTTTCATTCTTTACAAGCAGAACCAGATGGTATCTTTTGTCGTCAATATTGGGTCTGCGCTGATTCATGCCTTCAAAGGCGATATATACTTCGGCTCCGATAATAGGCTTTATTCCCTTTGCCTTTGCTTTTTTGTAGAATTCCACGGCGCCGTAGATGGTTCCGTGGTCGGTTAAAGCAACAGAATCCATTTCTAATTCCTTGACGTAATCCAAAAGCTCGTCTATTTTAGGCAGGCCGTCTAAAAGCGAATAATGGCTGTGGACATGGAGATGAGTGAATTTCATATCGTTGATTATACTATCTTACTTTTTATCATTTTTAAAGTCAAACAATGTGATATTATTAATAATATGAAGCATCCTAATTTTAATGAAGAAAAAAGATTAAAAAGGAAAGGCTATAAATTTATAATAGGATTAGATGAAGTTGGAAGAGGCTGTTTAGCCGGACCTGTTTTAGCGGCTGCAGTTTATATAACTAATAATAAGTTTAAAGATAAAGGCATCAAAGACTCAAAAAAGCTGTCTTTTAGAAAAAGAGAACAAATCTATAATGATTTAATGGCTCGTTCTGATGTCAAATGGGGGATAGGCAGAGTTTCAGAGAAGATAATAGATAAGATAAATATCTTTGAAGCTGCAAAGCTGGCTATGAAAAAGGCTGTTTTAGATTTAGAGAGAAAGATGAATATAAAGTCTGATTTCTTGATTTTAGACGGAAACTTCAAGATAGGTATAGATACTTTGCAGAAATCAATTATCAAAGCTGATGAGAAGGTTTTATCCTGCGCTCTTGCTTCTATTATTGCCAAGGTCAAAAGGGATAGAATTATGTCAAATTATCACAACAGATATCCAGATTATCTTTTTAATAGGAATAAAGGGTATGGGACAAAGGTTCATATCAAGCAAATTAAAAATAACGGACCCTGTTTTATCCACAGGAAAACTTTTTTTCCTGTGAAAGAAATGATAGAATAACAGAATAATACAATAAACAACTTTTTCTATGAAAAAAGAAACATTATATCTATTCTTGACTATTTCAATAATAGTTGCTTTTTTTATTCCTTTTGATTCTTATGCTCTTTTAACTCCTCAAGTTTATTTAACTGAAATTCAATTGAATAAAGATACTTTTGAACCTAATCAGGAAATAACTGGAACTGTTAATTTGTGGAATTATGAGAATTATGTGGTAAGCGACTTGTATTTTAATTTCCAGCTTATGGGAGAAGATGTTGATAATGTCCCTACTATGGCTATTGATGAGAAAACTGGTAATGAACAATTTACTCTACTGGCAGGGGAGAAAAAACACAAAAATTTTTCATATAGATTACCTAATAATTTACCGAACGGAAAACTTAAATTAAAGGTTCAGATTATTAACAGCAGGGGAGAGGGGATAAACTGGATATATAAAGAAATTATTATTGTAGGGGGAGGAAGATTTTTAAGTATAGGCAATTGTTGGTTTTTAAAAGAAGATTTAAAGTTTCCAACTGGAACAGGAGTTTACTACGAACCAAATGCAGTTCCGGAAGTGATTTTCGATATTATTAATTACTCTTCTTCTTCAATCTCTGCTTACCCGAAGATAATAACCTATCGAAGAAACTCTATTGAAGCTGTAAGTGAAGATAAGGGCGGAATTGTAACTTTTAACCCTGATGATAAAAAAACACAAAGGCTTTTTCTTCCAAAACTTGAAAGGCCAGAATCATATTTAACAGCAATACGTTTCTACGATAGCGAAAGCAACGAACCAATTTCTAATATCTCTTATTTCAGATGGATAATTTCAGGAGAAGATGACGCTCAAATTTTATTTGTCAGTTCGGATAAGAATTCTTATGAAGCAGATGAAATCGCAAAAATTAAAGTGCAGATTACTGGTCCGGCAGACCCAAGAGTTTCAGTAAATAGTTCAGATACAGAGATTAAAATACTTGACCAGAATGGCAAAGTTGTTGGAGAAATTAAAAAAGAGACAAGATTTGGAGAGCTAGAGATTGATGTGCCGATTAAATCAAAGGTAGAAAATCCTAAAATTGAAGTAAAAATCACAAGCAATGGAAAGATTTTAGATGAGTATAATTTTATTGTTAATTCAGAGCAAAAAACAACTGAGCAAATACCTTTTTGGCAGAAAGATGGTTTTTTGACTAAATTTATTTTATTTACAATATTATTTATAGCAGTTATGATAGGATTTATTTATTATTTTAGAAATAAAAAGAATAAATTTTTATTTATTTTATTGGCTATATTCTTAGGAAGTTTAGTTTTTATTTCTAATACGAGTGTAGTTTTTTCATTAGTGGAAGTTACAGAAGGCTGTCAAGATCCACATCATGGTGGCATGATTTCCGAAATTAGCATAAGTAGTCCTATTCCAAATTTAGTAATTAATCCTGGTGGTTCAATTCCGATAAATGGTCAAGTTTCAGTGGCAGATTGCGGCAACGGCTTATTTTTTAATAAGGTAACTTTTTACATAAAACAAGATGATAATGAACTAGAACATATGATAGATTGTTGCCAAAGAACTATAGAAAATTGTTCATTAGAGGGATGGTATGGATGTGGCTGTTCTGTTGGTTGTGATAATTGTTATGGTGCTACCAGCCTTCATTACAAAGCATGTTATCCTTATACGGCGGTGCCTACTACAGGAGGATGGAAGATTATAAAGGATGAAAACGCTGTTTTTTGTGATCAAGTAAAAGTATTAAAAACAGAGGGCAGTAACTTTATAAAATTGGGAGAATGTTATCCAAGAGATGTTCTAGAACATGGGCCTGGTACTTATATAGAATATAATCAAACCCCAAGTGTACCGTCTAATTTGGGATTTTATGGCAAAGCTCGTTTATATATTCAGTTTTCTGGACTCCATGCAAGTAGCACTGGTTTAAGTGAATTTATGGCTGGTTGGTCTCCTCAATATGCAATAAAGATGGGTTGGGGAATCTGGAAGTGGGGTATTGTCTATCAAGATATATATATAAATAAACCTCCTTATACCAGTTCTTTGTCTGCTGACTCTAAGTATTGTGTTTCAGAGGGTATAGGAAGAGTTGATTTTAAATGGATATATAATGATGAAGATGTTATTGATGGAAATCTTGATAATCAGACCCAATATAATATTCAAATATCCGAAGATCAAAATTTTTATAATCCGATAGTAGATAAATACATAAATCAGAATGTTCCTCCTTATAATCAAGGAACCTCTTCTGTTGTAGTCGTTCAAACACCTTCTTCCGGTCTTCAGATAGGATACAATAAGCATTATTATTGGAGAATAAGAGTTAAAGATAGTAATGAAGCTTGGTCCGGATGGTCGGGGGTAAATGATTTTTATACTCCTTCTCATCCTTACCCCTGGCCTAATTTTTCATCCGAACAGCTTCCCAATACTCAAAGAGTTAAATTTACAGATGAAACCAAGTTTTTTGATGGGAACTCAGGGCCGAGAACCTGGAGTTGGGATTTTGGAGACTCAACAGGTTCTTCTTTGCAAAATCCTGTTCATTTTTATTCACAAAGCGGGAGTTATCTAGTTAAATTACATGTAGTTGATTCAGACGGTTACAGCTGTCCTCTTGAACCTAGGACTATTTCTGTTTCAAGCACGGATTTATTCAATATCCCAGGCTGGCGTGAAATTCCACCCCCTATATTTAATCAAGGATTCTTAAACACTCTTTTTTCTCAAATCTTTGGCTTTATGCCCTGGAGCTTGCTAAATATTTGATTATGTTGTAGATTGGATGATTATATGGCTAATCCAAAACAAAGACACACAAAATCCAGAAGGAATAAAAGAAGGGCCCATATTTATATCCAAGAGCCTATTTTAGGTTTGTGCCCTAAATGCGGCAAAAGGGTTAGGTCTCATACAGTCTGCCAGTACTGCGGTTATTATAAAGGAATAGAGATAATTGACGTTTTCAAGAAATTGACTAAAAAAGAGAAGAAGGCCAAAGAGAAAGAAATAGCGAATCAAGAAAAAGAAGATAAGAAGGCAAAGCCTCTTACAATGGAGGAATTGTCAAAGAAATAACTTGTATTATGGCGAGCCGTCATTTATCAAGGTCAATTGCAATGCAGAGTCTGTACGAATGGGACTTTATGGGTAAAAAGCCTGATGCTTTGGAAAAGATTGTTGAAAAAAACATTAAAGAGTTTGGTCCCGGCCTTGAAAGCGAAACATTCATTTGGGAGCTTATAAACGGGGTTATTTCTCATATTAAAGATATTGACAAGATTATTGAAAAGGCAGCTCCGGAATGGCCTATTGAGCAGATTACAATTATAGACAGGAATGTTCTAAGAATTGGATTATACGAGCTTTTATACGAAGATAAAAAAGAAGTTCCTCCAAAAGTAGCCATTAATGAGTCAATAGAGCTGGCAAAGACATTCGGGGGAGAGAGCTCGGGCAAATTCATTAACGGAGTATTGGGAACTGTTTACAGAGAAATAGAAAAAGAATAAAGAGCTATTATGACTAAGGATTTTTCTTCTGTTGAAAAGAAATTAAACTTAAAATTTAAGAATAAGGATTTATTGATTCAAGCATTTGTTCACAGGTCTTTTTTAAATGAAAATCCTGATTTCAAGATTTTTCACAATGAAAGACTGGAATTTTTAGGAGATGCAATACTGGAGCATATTGTAACAGAATATCTTTACAAAAAGTATCCCAAAGAGCCTGAAGGAGAGCTGACAATATGGAGAGCTGCTCTGGTAAACACTAAAATGCTGGCAAAAGTTGCTGAAGAGCTTGGTTTCAATGATTTTCTTCTGCTTTCCCAGGGAGAAGCTAAAGAAACAGGCAAAGCCCGCCATTATATTTTAGCTGACAGCTTTGAAGCGTTTATAGGAGCTTTTTATTTAGACCAGGGGCTTGAGAAATGCCGTGAGTTTATCAATAAAAACCTTTTAAAGGAGCTTCCTGAGATTATTGAAAGCGGTATTTACAAAGACTCAAAATCCCATTTTCAGGAAAAAGCCCAGGAGAAAAGAGGCATTACCCCGACTTACAGCGTTTTAAAAGAATCAGGTCCTGACCATAATAAGCGCTTTGTTGTCGGTGTTTTCTTGGGCAGGGAATTAATAGCAAAAGGAGAGGGTCTTTCAAAGCAGGAGGCAGAAGAAGAAGCTGCTAAAAACGCTTTAGGGAAAAAAGAATGGCAATAATTAATTAAGTTATAATATTATGCTTGTTATAAGGTTATTAAGAACAGGAAAAAGAAATCAGCCTTTTTTTAAGATTGTGGTGACCGATAAAAGAAAACCTCCCAGAGGAGGCCGTTTTAAAGAAGATGTTGGTTTTTTAAATCCTTTGACAAAAGAAAAGAAGCTTAAGGCAGAAAGGATTAAATACTGGATTTCAGTCGGAGCAAAACCCTCAAATACTATCTATAATCTTTTAGTCAAAGAAAATATATTAGAAGGCAGGAAAATACCGGTTCACAAGAAAAAGAAATCTAAACAAGGAGAGAAAGTTCAAAGCGCAGAAAAGCCAGAATCTATGGAAAAGCCTTCTGAGGGGGAACCAGTCATTGAAAAAGAGCCTGAAGCTTCTGAACCTAAACAGCTAAAAACAGAAGAGACAGAGGTTAAAGAAGAATTAAAGCCAGAGGAGGCGGAATCTTGACTTTCTGCGTAGGTATTATAAGATAAAGAAGTAGCTTTTGGCTCGTTTGATGTAATATAATGCGTCAAATAATCTCCAAAAGACAGGGGATAGAAGATGAGCAGAGGAAAGGTCGGGCTACTTTAAAAGGAATATATTTGATAGAATTATGGCAAAAGAATATAACGATCAAGAATTCCTTGAGTACATTGTTAAAACCTTGGTTGACCATCCAGATGATGTGAAAATTGACAGAAAGGTTGATGAAATGGGGGTTTTACTTTCGCTTAAAGTAAATCCTGAAGATATGGGTCAGATAATTGGTCGTTCCGGGGCAACTGCCAGGGCTATTAGATCTTTAGTTCGCATCGTTGGCTTGAAAAATCATGCCAGAGTGAACTTAAAGATTGAAGAGCCGGAAGGCGGCAGGGTTCAAGGAAAGAAAGCTTCATCTGAATCACTTGAAGATCTGAAGCTCTAAAACGTATTTTCGTTTACGATTATTAAAAACAATGCTACCATAATATTAATTGGCGGCATTGTTTTTTTAACTAAAATGATTAAGTTTGACATTATCACAATACTTCCTGAAACCTTTGGTTCATATTTTTCAGAAAGTTTAATAGCCAGAGCATTAAAAAAGAAGATTATAAAGATAAAGGTCCATAATTTGAGGAAATGGGCGAAAGACAAGCATAAAACTGTTGATGACAGGCCTTTTGGGGGAGGTTTAGGCATGGTTATGAAGGTTGAGCCGATTTATAGGGCTGTAAAGTCGTTAAAAGGGAAATCAAAGGCTAAAAGAAGGATAATAATGTTTACTCCCAGGGGAAAGAAGTTTGACCAAAGACTTGCGTATAAGCTTTCAAAGTTTGACCAGCTTATTTTAATATGTGGAAGATATGAAGGAGTAGACGAAAGAGTTGCAGAACATATAGCTGATATGGAATTATCAATAGGGGATTATGTGCTTATGGGAGGAGAGATTCCAGCTATGGTTTTAATAGAAACTGTATCTAGACTTATTCCCGGAGTTATCTCCAAAGAAGAGCTTTTAAAAGAAAGAATAACCAAAGATAAAGGTTTTATTGAACATGTTCAGTACACTAGACCTGAAGTTTTTGAACCTGAAAAAGGAGTAAAATGGAAGGTGCCGAAGGTTCTCCTATCGGGCAATCATAAAGAAATCGAGAAATGGAGAAAGAAATATTTAAGAGTCATTGAAAAATAAGTTGTTTTGTAGTAAAACTAAAAATAGTTAAAAAACAGTAAATTTATATTAAATTCTAAACTTCTAAAAGAATAAACTAGGGTGCGTAGTCCCGTACGGCGCGGGAGCGGTCTGTAAAACCGTCGTCATTACTGGCCCAGGTGGTTCGACTCCACTCGCACCCAATGTTATCTAAAAATAGATTAGAAAAATTATATAAAAGCGGTTTATCTATAAAAAGAATATCTGAAATTGAAAATTTCCCTTACACCACTATAAAATATTGGATGAAAAGATATAATATTCCCCGCAGATCGAGAGTGGAGGCATGTTTTTACGGATATTGGGGTAAAAACAAAGAATTTTCAAGAATCCCAAAGCTTTTAACTATCGATAAAATCAAGGATTTTTATTATCGGAAGGGTTATAGTGTTAAAGAAGTAGCGGATTTACTTGGTTATTCTCCAAAAAGCATATATAGATTTATGGATAGAAATGATCTGAAGAGAAGGTCAAGTCGCGATACAAACAATCTTATTTTTATAAGGAAAAAACCTTCTTTCACTATTAAAAATGATTTAAAATTAGAAGAAGAAAAATTAAAATTAGCTGGTGTTATGTTATATTGGGCAGAAGGAGCTAAGGATTTAAAAGAAAGAGACTGGAATACTGTTGATTTCGCAAATAGCGATCCCGAAATGATAAAAATTTTCTTAAAATTTTTACGTGATATTTGTGGCGTCTATGAAAAACGATTAAGGGTTCAGTTATATTGTTACGTTGATCAAGATATAAATTTTTTAAAAAATCATTGGAAGACAACTACAGGTATATCATTAGAACAATTTAATAGACCTTATATAAGAAAAGATTTTTTACCTGAAAAAAAGGGGAAAATGAAATTTGGAGTAGTTCATATTAGATATTCGGATAAAAAGTTATTTCTACAAATAAAAGATTGGACAAGACAGTATTTGAATAAAATGTTGCCGATGTAGTTCAGTGGTAGAACACGTTCTTGGTAAGAACGAGGCCGAGAGTTCAATTCTCTCCATCGGCTCTTAATAAATTAAATTCCTTAAAATTATGGCAAAAAGAAAACCATTTGTTAAACTTCAGTGTCAGGAATGCAAAAGAATAAATTATTTTACTCATAAGTCAAAAAAAGCAGATGAGAAGAAATTAGAGATAAAGAAATTCTGCAACTGGTGCAGGAAGCACACAGTCCACAAAGAGGCGAAAAGGTAAAATAAAATAGAATTAAGCTTATGAAAAGAGATAATAAAGAAATAAAAATCGGTGCCTGTGGGATTTGTTGTGAGAGTTGTGGTCTCTACACGAGGGCTGTTTGTTCTGGCTGTAATAAAACCGAAGAAGGCGTGAGATTCTTGAAAAGCATCAATGCTAATTGTCCTATTTTGGAATGTGCTGTGAGAAATAAGATAGATGTGTGCTCAAGAGATTGTGAAAATTTCCCGTGTGATAAATTTAGAGATTGGCCATTGGCTAAAGAATGGCTCGAAATGTATAAAGAAAGATTAAAAAGAAAGAAATAGGTTGTCCCACCGTTAGGAAAAATCCGTTATAATAAAAACAGAATTTATGCTTAATAAATTCGTCAAGGGGAAAGTTTATGTTTTTATTGATGCCGCTAATACGTTTTATGCCCAGCGGACTTTAGGATGGAAAATATCTTACGAAAAGTTAATGCGATACTTTAAAAAAGAATGCGGAGAAGATACCAAATGTTTTATTTATGCCGCCTATGACGAAAGCAAACAAGCCGAACAGAAGTTTTTAGATATGCTGGATATCAATGGCTATATTTTACGTACTAAAGCCATTAAGAAAATCCAGATAAGCGCTAACCGCGATAAACATAAGGGCAACTTGGATATGGAGTTAGCTTTTGAAATGGTGGATTTAACAGATAAATATGATACAGCGATATTGATGTCTGGAGATAGTGATTTTTCTGTCCCCATTGATAAGATTAAAAAGAGAAGAAAACAAATCATTGTTATATCCACACGAGGGCGGATTTCCCGTGAACTTTTGGAAAGAGCAAAGTATATTGATTTACGTAAATTAAGAGATGAAATTTCGCAATAAAAAAATCTGGAGCTGTCCCGAAAGACACTCCAGAGTGCTATCACATTATCAGTATAACAAACCTCAAAAAGCCTGTCAAGGCCAGTTGTCCACTTTTTAAATTAAAAAAATTATCCTGTTAAAGGTCTGCCTTAAAATCCCTGTATTGAATTGAAAAAATTCTGCAAGTGGTGCCGGAAGCACACGGTGCATAAAGAAACGAAGAAATAATAAATGATATGAGTATAATAGCTGAATACAATCCAGACTTGGCTTTGAGAAATATATCTGAGTTTAAGTCGGGAGACAGAAAAGAAGAAGAATGTATTCCAGAAAACCTTAAAGGAGGTGAAATATACCCTTTCTTAAAGAAAGGCCAAAGGCATTACTGGTTAGAAGGTGAAATACCTTTAGTTGAAACAAAAGGAGAAGGAAAACTTTCAAGACCCAAAGCCAGTATAATAGTTTTAGAAGCTACTTACTTTCTGAAAGATAAAGAAGTTTGGACAAGAGGAAAGTATAAAGTTATAGAATTTTTTAATGATGATCAGATCCATTTTGAGGGATTTGAAAAACTTTAGAAGTGGTATAGAAAGCACACGGTTCATAAAGAAGTAAATAATTATACTAATTTATCAAAATATGAGATTAATGATCTGCGGCAGTATGTATTTTGCCAAAGAGATGCTTAAAGCAAAGAAAACATTAGAAGAGCTCGGCCATGAAGTTAGGGTTCCTTCAGATGTTTATCAGTGTATTGAAAATCCTGATTTAAATATGGATTTAGAATACTGCTTGGATACTGATATTGATAAGAAGGATTTTAATCAAGTGGCGGAAAGCGAGGGGATAGTAGTTTTGAATTATCCCAAGAATAATATCATAGGATATATAGGAGGAGCTTCTCTTATGGAAATAGGGATTGCCAGGCATCTTGGAAAGAAGATATTTTTATTGTATAATCCTCCAAGCGAGAAGGATTTAAGATACGCGCTTGAGGTAAAGGTATCAAGGCCTATAATACTTAATGGAGATTTTAAAAACATTAATAATTATATAGATAATCGGGTCCGTAGTTAAATGGTATAATTTTGGTCTCCAAAACCGAAGTTCTCTGTTCGAATCAGAGCGGACCCGCAGCACGAACATGCCTTTTGGCGTGTATTTTTTTACATTTTAGGTTAAAATAAAATAATGATAATGGAAATTAAAAAATATAAAGATAGAGTTTTAAGGAAAAAGTGCCAGGAAGTTAAAGAAATAACTCCGGAGATTTTAAAGATAATAGATGGTATGTCTGAAACGATTAAAAAAGAAAGAGGCGTTGGTTTAGCCGCTCCGCAGGTAGGAGTAAGCAAGAGAATGATAGTTATTAATCTTGATTTTATGAAATCGGGAGTTTTTGAAGTCATTAATCCTAAAATTATCAGAAAAAGCAAGGAAGAAGAAATAGGAGAAGAAGGATGTTTAAGCTTCCCCAATGTTTTTTTAGAGATTAAACGGTCCAAAGAAGTAGAGGTTATAGGCTTGGATAGATACGGCAGAAAGTTTGAAATGAAAGCCGAAGGGATATTGGCAAGGATTTTTCAGCATGAAATTGATCATTTAGACGGCATTTTATTTTTTGACAGGCTTCCTTTTATTAAGAGGTTGAAATTCAAGATTTTTGCAAAGAAGAAATGAACTTAATAGATTCTTTGATAAAAGACAATTGGCTTAAAACTCCTTTGATAATAGAGGCCTTTAGAAAGATTAAAAGGGCTGATTTTCTGCCAGAGGGAATCACTGAACTGGCCGAATTAAACGAAGCAATTCCTATTGGATTCGGACAAACCATTTCTCAGCCGCTTGTTGTTGCTTTTATGATAGAGCAGTTAAATCCTAGACCAGGCCATAAAATCTTAGATATTGGTTCTGGTTCAGGATGGACCACTGCTTTATTGTCGTATATTGTAGGAAGTAAATCTGAAGGTAAGGTTATAGCGCTTGAGATAGTGCCGGAGCTAAAGGAATTCGGAGAGGAAAATGCATCAAAGTACGACTTTATTAAAAAAGGCATAGCTGAATTTATTTCTATTGACGGCTCCTTCGGCTATTTAAAAAAAGCTCCCTATGACGGGATAATAGCTTCCGCTAGTTCTCAGATAATTCCTGAACCTTGGAAAGAACAATTGAAAATAGGAGGAAGAATCGTTGCTCCTGTTAAATCATCTATCTGGGTCTTAGAGAAGAAATCTGAAAGAGAATTCATTGAAGCTGAATATCCTGGTTTCAGCTTCGTTCCCCTGGTTTCAAAATAATGAAGTATTTTAGATTTACAATTATATCATTGGTTGTTCTGTCAGGCATAGCTTCTTTTTTTATTTGGATAGGCATTTATCTTCCAATAGATTCAAACTCAAAAGAGGAGATGGTTTTTTCAATAAAAAGAGGAGAAGGATTAAATGACATATCCTTGAATTTAGAAAAAGAGGGGATTCTAAGACGGGGTTGTCTTTTCAGATTATATGTTATTTTAACGGGAAAACAGTCCAAACTTAAAGCTGGAAACTATATCCTTTTAAAATCAATGAGCATTGATGAAATTGCTGATAAGTTTGTCTTAGGGGACTTTATCAAGAATAAAGTTACCATAGTAGAGGGCTGGAGTCTAAAAGATATCGCTGATTATCTTGAAGAAAAAGGAATCATAAAAAAAGATGATTTTATAGCATCAGCTGGTTCTAATAACGATTTAATCAGTAAATACAGCTTTTTGTCTGACAAGCCCGAGGGATTAAGCTTGGAAGGCTATCTTTTCCCAGATACTTATGAAATATTTGAGGGGGAGACAGCTAGTGAGATTATCAGGGATATGCTTGATAATTTTAACAGAAAACTGACAACTGAAATTAAAGAAGAGATTAAGAATCAGCAAAAAAGCATCTTTGATATTGTCACAATGGCGTCAATGATAGAGAAGGAGGTTATAACAATAGAAGATAAAAAAGTCGTTTCAGGGATTTTGTGGAAGAGGCTTAAAACAGGAATGCCTCTTCAGGTAGACGCCACTATCTCATATATAACAGACAAGAAAACCACAGCTATCTCATTATCAGATTTAAATATTGATTCCTTTTACAACACCTATAAGTATAAAGGGCTTCCTATAGGTCCTATTTCCAATCCGGGAATAGAAAGCATATTAGCGGCAGTTTATCCTACAGAAAGCGAATACTGGTATTATCTTTCAACTCCTGAAGGAGAAACAATTTTCAATAAGACTTTAAAAGAGCATGAGCTTGATAGGACTAAATAAATGAAATCTTTTACAATAATTTTAGCAATTGGTATAATAATTCTAATAAGCGTCTTTTTGGTTTATAAAATGATTAATGAAAAAGCCGCCTCAGATGAGGTTGAGAAGAGTTTGGAAAAAGCATATATGGAGAAATCACTTCAAGGTAAAAAAATAGCTATAATTATTGCTTTCAGGGACTTTAAGGACGAAGAATACTTTATCCCTAAAAACATTCTAGAATCAGCAGGCGCTTTAATTTATACCATAAGCAGTTCTTTGGGAACCGCACTGGGATCTTCAGGCGGAGAGGCAGAGATTGACAGGCTCTTAAAGGATTTGAATGTTTCAGATTACGATGCTGTTTTATTTATCGGAGGTTCTGGCGCTTCTAAATATATAGATGATAAAGACAGCCATAGAGTTATTGAGCAGGCAGTTGATAATAATAAGGTTTTAGGGGCAATCTGCATTGCTCCGGCAATCTTGGCAAAGGCTGGCGTCCTAAAAGGCAAAAAAGCAGCTGTCTGGAGCTCTTTAATGGATAAATCCGCTGTAAAGATTCTGAAAGAGGAGGGAGCTCTCTATCTTCAAGATTCAGTAGTTATCGACGGAAAGATAATTACTGCTTCTGGGCCTGATTATTCAAAAGAGTTTTCTGAAAAGGTAATTGAGGTTTTAAAAAATGAATAATTTTGATTTATTCTCAAATCTTCATTTGATATTTTTCACCATTTTCTTTTTAGTTGTTTTTGTTTTATTCCACTTTGCTGTAATTTCTTTGATACTGGCAAAAGGAAATCCTGAAAAGATATTAAAGGGCAGGAAGATTCTCAAGTCAGCCTTTATCTCTCTGTCTGTCTTTCTGTTTACTCTTTTGATTTTCTATTCAGTCTCTTATTTTATAAAAAAAGGAGAGGTTTTAGAGCCTTCAGAGGATAGTTTGAAAAATTTGCCCCAGCTTTCATATCAGAGAACTAGTTTCCCGGAACCTCCCAATTTTATTGAAATAGGCAAGTATTATTTTTCAGGCCCTGTGCCTCTTGAGGGAAATGAAAAGCTTAAAAAGGAATCTATATTTGCGGTTTTATGCCAAAAAGACAATGACTATGCTATATTGTATATTGGAGACGGACAAAGCGGTTTAAACCTTTTGAAACATTATCAGTATAACTGCTGGCTCTCAAGCTGTTTTAACAGCAAAAAAAGCCTTTATCTGGCAGTAATTCCATTTGCTTCTGATGATTCTTTAACTATAGGAGAGTCAAAGAAAGATATAATGAGAAAAGAAATAATTAAAAATACTAATCCTGTCTGTTTTGATTAATAATTAAACTTAAAAATTAAAAATATGTGGCCATTTAGTTTAGAAAAAAGCTTAGGGTATCTCTTAATTTTCGCTATTTTAATCACCTTAATATTTCTAGGTTATATATTTATTGGATTCTTTTCAAAAAAGGTTGAAGTTTTATCTCCTAACGGAGGAGAAGAAATGGCTTTGGGGGAGATGTATAAAGTATCGTGGTCATCCAGAGGCGTAGACAGAGTGGGAATAGTCTTATTTGAAGGCACCGAGCCTAAATGGATTGCCGAAAACATTGATGCTAAGTTGGGGGAGTATAATTGGAAGATTTATCCCGGCCAGAACTACGGAGACAACTACTGGGTTAGTGTATTCGAATATCCCTGGAAAAAGGGGAACAAGATAGATTATTCTGACGGAGCTTTTGCCATTGTTTACTCAGAATTAAGCGGCTGCGAAGCCTTATCGGTTCAGAATCAATGGCCTTATCTTCCCAGTGATTTAGATAAAGTGAGGAGGGTCTTTATCACTCAAAGCAGTTATTCCGGAAACTTAGAAGGATTGGAGGGAGCTGATAGAATCTGTATGAGCGAAGCTGTCAAACAGGGTTATGACGGATCCTGGCATGCTTTCATAGGAGGGGACAGCGATGCAGATACAGCAGTAGAAAGACTTAAAAAGACATCAAGCGGACAGACCGGTGTTTTTGTTGAGGCAAAGCAGGCTTCTTCTTTAATCAGAGGAGCCAGCTGCCATCGTCTTTTAGGCAAGGACCTAAGCGCTTTCATAGAGATTTTCTCTAACTCGTCTTTGATTAATAAGGAAAAATTAAGCCAGGAGTTTTTAACTGATTTAGATAATATCTGGCTTGGCAGAATAAATACCAAAAGCAAAAAGAACTGCATTGGCATTTCTTCTACCTCGGCTTACCAGCCGGCGGGAGAAAAACAAAGCTACACTTCAACCTGTCAGAACTGGACAGCCGGAGGAGAGTTTGTAGAAGGTTATCCCGGTTCTGGTTCTTTTCCAACCTGTTATACTACTTCAGGTTCAGCGATAAAAACAGTGGGTCTGGCTGGTTTAGGCATTGGATCTCTTGGAACTGGCAATGAAAAAGCTTTTACTCCTTTTGAGGGCAAGAAATGCAGTGAAAGTCATAAGCTTATCTGTATAGAAGAATAGAGATAAAACTAATTATTGATATAATTTCTTAGTTTTATGCTATTAAAATTAGTATAAATAAATATACTCTAAAAAGAATTGTGTCCATTTTTTGATTTTGCTATAATAAAAGAGAAGATTATGTATAAATTAAAAGACCAATTTTATACAAAGCCAAAAGTAGCAGAATACTGTTTTGATAGGTTTAAAGAAATCTCAAAAGATTTAGGAATTGATTTAAATAAATATACTTTTATTGAGCCTTCAGCTGGGTGCGGTTTTTTTTATCAATTACTGCCTAAAAAACGCAGAATAGGGATTGATATTGAACCAAAGGAATTATCGGGGGTAGATAATAAAGGAATAATAAAGTTCGATTATCTTAAATGGCATCCGAAAAATAAAAAGAAAAAATATATAGTGATTGGAAATCCTCCTTTTGGACTAAGGGGCAATTTAGCCCTTCAATTTATTAATAAATCTTGCTTGTACGCTGATATGGTAGCATTTATTCTGCCACAGCTCTTTAATTCAGACGGTAAGGGCGTCGCTGGCAAAAGAGTTATGGGATACAGATTAGCTTATAACGAACATCTGCCGCCCGATTCTTTTATTTATCCTAATGGTGAAGAAGTTAAAATAAATACCGTGTTTCAAGTTTGGACTAAAATAAATACTGATAGAATAAGAATAGAACAGCCTAAAACTTGTGATAGTTTTATCGAGGTCTATTCTTTGTCTGACGGCGGTCTGCCGGCAAATACAAGAAATAAAGATATGATTGGAAAATGTGATGTATATCTGCCATCAACTACTTTTTCCGGCATGAAAGCGTACAATTCTTTTTCCGAATTACCCAACAGAAGAGGTTATGGTATTGTTATTAAAAAAAATAAATATGAAATTAAAAAACTTCTTTTCAATACCAATTGGAAGCAGACAGCTTTTTTTTCAACCAATTCTGCTCTCAATTTGAGAACAAGTGTGATTAAAGATATTTTAATAAAATCAGGTTATCACGATAAAAATTTAATATGAAAATATCGGAAATAATTTTAAAAAAGATAGAGGAGATAAAGAAAAGAAAACCACCTCAAAAGTTTGATTGGAACGATAGTTTGTATGAAGATGTGCAGTTTTTAACGATTGATGAAAGGGGACAGCTTGGCGAGGAAATAACAGTTGATATTTTAAAGAAGTTTAAATGTAAAATTAAATATGATGCAGGTATAACAGGCGCGTTAAAAGGTTGGGATTTTATTTCTAACGGTTTGAAAATAGAAGTCAAACTTGCTACTATCACAGTTGGTACTGGACAATTTCAGCATGAAAATCTACATCCTCAAAGAGATTTTGACGGCATATTATTTATAGACGTTGCGCCTAATGAAATATATCTTACCGCTGTTTGTAAAAAAGATATTAATTGGAAAAAAATACATAGACGAGAAAGTGGCGTTTATAAGTGCGACTTTACTATAAAAAATATACAAGATGATAAAATACCAAAATTTGTAGAATATAAGACAGGATTAATTAATTCGGAAAATGATTTTTTTGATACCTACAGATGGCTAGAGGATAATTCTAAATAAGACAGGCCTCTTGACAACGGCATCTTAAAAAAGTAATATCTAAAATATAATAAAATAGCCAAAGACAATGGGTTTGCGCATCGCTTTAAATCCCATCGAGGCAGTTTATTCCCTTTTTATTTTAAAGGGAGATAGAGCTGTCTCGGACAGCTTTTTAAATTTATGGCTTTAAAAAAAGAGCAAAAACAAAAAATAATAGAGAAGATAAAGAATGTTTTAGAAAAACAGAAAATAGCAGTTTTTGTAAGCATAGCTGGACTAAAAACAAAAGATGTCTCTGATTTGAGAAAGAAGCTGAAAGAGAAGAACTGCGTTTTTGGCGTTGTTAAGAAAACCCTTCTAAATATCGCTTTTGATAAGAATTTTGAAGCAGATATCAAGAATTTAAAGGGGGAGATTGCCCTAATTTCAGGAATAGATGATGAGATTTCAGCGCCAAAGATTGCTAATAAATTCTCTCTTAATAATAAAAACTTAGAGATTTTAGGAGGCGTTTTCAATAACGAGTTTATAGGAAGAGAAAAGGTAATAATTCTGGCAAATATCCCTTCAAAACAAGAACTTCTGGCTCAGCTTGTTGGAACCATCAAGGCGCCGATATCCAATTTTACCAATGTTGTTTTTTCAAATATTAAAGGTCTTGTTTATACATTAAATTCCATTAAAAATAATAAAGAGGCGGTAAATCAATAAATAAAGAGCTCCTTTATTTAGAATTTATTGCTTAAATTTATGGCAGAAGAAAAAGAAGAGGTTGAAGTTCCCAAGAAATTTAAATCGCTAGTAGAGGAAATTGAAAAAATGTCTGTTTTAGATATGTCAGAGCTTGTTAAAGTTTTAGAGAAGAAATTTGGAGTTTCAGCCGCTATGCCTATGGCAGTAGCAGGAGCTGGGCAGGCTTCGGTCCAAGCCGAAGGAGCTGGTTCAGGCGAGCCGGCAAAAAGCTCTTTTACCATTGAGCTGAAAGACGCAGGAGAGAAAAAGATTGAAGTAATTAAAGTTATAAGGGATGTAGTCGGCAAAGGACTGAAAGAGGCAAAGGATATGGTTGATGCAGCAGCCAGCGGTCCTCAAATAGTAAAGGAAAATGTAAAGAAAGAAGAAGCAGAAGAGATTAAAAAGAAATTTGAAGCAGCCGGAGCAAAGGTTGAATTGAAGTAATATAAAAGGCACTTTTCATCTTAAAGTGCTTTTTATTTTGGCTACAATTCTATTTGATATATTTTGTTATCTGATAAAACCCAGATTATTTTCCCATCATCTGATATATCAAAATCCTTTAGGTTATAAAACTTATCGCTTTGAAACTGCTTTATAATTCTTTTGTTTTTATCAGCCACAATTATACGTTTTGTTTCAGGCTCTAAAAGATAAAGATAGCTCAGTCCTGGCTTTGTTTTAATCTTGGCTATTTCTTGGATATTTGGGAAGACATCAAAGATAAATGATTCCTGGTAGTCTCCTTTAAAATAGCGGTAAATTGAGTTATCGCTGTTTAAAACCCATATTGATTCGTCAATTGATAAGGATTTCGGCTCTTTTTTATCAGATATCTGATTTTTAAGCCAGATTTGAGGCTGGTTCCAATTTAACCCATTGTAGGAGTATTTTATAATCTCTCCGTTGATATCAATAAAATAGAGGTTAAAATTATACGAGGCAAACAGCATATAATCTGGTTTTTCTTTTAGCAGAGTTTCTTTCTGCCAAACTCCATTTTTTAAGAAAATCAGATTATTGGGTCTTGAGAAAAAATAGATAGAGCTTGAAGCGCTTCCCATTTCTAAGTTATTTTCAAGATTAGTCAAATCAACTCTTTCTCCTTTTGAATTTAATTTTAAAACCAAAGAAGAGTTATGACTAAAAAGATAAAAATTGGACCCAAGCGATAAAATTGATGATGGATTAAAACCGAGTTCATTTGCGTCTAAATCCGCTATTGGTTTAGGATTTTCAATTTCAGTAAAATTATTTAAATCATAAAGCTGTGTCTCAATATCATTTTTCAAAGAGGCTATTTCTGGTTTTGATTTTCCTTTGATATATGGCGTTATTTCCAAAAGAGCTGCTTTTAAAACAGAGATAGCTTCATCTTGATTATCAGCGTTTATAAGGTTTTGGGCAAAGCTTAATTTCTCTTCTGCTTCTTTTAAAACAGAATTGATAATCTTTGTTTCTTGATAGTCTTTATTCTTCTTAAATATTATAAATCCTAAGATTAGAATGGCTAAAAGAACAATAATCAATATCAGCTTCTTTCTAAATTCAGGGTTTTTAATCAGCTCTTTTATATTTGATGAATAAGAAAAATAACCTTTTGTTTTTAAAGATTTTGAACTGCGGACCTTTTTAACATCCTTTTGTCTTTTGAAAAAAGATAGAGGATGGATTTTCAAAGACAGCTTTCTGAAATAACCAACGATATTTTTAAATCTCTGATATATTTTAATATCTCTTATTCTTTTTAGATATTTTTTAAAACCTGCTAAATAGATATTTTCTTTTTGTCTTGAGACGATTTCTTTTATGCCTTTTAAGTTTATTCTCTCTTTTTTTAAGCTTATTAGGAAACAAATTCCTGAAACATCAGCTCCTTTTCCTTTGGTAAATAATTCTTGGGGCAGAATTTCCTTTAAGGTCTTTCTGTCTATGGTTTTTGTCCTGGCTATCTTTCCTATTATTTTCTCTTCTATGAAAAAATCAAAGATGTCTTTAGTTAGAACTAAGATTAAATCATTTTCCATTAAGCCCCCTGAAACGATATTGAAAAACACTTTTAAAGGATAAGGCTCTATTTCCTGGAGCTCCAGCCCTTTTCCGATATCATTTATTTTTCCTCCTCTTAAAAGAAGTATCTTTATATCCCCGGTTTTGATAAAGTGAAGGCTGAATTGGTCTAAAGATAAAGCCGCAAAGCTTAGGTTTCCCAGCCAGCTTATATTCTCCTTTTTTACTTCTTCGGCCAAAAAGTCATTTGCTGATTTAGATCCTTCAATCAGAGCTTTAGAGCCGGATTTATAAGAGAGGCTGTAGTATTTCTTTTTTATCGCAGAGGCTAAATTATCTAAAAACCTTAAATTCTGGGGCAGGGTGTTTTTAAGATCTCCTACCATGTATAAACTGCCTAGTTTTCTTTCATAAGAATTTTCCGGTTCATAAATAAAGCTATCAAAGATTCTGTCTTCTTTTATTTTAGGATTAAAATGGAATTCAAAAATCTGCATATTATTCTATTATACGGAATTTGGGGGAAAAATAAAACTCAAGTTTCTATTTTATGATATAATTTATTAATAAGGCAATTCTATGAAAAGAGGGATTAATTTTTGAGAAAATATATGAAATTTATAAGAGATAAATTTCAGAAAACCAAAAAGGCAGTTAAGAAAAAAACAATAAGGCATGACGAAGAAATAATCAAGAATCTATTTTTGGGAATTGCTTCGTTTGTTTTTCTTGCGGTTATTGTTTTTCTATTCCAAGAAGAATCAAGATTTAGGCATAATTTTTTGGCATCTGTAAGTTTGACTTTGCAGAAATCTGCTCCAAGCCCCAATGTTTTCTTTGCTTCGGCTCCTGATATTTCTCAAGGATTGCCTTCTAATAAAGTCTATCCTCAAGGCAAGATATTTCCGTTTTCAGGCATCGGCGGAAATGCAAGCATTGATAAGGCAAATATGTTTACCATGGCAGGACCCTATTATGCCCAAGATCAATCATATTATTTAGAGAGAGCTAAAGAGGCGGGGTTAAAATACATTTTTTCCGTAGGGTATAATATAAGGATGAATATCGATAATTACGATATGCCTCCATTTAATTTGTCAGAAGAGCAGGTTGTTGAAGAAATTCGCAGCCAAATATCTCCCTATTTGCTAGATGATGCCATTTCCTGGTGGTATTTATTGCCTGAAGAATCAAGGTGGTGGCGCTCTAAAGAAATTGAATATATTAGAATTGCCTCTAATGCGATTCATAGTATCGATCCGAAGAAAAGGCCTGTTTGGATGTATGAGCCCTGCCATCGTTCTTCAGACAATCTTTCTAAAATGATTCCTTATTTAGATATTGAAGGAAAGGGAATGTATACAAATCATGTTGATATGAAAGAATCCAGGATTTTTTGCACTTGGACTATAGAACAGGAAAAAGAAGCTATAAATATTGCCAATCGAAATGCTGTCCCGATTGCCGTTCCTGAGTTATTTGGAAATATAGTTGGAGCGGATGAATACAATCTTATTCCGAATTGGGTGCGCCACGATGTTTATTCCGCTTTGATAGCGGGAGCAAAAGGAATTGTCATTTACAAAACATATAATTCAAACACTTCTTATTACAGAGAATACTACGATGCTTATGCAAAAATAGCTAATGAATTAAACGGTAGCCTTAATTTGGGCCAGGTATTTTTATTTGGACAAAAGCGCAATGATTTAGAAGTTACAGTAATTCAGGGACCCAATACAGTTAATTTTCTCTTTCCTGCCGGTGATGTTGAATCTCCAATAATTTATCCTTCTGTTAATTTTCTTGATATAGCTTACGGAAATAATCGTTATCTTTTTTTAGTGAATTCTGCCAACGAGCCTGTTCAGACAGCAGTTCGCGGATTTCCCTTATCGCAAACTATAATTAGAGATATTTTTAACAAAAATAGCATTGTAAATAGTTCTAACGGAAGCTTTAATCTTAATCTTGCTTCGTTTGAAGTAAAAGCTTTTAAATTTGAGAAGTCTGAACCAGAAGAGCCTGAACCAGAAATTCCAGATTGTCCTTCAGATGATAATATCTGTACAACAGAGACATATTCTAATGGAAGATGCATTTCATATTATAACACCAGCACTTGCGATGACAACAATCCCTGCACTGAAAATGACAAATGTCAAAATGGGATATGTTTTGGAACAGCGATTGACTGCAATGATAATAACTCCTGTACGGTTGACAGCTGTGTAAACGGAGCCTGCCAGCATATCTTTGACAGCAGCTTCTTCGGCTGTCAATGCATTTTAAATTCAGATTGCAATGATAATAACATTTGCACCAGCGAAGTCTGTATTAATGGAAGTTGCGTCTTTTTAAACAATAATAATTCCTGCGATGACAACAATCCCTGCACTGAAAATGACAAATGTCAAAATGGGATATGTTTTGGAGATTTAAAAGACTGCAATGATAACATCAGCTGTACAGAGGATTTCTGTTCTGGAGGAGTATGCATTCATTCAAGCGAAAAGTGCGGCTGTTTGAGCGATAGCGAGTGCAACAGCAATAATACCTGCGTAAATGACTTTTGCAATCCAACAACGATGAAATGCGATAAGACATTTAACACTAATTTATGCAATGATAATAATCCGTTTACTATAAATGACAGGTGCCATGAAGGCTTTTGTTTTGGCGAATTGATATGCAATTTTAACTCCAGATGCGATGCCGAAAAAGGAGAAAGCTGTCTTAATTGTTCCTTTGACTGCGGTTTCTGTACGGTCTATGAATCTTCGGCAGATAATAAAAATATTACTAAAACTGCTGCTAAAAGAACAATAAGCGAAGAAGATAAATCTCTTTTTTCCGAAGGCATTAAAAGAGAAAAGTCAGCGCCTTTTTCTTCTTTAAAAGCGCTCAAAGATTTAGTTATAGAATTCTTTAAAAGCTTGGAAGGAAAAATAATTCTATTCAGCTCAATAGCAATTTTTATAATTATACAAATCATCCTTATGGTATTATAATAAATATCTGGGGCAATTAGCTCAGCGGCAGAGCGCATCGTTCACATCGATGAGGACGCAGGTTCAAATCCTGCATTGCCCACCAAGACCAGATTCCTCGGCACCAAAATTGTTTTATTTTTGGATTTTCTGGTATAATAAAGTAAAAGTCGGAGAAATAAAAATAACTAACCCACAAAATCGGGTATCGCATCTACCAGATTTGTGGCATAATGAAAACATATGACAACACCATTTTTCTGGTTAATCGGAGTAATTGTTTTTTTTGTCCTCATTGGCTTGAGGGTAGTTGATCAATATGAACGGGGCGTTATCTTAACTCTTGGAAAATATACAGGTACAAGGCAACCGGGTTTAACCTGGATATTGATCGGTGTTCAAAGAATAATTAAGGTTGATTTGCGTATCGCAACCGTTGATATTCCGCAGCAGGAGGTTATTACAAAAGATAATGTAACTGTTGGGATTAATGCCGTTGTTTATTTCCGAGTAGACAGCGCAGAAAAAGCGGTTTTGGAAGTTCAAGATTTTCGCCACGCTGTTGCTCTCTACGCTCAGGCGGCATTGCGGGATGTAATTGGCGGAATAGAATTAGACTTTCTGCTTTCCGAGAGAGATAAAATTGCTGAAGAAATAAAAAAGATCGTTGATGTGGCAACTGACCCTTGGGGTATTGATGTTTCTATAATTAAAATTCAGGATATTGAACTTCCAGCCGATATGAAGCGAGTAATGGCTAAGCAGGCAGAGGCTGAACGAGAAAGAAGGGCAATTATTATCCGAGCAGAAGGAGAATACATAGCATCTCAAAAACTATCCCAAGCGGCGCAGGTTCTTAGTTCTGTGCCTGGAGGAATCTCAATGCGAACTCTTCAAACGATTGAAAAGATTAACCCTGACCCTTCAAAAACCGTACTCTTTGCCTTGCCGATTGAGTTTATGGAAGGGATTAAATCCCTTTCCAGTTTTCTAAAAGAAAAAGGTAAATAAATAGAATCTTAAAGATGTTAATAAACATATTAAAAAGATTGTTTATTCCGGATTTTGCGTTCTTTCAAGATATTCAAGATATTACTAAAGAAAATCTTGAATTGATGAAAAGGCGCCGTGGTATAAGAAATTACAACGAATGGCTTAAAAATAAAAGGGCATGTTTAGAAGCGATTAAAAAAGAACGAGAAAAAAAATCATTAAAGATTCCTGAATCTTATAGCGAAAAAATCAACTTGCTTGAGGAAGAAATTAAAGAAACTGGATGGTTTTAATTACTTAACTTCTTTAAGAAATTGTTCTGCAAGATCAGCGGTATCCTTGCTGCTTTGGTAAAAAGATTTCCAGACAACTACAATATCAGCGTCATTAAATATCGCCCGCTGCGCCTCTTTTAACGTATCTCCGCCGGCGATGGCAATAAGAATATTATAACTTCCCTTGATTCTCCTGATTTCGTGCAGGGGAATTTGTTTCTCTTTGTTAAGTCTTTCCTCATCTACGCCGCGGTGAAGAACGACTACTCGTGGCACTTTTTTTAATTGGCGCAAGACCGAAAGAGGATACTCAACATTCATCATATCCACTATTGCGTCTAATCCTAAATCTTCGCACTTTTGAATAAAAGCATTAAGGGATTCAATAGGTGAATGCCCGAGCGCCACCGCGGCATCTGCGCCAGCGGCTGCGGCTATTTCAACTTCTGTTTCGCCTCTGTCCATCATCTTTAAGTCCGCTACAACATAGGGGATTATTTCTGATTCTGGCAATGGCTTTTGAGCTGTTTTCGGCTGAGAATAATTTTTTACAGCAGCTTTCAAAAATAACGAAACTAACGAATTCGAGCCTGAAAAAGATGTTGCTGGTTCTAGCGTTTGCCCCCAAATACGCTGTTTATACCATTGCTTAATTTGTCTTATTCCCTCCTTTCCATAGCGTTTAATAAGCGGCGTTCCCGCTTCAATCAAAATTCTGTCGCTAATGGGGACTTGAGCGATTATTTTGTGCGCTTCTTCAAGCGTACTGTTGAGTGCAATTTGAAGATAACGTTTTCTAGGACTAAGTTTTGATATTATTTTATTCATATCTTACTGTACTTTTATTATATTAAGAATTCAAAAATAAAACAATCTCGTAAAATAATCAATGGGCGGGAGGCAGCGGCTTTTTCCTAAAGTCGAGAATTTCTGATAAAATAAGTTCGAGCGGAGTCATATAGATACATATTAATAATTTTGACAAATTATAAGCGGGTAGTATTATTAATCAATACAGCTCTTTTTTTCAAAGGAGAATCAGATGAACTGGAAGCTGGCGGAAAAAGAAATTAATGTATTGGGCATAAAAAAAGAAAATAATGAGCTATACGTGTTTTTATATGATGATGGAAATAAAGCAAAGATTATAGAGGTATTTCGCCGTTTTGCTTCAAATCCGGAACTCAGCTTTACTTCTTATGACGCATATCGTTTAACTTGTAGAATCAATAGGCGTAGAAGTTATCGCAGGAAAAGGTTTAGATAGTCAAGCACCTTATAAATCGGAGATTATTCTCCGCATTTTTTTATTTAATAAAATGCCCCTTTGAACTGGTCAAAGGGGCCGAGGGCGTATTGCCGGGGGACTAGGCAGAAGAACAACACGTCCTGTTCGCCGGTCCAAATAACTATTCAGACCGGCCTTAGAAAGGCAGTTTGAGCCGCATTTCCTTTCTCCTAATTAGTCCAAGGAGCGGGACGTGCGATTACTCCTAACAAAAGGTGCAGATTATTTAATTATAGAGAAACCAGATAGCGAGTCAAGGGGTTTCTATCCACAGACAACTTGGTAGTTTTTTTTATTATGTTATAATTATTTAATGGAAAGAGTAATTTTTTATAACTATTTAGTCTGGCATTTTATTGATATTCCCAAAAAGATTATAAAGGGGTGGAGCAACTTTCTTTACTTTAACTTCAATTATTTCTCAATCCCTGTGCTCATTATGACTTTATTCTCCCATTACAGAAGATATTATTATCCCTATGGAGATAAGTTGGATCCTTGGCGCTATGTTGAGGCTTTTGTTTTCAATAATATTCTTTCAAGGTTTATTGGAATGCTTTTTAGGAGCATTTTTATTATTTTAGGACTTATTATCGAAACCTTGATATTTATCATAGGACTATTATTTTTATTAACCTGGCTTTTATCTCCTGTTTTAAGTATTTCCCTTTTCTTATTCGGGATAAATACTGCTTTTTAATATGCTGAACTTCGATTTAAAAAACTCATCAATTTATCCTGCTTTGCGCTGGAGCTTTTATTTTAAAATAATAAGAGTTTTAAAAACAGCATCTTTTTTGATTTTCCTTTTCTTAGTTCCTTTATTAATTCAGGAATTGATGATAAAAGGTTTTTCAGATGTAAAATCAGAGTTTTTTTTAGGACTTTCAGCTGTTTTATTTTCTTTGACGTATATCTTTTGGGTTCAAGAGCTGTTTTTCAACTCAAAATTAAAAAGGCCCAGATTAAAAACTACAATTGATGAAGCTTTAGCCTGCCTAAATAAATATAATTTAGATAAATATAATTTGGCAGAGTTTTTAAGCCTGGAAGCAGCTCAAGCAGTTGATAAAGCCCTAAATTATTCCAAGGTTAATTCAAGCTGTCTTTTGTATTTTCTAATAAATGATAATGACAAGCTTGATTTTGTTTTCCGCAGGCTTCTTTTGGATAAAGAAAGCATAAAAGAAAGGCTGAAAAGAGAAATGGGCAATAGCAAAGACAATAATTTAGAAAGTTTTGAAAGAGCTGTAATTTATTCTTTGAAAACAGCTCAGAAAAAAGAACATCTTAGGGTTGAGATAGGGGATATGCTTGTTGCTTTAAGCCAGTGCGATAACGTCTTTAAAAAAATCCTTGTAGAGTCTGACCTTAAAAGCGATGATATTGAGAATTTGACCTGGTGGTTTGAAAATATCCAGCAGAGGAAAATAAAAAGAAGAAGATTCTGGGATTACGATAATTTAGTAAGGAAAGGAACTTTAGCCAAAGAGTGGGCCAGCGGCTATACTATAACTTTGGATAGATATTCAACGGATATAACAGAGAGTATAAGGAAAAGCCTGCCTGATATTATCGGCCATGAAGAAGAAGTAAGATTAATGGAAAGAATTTTATCCAGGGGCCAGATCAGCAATGTTTTAATAGTAGGAGAGCCGGGCACAGGAAGAAAAAGCATGGTTTACGCTTTGGCTGAAAAAAGCCTTCTGGGGCAGGGTCTGGCTCAAGTGAATTATAAAAGGATTGTTGAGCTTGATATTTCCTCTATTTCAGCTGAATTCAATAATATTGAAGAAGTTGAATCTGTTTTAAATAAGATTTTTGAGGAATCAGCAGCAGCCGGCAATGTTATTTTAGTCATTAACGAATTTCATAATTATATAGGCCAGGGTTTTAGGCCTGGAATTCTTGATATATCAGGCATTTTAGTCCCTTATCTTTCTCTTCCTGGTTTTCAGGTAGTGGCAATTACCAGCTACGAAGGTCTTCACAGATATATTGAAAAGAATCCTTCAATTTTGTCTCTTTTTGAAAAGCTTGAGGTTTCTGAAATAACTACAAGAGAAACTTTGATGCTTTTGGAGAATCTTAGTTTAGTCTTAGAAAGAAAATACAAAAAGATAATTTCTTATCAGACATTAAGAGAGATAATCTCTTTAACTGACAGATATATGCCTAATTTTTCTTTTCCTGAAAAAGCAATGGAGGTTTTGGAAGAAACCGTAATTTATACAGCAAGCGCTGTAAAAGATAAGATAGTTCTACCCAAACATGCTTCAAAAGTAATAAGCAGAAAATCAGAGATTCCAATAGGAGAAATAGAATCAAAAGAGAGAGAAGTTCTGCTTAATTTAGAAGAATTGATGCATCGGAGGATTATCAACCAAGAAGAAGCAGTAAGAGAGGTTTCTACTGCTTTGCGCCGGGCAAGGTCTGATATTGCCATTAAATCAGGGCCTATGGGGTGTTTTTTGTTCTTAGGTCCGACAGGGGTTGGAAAAACAGAAACTGCCAAGGCGATAACAGAGATTTATTTCGGTTCTGAAAAGAAAATAATAAGGCTTGATATGTCGGAATTCCAGAATATCAAAGATATCCCTCGTTTGATAGGCTCTAATTTTGAACCAGGGCTTTTGACTACTCCGGTCAGGGAAAATCCTTTTTCTTTGGTTCTTTTAGATGAGATTGAAAAGGCAAATCTTAATATCTTGAATTTATTCCTTCAGGTTTTAGATGAAGGTTTTTTAACAGACGGAGCCGGTAAAAAGGTTGTCTTTAAAAACACTATAATAATTGCAACAAGCAATGCGGGTTATAAAGTGATTTTAGAAGCTCTTAAGGAAAAAAGCGATTGGTCTAAGGTAAAACAGAGGCTTTTGGATTATCTATTTAAAAATAGGATATTCAGGCCTGAATTTATAAACAGGTTTGACGGAGTGGTAGTTTTTACTCCTTTGAGCAAGAAAAACCTTTTAGATATTGCTAATTTAATGCTATCTAAATTAAAAAAGAATCTTGAAGAAAAAGGAATAGATTTTTCTATAACAGACTCTTTGAAATCAAAGATTGCGGAGTTAGGCTATAATCCTGTTTTCGGCGCCAGAGAAATGAGAAGGGTAGTTCAGGATAAGGTTGAGAATATTTTCGCTGAGGCGCTCTTAAAGGGAGAGTTAAAAAGAGGAATGAGGGTTGAGGTAAATCCCAAAGATTTTAAATTAATCATTAAATAGCATAAAAATATGAATCAGGGTCCGAAATTCAACAATAATAATTTTAATTTTGTTTCTAATCAGAATTATTCTGAATTAAAGCCTAAAAATTATGGTTCTTCTAAGATATTGAAAATAATTATTGGATTATTAATTGTAATTGTTATCGGAACAGGGATTTTTCTTATTATAAGCTGGAATATTTCTCTTTAGTAAAAATAGATTTTAAAAGCAAGACACCTTTTTAATATATAAAGGTGTCTTTAATTTTAATATATATGTTAATTTTCTGTGGAAAAGCCTTGATTTTAAGTTTAAATCTACGGCCTTTTATTTTTATTGACTTAATGTCATAAAGTGGGTTATAAAGAAAGTGTAGTGGGATATTGTGGAAAACTATGGGAAAACACTCAAAAACTGGGGAAAACTAACTTTAAAACACTTATGTTTATCGGAGAATACCATTATACAATTGATACGAAAAAAAGATTGTCTTTGCCGAATAAATTCAGAAAAGAAATAGGAGCAAAAGTTATCATAACAAAAGGATTAGAAAACTGCTTGGTGGTTTATCCGATAAAAGAGTGGGAAGTAAAATCTGAAAAAGTAGGGAATCTTCCTGACAGCCAGACCGAGGCAAGAGGATATTCAAGAATAATCTTGTCAGGAGCTATGGAAATTGAGATTGATAAGCTGGGAAGAATCCTTATACCTGATTATTTAAAAAAATACGCAGATTTAAAAAAGAATATTGTTATTTGCGGACTATTCAATAAATTAGAAATCTGGGACCAGGAGAAATGGGAAGAGTATAAATCAAAGACAGAAGAGGAGGTTGAGGAGCTTGCTTCAAGATTGGGGATATAGCTTATGGTCCATAATCCTGTTTTAAAAAAAGAAGTGATTGAGGTGCTTAATCCTAAATCTAATGAGAATTTTATTGATTCAACAGCAGGAGAAGGAGGACACAGTATTTTAATCCTCGAAAAGAACAAGCCGAACGGCAGGGTTCTGGCAATAGACTGGGATTTAAAGCAGATTGAGAACATTAAATTTAAAATAAAAGAAGACAGCGATTTAAGCAAGAGATTGATTTTAGCAAATGGTTCTTATCTAAATTTGAGAGAAATCGCTGAGAATAATGGTTTTAGAGATGCAGATGGGGTTTTATTCGATCTTGGAATGTCTTCCTGGCATTTGGAAAAATCAGGCAGGGGATTCTCATTTTTAAAAGATGAGCCCTTGGATATGAGGTTTGATCCAAATAACGATTTGACTGCTGAGAAAATCATAAATAGATATCCTATAAAAGAAATTGAGAGGATTTTAAAAGAATATGGAGAAGAAAGACTTTATAAAAGAATTGCTGAAGGTATTTGCAGAAATAGAGAAATAAAGTCTGTAAAGACCACATTTGAGCTGGTGGGGATTATAAGAAGAGCGGTTCCATTAAGATATCAGAATAAAAGAATTAATCCTGCCACCCGCACTTTTCAGGCTTTAAGAATCGCTGTCAATGACGAGTTGAATAATTTAAAAGAAGCCCTTTATGGCGCAGTAGATATTTTAAAGCCAAAAGGCAGGCTGGTTGTAATATCATTTCATTCGCTTGAAGACAGAATAGTTAAAAACTTTTTAAAAGAATTAGATAATAAAAAAATTAAAATATTAATAAAAAAGCCGATAACCCCTGATAAAGAAGAAATTAAAATTAATCGCAGGTCCCGCAGCGCAAAGCTGAGAGCCGCGGTAAAGATTTAATAATATGACCAGCAGAGTAAAAACTTTAGCGCTAAGCAATAATTTATCAGTATTGTTTTTCAACACCAGGATTATTTTAAGCATTTTTTACATCCTCTCCCTTTTTATATTCTCAGGACTCTTGATTTTTTACGTCTTTCAGGTAAGCGCTGAAGCTTCAGAAAGATATCAGGTTGAAGATTATCAGAAAAAGCTCAATGAGATTTCAAAAGAAGAGGCTGATTTAGAGATTGTTTTAATGAACGGCAATTCTCTAGACAATGTTGTAACTTTAGCCAGCGAATTAAACTTTGAGAAAATAGATAAAATTCATTATGTAAGAGTTCTTGAGAATAAAGTTGTAGCAAAGTAGAGAAATGAAAAACTGGAGGCTTAATTTTATTCTTCTTCTTTTTCTTATCTTAGGGGCGGCTGTTATTGGCCGTCTTGTTCTTATTCAAGTTTTAAAAGATGACTACTATAAAGCTCTTGCCCAGGGCCAGCAGAAATTATTTAAAACATTAAAAGGGGAGCGGGGCAGTATTTTTTTCAAAGACGGGACAATTCTGGCAACGAACATAAAAGTCAAGAAAACATATGTTTCTCCTATTGAGATTGAAAACAAAGAGGAGACTGCTGAAAATCTTTCAATGATTTTATCTTTAGAGAAGTCAGAGATTATTGAAAAGATAAATAAAGAAAATATGTTTGAGGAAATTAAAACAGGATTAACTGATTTTGAGGTTGAAGAGCTGAATAAATTGAAAATACCTGGGGTCTATATCACTGAAGAAAGCGTCAGGAGATATCCTCAACAATTTATGGCTTCTCAAGTCGTTGGTTTTTTAGGAGGAGAGGGGATAGGCCAATATGGAGTAGAAGGATATTACGATGATATTCTTCAAGGAAAAGAGATTTTAGGGAAAGAAACAATGGGTGTTTTGGCAAAAGGAGCTGATATCTTTTTAACGCTTGATTATAATATCCAGTATATGGCTGAGAAAGCTTTGGAGGGAGCTAAGAAAGAGTTAAACATCGAAGGCGGGACAATTATAGTTGTAGAGCCGGATTCAGGCAGAATCCTGGCAATGGCTAATTATCCAAACTTTGATCCTAATAATTACTCTGAAGTAACTGAATTTCAGGCCTTTCAAAATTCAGCTGTTCAAAAGCTTTATGAGCCTGGTTCTGTGTTTAAAGTAATTACTATGGCCGGGGCCTTAGATAAAGACAAAATAAACCCCCAGACTAGTTATGTTGACACAGGACAGGTAAAAATCACTGAAAAGTATACTATTACAAATTATAATAGAAGAGCCTACGGCCAGCAGACAATGACTGAGGTTTTAGAAAAGTCCATCAATACCGGAGCTGTTTTTGCCGAGAGACAATTGGGTAATGAGTTCTTTTTAGACTATGTAAAAAGATTTGGCTTTTTTGAATCAACGGGAATTGATCTTCAAGGAGAAGTATTTTCTTCAAACGAGGAGCTTAAAAAGGGTTATGAGATAAATTTTGCCACTGCTTCTTTCGGTCAAGGAATTGAAGTGACGCCAGTTCAAATAATAAAGGCTTTCTGCGCTATTGCCAACGGAGGCAGATTGATAAATCCCCATATAGTTGAAAAGATTATTAATAATGGAGAAATAGAAGAGATTAAAGCTGAGGCAGAAAGAAGCAGTGTTATTTCTTCAAAGGCTTTATCTCAGCTTACTGCAATGATGATAAGCGCCGTAGAAAACGGGTTTTCTAAAAAAGCCAAGGTGCCTGGCTATTATATTGCCGGAAAAACAGGAACTTCTCAGATTTCCTGGTCTTCTTTAAAAGTTAATAAAGAAGGCTATTCAGATAAAACCTGGCAGAGTTTTATTGGCTTTGGACCCGCTTACAGCGCTAAGTTTCTAATCCTTATAAAGCTTGATAATCCAGAAGCTAATACTGCCGAGTACTCAGCAGTCCCTATTTTCAGAGAGCTTTCCAAATCAATCATAGATTATCTTCAGATACCTCCTGATTATATAGAATAATATGCTCTCTTTAATAAATAGAATACTATTATTATAAATTATATTCATCAAGCGGTTCTGGAATTATAACTTTAAGTTCATTATTTTTAACTTTGTCTTTTATTTCTTCTAAATCATTTCTTCTGAAATCCCTTTGTAAATGAGTCAGCGCCAAGTATTTTATGTTATTTCCTTCTGCCATTTTTACTAAATCCATAATACAGGCGTGGCCTATTATTTTTTTATCATATAAATATGCTTCATGTATTAATAAATCACAATTTCTGTATAGTTTTTCTGTATTTTCATTAAACATTCCGTCTCCGCTATAAGATATTGATTTTTCTTTATTTTTTGTCCTTATCGCTAAATTGTTCCCGGAATGAACAGTGTCAGCAAAAGATAATTCTAAATCATTAAATTTTATTCGAGTGTTTTTATCAACTTCTATAAATTTTATTTTAAATTTAAAATTCTTAGAAAAGCCAGGATAAGCAAATTCCATAACCCTTTCAAAATTATCTTTAAATCCGTTTTGACAGATAATAGTTATTGGTTTCTTTCTTTCTTCTTCCCACATTCTCATAAATAAAGCCGTCAAACCAAAATAATGGTCTGCGTGCTGATGGCTGATATAAACAGCGTCTAAAAGATTTTGGTCTGGATTATACTTCCACAATTGCTTTGGTATGTCATATCCGCAGTCTAAAAGCAGTTTTGTCTTTTCTGTTATTATAAGGTGGGAATTATTCGGCAGATTTTCATCAAATGCTTCACCTACTCCTAAAAATACAATTTTCATAGTTACGCTGTATAAAAGAATATCATTGGAGTTGAAAATAATATCTTTATCATATTTCTGTTTTCCTACAGTGCAAACTATTGACAAAATATAATAGTTTGCTAAAGTGAAAATGTCATACCTCTGGAGATCCTTCGGGATCTCCGGATTTTTTTATTACATAGAAATTTGTTCTTTTAGTTTTTTAAGTTTATATACTTTGCTCTCTCTATAAGTTTCCGTGAAATATGACCTTTAGTAGACATCACAATAACCCACTTGTTTTGCCTTTTTAATTCATCGACTAAAGCTGTGAAATCGCTGTCACCAGACATTAAAATAAAAGTATCAAAATTATTTGTATTCTTTAAAGCATCAATAATTAATTCAGCGTATAAATCGCCTTTTCTTTCATAAACATTAGGGGCAATTTTAATCATTTTTACTTCTTTTGACGTAATCTTATATCCATAACTCTATCATTCTATTAAGAAATTTTGCTTGTTTATGGTCCTTGCCTATTTTTCCTGTATAAAGATAAAGTTCTACAAGTTCACATTCTTGTTCAAAATATGTCTTTAATTTCTGATAATCTATTCTCCAGCCCAAATTTTTCTGCGAATAGAGAATATTTGCCGCATCTATAAATACACAAACTTTGCCTTTAACAAATTTGCTTATCATAAAATCTGATTTAAATTATAACATAAAAACCGAGGAAAATCTCGGTTTTTTTCTTGCGGCCCCAACGGGAGTCGAACCCGTGTTACATGGTTGAGAACCATGCGTCCTAAGCCGCTAGACGATGGGGCCAAGGGCTGAATTTATTATAATCTTATCATAAAATCTGCGCTCTGTCGATTACAAAGGGTTGTTATCTAACTCTTTTCTATTATAATAGAGTAATGTATTCAATAATTGGTTCAGCGAATTGGCATAATTTAGATTGGCAGGAAACTGCCAGGATTTTAGGTACTGATGTTAAAAGGGGACTTTCTGAAGACGAAGCTAAAAATAGACAAAAAGAATTCGGCAGGAATCTGCTTCCTAAAGAGAAGCCTTTGTCAAAATTATTGATTCTTTTAGGCCAGTTCAAAAGCCCTTTGATTTATATCCTTGTCATTGCCGGCTTTATCTGCCTTTTTCTGAAATCTATCGCAGACGCTGTTGTTATTTTCGGCGCTGTCTTTATAAACACCATTGTCGGATATATTCAGGAGTATAAGGCTTCAAATGCCTTAAAGGAGCTTAAAAAGGCGGTACGGGCAGAAGCAGAAGTAGTAAGAGATGGAAATACCAAGATGATAGATTCAGAAGACGTTATTCCAGGCGATATCATTATTTTAAAAGCAGGAGATAAAGTTCCGGCAGATGCCAGGGTGTTTGAGAGTTATGAACTTAAGACCAATGAAATGGCTTTAAGCGGGGAGTGGCTTCCTGCAGATAAGAAAATAAGCAGTTTGGCGATAGAGACTCCCTTAGCTGACAGAGATAATATGGTTTATACAGGCACAGTTGTTGAATACGGAAAGGCTAAGGCTATTGCTGTTGCCATTGGTTCTGAAACAGAAATGGGCAAGGTGGCTAAAATGGTAAAAGAGACCAAAGAAGGAAAAACTCCTCTTCAGAAAAAAATATCCTATTTCTCTAAAATAATCTCAGCAGTTATTTTTCTAATCTGTATCTTAATTTTAATAGAAGGCATTCTGACCGGGAATGATTTTTTAGAGATTTTTACGGTTTCTATTGCCGTAGCAGTAGCAGCTATTCCTGAAGGGCTTCCGATAGCTATGACCGTGATACTGGCAATAGGAATGCACAGGATTCTAAAAAAGAAAGGGCTGGTTAGAAAGCTCTTAGCAGCTGAAACGCTTGGAGGGACAAGCATTATCTGCACTGACAAGACCAGAACGCTTACTGAAGGGAAAATGATGGTTTCTGAAGTAATTGCCGGAGCTCAGTTCTTTAATAAAAACGATGCGAATAAACTTCTTGTTTTAAAAATGGCTGCGTTAAATAATGAGGCTTTTATTGAAAACCCCGAGGAAACGACTAAAAAATGGATTATCCAGGGCAGGCCTACTGACAAGGCCCTGCTTTTGGCGGGCATGGAGGCTGGATTTAATAAAAAAGAGCTGGAAAAACAGCTTTTGCCTGTCGCTGAGGTTCCTTTCGATTCAAAGGAAAAATATATGGCCCGCGCTTTTGAGATTAATAAAAGAGAAGATATTATTTATGTTTCAGGCGCTCCTGAAAAGATATTAAAGATGTCAAAATATGTAATATTTTCCAGTAAGGAAAAACTACTTAATAAGAAATCAAGAAAAGAAATAGAGGATAAAATAAACGGGCTTGCTAAAAAGGGATTAAGAATAATCGGCTTTTCATATAAGAAAGTTAAAAATGTGAGAGACCTTTTCAACGATTTAGTCTTTGTAGGTTTGATTGCCCTAAAAGACCCTATCAGAAAGGAAGCTAAAGGAGCTATAGAGGCTTCAAGAAAAGCCGGAATGAAGCCCATTATTGTTACCGGCGACCATAAATTAACAGCAAAAGTGGTGGCAGAAGAGCTTGGATTTAAAATAAATGGAAATAATATAATAGAAGGAAAAGATTTGGATATTCTTTCCGATAAAGAATTAAAAGAAAGATTAAAAGAGATAGAGATTTATGCCAGAGTTGAACCTCGCCATAAAATGAGGATTATTGAAGCTTGGCAGGATCAAGGCGAGATAGTGGCAATGACCGGAGACGGAATCAATGACACTCCTGCTTTAAAAAAGGCTGATATAGGGATAGCTCTTGGCTCCGGAACTGAAGTTGCCAAAGGAGCCTCTGATTTAGTGCTTCTAAGCGATAATTTCAATGTTATTGTTGCTGCGATAAAAGAAGGAAGAAAGATTATTGATAATGTCAGAAAAGTTATAACGTATCTTCTTTCTGATTCGTTCACTGAAACTATTTTAGTCAGTGGTGCTTTATTCTTCGGCTATCCTCTGCCAATTACCGCTGTTCAGATTCTTTGGGTCAATATTGTTGAGGATGGACTGCCTGACCTTGCTTTGGCTTTTGAGCCTGCTGAAAAAGATGTAATGAAGCTTAAGCCTGAAGATTATAAAAAAGAGCTTTTAACAAAAGAGATGAAAATCCTTATCTTTCTAATAGGGTTAGTCACAGATATAATCTTATTAGGGTTATTCTTTGTTCTCTTTAATTATTCCGGATACGAAATAGGGCATATAAGGTCAGTAATCTTTGCCGCCTTGACAATCGATTCTCTTTTCACGGTTTTTTCTCTAAAAAGCCTGAGAAAGAATATATGGCAGATAGATATTTTCTCAAACAAGCTTTTGGTTTTTTCCTGGATATTCGGAGTTTTAATGATTTTATCAGCCCTTTATATCCCAGTTTTAAATTCTTTTTTGAAAACTCAGCCCCTTAATTTCTACGATATGGTTTTTGTTTTTTCTTTAGGAATAATCCATCTATTTTTAGTTGAGATGACAAAGTGGCTATTTATTGTAAAACCAGATAGAATTAAATAAATATGCTTTTTATATACATTCTAATTTTTATACTTTCTTGTTTTCTTTTGTTTTTTTCGGGTTCTAGAATAATAAAATCCTTGATAAATCTTGCCGTATTTTTGAATTGGCGTGAGTTTGTAGTCGCCTTTTTTGTTATGGCTTTTGCTGCTTCTCTGCCTAATTTATTTGTCGGAATAACTTCTGCCCTTAACGGGATTCCTCAGCTTTCTTTTGGAGATGTGGCGGGCAACAACATAGTAGCTTTAACCTTAGCAGTGGCATTTGCCTCTTTCTTTTCTAAAAAGGGCGGGGGACTGATGGCTAAAAGCAAAGCAATTCAGACAACTTCTTTTTTTACTATTATTTCTGCTGTTATGCCTTTTCTTCTAATTTCAGACGGCGAACTTTCAAGATTAGACGGCATTATCCTTATAGGCTTCTTTTTTCTTTTTGTTTTTTGGCTTTTTTCAAAGAAAGAGAGGTTCATTAAATTTTATAAGAATAATTCTGGCGTTAAAGATGTTAAGTTTTTCTTAAAAGACTTAATAAATATTATTTTAGGATTATTAATTTTAATTCTTTCTGCTCAAGGGATTGTTATCTCAGCTAAGTTTATTTCAATAAGTCTAAATCTATCAATAGTTTTGGTAGGTATTTTAATTACCGGTTTTGGAAGTGCATTGCCGGAGATTTATTTTGCGGTAATATCAGCAAGAAAAGGAGAGGGCTGGATGGTTTTAGGCGATTTGATGGGAGCAGTGATAATTCCAGCTACCTTAGTCTTAGGCATTGTAAGTTTGATTTGTCCTATTAAAGCAGAAAGCCTGCCTTCTTTTGCCATAGCCAGGATTTTTCTTATAATCTCAGCTGTTTTCTTCTTGATAGCAGTAAGAACTGATAAAAAAATAACCAAGAAAGAAGGCGTATTTCTTCTTTTAATCTATATTCTATTTATAATAACCGAGCTTTACTTTAAGGATTAAAAAGCGTCTTTGGCAAGATCAAGATAATATAGATGAAAATCTAAATTAATAGAAATCATTGATTTTTATCATAAATTATTATAATTTTAACTTATGGAAGAAATAATAATCTTTTTTTTAGCTTTTGTTATCATTGCTTTATCAGCAGTAATTTTTATTATCCTAAAGAAGCCTAAAGAAGACGACCAGCCGCTTCTTATGCTGCAGGAGCAGTTAAACCATATTGGACAACTGATGGACAATAAGCTGTCTGAGTCAAGCAGGACCATAGAAAACCAATTTACTCAAAGCGCGAATATCATAAGGGATGTTACAGAAAAATTAACCAGGCTTGATGAAACCAACAAGCAGGTTGTAAGTTTTGCCGACCAGCTTAAAAATCTTCAGGATATTTTGAAAAACCCTAAGCAAAGAGGCGTTTTAGGGGAGTATTATCTTGAGACAGTATTAAAGAATGTTCTGCCTCCGGGGTCATACAAGATGCAGCATCAGTTCAAAGATGGATTGGTTGTTGACGCTGTTGTTTTAATAGACAAAAAGGTTATTCCCATAGATTCAAAGTTCTCATTGGAGAATTACAATAGGATGATTGAGACCCGCAATCCTGAAGAAAAAGAGAGATATGAAAAATCTTTTATCTCTGACCTTAAAATAAGGATTGATGAGACTTCGAAATATATAAAGCCTGAAGAGAAAACAATGGATTTCGCTTTTATGTTTATTCCTTCTGAAGCAGTTTATTACGACCTTTTAATCAATAAAGTAGGAGCTATTGCTGATGAAACCAGCAACCTGTTGAATTATGCCTTAAGAAAGAAAGTAATAGTTGTTTCTCCGACTTCTTTTTTAGCTTACCTTCAAACAGTTCTTCAAGGATTAAGAGGCCAGAGAATTTCAGAGCAGGCCCAGGAGGTAATAAAGAGGGTGGAAAGACTGGGAAAGCATATAGCAGTTTATAATGAATTTGTAAAAAGGCTTGGGGCAAATCTTTCAACAACTGTTTCAAGCTACAATAAATCTTACAAAGAGCTTGCCAAGATAGATAAAGATGTGGTAAGAATTACAGATGGGAAGCCTTCAATTAAAATAAAGGAGGTTGAAGGCCCTTTATTAGAAGATTAATTTAATTAAAATATATGCTGGCAGTAATTAAAACAGGGGGCAAGCAATATCTTGTTTCGCCCAAGGAAAAAATAAAGATTGAGAAAATTAAAGGAGACAGCGGCAGGGAAGTATCTTTTAAAGAAGTCTTATTATTAGAGAAGAATAAGAAAATAGAGATTGGAACTCCTTTGGTAAAAGGGGCTAAAGTCATTGGAAAGATATTGAATCAGGGAAAAGATAAGAAAGTGATTGTTTTTAAACATAAATCAAAGACTAGATACAGAAAGAAAAAAGGCCATCGTCAGCCTTTTACCGAGATAGAGATTACTTCTATTGAGACTGAATAAAACCCGAGAATTATTCTCGGGTTTTTTAGAATTTGGTGAATAATATTCTTTTTTAACTGTAAAACAAAAGCCCTTTGCAAATCGTTGAGACGAAATGCAAAGGGTTAAAAGTCCAAGGCCAAAGAGCAAAAGCTCAAAGTCCAAAGGACTAACTTGAAGATACCTGCGAGACAGCCGATAAGCTCCCGACAAGCCAGTCGTCGACGAGCCAGCCGTCGATCCAGGGGAAGAGATCACCACCGCAGCGGTAAAGGTACAGCACGCTCCGGCGGCTAAACGGCGGCTGAAGCACAAGACCAGGAAAGTCGATGAAGGTAATCCCCTTGGTCTTGTAAAGCTGCTCCAGGACGCTGGCTTTCTTCTCCTCTTTCTCCTGGTAATCATTCCAGAGAGAAAGGAACGCCCGACCGCCCAGACGCACTTTACCGCCAACCTTCAGATGCTTCAATCTCTCTTCCCCGGTAATCGATGACTCGCCCTCTTTCAGGCAAGTCTCGAAATCCACCGTGGACCAGTCCAGTTCATTGATGCCGTCCTCGCGTTCATCGCGCTCAATGACCTTCCAGTCCTTGCCGACGAATTCAGCGGGGTTAAAGTTGGGGGCCAGCTTAAGGACGAACGACGTAACGGTAGCCGTCATCTCACACCATCCTTTCTTTTCCTGCACGCTTTTAGTCTCAGAACACCCGAGATTTTAAGCAATGCACTAGGATACATCTTTTAAAACACCTCTTAATGTTTTACACCTCTTAATGTTTTAAAAGATATATCCTATTCGCAAGTATTATATTAACTATATAAAGAACTATGTCTTAGATATTAGCACATATTAGCGTTTGTGTCAATGGAAATGTTTGGGGCTTATTATCTAGTCCCTAGGAACGTCTTAGCAGCAAAGGGGCGGTTTCGTACGATGCGATTCCGCCCCGCTTTTTTTTATTTCCCCCTTATTTTCTTCCCTCAAAAGCGCTTGATAATGTTTCTTCATCAGCATATTCAAGCTCTCCTCCTGTAGGCAGTCCTTTGGCTAAGCGGGTTATTTTAGGCATTTCCTTATTGTTCGGCATCTGAACTGATTTCAGTCTTCTTTCAATGTATAGAGCTGTTGTATCTCCTTCAGTGGTAGGATTAGTGGCAATGATGATTTCTTTAAAGTCAGCATCTGAAAGGCCAAAGGTTTTTGGGGTTTTAATTCTTTCTTCCAGCTCCTTGACCCTTATCTTCTCTAATTCTTCTTCTCTTAATCCTGAAACAGCTCCTCCTAAGATAAAATATATTCCTTTATACTTCTTAGTCTTTTCAATAGAGATTAAATCGCTTTCTTTTTCTACTAAACACAACAGACCTCTGTTTCTGGTTTTATCTCTGCATATAGGGCATAAGGCTTCATTTTCAGACAGCTCTATTAAGTCATAGGGATTAAAGCAGAAAGCGCATATTTTAATCATTTTTTTAAGATTAGTCATTTCATTAATTAATTCATTAAATTTATCCTGGGGCATTTTAATAAGGTAGTAAACAAAACGGCTCGCTGTCCGCGGCCCTACAGTTGGAAACTTTGAAAATAAATCTATAACTTTTTGGATAAGAGGGGATATCATTATTTTTAATTATCAGCCTGTAGCGTATTCATCTTGATTTAATTCTTCCTGTGGATATTCGTGCTTTTCAAGGTTTCTAAATGAAGCCCTTTGTTCGTCAAAATAAAGCTCAATTTTTCCAACAGGTCCGTTTCTGTGCTTGGCAATGATTATATCAGCGATATTTTTTCTTGTTGTGTCTTCCCTGTATCTGTCTTCTCTGTAGATAAACAAAACAACATCTGCGTCCTGTTCTAAAGAGCCCGATTCCCGCAGATCAGCTAAGCGGGGAACCTGAGGAGTTCTTTGTTCTACTGCTCTTGATAATTGGGACAGGGCTAAAACAGGGATATTAAGCTCTCTGGCTAAGATTTTTAAAGACCTGGATATTTCAGTAACCTGCTGGACCGGGCTGGCTGAAGGGTTTCTCGGCTCCATCAATTGGAGATAGTCAATGATAAGCATTCCCAGACCCTTGTCAGCCTGAAGTCTTCTTGCCATTGCTCTCATCTGCAGGATATTTGATGAGGCGGCGTCATCGATATAGATTGGGGCTTCAGACAGAATGCCCATAGACTGCTGGATTCTGGAGAAGTCGTTTTCTTCGCCCTCGCTTGAAAGTCTGCCTGTTCTTATCTTCCATAAGTCAACATTGGAAAAATGAGATATCAGCCTGTCTACTATCTGGTCATTAGACATCTCCAAACTAAAGATTCCCACTGGTATTTTTTTTAAAGCAGCAATATTTGCAGCAAAGTTCAAGGCCAGGCTTGATTTTCCCATAGACGGTCTTGAGGCTAAGATTATTAAGTCGGATTTTTGAAAGCCTGCCAGGATTTTATCTAAATCATTAAATCCGCTGGGAACCCCCCTTAAGTCTCCTTGATGCTTTGATAATCGGTCAATTCTTTCAAAAGCCTCTTCAAGAGAATCTTTTACAAGGAGAAATTTCTGGGTCAGGCTTCCCTGGGCAATACTGAATATTTTCTGTTCTGCTTTATCTAAAAGAATATCAATATCTTCTTCTTCATTATGGCCGATTGAATCAATTTCCTTGCTGGCTTCAATTAAGTCTCTTAGAAGCCTTTTTCTATGGACTATTTTAGCGTAATTAGAAATATGGGTTGAGGTTGGGACAAAGTTTACAAGCTCTGTTAAATAGCTGGTTCCTCCTATTTCTTCTAAGAGGTTTTTTTCTTTCAGTCTGCCCGAGACAGCTAATAGGTCAATAGGCTCTTGCCTTTCAAACAGCTCTATGACTGTTTGATATATTTCCTGATGATTCTTTCTGTAGAAATCTTTTACCGAAAGAAAATCAGCAACTTTTATAATCGCATTTTTATCAATAAGAAGAGCGCCTAAAACCGATTTCTCGGCTTCAATGCTTTGAGGGGGGATAATAGACTCTTTGTTTTTTAAATTATTCTCCATACCTTATCTATAACAGAAAGCAAAACTGCTGACAAGATATTGACAATTACGATAAAATATGTTATATAATTAGTAGTGATAAGGACCCCCAGAGTCCTTTTTGCAAAACAGGCTTTTGGCATACAGGAGGAAGGACGCCATGGCCATTATCGCGGGACGTGCAAACGGCAGGGGTGCGGGTTTGCGGCTTGTTCTGCCTGATTTCAGGCTGGAGCAGGTCAAAGAAGAGGTTCGGATTCACGGCAGGGTGGCCTTGGACAACAGGGTCAATCGGGCCAAGATGTCCGAACAGGAAGCCACTCGTCTTCGCGAGATCGCGGAGGGGCTTGAGCGTGAGGCAGAGCGGCTTTACGAAGAGGCCCGTCTGGTACGGCGGGCGATTACATCAAAATGAATCATGCTCAGTGACCCAACGAGAAGCCCTGACAGCTTTAATTAAGAGTTGTCAGGGCATTTTTTATTTCTTTGACACAAAGAAGATAAAGGTATATAAGGTTAATTAGCAAGATGGAGGACGTCCTCTATCGTTTAAACAAGCCTTGAGGAGAGAGTCTGATGATGAATAAGCAGGTGATTGAATTAATTATAAAGCTCTTAGAAAATCTTTCTGGCGAAGAACATAAGAAATGGGAGCTGGGGCTTAGAAGAATGATTCTTGGACTTAATCCCTGGGAGGATCTTAGAATTAAAACTCGTCCTTTTGACCCTGATAAGTTTTTGTGGATTAGTTGGAGGATTGTACCTGAAGAGCAGGATCAGAAGTCTGCTAGTCTCCAAGAAGTGGATTTCTCAAAAGTTGATTTCGCAGGCCGCTTAAAAGAGAAAGAGAATTTAATAAGCTGCAGACTGATGCTCAATCTTCTTAGGAAATCCAACCGCATCCTCTACGGAGCCAGCGTCTTTATGGGATTGTGGATGGATTACGAGCTTACCAAAGAAGACAGCGTTTTGGAGTTTATCTATAGGGAGAAGGGGATTGAATCTTTCTGTTTTCTCGGCGATGTTATTGAAGATCCATCGGGCGAGCAGAGAATTTTGTCTTTACGCCGCAATAAAATTAATGGGGAATGGTTATGGCAGTATTTCAAGCTTGATGAACCTCACTCTATTGCCGTAGTTTCCAAAGAAGAATCTTCTTAGAAGCGCTCTTTCTTTCTCAAAGCTTCGGCCTCTCTTTATATCTTTAGAGGGGCTTTTTATTTCTTATTCAGCTTTGGTCCTTGTTCAGTGTCTTCAATTATATAACCTAATTCTTCTATTTTCTTTCTTATCTCATCAGCTTTCTCCCAATTTCTTTCTTTTCTGCATCTTTCTCTTTGACTTAGGAGTTTTTTAATAAAGTAAGCAGGTTTTTCTTCTTTTATTTTATTAAAATCAATAATTTCAAATACCTTATTTATCTCTTTGAAAAATTCAAATGTCTTTTTGGATTCCTTTTTAGAAATCAAGTTTTTATCAATCATAATATTTAACTTTCTTATAAAAGCGAATAAAGAGGCTAAGGCTTCAGGGGTGTTAAAATCATCGTCTAGATTGCTGTAGAATTCTTCTTTAGTCTTTTTAAATAATCCATTAAATTCTTTGCAGTTCTTAACGTAAGAGATTTTTATACTTTTTAGCTTCTTTAGAAACTCTTCAATCTTTTTAAGAGCTGAATTTGATTCGTTTATTGATTTTTCAGAATAATCAAAAGGAGAGCGCCATAGATTTTTTAGAACTAAAAATCTTAATTCTGTATACGAATGCCTTTTGAAAAAATCTCCTATGGTTATAAAGTTATTCAGCGATTTAGACATCTTTTTCCCCTCAATTGTTAGAAATCCTGTGTGCATCCAGTACTTTACCATAGGTGATTTATTTGAAACAGCTTCCATCTGGGCTATTTCTGCTTCGTGATGGGGAAATATAAGGTCATAGGCTCCTCCATGAATATCGTATTGAGAACCGAAGTATTTCTCGGTGATTGCCGTATCTTCAATATGCCAGCCAGGCCGTCCTTCTCCCCAGGGACTTTTCCATTTAGGCTCTCCTTCCTTTGAAAACTTCCATAGGCAGAAATCTCCTTTGTTTTTTTTATCCTTATTGTCATCAATCCTTGAAACCGCATCATAACTATCAGAGACTTTTCTTTTTGAGAGCTTTCCGTAACTTTTAAACTTAGAAATATCGTAATAGATTCCGTCTTTTATCCTGTATCCGTATCCTTTTTCAATAAGCCTATTTATCTGGCTTATTATCTCTTTGATATAGTCTGTGGCTTTGGCGTATTTATCTACGCTGTTAATCTTTAAGTTTTTCATATCTTTTAGATATTCTTTTTCAAAAAACAGAGAAAGTTCTTTTGGCGAGACTTTTTTCTCTTTTGCTCTGATAATTATTTTATCATCTATGTCAGTGATATTCTGAAGATAGAAAACCTTAAATCCCTTGTGTTTTAAATATTTTACAAAAGCGTCAAAGATAATATAGGTTCTGGCGTGGCCTATATGGGAAAAATCGTAAGTAGTAGGCCCGCAGACAAAAAGCCTTGCCTTTTTCCCTTTCTCCAGCTTAAAGATTTCTTTTTTCCTGCTTATGGTGTTATATATCTTAAGCATAATGGATATTAACTCATTTTAGCATAATTTAAATCTTTTCAAAGACTTTCCTTTATGTTAGGATTAAGAAATCATTAACTTTTAAAATAATAAAAACTATGAAGAAATCTGATATTGTCATATCTTTTTTAATAGGCGAGATAGTTGCTTTATACTTTATAAGCTTTTTGAAAGACATTCCTTTTTTCCAAACAGGCATAACAGCCCTTGTCCTAAAGAGCCTTCCAATTGTTTTTCCTCTGCTTAGCGTTTTCTGTCTTTGGATAGCCTATTTGATAGGGAAGAAGATATTATTTGTGTTCCAGCTTGCCAAATTCTGTTTAATAGGAGCTCTAGCAACTATTTTTGACCTTGGAACTTTAGCTCTTTTTATCTCACTGACAAGCACTGCTTCAGGATTAGGATACTCATTCTTTAAAGGAGTTTCTTTTATCATAGCTACTATAGCTAAATATTTTGCAGACAAGTTTTGGGCTTTTGAAAAAAAGGAAACTCACAATATGACAAAAGAGTTCACTCAATTCTTTATAGTTACAATAATCGGTCTTGCTATTAATGTCGGTGCTGCCTCTTTTATAGTAAACCAGATAGGGCCTCAATTCGGCCTGCCGTCTAATGCCTGGGCTAATATAGGGGGCATAGGAGCAGTTTTTATAACCTTTATCTGGAACTTTATAGGTTATAAATTTATTGTATTTAAGAAATAACTTATGGGTAATTTAGTCCTATACCGCAAATACAGGCCCCAGACCTTTAAAGAGATTGTAGGCCAGGAGCATGTTGTTAAAACCCTAACCAACGCCCTGAAGCACAAGCTGATTTCTCATGCCTATATCTTTTCAGGGCCGAGAGGGAGCGGGAAAACAACGCTTGCCAGGATAATGGCAAAGTCTGTTAACTGCGAAAACAGAAAAGATCAAGAATTTGAACCCTGCAACAAATGCTCTTCCTGCTCGGAGATTATAACCGGCAGGTCTCTTGATTTAATAGAGATTGACGCTGCTTCCCACAGAGGGATTGATGAGATAAGAGAATTAAGGGAAGGCATCAGGTTTTCTCCCGTAAAATCAAAATACAAAGTCTTTATAATAGACGAGTCTCATCAGCTGACTAAAGAAGCAGCGAATGCTCTGCTTAAGACATTGGAAGAGCCTCCTTCCCACGCTATTTTTATTTTAGCCACAACAGAAATTCATAAGATGATTCCAACAATAATATCAAGATGCCAGAGGTTTGATTTCAGAAAATTGAAGTTAGAAGAGATAGTAAGCCGTCTTGAGTTTATTGCCAAAAAAGAAAAAGCAAGGATTGAGAGGTCGGCTCTTGAACTTATAGCCCTAAATTCAGGCGGGGCTGTAAGAGACGCGGAAAGCTTATTAGACCAGACTCTTGCCTTTAGCGGAGCTTTAACAGACTCTCAAGCAATAAAATCAGAGGATATAAAGGATTTGTTGGGAATAGCCGATACTAGCGTTATAAGTCAATTTACAGATTTTTTAATTGATAAAAATTCAAAAGAGGCTGTTAGATTCTTAAATGATAATTTTGAGAAAGGGAAAGATCCCCAGGAGTTTATAAAGTATCTGATAAATTATCTTAGGCAGATTATAATATCAAAGATTAATCCTGAATTTGTAAACCCAATAATTTTAGGATTAACAAAAGAAGAGCGTGAAAAACTTCAATTTCAGGCAGAGAGGTTTGAAACTAAAGAGCTTCATTACGCCTTAAATCTTTTTATGGAAGCAGAGAACAAGATGAAGTATTCCTCAATACCGCAGCTTCCTTTGGAATTAGCTATTATTGACATTACAATTAAAGAATCGTAAGAATATCTTATTGCCGGGTCGTCTAATGGTAGGACATCACCCTTTGGAGGTGACTATCTTGGTTCGAATCCAAGCCCGGCAGCAAAGTTAGAGTGCAATCTGAGAAACCGAGATTTTTATTCAAACTGTGGTGTTGTCTCCGAGTAATCCAAAGAAATATTCTATATTGTTAAAAAATTAAAACTAAAGGTTTAAAAGAAAAACCCAGCATGGACGAACCATACAAGGGTTTTTTTCGTAGTAATCATCTTCATTATAGCAAAACATAAAAATGTATCAATAGTATGTTGCCGAAAGGATAGATTAGCAAGGTTTATGAATATTATTTTACAGAATCTCGATTTAGGAATGAAGCGATTCGTGCTTTTGAAGAATTTTTTGACTGTTCAGATTTGCGTGAAAAGGGGACTGTAAACGTAAAAACTGATCCCGTTAGAGCGACCGAATTTTATTTATAATAAAGAAGTGATAAAATTTAAAAGAGAGAGGAAATAGAAATCGCTAAGCAAGCGATTTTTTAGTTATAATGATTCGGGTATTGACAGCCTATAGTTATGGGTGTATATTCATAATAGATGGTCAATTCAAAGGTCGGGCTGTCTGTTAAATAATAATAATCTATAAAAATATGCCAAGACGAAATGGAACTGGGCCTTTGGGAATGGGAGCTGGCACCGGCTGGGGCTTAGGTCCCTGCGGAATGGGTTTTAGGCGGGGATTTGGTGGTGGCTTCGGCAGACTCTGGAGATTTGGTTATCAAGTGCCGCCAAAAGAAGAAAAGCAAATGTTAGAAGAAGAAGCTAAGATTCTGGAAGATGATTTAAAAGCAGTCAAAGAGCGTCTTTCTGAACTTAAGGCCCAAAAATAAAGAAGGCTTAAGAGCCCAGCCCTTCTTTTCAGGAGGGCTGGGGGAGCCTTCTTATTTAAACAATATCAGTTAATTTAGGTTATTTCAATAGATTTATGCCAAGACCAAGACTCTACAGAAGAATACAATTTAATCCTAATGTTACCTACTTTAAGCCTCAGGGAGTGCCGATGAGGAATCTTGAAATTGTGGAGTTAACTACTGAAGAAGTAGAAGCTTTGAGATTGAGGAACATAAATGGCTTGGAGCAGGAAGAGGCTGCCAAGAAGATGAATACTTCGCAGAGCACTTATCAGAGGATTTTATCTTCTGCTTATAAAAAAATAAGTGAAGCTTTAATAGAAGGAAAGGCTATTAGGATTATAAAGAGGTAATTATTGAAATTTGTTTGTATTCAGGCGATTTAGTTTCAGTTTTTTTCTTTTTATAGTAAGATATATTAAAGATAGAATAATCTTAAACCTACTTTATGTCTAAATTATTAAACCGAGGAGTATCTACAGCTTTAGCAATAGGGATTATTGCTGTTTTAGCTGTCGTATTTTTAATAAGCCTAATAGCTTATGAATATTATATCCAGCAAAAAGATAATATTATTGAAGAGGAGACAGCTGATTTTTCATCTTTAGATAAAGATGAACTGCTTGGGAAGCTTTTTCCAAATCTTTCTTTTGAAAACGGAACAGCTGATTTATCGGATAAAATAGATTATCCGCTTAATCTCTATCTAAAAGATTCAATAGAAGACTATTTCATAGATTCCAGTCAAAAAAATCTGCTTCTTGTTGCGAATCTTGATGGAGTTGCTCACGCAGGGGGATTATACCATGCCTATTTGGGATTGTTTGACAAAGACGGAAATCTTTTAACCCCGAGCTCTCCTTTCCCAAGTGTTAATTATGACAATCCTTATGGAGATGATTATTATGATTTCTTTTTAGATGAAGCCCAGTTTTCAGCAGATGAAGGGGGGTTTGGGTTTTACGATTGCAAGGGGATAAAATACATCTTATTTATTTCTCACGGATGCCCTAATGGAACCTGCTGCAATGGAGGGGCGAGATTGTTTAGGATAAATAATGGCGCATTTGAAGATGTTCAGACTATTGATAATGATTCTTTGGTTGAGATAAATAACGGCGTTTTATCAAAAGTTATTCCATTTACAGATGCTGCTGCTAGTGATTCTTATGCTTTCAGGTTAACATTATCCGATGATAAAATTCTAGTTAAAAGAGTACCTACAATCTCTAATACAGGCTGTCCTGAAAGCAATTATAAAGAGTTAAAATGGAATAAAGACAGCTGTATGTTTGAATGATTATTTGTTATAAGATAATTAATAAAACAGGGGTTTTCAACAGCCCTGTTTTAATTTGTAAAATAGTTTAAAAAATACTACAATAGCATATTATGGATTTACAGCCTAATTTAGGCAAGAATTTAACTATTGAAGTTTCTGGCAAAAAATACGCCAGATATCCGATAAGAACACACCTGATTACTCCAAGCGATAAAGATTTGGCGGAAATAGTTAAAAAATACGCATATAATTATCTTAAAAAAGGAGATATTGTTTTTATTGGCGAGAAGGTTGTTTCAATCATCCAGGGCAGAGCTTATCCTATAGATGCTGTAAAGCCTTCAAAATTAGCTCAGTTTTTAGTTCGCTTTGTCAGTAAGACTCCTGTTGGAATAGGATTAGGCTCTCCTCAAACAATGCAGCTTGCAATTGAAGAAGTAGGCGTTTTAAGAATCCTTGTAGCTTCTTTTTTCGCAGCCCTTACAAAGCCTTTTGGCATAAAGGGAATGTTCTACATTATAGCCGGCAATAAAGCCAGAGGCATTGACGGAGCAGTTGAATACGCTATTCCTCCATATAATAGTTATGTAAGCAAGATACCTAAAGAACCCCAGAAAACAGCCCAGATGATAAGCGAAAAGATTAGCTATCCAGTGGCAATTGTTGATGTCTGCGACAGGGGTTCAAGGGTCTTGGGAGCAAGCAGGGGAGTGAATAAAAGGCTTGTTGCCAGATGTCTTAGGGATAATCCATTGTGTCAGTCATCAGAACAGACCCCAATAGGAATAATCAGAGAATTGGATTAGGTTATGATTAAAAGAGTTTTAAACGGCCAATTCCTTAATACCCAGACAGAAAATATTACTAAAGCCTCATTTATCTTGGGAGCTGCTTATCTTCTAAGCGGTGTTTTGGGCCTTGTAAGGGACGGGCTTTTAGCAGGCAGATTTGGAGCTGGTTCTGATTTGGATGTCTACTATGCGGCATTTAGAATTCCAGACTTTATTTCAATGGTTTTAATAATGGGTTCTATTTCTGCTGCCATTATTCCTATTTTCAGCGAGTATCTGGTCCGTTCTAAAGAAGAAGCCTGGAAGTTCTTCTCAAACCTGTTAAACCTGTTTTTATTCTCTTTGATAATAATATGCCTTATTTTGATTGTCTTTACGCCCCAGCTTATCTCTCTAATAGTGCCTGGGTTTTCTGCGGCTCAGAAAGAAACAGCTGTTTTTTTAACAAGGATTATGTTTTTAAGCCCCATTCTTTTGGGGATAAGCAATGTCATCTCCGGAGTTCTTTTGGTCTTTAAAAGGTTTTTAGTGACATCTTTAAGTCCTATTCTGTATAATCTTGGCATAATAATAGGCATTTTATTCTTTGTTCCTAAATTAGGAGTAAAAGGTCTTGGATGGGGAGTGGTTTTAGGAGGGGCTCTCCATCTTTTAATTCAACTGCCTGTTCTTTTTTCTTTGGGATTTAAAGTTAATAGGATATTTAATTTCTCAGAACCAGGATTTTTAAAAACTATAAAGCTCACTATTCCCAGAGCCTTTGGTTTGGCAGTCTCCCAGATAAACCTAATTGCAGTCACAGTAATCGGTTCAACTCTTGCAGCAGGAAGCATCGCTGTTTTTAATTTTGCCAATAACTTTCAAGGCCTGCCTATAACCTTTATCGCTGTTTCTTTCTCCACTGCTGCTTTTCCTTTTTTAGCCCAATATTATTCCCAGAAGAATAGAGAAAAGCTTGTTGAAGAGTTTTCTAATGTATTCAGGCAGATTCTTTTTCTGATAATCCCTTTAAGCGTCCTGATATTTGTTCTAAGGGCTCAGATAGTCAGGATAATTTTAGGCAGGGGCAAGTTCGGCTGGTTTGACACCCGTCTTACAGCAGCTTGTTTGGGAGTCTTTGCTTTAAGCATTTTTGCCTACGGTCTTTCTCTTTTAATCTCTAAGACGTTCTATGCTTTTCAAAATACCAAGATACCGGCAATAATAAGCTCTTTTTGCGTGTTTTTAAATATAGGGTTATCTATTCTGTTTGTTTGGCTTTCGAGCTTTGAAAACATATTTAGGATATATGTTGTTGATTTCCTTGACCTTGGAGGCCTAAAAGACATCTCTGTTGTCGGACTGCCTTTGGCATTTTCGCTGTCAGGCATAGTTCAGTTTATTCTGCTTTTGTTTTTTCTATACAAAAAGATAGGGGATTTTAAATCAAAAGAGATATTTGATTTTTTCATCAGGATATTTTTAGCAGGACTGCTCATGGGAATTGCTTCATACATTACGCTTTATTATATAAGCGGTTTCGTGAATATGCAGACATTTATCGGACTTTTCATCCAAGCAGGCTCTGCCGGTTTCTTAGGTATCATCGTCTATATCCTTTTTTCGCTATTAATAGACTTAAAAGATTTAAGAACTATTACTTTTTCTATTTTTAAGAAGTTTAGAAGAAATGGACAATAAAGAGATTAGAAATTTCGTTATTATCAGCCATATAGACCACGGAAAATCCACTTTAGCTGACAGATTCTTAGAATTAACAGGGGCAATCTCAAAAGATAAGATGAAGCCCCAGTTTTTAGATATGATGGATTTAGAAAGAGAAAAGGGGATTACTATAAAGATGCAGCCGGTAAGGATGCTTGTCAAAGATGCCTCAGGCAGAGAAATTATTCTCAATCTTATTGATACCCCAGGCCATGTTGATTTCTCCTACGAGGTTTCCCGGTCTTTAGCCGCAGTTGAAGGAGCGGTTCTTTTAGTTGATGCAACCAAAGGAATTCAAGCCCAGACTTTGGCTAATTTAGAGCTGGCTGAAAATCAGAACCTAACGATTATTCCAGTGGTAAATAAAATAGATCTATCCCAGGCTCAGATTGAGAAAACAGAAAAAGAACTGGCCCAGCTTTTGAATATAGAAGCAGGAAAGATAGTAAAGATTTCTGCCAAGTCAGGCTTAAATGTGGAAAAGATACTTAATTTGATAATAACTGATATTGATGCGCCTGATAAAGATAATATCTATAAGCCTTTTAGAGCCCTTATATTCGATTCAGATTATGACCCGTATAAAGGAATAATCGCTTATGTCAGAGTAGTAGACGGAGAGATAAAATTAGGAGATAAAATAAGGCTGATGGCTCAGGAAGCAGAAGGGGATTCAAAAGAACTCGGGTATTTCACTCCTCAAATGTCTTCTGAGGATAGATTATCTGCTGGAGAAATAGGATATATTGCTACCGGCATCAAGGAACCTGATAAGATAAGAGTAGGCGATACGATAATTCTTTTAAAAGATAAAGATAATCCTGAAGTTATTGCCCTGTCGGGGTATAAAGAGATAAGGCCTATGGTTTTTGCCAGTTTTTATCCAGAGAGCGCTGATGATTTTAATCTATTGAGGGATTCGCTTAAGAAATTAAAACTCAATGACCCTTCTTTGACTTTTGAACCAGAAACAAAAGAGGCTTTGGGCAGAGGCTTCCGCTGCGGATTCTTGGGAACTCTCCATACCGAGATTATTTCTGAAAGGCTTAAAAGAGAATTTGGCTTAAATCTTGTTATTTCAAGCCCTTCGGTAGTTTATAGGGTAATTGATAACAAAGGACAGGAAAAGTTCATCTATTCCGCTTCAAGCTGGCCTGAATCTTCTTTTATCAAAGAGTCTGAAGAGCCCTGGGTTTATTTAGAGGTTATAAGTCCTGTAAGCTATATCGGTTCTTTGAATGAGGTTTTAAAGAATCTAAGAGGAAGCTACATTGATACAAAGTATTTAGGCGAAGAAAAAGTCATACTATCTTATGAAGTTCCTTTAAGGGAGATTATTACAAACCTTTATGACAAGATAAAAAGCGCAACCCAGGGCTATGCTTCAATGAGCTATAAAGTGATTGATTACAGACCCAGCAATTTGGTTAAATTAGAGGTTCTAATTGCAGGTGAAAAAGAAGAGGCATTTTCAAAAATAGTAAGTGAAGAGCAATCCTATAAAGAAGCCAGAGCTTTGGTTTTAAAGATTAAAGAGTTTTTACCGAGCCAGCAGTTTTCTGTTTCAATCCAAGCTTTGGTTGGAGGAAAGATTATTGCCAGGGAAACTTTAAAGGCTCAGAGAAAAGATGTGACAGGATATTTATACGGAGGGGATTACACCCGAAAAAGGAAGCTTTTGGAAAAGCAGAAAAAAGGCAAGAAGAAATTAAAAGAAATAGGGAAGATAAAAGTCCCTCCAAAAGTATTTTTAGAAGTTTTCAGAGGATAGCGCTGATGTTTTAAAATTGCCTTAAAAATGTTAAAATAAAGGCGCTATAAGAAAAACAATCATTCCCAAGGTCACTATTGTTGCTGATACTATCCAGACTATTCTAATTAGTTTTTGATTCTTCATATTATCTATGGTAGCAAAATTTAGAAAAATTAAAAAGAAGGGATTGAAAAAGAATTCTTCTTTTTCAATCCTTATAACCCTTATTCTAGTTTCAGCAATAGTTCTTTTGATAAATACAAACGTGAAGATAGGCAGTAAAAGGCAGGAGTTAATATCAAGAGCCAATTCTTTAAAAGAACAGATTGAAAACATAGAGGAGAAAAACAGCATTTTAAAAGAAAGTATTTCTCGGGCAGAAACTAATGATTATGTAGAAAAGATTGCCAGAGAGCAGCTTGGCATGAAAAAGCCAGGAGAAGAAGTAGTGGTTATAAATAAGGAAAAGAATGAAAAGGAATCTGTGGAATCAAAGAGCAGTCAAGTTAATAATTCATGGAGCTTTAAAGCAATCTGGGATTGGCTTAAAAGCAGGTTTTGATTCATTATGCGAGGTTAGTATACTGGCATTATGCAACCTTCCCAAGGTTGAGAAGCGGGTTCGATTCCCGTACCTCGCTCCACAATCAAACTTTTTTCGCTTTTCTTGAAATTTTTCGTGGCGGCGCTTTGCGCCGCCCGCGAAAATTTGGGAAAATTTCCAGAAAGTCAGATTATTGTGCGTTTATACAACCTCACTCGAACTCATTTTATCAAAAATTCTTGAGAAAAACAATTGTCCCGCCCCGCTTGTGCGGGGCGGGACAGAAAACCCAAAAGTCGCTCGGGCGGGGCGGGAAGAAAAAGGGGTGTGGGGAAAATGAATTCCCGCCCCCGCCCTCGCTTTCTATGCGGGAAAAATTTATTTTTTAAAAATCATTTTAATCCTCGGCTCACCGTCTCCAAAATAATTTTCCTTTGGTTTTCCGACTTGTTTAAATCCAAAAAATTTATATATATGCATCGCTGCTGCATTGTCTGGATGTGTAAGCAGTTCAACTATTTTTACTTCTTTCAAATCTTCGAGTAAAATTTTTATGGCTTCTTTTCCAATTCCTTGGCCCTTATATTTTGAATTAACACAGAGCCCACTAATATATGCTGTATTTTTATTTTTCATCTCATATGAAATATCACCCACGATTTCACCGTCCATAATAATGGCATAAACCATTGCATTTCCTTTTGCCAGCTCATCCAGCCATTCTTTTTCAGTCAGCATTGCTGAATATGTTTTTGAAGACGCAGTTTTTTCAATTTCAATCAATGTTGGAATGTCTTCCTCCTCAATTTTTCGTAAACTGATTTTTAATTTATTTTTCATAGGATTACCTATTCAGTAAGAAATTTTTAATCTCTGGAGATATGTCTTGAATTTTCTGGTATTTAATTATTAAGTCGGCAATCCCCCTTGTTGTGTCCTTAATTTGTGTTTCGTGTTTCATAATAACAATAACTTTTTTACCAAAAGCGTAAGCAATCCCGGCCTCATATGCCCTACCAGTCGGCTTGTCTGTCATATCGATCAAAAGAGCATCAGATTTTTTAATTTCGTCTTTTGTTTTTTGCATTAAATCTTTTGGATTATCAAAAACTTTTTGATAATTTTCTACATCTCGTATAAAACAAAAGTCTTCAAAACCTGCGGTTTTTACTAAAGAACAAAGACTCTCTATATTTTGTTTGCTATCACCAAAAGATGCGGTAATAAAAATTCTCATTTTATTTTTTTGAAATTAAACTCAAAAGTAAGGGAAACTTTTTGTATGGCTGATTAAACATATTAGAACCCATATGGCCTTCGTGTTTTATAATTTGCGTGCCACCAAGATTGTCAAAAAATAACCTACCTTGTTTATCGTTGTATTGCCATGGGTCATCATCTGAATTTATGTAATAGAATTCTTCTGCTTTGTCTTTTATTTTTGCCCAATCAAAATCATCAACGCTGTTTTCACTGTCTGCATTTTTCCGTAATGCTTTAGCATAACCAGATACCAAAATCGCCTGTTTGATTTTTACATCCAGTTTTTCTAAAACACTTGGAATTATTTGAGCGCCGGCCGAATGCCCAATAATAACTGTTTCAGAAGTAAACTCCCAATTTTCCAAAATAAAAGGCAACCAATCTTTGCGATTTGGTTTGTCGCTTGCAGGAAGTTGCGGAAGCCAGACTTTATATCCTATTTTTTCTAATTCCTCTTTAAGCCAAGGAAACCAAAAATCGGTTGGTTTGTCTTTTGTTCCGTGTAATATAATTGCGTTTTTCATAATTATTTTATCCTACCAAAAAATTGTGCTAATTAAAAGTTAAAGCCCCGTCGATTGCTCGTACGGGGCTCTTGCGATGTCAGCTGCAGCGCAGGCACTTCTTGCGATTGTGCCGGGACAGAATCCTTACCGTACTAGACGGAGTTGGAATCTGCGATTCGATTTCGTAGACACAATTGAAGACGATGCCACAGCTTTTGCACTTTCCGACTTGCTCACTACTATCAGGTACAGGACCCTGAACAGACTTGTTCCACCCTGGAGCGTGGGTTTCGCAAAGTCCGCCACCGGGCGTGGGTGTGTCGCAGAGTGCACACGTGCACTGGCAACTCTCCAAGTGTTCGTAACAGACGTAACAAATACACTTGCAGAAAGCAGTATCACGGTTGCACTTGTAGCACCAGGCAGGATCGTCGTAATCGTCATCATCATAGCCGTCGTCCGGCTCGATGATAGAACGGTTTTCTTCGATTGCCCGGAATTCCTCCTGCATCCACTTCCACTCTTGGTCGGTGATTTGGCCAGAGATCAGGTGAGCTGAGTTAAAGTCACCTGCCTCGGGACAATTACCACCAGTCACCTTTTTCAAGGCGCAGTCGTAGCACAACGGCTCGTCCTGCTTACGCCCAAGAGCGTACCCCCAATATGTGATTTCGTCGGAATCATTCCTCTCAAAGAACTTGTTGCAAATTTTACACTTCTGGCTTGAAACTTTCTTCTGCTTCGACATTTCTCAATCTCCTTTTACCGGGTTTGTAAACAAACTGACGATAATTGGAGATATACCCGCTTGCTCCTTTCGGAGGGGTGAAGGGCTGAACCAATCTCTCTTGATCCTGATTCCCAACAGACCAAGAGAATATATCTAAATTTGCTCCGTAATTATATTATCATATTATTAAATATATGTCAATAGTGTGTGGTCTAAACAGTGTGGGTGGCCACAACAACACAATAAAAAAATATTTAAAAAATAAATTTTTCCCGCATAGAAAGCGAGGGCGGGGGCGGGAATTCATTTTCCCCACACCCCTTTTTCTTCCCGCCCCGCCCGAGCGACTTTTGGGTTTTCTGTCCCGCCCCGCACAAGCGGGGCGGGACAATTGTTTTTCTCAAGAATTTTTGATAAAATGAGTTCGAGCAGAATTGTATATATGCTCCAGTATATTTACAACCACGCTTTAAATAAGACGTTGTTGTCTTATTTAAAGATCGTTCTTTCACAACAAAAATAAGGAGGACTCTGAAAATGATCGTGCAAAAGTCTCTGTTCGTTACTTTTGAGGGCCCCAACGGCATCGGGAAGACTACCGTTATCAAAGATGTCGCGCAAAAACTGAGCGTTTTGGGATGCAGTCTTCTGTGTACTAAAGAACCCACCGGTTCGTCGCTTGGTGACTTCTTGAGAAAAGCAGAGGAGTTATACGGGAGAGAAGTTCTCGCCTGTATTGCGGCGGCGGATCGATATTTTCACATAGAAAAAGAAATCGCACCAGCGTTAGCGACAGGTAGAATCGTTCTTTCCGACCGATACGTCGAATCGTCACTGGTACTTCAACGTCTTGACGGGTGTTCGCTCGAATTTATCTGGAGCATTAACTCGCAAATTCTTGTTCCTGATTTAAGCATCATTTTCTTCGCTGATCCTGTGATCATCGGACAACGACTCGTAACTAAGAGAACAAAGTTGAGTCGTTTTGAGCGCGATGAAACGAGAAAGCAAGAAATGTTCTTCTACCACGAAGCGGCAGAGTTCATCGCTCAAAAAGGATTTCATGTCCTTTTGTTGGAGAACGAAAAACAATCAGTGGGTGATACTTCTGAATACATTGTGGTTGAAGTCCAAAGGCTACTCAAAAAAAAGGAGGAAGCATCATGAAAAAACCGATCATTTCCGTTAACCAAATGATGTCCTGTTATTTCCGTACTTCAGTTCAATCACCTTACCGGAAAGCGCTCGTGCAGATTACCGAATGGTGCAATCTGCATTGTTCGCATTGCTTTGTCTCGGCCGGACAATACGGTGACACCATGTCGCTGGAAAGTGTCCGTGATATTCTTGTGCCTCGTCTCAAAGAATGTCGCGTGCTGAACGTAACGCTTACTGGCGGCGAGCCATTCGCGCACCCTAACGTCATCGAGATTGTATCGCTTTGCAAAGATGCTGGCATGAAAGTTGGCATCTGTACGAACGCAACTTGCATTAGCGAAGATCAGATGAAAGCGCTCGCAGCGTTGGGAGCACATTGCAACGTCAGTTTGGACGGTTTCTCTCCGGAGAGTCATGGCAGGTTTCGCGGCGATAAAGCGTCGTTTGCAACCACCATTTCAACCATTGAGATGGTGGCCAGATACGGTTTGTTGCAAGGGTTTTTGGTGACTCCTAACAATCTCGCCGAGGTCGAGGAGTATGCAAAGATTTGCGAGTTCGCTACGGTAAACGGTGCAACGTATGTGTTGATGAATCCGCTTTCGTCCATGGGAAGAGGCGTAAAGACGGCGGGAAAGCTCGGAGTTTCCAACGAGGTAATGCGTCAGATTGCCAACGTAACTTCACAGTTCGCGGACAAAGTCGAGATAGTACCTATCCGATTTCCGAACGAAAAGAAGTTGCCGCTTACGGGATGCGAAGCGGGCAATATTATCTACGTTTTTACCCTCGGCGAACTCACGGTATGTCCCTATCTAGTGTTTTCAGCACGGACGCCGCAGAGTCAACACAAGGCAGAAGAATTTATCGTTGGCAATATCTTTCGCGATGCCAATATTGCCGTTCGCCTTGATGAATACAAACTCCTTGAGCGGTATCGTCTCGGTGGTAATCCGACATGCGGAGGATGTCGTCTTAACGCCGAGTGCGGCAAAGGATGTCCCGCAGCGATCATTTCCTCTGGCAAGCGAATAGAGGAAATGGACGCAGAGGTGTGTCCGGTCTTCATTCGGTAAACATAACCCGCAGTGGAATTTTAACATTCTACTGCGGGATTTTTTATGGTAAAATAAAAAAATAATATGAATAATCTATCAATTTTTATCTGGAATATAGCAAATCCGTCGTTTGAGCGTGCCGTTAAACAGGCAGAATGGATTCGCAGGAGAAAAGAAGACATTTTTGTCTTAACCGAGATAAAAGTAAGTAGCGGATGTTTGTTTCTTAAAAAATATTTCCAAGCATATGGGTATTACGTACTCTTCCCCGATATTGAAGATAGGGAATACGGAGTAATGATTTTGAGTAAGATTCCCCTGTCAGGGGGGACTCTTCAATATATGGATTTTATCCCATCGCGAGCTATGTATGGGAAGTTTTCATTTTTTGATAAAGATATAGAGATTGGAGGTATTTATGTTCCTTCCCGCGATGCAAGCGAGAAGAAAATCAAAAAGAAGAAACTTTTTCTACAAACTCTTTTAGATGCTCTCCAAAAATCGAACTTAGACAATCCGCGTATCGTTTGCGGAGATTTTAATATACTTGAACCTAATCATAATCCGCATTATCCTTTCTTCAAAGATTGGGAATATGATTTTTACAGTCAATTATCGAAACATCAATTAAGTGACGCGTGGCGTTTTTTGTATCCATCCAAACAAGAATATAGTTGGATTGGAAAAACGGGTGATGGATATCGATATGATTATTGTTTTGTTTCAAATGTTTTATTGCCGTCGATAAAAAATTCGTTTTACCTCCATGAGCCAAGACTTCAAAAATTAAGCGACCATTCCGCGCTTATTACTGAATTACATTTATGATTGAAGTAGAAAAAAAGTTTATATTGAACGAGCAAGATAAAAAGCGATTAACAAAGAACGCTCAATTTCTCAATGAGCGCATTTTTACTGATATTTATTACGATACAGAAATTTTTTCTCTAACATCAAAAGATAAATGGTTTCGTTCTCGTGAGGGCAGATTTGAGCTGAAACTCCCTCTACACGACGGAGTCGACAGATTAGCTGACCAATACGATGAGTTAGAAGATGAGCAGAAAATAAGAGAAGCTCTAAATCTGCCCTCTAACGGAAATCTTGCTGATGATTTGATAAAAGCCGGATATTCACCATTTTGCACTTGTAAAACTAATCGAAGAAAGTATAAGAAAGAGCCATTTATTATTAACCTTGATATTATTGATTTTCAAGATTTTACCTACAACATCGGAGAAATTGAGTTGATGATTAGCAATAAATCTGAAATTGAAGATGCGAGTAAAAAGATAATGTATTTTGCAAAGACACAGAATCTTGTAGTCACACCAGTGCGGGGGAAAATTATTGAATATTTAAAACGTGCAAAACCAAATCACTATCAGACTCTTGTGAAGAGAGGGGTTGTTGAGGATTTTTAACCCTCTTTTTGCCCGCGAACCGACAGGTTTTCCTGCCCGCCCCCGCCGTTCGGCGGGACGGGACGTTGTTTTTTATAGGAATTCTTAATAAAATGAGTTCGAGCGTAGTTGTGAATATACTCCATAATCAAACTTAACTCTTTTTCAGATACTTTTTGATGGACTTCCATTTTTAAACCCATATTTTATTATTAAATAAAAATAATAATGTTTAAGAAATCAATAATCTTAATTATTCTTTTTATTATTCTCTTAGGATTAATTTTAGTCTACATAGATAAATCTGAGTTAGGCTATGTAGGAAAAGATAACCTGAATAACGAATTAACAGATGAAGAGCTTAAAGAGAAAATAGGGCAGATGATAATGACGGGTTTTAGGGGTACTGAAATTTTAGAGGGTTCTGATGCGTATAATATGATTAAAGATGTTAAAGTCGGAGGCGTAGTGCTTTTTGACTACGATGTTTTCTCAAATAGTTTCCCTAGGAATATCGTAGATTATGACCAGACTAAAAAACTTATCTCTGATATTCAAAGCTATTCTTCAATTCCTCTGTTTGTAGCTGTTGACGCAGAAGGCGGCAAGGTAAACCGCTTAAAAGAAGAATATGGATTTACAGCTGTTCTTTCAGCAGAAGAAATGGGCCGGGATAAAACATTAAAAACTACAGATAAAGAATCTTTAAAATTAGCTCTGGAGCTGAAAGAATTAGGGTTTAATATGAATCTTGCCCCAGTTGTTGATTTGAATATCAACCCTTCTAATCCGATTATTGGAGCCTTGGGCCGTTCTTTTTCTCAAGATAAAGAAGAAACTGCAAAACAGGCAGAAGTATTTATAGAAAACCATCTTAAAAATGGCATCGTATGCGTCGCAAAGCATTTCCCGGGCCAGGGGAGCGCGGAAGAGGATACTCATTTGGGCTTAGCGGATATAACAGAGAGCTATAAAGAGGAGGAGTTTTTTCCTTATTATTATCTTAATGAAAAGGGATTGTTAAAGGCAGTTATGGCAGCTCATACAATAAATAGAAATATTGATAATGATTACCCCGCAGCCTTATCTTCTGTTTTCTTGGAAGATATTTTAAGGAATCAAATCGGGTTTGGTGGAGTTATTATCTCAGACGATATGCAAATGTCAGCAATAACCAATAACTATAATTTAGATGAGGCGGTGATTAAAGCTGTAAATGCGGGAATAGACATAATTCTTATCTCTAACAATACTTCATACGGCTATGATAAAGACATAGCGCATAAAGTTAGAGATATAATCTTTAATGCTGTAAGAGACAACAGAATTAAAGAAGATAGAGTTATAGAGTCGTATAACCGCATTTTAGATTTAAAAAGAGAGTTTAGAATAATCCTATTCAAAACTAGTTATTTTTGTTAGAATAATAAAATATCCCGCCAACGTAGCTCAGCGGCAGAGCAGGGCTTTCGTAAAGCTCAGGTCGTCGGTTCAAGTCCGACCGTTGGCTCTTTTTGACTAATTAATCTATCCGTGTTAATTTAAATTCAGTTCCTTTTAGGTTTCTCTTCTTGGAGGGCTGTTAAATGCCTGAATTGCCAAAGGCTGGTTTTTCTCTTGGATGGGTTTTTGATACTAGCCCGGCAGATGTAACTCTTGTTAGTATCTTGAACTTTTTGTACTACAAAGGAGTTGATGCTGTTGAGTTTTGTTTCAATTTGACCAGATTAAGGCATTTCTCTTTATTTTTAACAGAAGAATTGATAAAGAGAATAGAAAGGTTTGATTATGTTTCTCTGCATCTTCCTGATATAATAGGCGAAGCTGATGATGAGCTTACAATAGAAGTTATAAAGAGAGCTGTTTCCTTAAAGAGAAGATTTAGAGTTGATATGGTGGTTATTCATCCTGACAGCGTTAAAGATTGGGATTCTTTAGAGAATCTTGCCAGAGAGAGTCTCCTTCCGGTTGCGATTGAATTTCCTATGAATAAGAATAAAGAAAAGGGCAGAAAGCTTGAAGAATTAAGGGCTGTGTGCGAGCGGTATTTTCATTTTAACTATGTATTGGATGTTCAGCATGCCTATGAAAATGATAAAAGCGGAGAATTAGCGATTTGTTCTGCCAGGTTGATGGGGTCTCGGCTGGCTCATCTTCATGTGAGCGGCCAGACTCAATCATCAAGTCATTCTTATCTGTTTCGCGCAGACAATAGAGCTGAAATTAAAAGAGTAATTAAGGATCCTTCTTTGTCAGGCGTTTTAAGGATTTCAGAGGGTGAGTTTAAATGCTGCGATTATCAGGTAGCTAAAGAACTAAAGTGCTTGAAAGAGAAACAATAAAAGAGCCGTAAAATTCAGGCTCTTTTTTCCTTGTTTATGTTTTTAAATTATGTTAAATTATAATAAATTAGTATAACACCGTTAAATAATGACAGAGGTTATTATCCAAATAGAAGACTTAGAGAAACAGCTCCATTATTTGATGGACTGTCTTTGACGCAGATAGGAAAAAAAAGAGATTAAGCGGGCTTGAAAAAGAAGCTAAAGAACCAGATTTCTGGCAGGATCCTCAAAAAGCTGTTTCTGTAAGTCATGAGATTTCAGAATTAGACCAAGAGCTTAAAGAATTTGAAGTTTTAGAAAGAAGCTTGAAAGAATTAAAAGAACTCTTTGAACTTTCAAAAGGAGATGAAAAGCTTGTCTTGGAAATTAAGGAAAAGTATACAGAATTAAAGAATAGAATTGATAAAAAGGAATTAAGGGTTTTTCTTTCCCAAAAGTACGATAAAGGCAATGCGGTAATAGGGATATACTCCGGAGCCGGAGGAGTTGATGCTCAGGATTGGGCCACAATTATTCTAAGAATGTATCAGAGATATGCAGAGAATAAAGGATTTAAAGTAAATTTAATAGAGCAGTCATACGGAGAATCAGGGGGGCCTGAAGGAAGAATTGGAACAAAATCAGCAGCCTTAGAGATTAGAGGCTCTTATGCTTATGGTTATCTAAGAAATGAGTCGGGAGTTCATCGTTTGGTCAGGCAGTCTCCTTTTTCTGCTAAAAAGCTCCGTCATACTTCATTTGTTTTAATTGAGGTTCTTCCAGAAATTGAAAAAAAAGATATAATGGATATAGTTGTAAAGCCTGAAGATTTAAAAATAGACACTTACAGGGCTTCTGGCCCCGGAGGCCAGTATGTAAATCGCAGAGAGTCAGCAGTGAGAATAACCCATCTTCCCACCGGCATTGTTGCCGCATCCCAGTCAGAAAGACTTCAAGGCTTAAACAGAGAAAAGGCAATGAAGATTCTTTATTCAAAACTCTACCAGCTGAAAGAGGCTGAGCATAAAAAGGAATTAAGCCAGATAAAAGGGAATAAGATTTCTGCCAGCTGGGGCAATCAGATAAGGTCATACGTCCTTCATCCGTATAAATTGGTAAAGGATTTAAGAACAGGAGTTGAGTCCTCAAATGTGGAAGAAGTGCTTGATGGAAATCTCGATAAATTTATAGAGGCAGAGATAAAGCTTAAAAAGCAATAGAAACCTATGATTTTATTAGACAATGTAAGTAAAATTTATCCAAACCGTTCTTTATCAGGCGAACCGATAACAGCCCTAGAGAACGTTTCTTTTAAAGTGGGCAAATCAGAATTCATTTCTCTTTCCGGAAGGTCGGGAGCCGGAAAGACCACTCTGCTTCGTTTGATTTTAGGCCAGGAAGCTCCTAGTTCCGGCAGAATTCTTTTTGATAGTTACGATATCAGCGAGATTAAAAAATCAGAAATCTGCCATCTGCGGAGAAGGATAGGAACTGTGTTTCAAGATTACAAGCTGTTTCCCACTAAAACAACCTATGAAAACATCTCATATATTATGGAAGTAATGGGGGCTGACGACGAAGAGATTAAAAGAGATGTTCCGTATATTTTAGATTTAGTCGGGCTTACAGAAAGAGCCTGCAATTTCCCCAAAGAGCTTTCCGGAGGGGAAAAGCAGCGTTTGGCAATCGCTCGGGCTTTAATCCACAGGCCCGAGGTCATCTTAGCCGATGAGCCCACAGGCAATCTCGACCCTTATCATACTTCAGGGATTATAAGGCTTTTATTAAAGATTAATGATCTGGGCACTGCAGTAATTTTAGCAACTCATGACAAAGAGGTAATCAATAAAATCAGAAAGAGAGTTATTACTTTAGAAAATGGAAGAGTTGCAAGAGATGATGAAAAAGGAAGATTTATGTTATAAAATAAATAATCATTATGTTCACTTCTTTAAAAAGAACAATCAGAATAGGCATTAAAAGCTTTGCCAGAAATATCGGCATTAATATCGCCACTATTTTTATCATTACGCTGGTTATTCTCTTATTCAGCCTTTTATTTATCTTTAATTCTGCTTCAAAGATACTGATAGCGGGAATTCAGGAAAAAGTGGATGTTTCAATATATTTCAATGAAGACGCTCTAACAGAGAATATTATGGAGATAAAGTCAGTAGTTTCCCAAATTCCAGAAGTTAAAAATGTTGAATATGTTTCAAAAGAGGAGGCTCTTGATAAATTCATTGAAAGGCATAAAGAAGAGCCGATTCTGATAGAATCTATTACTGAAATAGGGGATAATCCGTTTCTCGCTTCTTTGAATATAAGGGTCTTGGAGGCTTCTCAATACAGCCAGGTTACCAGCTTGCTTGAAAACGGCTCTTTTAAAAACCTGATTAACAAGATTGATTATTATCAAAGGAAGCCTGTAATTGACAGGATTTTCTCAATAATATCAGCGGTTAATAGGGGAGGGTTTGCCACTGCTTTGGTCTTATGTCTTGTTTCTGTTTTTATAGCTTTTAATACCGTAAGGATTGCTATTTCAAACATGGGAGAGGAGATATCGGTAATGAGGCTAGTTGGAGCTTCAGATAAGTTCATAAAGGCTCCTTTTCTGATTCAGGGAGCTGTCTGTGGAATTATATCAGCCCTAATTGCTTTTATCTTGATTTTCAGCTTTTCTTATGCTATTACTTCCAAGGTTAAAGTCTTAGCTCCGGATGTAAGCGTTTTGGGGCTGTTTATCTCCAACGTCCTCTTTATATTCCTTCTCCAAATAGCAGTAGGAGTAAGTCTCGGCATTTTCTCCAGCTTGATTGCTGTTAGAAAATATTTAAAGATATAACTGCCTATTTTGCGGGGTGGTGCAATGGTAACACGTTACGCTCTGGACGTAAAATTCTAGGTTCGAGTCCTAGCCCCGCAGCATCTTTGGACTTTTTGAGTAAAGTTCAACCAATTCAGCTCTATTTTTCCCAATTTTAAGGGGTTCTAACCGTTTATCTTCTGCTGAAAGCTTCCTCATTGGAATTAGCGTGTTTTCTGTGCTAATTGCTATCATTTTGTCTTGAAGTAGGAGGTTCGAGCCTAAATGCGAGAGTATCTCTTTTTTCTCATCTGTGTCCCCAGTTTCAAAGCTTTGCTTGGCATCGAGCGCGAAATTGAACACCTTGTCAGCTTTGTCCAGCCATTGGTCAACCCTTTGGCTGGTTTTGTTAAATACCTCCTCCCAGCGCTTTTTCTCTACGGTTAGCGGGTCTTTTCTTAGCTTGAATTCTTCTTCGTTTATTTCGCCCGCCGCCCTCCCATAGGAGAATTATCAGGAGGATTGCTGCACTATAAAGTGATAACTAAAACAGGCCTAGACAGAAAGATGTTTTTAGAGGAGTTTAAAAAGTTTTCAGATTATAAATTCATTCTTCTTTAAAGATTTATTTCATGATATTATAGATTAACAATTCAATAAGGATTAACCTGCCTAATTAGGAGGTAAAATATTCTAATTAATATTTTTAATTAATAAATAATAATTAATATATGGAAAGACCTTCAAGTGTAAATCGTTTTGAGTTTTTAATGTACGCTGCTTTGCTTATTAGTTCGGTTGGTGCATTTGTTAAATATAGCAGTTCTTCTTATGGATTTAATATTGCCCTTTTTGTAATACCGTTTCTGTATACAATAATTCCTTTTATCCTTGTTTGGGTGGCAGCTCACCTAAGACAGGACTGGGCGCGATGGGTTGTAGTTATTTTAATGGGTATCGGAATAATATATATTGTTCCTTCACTATTTTTAGGTTTCTCTTATATTTCCCGTATTTCAGTGTCGGGTTCTGAAATAGGTTTAATGACCATAGGGTTAAATTTGATTCAAGTGATTTTAGAAATTATTGCCTTCTGTTACATTTTTTCCTCCGCTTCAAATAAATGGTTCTCCTCTGGCATGAATGAGGTATCACCAAACACTGATCCAGCTATACCTGTTGTGAATCAAACTTGGAGGAAAGGTATACTCACGACAAATATAATCTTTTTTCTTATTTATATAGGATTGATTGTGGGAGTCGACATGCCAATAGTGCGTTCAGATCCCAGTCTGCTTGGTTTTTTACAAATCATGTATGTTGTTTTGGCTGGGTTTATGGTGTTTTTCTTATTAGAAACTTTTATATTTAGAAAGAAATTCGGCACAAGCGCCTCGGGTATAGATAGCGGAATAGTAACTGTTATTGTGCTTAGAAATATTTTATTTCTTTTGAATTTTATTCCATTTATACAATTGTTGGGCTTGGCTGGTTTACCAACTGTTGGCTCTATCTTACTTATAATTTATGTTATCTTAATTATTCGCCGTTTTAATTCACTAAAGGTTTTGCGGGCTTAATTTTTAGAGCTCTTTGATTTTTCCCATAACGATGGATGAAATACTTTTATGATAATCTTGGTCGCTATTCAAGATAACTTGTCCTGAAAAGATATCTTTTACAAAAAAAGGCTTGCCGAAAATAATTTTTACCTTCCTTCTGAAAGACAAAAAATCGCGCCAAGTCATAAAATGAGCTCCATTTATAGAGACAGGGATTATGGGAATATTAGTTTTATGAGAGAGAAAGCTAACGCCCCCTTTAATACTTAATGGTTTATTTTCCGCATTTTTCCTGCCTTCTGGAAAGATACAAACGCTACAATTATTATTTAAGATATTTATATGGTTTGCGAGGGCTTGTTCATAGTCCCGCAACCCTACATGCACTTGATGCGCTCCCCAAATTTTGAAAAATCCGCCGCCATATATAATTTTTTTCACTCCTTCCTTATCTTTATAGAAGCTCTTTTCTCAGCATGTATAAAACAAAGGCAGATGCCTGGATGAGAATGGGAAAGCCGATGCGATTAAAATTGGATCTATCTCGCTAATGTGGTTGGATGCAAAAATTACATTATTTTCAGTGTCAATATTTTCAGCGCCAACGATTTCTAGCCTGCAGAAAATTTTAAACGCTAAGCGCGTTGGCAACCAAACGAATCGTTAGAGAAAAGAAGTTATATTTTTATAGATTTTCATTAAAATAATCGCTTTATGATATAATAATACAAAAGGTCGTTGTTATAAAGCTTTATAGGCCGAAATTTATTATTAAAATTAATATTAATATATGAATCCTTTCGTAATCTTCTTTTTCGCCCACAGTGTGATTGCAACACTTGTTTTGGGTATACTCTTTATTCGTAGAAACGACAGTGTTCTTAAGAGCTTCGGCGTAACGATGTTATTAAACGCCATCGCTTTCACAATTTGGAGTTTTGGATTGATTAGTCCCGAGAATTTAAATGCTTCTGTCAGCATAGGAAATGTATTTTTTCTCTCTTCACTAGTTTCTCTTTTTTACGTATCTGTGCACAAACAAAAAATTCCTACTCGTTGGTTATTGACCGCGTTAAGCGCTATAGCCGTCGCTTGCATATTCTATGTTGGTTATAAATTAGCCCCCGGGCATAGAGCGTATATTTCTCCGGAAGGCCTTTTGTTCTTCAATGGCAGGCCGATAACGCAAATGTTATATATTTTTGCTTTCATGATAGCTGCCTTACCCGCGATTGAGTTATTAGCCAATAAATTCAAAGCGAGTTACTCTTCGCTCGTTCGTTATATTCTCATTATCGAAGTAGTGGGAGGCATTATGCTTATTACTAGTGTAGATTTCCAAACCTTGAATATTGTAGGATGGATTATGGGATTAGCTTATTTGCTTCTCTGGACTTCATTATTGTTTAGTAAAAAAGCGTGGGCTGAAATCGCTTAAATGATATTCTCCAAAATGTCGCGCCCCGTATGTTACTAATTTATAATATACGGGGCGTTCACGATTATAAAGGACTAATTATGAAATCCGCAGTTATAAATTATAGCCAATGTTGGGAAGATCCTCATATTTTATTATCCGCATTGCAGGTTTCGAACGATGATATTGTGCTGTCCATAACTTCCGGCGGGGATAATGCGCTGGCTATATTAACCGAGAAGCCGGCGAGGGTGATCTCCATTGATTCGAATAATCTGCAAAATTATTTATTGGAGCTTAAGTTAGCTGCTATAGCAAATTTAGGCTATCGGGATTCCCTGAAATTTCTAGGCGCGGAGAGGACGACTGATAGGAGCGAAACTTTTAAAAAAATCCAAAACTCTCTTTCGGTGGAGACAAGGTCATGGTGGCAGAAAAACCATCGAGCAATAGATGCGGGTGTTATTAACTGCGGCCGATTTGAGAAGTTTTTGAAATTATTTTCAAAACTTGCATTGCCGACTATACATTCGCAAAAAATAACATCAGAATTCCTTAATATCAGCGACATAGAGCAGCAAAAAAAATTCTATGATAATATCTGGAATACATGGAAATGGAGGCTCTTTTTTAAAATATTTTCAAACAAATTAGTATTAAAAAAGTTTGCCAGGCAGAAAGGAATTTTCGAATATGCCGATGTGCCGAATATTGGAGACATATATTTCAAAAGATTTCAAAATAATCTTCGGACCATTTCTCTCAGAGATAACTATTTTATGCATTATTGCCTTACCGGATTTTACAATTTAGAGTCGCTCCCGCCGTATCTGAACGAAATAAATAAAGACGCCATTATAGAGGGCAGGAATAAATTAAACATTGCGACAGGGGATATTTTTGATTATCTAAAGTCAATTCCTAATGGCTATTTTTCAAAATTTAATTTGTCGGATGTTTTTGAATTGCTTTCAGAAGATAAGAATGACAGGCTTTGGGAAGAAATTGTTCGCACGTCGAAAAATGGCGCCATAGCGATATACTGGAATAATTTAGTTAAGAGAACCTTCCCGTCGCATTTATCGAAGAATGTCTTTGACGATGTAGCCACTGCTGAGAAAATGCACAAAATCGACAAAGCCCCCTTTTATGGGAGCTTGTATATTAACCGAATAACTAAATGAAATATAAAAAACCTTCGTCTCTTTTAATTAGTTTTTACCATTACCAGAAGGAAAGATTTCCAATAGTTTTTTTGGCGCTAGCCACTCTCCCCGTGATTTTAAGCTCAGCGGTCGTTGTGGCGCAGAATAAGTTAAACTTTTTACATATATTTTTGATACTGGTTGCTTCATTGAGTTATCTTTTTCACATTAGAGTTGTTGATGATTATCGCGATTTCAAGCATGATAATCTTTATCATGAAGACCGTCCTGTGCAAAAAGGCGTGATATCATTAACGAATTTGAAGAAAATAGACATTATCGCAGCGATCATACTTTTAGCGGTTGCGATTTCTTCGAACATTTATGGCTTAGCCATAGCTGTCTTCATGCTCATTTATACTTATATTGCAGAAAGAGAATTTTTTGTAACCAAAAAAATCCGCAAACACTTTTTTATTTATAATGCAGTAAACCTTTTCCAAATGACGCTGTTGCAAATTTTTGTTTATAATTTTTTCTTTAGAAGTTTTTATTTGAATCCAATTATAATTACGCATTTTTTATTAATCACTACAGGAACATCGATGTTTGATTTTTTGCGCAAACTTAAAACTCCACATGCAGAAAGCACTGGCAAGGACACATACACTTGGTATTTTGGCTTCAGAAATTCTTTGATTATCTATTTATTTTTTGTTTCTTTGCTCGCCCTGTTATTTTTTGTACTGGCGAATGAAATGATTTTGAGTTTAGGGATTTGGCTTGTTATTATACTAATTTTTATCGCAATCTCTTTTTTAAATGCATATTTCCATTGGATTAAGAAAAGCGAGATGACGGATAAATTGTTGCAAGCAAATTCTTTATTTTTTTATGGGTTTTTAAATTTATTAATTTATTTTCTACGATAATGGCTAATTTTTCAGGTTTAATAAAAAATTGCTATCGCCTCCCTTGGACGTTGAATAATAATCCTAACGGGTGGATAGAGCCAACAACTTGCTGCCAATTAAAATGCCCAGGTTGTTATCGCGGGCGCGATAAAGACGGTGTGGCTTGCATGTATTTAGATTTGGACGAATTAAAGAATCAAATAAATAGATTTATAAATGAGAGAAACGTGGAAACAATATCAATAGCCGGAGGCGAGCCGCTTTTATATCCGAAATTAAAGGAATTGATTTTATATATAAAATCACGAAAATTGAAAACAAGGATTTTTACAAACGGCGTTCTATTAGACGCAGAACTCCTGGAAAAACTTAAAGAATGGGGAGCGAGTGAGATCGTTATACACGTTGATAAGTTTCAGACGAGGAATGGGGTAAAATTCAGCAACGAGGCGGAAGTTAATAAGATCAGAGAAGAATATTGCAATATTTTTAGGAAAACAAGCGGCATTAACCTTGGATTCATCCAGCCATTTTCTAAAGATAGCTTGTCTAATATTCCGGAGGTACTCGGATTTATGAGAAAAAATGCAGATATAGTGAGCGTCATTGTTTTTACTCTTTATAGCGATATAAATTGGAATAATTCCGTAAGAGCAAATATTGACACTGATATTAAGGTTTCAGACGTGGTTAATGAAATAGAGAACCATTTTAATTATATTCCTTGCTCTTATCTGGGAAGCACTGAAGATCCAGATGATCCTACTTGGCTTTTTTCTATTTCGGCTTCATATAAAGATTCTTCAATAGGTTTTTTTGATGGGAAATTTGATGGCGAAATAGAATCAAGGTATTATGCGCGAAAAGGAAAATACCTCATCACAAAAGTTGGAAATAAAATTTCCATATTTAAGCTTATTAAGTTTATAAATTATAAATGCATACGAGATATTCTTAAAAATTATATTATATCCTTAATCAAAAAACCCAGCAGAATCAAAGAAGAAACTTATCTTCAAAAGTTTTTAATATTGCGCGGGCCGAAATTTAGCCAGAATGGCGTAAGGGATTTATGCGCTGGCTGCCCAGATGTAATGTTTTATGATAATAAATTAGTTCCATCTTGCATCTTAGATGAAATCAAGCTGGGTAGAGATTTTGAATTTAAAGATTGGCAATTATGAACAAAGGAGGCAAAGCAGAATCATTAATGAAGCTGAAAAAAGCAGATTTTAATGTGCCCGTATTCTTTATTTGCGATCCCTTTGAAAATGAAAAAAATATTTTAAGCAAGAAAACCAGGTTTTTACCTCGCGTAGAATATTTTGCGGTGAGATCTTCTGCAAAAAACGAAGATTCTAAAAAGGAGTCTATGGCCGGATATTATTATTCAGCCGTTGGAGTATCTGGGAAAGATATATTTAAAGAGTTTTTAAAAGTAAAAAATTCGTTCAACAAAGAGAGCGGGTCGGTTATTATCCAAGAGTTTATACCAAGCGATAAGGCGGGCGTGATTTTCTCGCAAATTGGCGACAATAATATTGTCATAAATTCTAATATTGGGCTTTGCCAAACAGTTGTAAATGGCCATGCATGCGACGAATATATTTGCGATGCAACTGGCAAAATAATAAATAAAAACATTCCAAAGGAAAAAGAGGTTCAAGTTTTTGAAGATGGCAACATAGTCCATGAAAAAAGATTTACAGAGTCGCTGAATATCCACGAGATAAGGCAATTAGTATCTGTTGCGATGAAAATTCAAAAATTATTTAAAGCGCCTCAAGACATAGAATGGTGTTTTAGGGGAGATGTTTTATATATTCTTCAATCCCGTCCAATAACCCGTAATTTTGAACCGATAAACGAAGAATATTTTTTTGATAGCGCCAATATCGCTGAAAGCTATTCAGGAGTTGTTTTACCGCTTACATATTCCTATGCACAATTTGTTTACGAGAAAGCGTACAAGGACCTTTTAATTATGTCGGGAGTATCTAAAAGAAGAATTGAAGACAACTCATATATTTTTGAAAATTTGCTGGGATATTTTTATGGGAGAATGTATTACAATATGAATAATTGGTATCGTATGGCCTCTTTTGTGCCTGGCTACAGGAGAAATAAGCATAATTTAGAGTCGATGATTACGAGCAATGTGAAGGAAGAGATAAGCACATCCATTAAACCTTCTTTTTGGCTTAAAATTTTTTATCCGTCCATTGTGGTTGCAAAAGTAATATTCTATGGAATAACTGCAAGATTTTTTAAATTTAGCGTCGGCAATAAAATTAATAATTTTCAGAGTTATGATTTCGACGGTTTAACCTACGAAGGGTGCAAAAATTTGTTTGATAGATTAACCAGAGAGATGTTGCATAGGTGGTATGTAACCTTGGAAAATGATTTTTTTGTAATGACATACTCTGGTTTGCTAAAAAAAATAATTACTCCCGAAAAATTACAGGAAATCATGATATTTAAGAGTACAGCGACGCAACAAGTCGCCGCTATTGCCGATTTAAGCTCGAAGATGCAAAACGATAAGGATTTATGGAGTGCCGTTTTGGCGAATAACGCCAAAAAATTCGATGCAAGAGTTTCTGAAAATATCGAAGTTGAAAGGGCGCTTAATAAGTACTTTAAAAAATTTGGAGGCAGATTCGCCAACGAACTCAAATTAGAATCAATCGGAATCGATGAAGATATTAAAAAGTTATTCCCAGTCTTGAAAGCATATAAAAATTATAAAATTGAAGAGCGCAAATTAGATTCTATAAATATCAATGCACCTTTTTATAAAAAGATATTAATCTTTTTTATACTAAAGAAGTTCAATAAGTATGCATCTCAAAGAGAGGAATTTCGCTTGTTGCGTTCAAGCGCATTCGGCATCGTCAGAAAAATTTTTAGAAGGATGGGTGCCTTGCTCGCAGATAAATGTATTATCGGTGATTCGGATGATATTTTTTATTTATCAATGAAAGAAGTTTTTGAATTAAATTTAGAAAATAATCCGCTGATAAGTTTGATTAGGAAAAGAAAGCAAGAATATTTATCCTACAAAAAAATTTCAACACCGGTTCATTTTTCTTCTAAAGATGATATAGCGATAAAAGAAGCGGACAAAAAAATAATAAAGAAAAACCATATTAAGGCAAATCCTGCGTCAAACGGCACATCTAAGGGCAGAATCAAAATTTTTAAGGATTTTTTTATGCCAGATTCTATCGATTTCGATATTCTTGTTGCCTCGCACACAGATCCTGGATGGACGCCCCTTATAGCGCTCTCAAAGGGCATGATAATAGAACATGGAGGAGTTCTATCCCATGCATCAATTGTTGCAAGGGAATTGAATATCCCGGCGGTTATTGGTGCAACGGGCATTATGGATCAATTAAAAGATGGCCAAATAGTAGAAATTAATGGCTCTACAGGTTTTATTAAAATTATTTGTTAAGTATGAATATTGAAATTAAAAAGTATACACCAGAAACAATACTCCCAGAGCTGATAGATTTATTAAACAGGAAATATGGAAGCCATAAAAACTTCGATTATTTTATAAAAGACTATAATGCGGCGTTTACTTTTTGCGTGAAAAATAGGAATATACAATTTGAACCTATTGCCGTTTATTCAAATGGAGAATTGAGGGCTTATGCCGCAATCATTAAGGATAATCGCTTGAAAGACGGTGAAGTTTTTTTTGGTTTTTTCGAATCATCGAACGAACCAGAAATATTTAATTTATTATGGAATGAATTAAAAATATTAGCTAAAAAATTGGGCGCATCTTTGATTAAGGGGCCGATTAATGGCAGTATTTGGCATCAATACCGCACAGTTAAAGAATCGAATGGGTCAACTTTCTTTAAATCTGAAGTTATTTCTGAAACATATTATTATGATTTTTTGAGATCTCGGAAGCCTAAGTTAGTGATTGATTATTATTCCGCATATCGAGAAAAATTTTCTGCTATTATTAATGCCGGAAAACCATCGTACGAAAAGCTCAGCGATTACGGCTTTTCCATCCAAGTAGCTAAAAACGCGAGTGAAACTGATCTGCAACAAATCGCATCGTTGTCGAGAAAAATTTTTAACGCGAATTGGGGCTTTACAGACCTCTCGGATGAGGAATTTTTACAACTTTATTCTGCCGAGAAGCTTGAGTCGCATTTGAGTAAATTATATTTACTGCGAAAAGGCAGCGACATTGTTGGGTTCAGCAACATTTTAAAAGGGGATGAATCGACTCTTATATTCAAGACTATAGGTGTTCTGCCCGAATATCATCGTTTGGGCCTTGGCAATGCGTTGGCGTTTAAGGCGCACCTTGATGCAGAAAGAGATGGTATTAAGAAAATGATATACGCCCTAATAAAAGAGGACAATAATATTAAAAATTTTCCAAAGGACGATGCTGTAATATTCCGCAAATATAGCGCCTTTGAATTTAAAATATAATGTTTGCATCAATAATATTTTTTTTAATAATACTTTTCGGACTTATCTTAAATGAATTTGTCTCGAGGAAGTTTTTGATACCAGCCCATTTCAGCAGAAAAATGGCGCATATTTTTTCTGCATTAATAGTTTTTGCAATGCCCTTTTTCCTTTCGAAAAACGAGATAATTATAATCGCCGTAATCTTTGCCATAATACTATTTTTGACTCGCAGAAAAAATATTTTTTCTTCTATCCATTCTGTTGAACGTAAAACCTTCGGGGAAATATTCCTCCCAATGGGAGTGGCTCTTTGTGCCTTTTGCTTTTTACCACAGAAAACTACTGCGTTTCAATTTGGTATTTTGATTATGGGAATATCCGATGCTTTGGCCTCTATTTTCGGAGAAAAATTTGGCAAACATATTATTAAGTTGTTTGGTCATAAAAAAAGCATTGAAGGATCTGCTGTATTTTTTATAAGCAGTACCATTATAGCATTATTTTTTACCAGTGGTTTTAACTATTGTATTTTTTCAGTTGCAATAATTCTTACATTTACAGAATTAGTGTCCGTTATTGGGCTCGATAATCTTATTTTGCCAGTGTTGGGCGCATATATGATTCAATTTATAAAATAATGCCGCCGAAATATACGCTAGAGAAAATTAAATTTGGTACAGGTGCTCCCACGTTTGAGAAAGTGTTGGAGCTTTACGAGGGTGGCAAGGTGACTAAGTTCAGGGAAGAACTTAACGGCTATTTTGCTGTTGTAGCTGGAACACATGAATATAATGTTTATGTAGAAAAAAGCCATTATGACCGCGGTGATTGCGATTGCTATTTAGGCCAGCATGAAACCTTGTGCAAACATATGGTTGCGGTAGCAATTTACGCCGCCATGGGCGGCAAGGAATTAAGTAACGAAGATAAACAAACAATTGCGAAATTATTTTTGAAGTTAAATGCCGATTATTACGCCGGATTGTCTTCCGCGGTTATGTTTAGGACGGTAGGCGATTATCTCCGATACGCACTTTCAAAAATTACATTTCTGAAACCGATTTATATACTACCGATAAAATCGTTTTAGGAAAAATTGAACCGCACATTAAAACAGATACGGAATTAAGTTTGTTGTTTGATAGAATGAACAATAAAATCGGTTTCAGAAATAATCCAAACGATTATACCGGAAAAGTTTTTTGCAAATCGCGAGTGGTGAATCCTCTTTGTCGGCATAATGGAAAAATTATGAGAGTTTCAGAAATAAATCCGAGCTGGGGTGGTATAATAGAGCGAGAGTCAAAACCGAAAGAGTATTTTTTGAAATTTGATAAATAGGCGGCGCGCCAGAGATGTATAGTTTGACCCATTTGCAAATAGATGTTATATTAATAACAATTGTTCTTTTACATAAATATGCTGACATCTCGAGAGGGCAAAACCATGAACTGGTTACCACTATTATTGATGCTCGCAATAACATTTTGTTTAAGTATTTTAGGCAAATTAGTTATTAATCAACTACCAACAATTAAGGTGCTATTTGTAATGTATTTGTTTTGTTCTTTGTTGGTTTTTCTTTATTGGGCCGTTTTTGATAGGACATTTTTATATACCAAAGACTTTTTGCTGATATCTATAGGACTTGCTTTCTTAAATTATATTGGGGCTCAATGTCAATGGTCCGCCTATAGGATAAATATGAGCAGAACCTCTCTTTTTCTGCCATTGACTAGTTTATTCGCAGCTATTTTGTATTGTATTTTTCTTCAGGAATATGAACATTTAAGTTTTTTAGCTATTCTTGGATTCATTTTTCATTTAGTCGCGATATGGCTTTTTAAAATAGGGCAGAATAAAGGAAATAGAGAGAAGGATAATGCTTACGGGAAGTGGTTATTGTTAACAACCATATTGGTTATAGATAATGCCCTGATATACTTCTTCATTAAACTTTTATCTTTTGATATACCAAAAATACATTTTTTAGTATTTTGGTATTCAGGTTGTCTTTTTTATTTTTCCTTGACCTTTATTTTTAAAAAGGAGGGACAAATAGAGCCGTTAAGGAAAAAGCTATTCCTTCTTATTCCTTTGATAAGCTTGTTAACTATTTTTAATTTACTTTGCCAGTATTGGGCATTCCAGTTAAACTCTGGTACTACCACAGTTTCCTTTATTGCTCTTAACTCAACCTTCGTACCAGTAGTAGTCGGATGGATTGTTTTTAAAGAAGGTAAGAATATTAGTAAAATTGAAATAATAGGATTTTTGTGCGGTATAGCAGCTGCAATTCTTATTATTACATCGTATTAAGATTTATAAGCTACGAGATTTATATCGTAGCTTTTTTATAATAAGTATATTAAAGTATAGAAAGAATATAGGCTAAGTTTATAGGTGTATAAGTTGACACAATTTATTATAAAAATATAATAATACCAGTACCAGCTTCCCTTTCTAAAGGAGAAAGCTATGTTCTTGGCGAAGCTTTATTTAAGCATCGGGTTGTTCTTCTTTATAACTCTTCTTTTCTGGGATTTTTGCCTGATAGCGCTTTCTTTTTTAATGTGTTTTAAATACGAAAAAGGAAGGTATGAGTTTCCTAAAAAAGAGTTTTGCGAGTCAGTTCTATCAGCAACAGCTTCTATTATTTTCTGGCCCGTTGTAATAATTCTAATGATCTCTGGACTCAGCTCTTATTTTAAAAGACAATCAAATGCTTAAAATATTAAGCCTATTGGGAATAATCCTAAGGCTTTTTTTTATCATTTAATTGATTTTCTTTTAAAATATGGTTATTGTTAATTTAATCAGACAAATATTATGCCTCTTTCAATAGGAATAGTGGGTTTGCCCAATGTCGGCAAATCAACTCTATTTCAGACTTTAACTAAAAAACAGGTAAATATAGCTAATTATCCTTTCTGCACCATTGAACCGAGCATTGGTGTTGTTGCCGTTCCTGATGAAAGAGTGGACAAGCTTGCCCAATTAAATAAATCATTAAAAAAGATATATACCGCTATTGAGTTTTTTGATATTGCCGGACTGATAAAAGGGGCAAATAAAGGAGAGGGCTTGGGCAATAAGTTCTTGGCAAATATCAGGGAGACTGATGCAATTATCTATGTTCTTAGAGCCTTCTTAAATAAGGATATAATCAATACTCAACAAGGCATTAATCCTTTGGCCGAGAAAGAAATCTTAGATACGGAATTGATATTAAAGGACTTAGAAACAATTGAAAAAAGAATCATTAGCTTAGAAAGCGAGATAAGGGCTAACAAGAAAGAGGCTGTTAAAGAATTGGAAGCTGTTAAAAGAATAAAAGAGCTTTTGGATAAGGGAAAGATATTAAGCGAGGAGCATTTAACCGATGAAGATAGAAAAGTCATCGGGCAGTATCAGTTATTGACATCCAAGCCCAGATTATATCTATTGAACGGAAAAGATGAAGAAGTTGATGCAGATACAATAGAAGAATTTAAAAAGAATAATTGGCATTTTTTAATAGCAGACCTTTTAACAGAATTTGAGACAGCTGATATTAAAAAGGAAGAACGTATTTCTTTGGGTTTATCCTTAGAATCTGAACTGGATATGGTTATTAAAAAAGCTTATGAGATACTGGGGCTTATAACTTTTTTTACCACAGGTCCTGATGAAACGAGAGCCTGGACTATAAAAAAGGGAGAGAAAGCGCCTCAAGCAGCAGGAATAATTCACAGCGATTTTGAAAAGCACTTTATAAAAGCAGAAGTTGTAAGCTACAGCGACCTTATTTCATCTTCAGGCTTTACAGGAGCCAGAGAAAAAGGATTGATTAGGATTGAAGGCAAAGAATATGTTGTTTTAGACGGCGATGTCATTGAGATAAAGCATGATGCTTAATAAAATATTATTTTGATGTTAAAATAAATAAAAGTCGAATAATAGTATCAATAATAAAGATATGAGAAAGATATTTATTTCCTTTACAATCCTATTATTTTTCACCGGAGCATTTAGCGTTTCAGCCCGAGACAATGAGCTTTCTTCTGCGGGGATTACTCCCGACAACCCTTTTTATTTCCTGAAAATCTGGAAAGAATCAATCCAGACGTTTTTTATTTTTGGAGCGGAAAACAAAGTAAAGCAGTACCTTCATTTGGCTGAAGTCAGATTAGCTGAATACGAGAAAATGATTGAAAAAGGCAAAGATGAAATTGCCAAAAAAACATTGGAAAAGTATGAAAATCAATTAAACCGCGCTTTAGAGAAAGCTGAACAGTTAAAAGAACAGGGGAAAAACATAGAAGATATTTCGCAGAAAACAGAGGATATTTTATCAAAACATATTGATGTTTTACAAAAGAACCTTGAAAAAGTTCCAGATTCAGCTAAGAAAGGAATTGAAAATGCGATAGAGGCGTCAAGCAAGGTTTTTAATAAGATTGGGCTTAAAAGCAAGGAGGAGAGAGCTTGTATTAGGACAGGAGGAACTGTGTCTGTTTCTTCATGCTGTAAGTCAGCTTCTGATTTCCCAAACACCTGCCTTATAGGCGCCTGCGGATGTTCATTAGAAAACAGCCATGAAGTAAAAGTTTGCGAATGCCAAGAAGGGAAGTGCTTTGACGGTAATAAATGCGCAGAGATTTCATTAGAATAGATGATAATAAAGTATTTAATAATTTAAAAACCGCAAGTGATGCACTGCTTGCGGTTTTTATGAGGCGCGAATCTCCATAATTAAACATTCTCCTTTATTCTTTAAAAAATCGTCTCAGAAAAGACCTAAAAGACTTTGATTCGGGTTTGAGCTTGGGCCGAGGGGCTTTGTATTCCATAACATAACCGTCATCTTCATTAAATCCTTTGAAAGGCTTATAGACTACAGCGGTTGCCTTAAATCCATTGTTTTTGAAAAAAAACTGGCCTTTTAGATTCCTTTCGCCTATCATAATAGTAATTTTCTTTTGCTGAATTGACGCTGAAATCCCCATAACTTTCGCCAAAAGCTGGCTACCTATTCCCATCCGGCGGTAAGCAGGATGGACTGCAATGCCGAATATCTCAATGAATCTTTTCCTAATCTTGTAAATTATGTATCCTATCAGCTGTCCGTTATAAACAGCCACAATGCCGTTTGCGGGGTTTTTCCCTTTGGTTAAGCAGTTATAAAAATCATTCGGCTTCCAGGGATAACGAAAGCTTTGATTTTCAATTTCTATTACAGCAGATAAATCCCGGTCTAAAGACATCCAATAAAAAGAAGCAGTTATTTCGTGCTCTTTTTCTGAAATAGTCATAGCGCGCCTCCTTTACAAAGAACTGTCACAGGATGTTGTCCTATTTTATCATATTCTATATTTCTAATATACTTTGTCAATTTTTTATTGACAGATTCATAATATTGAATATTATACAGACAGGACCTTTCAGTCTTTTTCAAGGAGAGAGATGATGAGTTCTTTGGAACCGCCAGAAAATAATGTTTTCTACGAAGATAATTTTTGTTGCGCTTGGCTCGTTTCTGAAGCAGTGGCAGAAGGCCATACGATAGTGGCTTTAAAAGAAGAGATAACGGATATTAACAATATTCCCTTGGCTGATTACAAAGTTTTGGCTGAGATTATCTATTTTGTAAGAGACGCGCTTATTAAGGTTTTTAAGGTTGATAACGTCTATATTCTTTACATCAATGATAGAAAGCGCGTTCATTTTCATCTTATTCCGCGCGCAAAAGGAGGGGTTGAGGGTCTTAAGCTCCTAACTCAGGCGCCTCATCAATTGTCAGACAAAGAGCTGGAAAATATCCATATGCTTAGATTCCTGATGGAGAGTTTCAAGTTAGAGGAGATTATTTAGTTCTTTTTTCAAGGGATAAAAATAAAGCAGGTTTTACCGCCTGCTCTTTTGTTAATAATAAAACCCCCTCCCCAAAAGGGGGGTTTTTATTTCTGTTTGCCATAGAACTTATTTTTTATAAGGGATAAGCTTTAATATATTATATGGGAGAATTCTTTGAACCCCTTTTTGCCTTGATGAAAGATAAAACAATGTTATATAGCCTATAACCACAATATTTATAATAAAGCTAATCAAGATTATAGGCCTTATAAATAGAAATAAGTTTGCTATAGAAAAAGTAAAATCTAAATTTATCAAATGGTTTAACGCTATCTGGGGCATATTAACTTCTATTAATCTGTTTACTATATGCCAAGCGTGGGCTGAAAGATCTATGAGCATTAAAAAAACAATAAAGATAATGGGCTTTTTGAATTTCAAGAATAAAGCCTTCTGCATAATTTTATTGTGCAGGTCTTCAGGTATTTCAATATCTTCAATTGATTTAATTTGTTGAGAAATTGAACTCATATTTTTTATTAATAGGTTTCTTATTATTTAAAACTTCAACTGGCTTAGTTAAATAATTCTTTAAAGATTTCTTTGCCCTGTAAAGATGGGTTTTAACCGTATTTAAAGGGATAGAAAGCGCATCTGCAATTTCCTGACAGCTTAAGTCCTGGCGGTAAAATAATATTAAGGCAGTTTTTTCCCTAGGGTTTAATTTCTCTAAGGCTCTATTGATTTCATCAGTTATTTCTATTTCCTTGGATTTATCATCAGTATAAGGAAGATTATCTTCTGACACTCCCGGATAATGCCTGCTGGTGTTTGATAAGATGGGAATTGCGGCAAGTCTTTTCTTTTTGCGGAACCAGTCATAAGCTTTGTTTGTAGCTATTTTATAAACCCAGGATTTGAAATTAAGATCAGGCTTAATCTTATTGATTTCCTTAAAAACCTTTATAAAGGTTTCTTGAGTAAGGTCTTCGGCGCTTTCTTTCTCGTTTACCAAGCGATAGATATAATTGAAAATTTGCTTTTCATAGAAATAAAGAATTTCTTCAAAAGCAGATAAGCTTCCGTTTCTTGCCGATATTAAGGTTTTTTTATTTATCTCAAAATCCATAATTTGCCAATAATAATATGTTTTTATCCGTTCTCTATTATATAATACGAATTGAAAATTATAAAGTTTCATTATAATATTAACTTATGGATATTATAACTCATGCTTTAATAGGCAGGGCCATATCTTTATCTAAAAAAGAAACAAGGCGCAGTATTTATTTTGCCGTGTTTTTCAGTCTTTTAGCTGATTTAATTTCTCTTCCTTTATACCTTTATATCGGTTTTATCAATAATAGGCTGTTTTGGATTCCTTTAAACAGCGACTGGGACGGATTTAGGGATCTTCACCCTTTTCTATCAGCTTTATACGATATCCCTCACAGCGTATTTTTTCTTTTGATAGTGATTCTGCCCCTTGTTTTATTTTTTAAACTGCCCAAGATTTCTTTTTGGGCCTATGGCGCTCATCTTTTTTTAGACTTATTCAGCCATTACGGCGAATGGGCTCTTAAGCCGTTTTATCCATTAGGTTATAAGTTTGAAGGTTTTACAAACGGCTGGAGCTGGTCCATTCAAAGCATGGCAATTTTATGGATTTCTATTATAATAATTATTATAGTTTCTAAAAAGTTATTATCATATAAATCAAAGAAAATATGAAAACATTAATATCAACGATTGTTTCTTTATCGGTTGTATGTTTATTTTTTTATCTCGGATATCACTATTTTAACAATATTAATTTAGAAGAAGAAAACAAACCAATAAATGAGGCAGTGAATATACAGAATCAGGAGCTAAAGATAGAGGTTTTAAAAGAAGGAGAAGGGGATGGGGCTGAAAACGGAGATTTATTGACAGTTGACTACACCGGCACCCTAGAGAATGGCGCTAAATTTGATTCAAGCATTGACAGAAAAACTCCTTTTGTTTTTACATTAGGCAAAGGAGAAGTTATTAAAGGTTGGGAGCAGGGGCTTTTAGGCGCAAAAGCAGGAGAAAAGCTTAAACTAATAATTCCTCCTAATCTCGCTTATGGAGAAAACGGAGTGTCAGGCTTAATACCTCCAAACGCTGTACTGATTTTTGAAGTTGATGTTTTAGATATTGATAATGAGTAGCTTGACATAAGGGTTAATCATAATATAGAATATAATAGTGTCCCGGGGAGGAAGAGGGAATTCTGCCGGCCGATAAGGATCGTGCCCGGTTGACAAGCAGTCCACTTCTTGGAAACCTTCAGTTTCCACTATTCTCTCTTCCTCCATTTTTTATTTCAGCTCAAAAAACCTTGACACCTATATCTTGTTTTTATAAAATAAATACAGCATCGTTCTCTGGGAGGGAAGAAGGGCCGGCTGGCGTTAAGAGAGTTCGTAGGCCCTCTTCCCTCCCTATATATAATTAGGCCTTTATTAGGCCTTTTCTTTTTCTGGTATAATAAAGCAATGTATCGAAAAGATTTAAAAGATGAAGCATATACTATAAGGGCTAAAAGAGAGGGTTATCCCGCCAGGTCTGTGTATAAATTAAAAGAGATAGACGAAAAGTATAAAGTGTTTAAAAAGGGGAACTTGGTTTTAGATTTGGGATCTAGTCCCGGTTCCTGGCTTATCTATATCTCAAATAAAATAGGAGAGAAAGGAAGGGTGGTGGGAGTTGATTTAGAAGATATCAAGATTCCTTTATCAGGCAACATTCTTTTTATAAAAAAAGATATTTTAAATACAAAGCCTTTGGATTTATTGATATTAGGAAAAAAATACAATGTTTTAGTTTCTGATCTTTCGCCTAAGACTTCAGGATTAAAATCTTTTGACAGCGCTAAGTCCTTAGAGCTTTCAGAAAAATCATTGGAATTGGCGCATAATTTGTTAGAAAAAGGAGGGAACTTCATCTGTAAGATATTTGAAGGAGAATCAGTCAGCGATTTTTTTAAGAAAGTCTCAGATAGTTTTGAATTTGTAAAAAGATTTAAGCCGAGAGCAAGCTTTAAAAAAAGCAAAGAGCTCTATATCATCGCCAAAGGATTCAAAAAGATATATGAAGATTAAAGTTCTCTACGAAGACAACCATATAATCGCCGTTTATAAAGAATCCGGTATTTTAACTCAAGGAGACAACAGCAGAAAACCCAGTTTGCTTTCTGAAACAAAGAAATACCTTAAAAAGAAATACAATAAGACGGGCAATGTCTTTTTGGGTTTAGTCCACCGCTTGGATATGCCTGTTTCAGGTATTGTTTTATTTGCTAAAACCACAAAAGCCGCTTCAAGGCTTTCTCAAGAGTTTAGAAACCATAAAGTTGAAAAAGTTTATCACGCCGTAGTTATAGGAAAGCCTGAAAAAAAGAGCGGGGTTTTGATAAGCTATATTGAGAAAGATAAAGATAGAAACAAGGTTAAGGTTTTCAATACCTTAAAGCCTAAATCCAAAAGAGCAGAGCTTTATTATGAGATTATAAAATCTAACAATAAATATTCTCTTTTAAAGATCTGGATTAAAACCGGAAAGCCTCATCAGATAAGAGCCCAGCTTTCTTTTTTAGGCTGTCCTATTTTAGGGGATGTAAAATACGGAGCTTACAATCCTTTAGATGACAAAAGCATTATGCTTTGCGCCAATGAGATTTCTTTTAAGCTTACTACTCAAGACAAAATTAAAAAGATTTCAGTTCCTCTGCCCCGAGCCTTTAAATTGACATGATATTTCAATCTGATACCATTATGATAGTCCCTCTTTCAGCGGGGAAGGAGAACTTACGGGAAGAAACGGCTTCCATCAACACATTGATTCTCTTGGCTTCGGCCAGAGACGAACCGTTTCTTATCTTTTGAGGCAGAGGCCTCATGCTCTCTTTCCCTGCTTTTTTTATACTTAAAGTATTCTATTTTTTTCAAATCCAAGCTATAATTTAATAATTATGTCTATAGATATTATCTCAAAAATAAAAGAGGCCGGGCTGTTGGGGAAAAGCGGTTCTAATTTTCCAGTTTGGATAAAATGGGATTCGGTGAAAAAAGCTGATGCTTTAAAGAAATACGTTATTGCAAATGCCGCAGAAGGAGAGCCAGAGGTTTTCAAAGACGGCTTTATCTTAAACAATTATCCCAAAGAGGTTGTCTTAGGAATAAAAGCAGCTTTAAACTGCATTGAAAAAAGTTCAGGCTATATCTATTTAAGAAAAGATTACTATAATAAGTTTAAATACACTCTCAATAAACTGATTAAAGGGGCTGATATAAAGCTTTTTAAAAAAACAGGAGGGTATCTGTCTGGCGAGGAGACAGTGCTTTTGAATATAATAGAGGGCAGACTTTCTGAACCAAGGATTAAGCCTCCTTATCCGACTGAATCAGGGCTTTTTGGATATCCTAGTTTAATAAATAATGTTGAGACATTTTACCGGGTCTCTAAGGTCTTAAAAGGTGAGTATAAAGATAACAGATTCTATTCTATTTCAGGGGATGTAAACAACAGAGGAGTTTTTGAATTTAAGACAGATTTAAACATCAGCCAGATTCTTAAAGAAAGCAATAACTTTCCTGATTTTGATTTCTTTGTTCAGGCAGGCGGAGGGATATCAGGAGAGATTCTTCTTCCTTCTGAACTTGGCAGGCCGTTAAAAGGAACAGGAGGGATAATTATCTATAACAGAAAGAGAACAAATCCCGCCTCATTAATAGTTAAGAAGCTGAAATTCTTAATGAATGAGAATTGCGATAAATGCGTTCCTTGCAGAGAAGGAATATACAGAATATTTGAAATGGTGAAAAATAATGATATTGATAAAGATAAGCTGAATGAGATAGTTTTCGCTTTGGAAGAAACAAGCTTATGCGGGCTGGGAAAATGTTCAGTTGTTTCTATTAAAGGTTTTTTCAATAAATTGTTATGAAAATACAAGCAATTATTGATGACAAGAGAATTGAATCGGAAGAAGGCAAGACAATCTTGGAAGCAGCCAAAGATAACGGCATTAAAATACCTTCTCTTTGCTTCCATTCAGACCTTAGTCCCGGAGCAAGCTGCCGTTTGTGCCTTGTAGAGATAAAAGGGAGAAAAGGGCTTCATACTTCCTGCTCTGTAAAGCTTGAGCATAATATGGAAATTAGGACAAAAAGCCCGGAGATAGAAAAAGCCAGGAGAATTAATCTAGAGCTTATCTTTTCCCAGCACATTGAAGAGTGCGATGACTGTTTGTTAAAGCTTAACTGCGAGCTTTTAAGGCTTGCTGATGAGTTCAAGGTTGAAATCACAAGATTTTCAGACAGAAAAAAGAAATATCCCATCTATAAATTCGGTCCTTCACTTATTTTTGACAGCTCTAAATGCATTGACTGCAGAAACTGCGTAGAGGTTTGCCATATCCAGCAGGCAGATTTCTTAGAAGTTAAAAAAAGAGGCTGTTTCTATGAAATAGTTCCTTCAAAGAATAAAAAGAGAGACTGCATTTACTGCGGTCAGTGCTTAGTTCATTGTCCAGTTGGAGCTTTTGAAGCAGTTGGAGAGTTTGAAGATATAGAAAAGCCCTTAAAAAACAAAGATAAGGTTGTAGTGTTCCAGTTTGCCCCTTCTATAAGAACCAGCATCGGGGAGGAGTTTAATCTTGATTACGGAGCAATAGTTACAGAAAAGCTGGCAGCAGCAATAAGGAGGCTTGGGGCAGACAAAGTATTTGACGTAAGCGTTGGAGCTGATTTTACCACTTATGAAGAAGCCAAAGAATTAGTTGAAAGATTAAAAGGAGGAAAAAATCTTCCTATGTTTACTTCCTGCTGTCCTTCCTGGGTAAAGTTTGTTGAGTTTTATTATCCCAAGCTTATTCCAAATCTAACATCTGTCAGATCGCCTCATATCATCTCCGGAGCCCTTATAAAAACCTATTGGGCTAAAAGAGAAAACATTAATCCCAAAAACATAGTTGTTGTATCTATTATGCCTTGTGTTGCCAAGAAGTACGAGATAAGAAGAAAAGAATTGAAAATAAAAGGAATTAAACCAGTTGATTATGTTTTGACAACCCGAGAGCTTGCCTGGCTGATTAGAAAAAGAAAGATAGATATAAAGAATATAAAGGGGGAGGAGTTAGACAGCGCCTTAGGCATGCCCAGCGGTTCAGGCATAATCTACGGGGCCACAGGCGGAGTAATGGAATCAGCTTTGCGCCAGGTCTCTTATAATCTTTTAAAGCAGCCTATTGACATAGAATTTAAAAAAGTAAGAGGCATGGAGGGAGTTAAAAAGGCAGAATTGAGTATCGGGGGCGGAATCATTAAAGCGGCGGTTGCAAGCGGAATAGGAAATGCCAAAAGGATTTTAGACGAGCTTAAGAAAAACCCAAAGCTCTATAATTATATTGAGGTAATGGCTTGTCCTGGGGGCTGTATCGGAGGAGGAGGCCAGCCAGTGCCTGCTGATAAAGAGATAAGGAGAAAAAGAGCAGAATCTTTATACTCTATAGATGATAAAAAAGAGATTAAGACAGCAGGGGAGAGTCCTATAGTTAAAAGAGTCTATGATGAGTTTCTAAATAATGAGAAGCTAATAAAAGATATCTGCCATACAAGATATTTTAAGAAAAAGAAGGAAGTGAAATAATTGACATTAAAATCTTTAATGATAAACTGAAAATAGTCCTTTTTATGTCTTTTCTCAAGGAGAAAATCATGAAGCCGAAGCACAGAATAAAGAAAGCATTGAATAGAATTCGTTCTAGAATAAGATGGTTTAGGCTCAAATTAAAGTTGTGTTAAGAGTTTTGGACGCTTCGTCCGTTTAATCTCTTAAGCCTTTAGCATATTTCTGCTGAGGGTTTTTTTACTCTCTTGCTTTTTAAAAATATAGGAGTTAGAATAATTTAATAAAGCAATTAGAAGATTAATAATCTTATGAAGAAGAAAAACAAAAGTAAAAAGCTGATGAGGAAAAAAGCAAAAGTTAGTTTTAAAAAGAATAAAGTCAATAGAAAGTTAAAATTAAGAACGGTAAAGAAGAAAAAGATTAAAAAGCCGCCAAAGAAGATTATAAAGAAGGAAAAGAAAATAAAAAGGCATAAGATTAAAAAGAAAGCTGTTAAGAAGCCAAAGGTTGCAAAAAAGAAGATAATATTAAAACCTAAGCATAAGAAAGTAATAAATCATCGTTTAGATGTTTTAGAGCCTGTTAAGAAACAAAAAACTGAGAAAAAGGAGCCTGTTGAGAAAACTTCAGAAGACATCCATAAAACCAGAATCAGAGTAATAGGCATTGGAAGCGGAGGCGGCGCAATAGTCTCTGAAATTGTTTCCAGGATTAAAAAAGCTGATTTCTATGTTGCAAATACTGATGTCAGGGCTTTGGTTAATGCAGATAAAAGGACCAAAAAGTTTCAATTTGGCCAGAGCTTAACTCAAGGATTGGGAACGGGAATGAATGCCGAGATAGGGGAGTTGGCAGCGATAGAGGAAAAAGAAAGAATAAAAAAGCTTTTAGAGGGTCAGGATATTTGCATCATTATTGCCTGTCTGGGAGGAGGAACCAGCTCTGGCTCTACTCCGGTGTTTGCTAAAATATCAAAGGATTTGGGGAATATCACCTACGGCATCTTTACTCTTCCGTTTGAGTTTGAAGGAGAAAGAAAGATGGAGGCTGCGCTAAATGCCTTAGACAAGATAAAATCAAATTTCAATGTCTATACCGTTATTCCCAATGAAAGAATATTTGAAATCATTGATAAAAATACTCCTTTAAAAGATGCTTTATCCGCTATTAATAGAAGACTGGCTGATAATCTTGAGGGTTTGATAGAAATGATATATCTGCCAGGTTTAATCAACATTGATTTCGCTGATTTAAGAACAGTTTTATCAGGCTCGGGCAGGCTCACTTATTTAAATTCAATTAAGGTAGAAGGTCCTAACAGAGAAGAGGTAATAAAGAAATTAGTATCAAGCCCCTTATACTATTACACTCCAAAAGGAGCCAAGGGCATATTGTATAATATAACAAGCGGCAGAAATCTTCAGCTTACAGATGTTTCCCAGATTTCAAATTTAATCAAAAGTTTTGCAAACAGAAACGCTAAGATTATTTTCGGAATCAGCGAGAATTTAAAAGATAAAGAAAGCATTAAGATAACTTTTCTGGCATCAGGCTGCTTAGCCAAGGATTTTTTAGGACCTAAGTCATTTAAGCCTGAAGTAAAAAAGGTTAGAATAAAGAAAAAATCAAAGATTAGTTTGAAAAATAATAAGATAGAAGAGAAAAAGCCGTTAGTTGAGAAGAAAAAGAAGCCTTTGAAAAAGACTAGGCTTCAAGCAGGCGATAAAAGGAAAATAAAGATTACTTTTTCCAAATCAAAGCCCCAAGAGGAGCAGAAAAAGATTGCTCAAACTCCTCCGGCTCCAGAGATCTCTAAAACCGAACAAGGAGAGATTTCTCTTAAAGCAAGCGGTTTGGAGAAGAAATCTTTAGAACAGGTATTTACCGAAGGAGTAAAAGTAAGAAGGAACGCTTTAGAAGTTAAAAAAAGCATGGAGGCGGCTGAAAAAGAGATTTTAGACCAGGAAAAATTCTGGGAAACTCCAGCAATATTAAGAAAGAAAAAAGAAGATTCTTTAGAGTCATAATTTATGGCAGATATTAAAAAAGCAATTATTCCGGTTGGCGGCTTGGGGACAAGATTCCTGCCTCTTTCAAAAGCAGTCCCTAAAGAGCTTTGGCCCTTGGCTGATGAACCTGTTATCCAAAAAATAATAACAGAGGTTAAAAACTCTGATATCGATGAGATAATTTTTGTTTTAGGCCAGTCAAACAAGAAGATTTTAGAATATCTAAAGCCTTCTTTGAAAATAGAGAAAATCTTAAAAGAGAGAAAGAAGGAAAAGCTCTTGGCTGAATTTAAAGAGTTTGAAGATTTATTAAAAAGCATTAACTTCAGCTACGTTGTTCAGAAAAACCCCTTAGGAGACGGCCATGCAGTTCTCCAGGCCGCTAAACTTGCCGGCAGTGAGCCAGTAGGCTGTCTTTTTGCCGATGATGTGGTTGACTCAGAGACTCCTGTTATGTCTCAATTGACTAAGGTTTTTAAAACCTGCCAAAAGCCTGTTTTAGCTTTGTACCGTCTTCCCAAAGATAAAATTTCTTCATACGGAGCTGTCAGTGTTGAAAAAATAGCCAGCCGCCTTTTTAAAATAAAAGGCATTGTGGAAAAGCCGGAGCCTGAGAATGCTCCTTCTGATTTGGTTATTGTTGGGAAATACATTCTAACTCCTGAAGTATTCGGCTATCTAAAGAAAGCAAAGCCGGGTCCAAAAGGAGAGATAATTTTAGCCGAAGTTTTAGATAAGATGATAAAGGACGGAAAGCTAGTCTACGGCTATGAAATTGAGGGAAAATGGCTTGAATGCGGGAACAAGCTTTCTTGGCTTAAATCAAATATTTATTTTTCCCTAAAACACCCGAAATTCGGTCCTGAAATAAAACAATTTCTAAAAGAAATAGAGAAATAATCTTATGTACGATTTAATAATTATAGGGGGCGGGCCGGCTGGAATGACAGCTGGAATTTACGCCTGCCGCCAGGGGCTTAAAACCTTAATAATCACCAAAGGTTTTGGGGGGCAGATGGCTCAAAAGTCAGTTGAGATTGAAAATTATCCTGGTTTTGAGAAGATATCCGGGTTTGATTTAATTTCAAGGTTTGAGAACCATTTGAGAAGGCATGAGGTTGACATAGAGATAGACAGCGTTATTGAACTTAAAAAGAATAATAACGGCTTTCTTGTTTTAACCAAAAGCAATAAAGAATTTAAATCAAAAACAGCAGTTATTGCTTCAGGCGGAGACCCAAAATCAACAGGGGCGTCCGGAGAAAAAGAGTTTGTCGGCAGGGGAGTCAGTTATTGTCCTGTCTGCGATGGTCCTCTTTTTTCAAACAAAGATGTTGCTGTTGTCGGCGGAGGAGACGCTGGTTTTGAATCAGCTCTTTTTTTATCAAATTATGTCAGAAAGATCTATATTTTAGAATATGATTCAAAGATTAAAGCTTCTCCTGCCAATCAGGCATTGGTTAAAAATATCAAAAATACAGAAATAATAACAAATGCTTCTTTAAAAGAAATAAAAGGAAAGGTTTTAGTAGAATCAATTGTCTATAATGATTTAAAACATAACAAAGAAAAAAGCTTAGATGTAAGCGGCGTCTTTATTGAAATAGGATACGAGCCGGCAACCTCTTTCATATTAGACCCTTCTTTGGCTGATTTTAATAAAAAGAAAGAGATAAAAGTTAATTTAGATAATATGAGAACTAAAACGCCAGGACTTTATGCAATTGGAGATGTGGTAAGCGGCAAATGCAAACAAATCGTTGTTGCTGCGGCAGATGGAGCCAGAGCCGCTTTAGACATCAGCCATTATTTAAAAAATGAATGATAGAATAAAAAACATTAAAGCTAAAGAGATTTTAGACTCAAGAGGAAATCCTACTATTGAGGCTGAACTTTATACTGAGAAAGGGATTTTTAAAGCCTCTGTTCCTTCCGGCGCTTCAGTGGGCAGATATGAAGCGGTTGAATTAAGAGATGGGGATAAAGAAAGATATAACGGAAAAGGAGTTTTAAAAGCAGTTAAAAATATCACCCAGATAATTAGTCCAAAGATAAAAGGAGAAGACCCAAAGAATCAGAAAAAGATTGATAATTTAATGATAGAGCTTGATAAAACAGACGATAAATCAAAACTGGGCGCCAATGCGATTTTAGCGGTTTCTTTGGCAGTATCAAGAGCTGGAGCCGGTTCAAAAGAGATAAATCTCTGGCAGCATCTTAAAGAATTAATAGGGAATCAAAAAGATGTCTTTATGCCTTTGCCCTGCTTTAATATTATAAACGGGGGAGCTCATTCTAACAATGAGCTTGATATTCAGGAATTTATGGTGATTCCTCAATATAATTCTTTTTCGGAAAACTTAAAAACAGGAATTGATGCCTATAATAAGTTAAAACTAATCTTAAAAAAAGAATTAAAAGAAGAATATCTTAAAATAGGGGATGAAGGAGGTTTTTCCCCAATGATTTCAGAAACATATAAAGCTCTTGATTTTTTGACAAAAGCAGTTTCAGGTTATAAAGACATAAAGATTGGCTTAGACTGCGCGGCAAGCCAGTTCTTTAAAGATAATAAGTATTTCATAGACAATAAAGAGTTTGAAGCCGAAGATGTTTTATCTTTCTATAATAATTTAATTAAAAGCTACCCTTTGATTTATCTTGAAGACCCTTTTGATGAAAGAGATGAAAAGATGTGGAGGATTATTAAAAACCAATTTATTAATGTTATAATAATAGGTGATGATTTAACAGCCACAAATAAAAGGATAATCTCGGATAAAAAAGACTTTATCAGCGGTGTTATCATAAAGCCGAATCAAAGAGGCACTATAACAGAAACTCTTGAAGCGGTGAGAGTTGCGAAAGATAATGGAATAAAAATAATAGTATCTCATCGCAGCGGAGAAACAGAAGATGACTTTATCAGCGATTTGGCGGTTGGAATCGGAGCTGATTTTATAAAGTCAGGAGCGCCTTATCCAAAAGAGAGAATGGCTAAGTATAATAGGCTCCTTAAAATAGAGAAAACAATTTAATCATTATGCCCAACTTATTTCTTTTAAGACACTTTAAATCCCAGTGGAATAAGGAAAACAGGTTTACAGGATGGGTTGATGTCCCTCTGGCAGAGGGCGAAGACGCTAAAGAGTGGGTTTCTAAAAAGATATTCAGCTTTAATATAGAAAAGATTTATTCATCTCCTTTAATCAGGAACCAGCAGACTGTTTTAAAGATTCTTGAAAATAAAGGAAGATATCCTATTTTCATTCATTTAGACAAAGGCAGAATGAAAGACCGGGGCTCTTTTGAAGAGATAAACAATGACTATATTCCTGTGTATATTTCTGAAAGCCTCAATGAAAGATATTACGGGAAGCTTCAAGGGTTAAATAAAGATGAAACAATTGAGAGATACGGCAGAGAAAAAGTTCGCCTCTTTAGAAGAAGCTTTGATATTGCTCCTTTAAAAGGGGAGAGCTTAAAAGACGTCTATAAAAGAGCAGTTCCTTTTTTTAAAAGATATATAGAAAGGGATTTAAAGGAAGGCAAAGATATATTGGTAGTAGCCAGCCATAATTCTTTAAGAGCGCTTTTAAAGCATATTGAAAAAGTGCCAGATAAAGATATTATAAACTATGAGATTCCTTTCGGCGGCCTTATAAAGTACGAGCTTGATTCCAAGATGGCTGTGACAAATAAAGAGGTTGTTGCCAAAGATTTAGTTCTCTGATAAAATAAAAACATTATTAAAAATTAATTAATTTAAATCTATGAATAATCTTATTGATAAAATTAAGCAAAACAAGACAGCGATATTTTTTACCGCATCAGGCATTATAATTATCGGTCTAATTATCTATATAACTCAATCCTGTAGTTTATCAGGAGAACAACTTCTTGGAGCTCTATCAACAGATGAGGCCTCGCAGAAAGTCATTGACTTTATCAATGAAAATCTAAACGGCATGGCTACAGCGTCATTGGTAAGCATTGAAGAAAAGAGCGGCCTCTATATGATGAAAATTAAATTAAGCGATAACCAGGGAAATATGCAGGAAGAAGAAGCATACCTTAGTTTGGACGGAAAGCTCTTGTTTCCAAGCGTTATTAAATTAGCTGAGATTATTGTAGGTGATTTTTCAGTAAGCGAAGAAGAAGTCTGCTTGGAAAATGGAAAGCCTATCGCCTATTTCTTCGGTTCCAACAGCTGTCCTCACTGCGCTTGGGAGCATCCTATTTTTCAAAAAGTAATGGAGAAATTCAAAGACCAGATTTCTTTTCATGATAATATGGAAGGACAAGGAGACCAGGATATATTGTACAAGTTTAATCCCCAGGGAGGAATTCCAACAATGGTCTTAGGCTGCAAGTACTACAAGATAGGGTCTGGCGAGAAGGACGGAGAAGAAACAGAAACAAAAAACTTAACCGCAGTAGTTTGCAAGCTTACTGGGAATAAGCCCGAAGCTGTCTGCAGCGAAGTAAAAGATTTAGTTAATCAAATTCCATAATATGGTTAAAGTTTATTCAACCCCTACCTGCGTATACTGCGCAACTTTAAAGCAGTATTTAAAAGAGCATGATATTGCCTTTGAAGACGTTGATGCTTCAAAAGATGAAGCAGTTTTTGAAGAGATGGTTAGAAAATCAGGCCAGATGAGCGTTCCGGTAATAGAGATTAACGGAGAAATTGTTGTTGGTTTTGACAAAGAAAAAATAAATGAATTATTAAATATAAAGGAGCAGCAATAATAAATTATTATATGATAAAAATAGCAATCAATGGCTTTGGCCGCATAGGCAGGCCTGTATTTAGGAGAATTTTAGGCTCTCATCCTGATTTAAAGGTGGTTGCAATAAATGATTTAACTGACACTAAAACTCTCAGTCATCTTTTAAAATATGATTCTATATATAGAAACTATAAAAAGAAGGTAAGCTTTGATAATGATGAAATTATAGTAGATAATGACAAGTTTAAGGTTTTTTCAGAACCAGACCCGGCTAAACTTCCTTGGAAAAAGCTTGATATTGATATTGTCTTGGAGTGCACTGGGTTTTTCACTGACTTAAAAGGAGCTAAAAAACATATTGAAGCTGGGGCTAAAAAGGTAATAATCTCTGCTCCGGCAAAAGATGAAGAGATTCCAGGATTTATCTTAGGTGTCAATGACCAAGAGTTTGACATAAGTCATCAGATCATTGATATGGGTTCCTGCACCACTAACTGTTTGGCTCCTATGGCTAAGGTCTTAAATGATAATTTTAAGATTATAAAGGGCTTTATGACTACTGTTCACAGCTATACCAACGACCAGAGGATTTTAGACCTTCCTCACAAGGATTTGAGAAGGGCAAGGGCTGCGGGTTTAAACATCATTCCTACCACTACTGGCGCTGCCAAGTCAATAGGCAAGATGATACCGGAGCTTAAGGGGAAACTTGATGGAATTGCTTTAAGAGTGCCTACTCCAACAGTTTCAGTTTTAGATTTAATAGTTGAGACAGAGAAAAATACTGATATTAAAGAAGTAAATGAAGCATTTAAAAAAGCGGCAGATGAAAGAATGAAAGGAATTCTAAGGATTGAAGAGTTGCCTCTTGTTTCTTCAGACTTTATAGGAGATACTTATTCTGCCATTGTTGATGAATCTTTAACAATGGTAAAAGATAATTTAATAAAGGTAGTTGGCTGGTATGACAATGAATACGGCTATGCCTCAAGACTAGCAGAGTTTTGCGAGTTTATGGGGAAGAGAATATAAAAATAAAGTATCAATAAAAAAGGCCCCGAAAGTATGAAGACTCTCGGGGCTTTTTATCATCAGCAATAGCTCAGCCAGACCCTTGGGATCAGGGAATTCGGCTTTCTTGGAAGAAAAACCTTCCCAGCATGCTTCTTTTTCAGGCATCACAGCTGTACAGGAGTTTATACAGCTCCGCCTGAGTACTCCAGCAAGCTTTTTCCAGCCTTTTTACCGGCCGTAGTACGCCCGTTGGCAAGAAGGTTTCAGCCGCAGATGCTGGCAGTTTTGCTGTGGCCTGGTTCAACTTGGACTGCCTGCCATTTAGCAGAGCTGCCTTTGCTGAGGGAGCGTGTCGAAACCTATCCCAATATTCCCGCTTCTATTGCCAATGACAAGTACTATTTATATATATCAAAGTTTGTGTTGTTGGTCAAATTTTATTTCTTGTATAAACATTATATTAACGCTTTATTAATATTTTATAAAAAAAGAAGGCGTTTTACTTTTCTGTTTAGGGTTTCTGGATCATCCAGAAATTGACCTATTCAGTTTCAGTAAAACGCCCTGTGAGGGCTTAAGGTTTGAGTCGAAATAACCTCACCCTCTGGTTGTCTGCCCGACCGCAAAGTGCCACGACTCGTTGGCGGTGCGTCTAGTCAACAGACAACCATTATGTTCAAAAGAACCGATGTCGAAATCCTATGAATCCCTCTTCAGAAAAATCTTTTGGTAAATTTCTCTGAAGAAGAGGCGAAGAATTATTCTTCGCCACATTAGAAAGGAACTGACAGGCAACTCGCTGTGCACCGCGAGTTTTCGCGTTTTGCGGTCAATAACCGCAGATGGAGGCCGCAACTCGCGGAGATACACTCCACCAACGTTAAGTCGGTTGATTCCAATGCCAGAAACCCAATTGGGTCTCTACGCCCCGGTCTCCTCCTCAAAGGCAGGGGAGACCCTATTTTTAATGGGCGCCTCGCGAGCAAAGCCGCTTATTAAGGAGGCGGACTCCCACCAACTCCCTGTCAGTTTCAAAAGAACAAGTGGCCCCTGTAGTTCCTTGGGCGACCGGGGCTCCGTCTTCCCCAAGGACCGACTGTCGGCTCATCCAGGATTGCGTCGGCCGCACCTGACTGCTCAGCTGTTCTTGTCAGCCAAAAGACCCGCTGAGCGATCTCCTGACTACTTTCGTTATGTTGGTAGTATATCACCTCCCAGCAAATTTGTCAAGAGCTTGGTGAATGTTAATTTTTCCCCTTCTTTGTTTTTTTTAAAAAAGGTATAATAGACTAACAAATTATGAAAAAGATTAAGGTTAAAGTTTCAGCCAGGCATATCCATTTGTCTTTGAAGGATTTAAAGGCTCTTTTTGGCCCTGATTACAAGTTAAAAAAACTTAAGAGCTTAAGCCAGCCTCAAGACTTTGCAGCCTTAGAAACAGTTAAGATTAGAAATAAAGATAAGTTTATTGAAAAGGTAAGAGTTGTAGGGCCGACAAGAAAAAATACCCAATTAGAGCTTTCAATGACAGATTGTTTTAGGCTGGGCATAAGGCCGGAATTAAGACTTTCAGGAGATATAAAGGGAAGTCCTGGCTTAAATATTTCAGGGCCTTTTGGTTCAATTAATTTAAAACAGGGCGCTATTGTTGCTAAAAGACATATCCACGCTAGTCCAGCAGAAGCTAAGGAATTAAAATTAAAAGATAAAAGCATAGTTTCTGTAATCATTAAAGGAAAAAGGTCTTTAACTTTTAATAATGTGATAGTAAGAGTAAGCGATAATTACAGGCTTTGCATGCATATTGATACAGATGAAGGAAATGCAGCGGGAATCAATAAAACAAGCTTCGGCTTTATTTTATGATACTTATATTAAACTGCGGCAGCCAGTCAATTAAATGGAAATTGTTTGACAAAGGGCTTAAATTGAAAAGACAGAAAAAAAGAGAGGTTTTTAATTCTAAAGATTATAGAAAGGTTTTAATTGCTGAATTAGAAGGATTAAAAGAAGCGTCAAAGATAGAAAAGATAGGCCATAGAGTTGTTCACGGAGGCGAAAGATTCAGGAAAAAAACAAGAATAGACAGCAGGGTTTTAAAAGAAATAAGAAAGCTTAACAGCTTGGCTCCTCTCCATAACCCTTTTAATCTCTTAGGAATAGAAACAGCTAAGAGGATTTTCCCGAAAGTTCCCCAGATTGCTGTCTTTGACACTGAAATATATTCTGATTTGCCTGATTACGCTTCTACATATCCTCTGCCTGAAAATATAGCAGGAAAGTATAGAAGGTTTGGGTTCCACGGCATTTCTCACTACTATGCTATGAGGAAAGGAGCGCAGATGATTAATCGGCCTTATAATAAATTAAAGATAATAACCTGCCATTTAGGCGGAGGAGCAAGTATTACTGCTTTTAGAAATGGCAAGGCAATTGACACTTCAATGGGCTTTACGCCAATGGAGGGCCTTATGATGATGACCAGGTGCGGAGACATAGATCCAGGAATTACAATAGAGCTGGCTAAAAGGTTTTCAGTTAAAAGATGCGATAGAATCCTTAATTTTGAATCAGGATTTAAAGGCTTAACAGGCATAGACAGCATGATTAAGGTTCTTAAAAAGAGGAAAGATAAAAAAGTAAGGCTTGCTTTAGATATCTTCATTTACAGAATTAAAAAATACATCAGCGCTTATTTCGGGATACTTAAAGGATGCGATTTATTGGTATTTACCGGAACTATTGGTTTTAAGTCTAAAATAATAAGGAATATGATTTTAAAAGATTTAGATATTTTAAAAAACACTAAAATTAAAGCGATTGAAACAGATGAAGAGCTTGCTATAGCAGAGAAGATATTGATATGAAAAAGAGAATTATCATAGGAATAAATAATGATTCAATCAGGGATTCTTACTCTGATGTTTTCAAAAAAGATTTTAAGATATTTGCAGCAAAGGACGGGATTAAGCTTATTGATTTGGCAAAAAAACAGAAACCAGATCTTGTAATAGCTGATATCTCATTATCCCATAAAGGAGGCTTTGAAATACTTAAAGAGCTTAATAAAAAGAAAATCCCAATAGTAATATTTGCTCCTTATGAAAAAGAGGAGGAGCGGAAGAAAGCAATAGAGCTTGAAGCAAAGGATTTTGTAAGCCCTGATCAGACATCGCCTTTTGAACTTTTAAGAAAGGTTAAAATCATTTTAGGCCAGCAGAAAAGCTATCGTTTGAATTTAATGGCTGATTCGGATAATATTAAGAAATTAATGAAGGATTTGGGTTATAAGCCGAAGTTAAAATGCGATAAATGCAATTCAGACATAATTCTTTATTTAATCAGGGATTTTTCAAAAGGAGAAAGTCATTTTATAGTTTCATTTATCTGCCCTAAATGCGGCTAATCAATAAAAATTATGAACTCTAAAAAGAATATATTGTGGTTTGAAGAAATAAGAATAAAAGATATTGATTTGGTTGGAGGAAAGAATGCTTCTTTGGGAGAGATGATTTTTCATCTAACGCCTTCTGGCATTAATATTCCCAACGGCTTTGCAGCAACCTCAAGCGCCTATTTCTATTTCTTGGATAAAAACAACTTAAGAGACAAGATAAAAGATATATTAAAAGATTTAGATGTCTCTGACATAAAGAATCTTCAAGAAAAAGGAAGGGTTGTAAGAAATTTAATTATAAATAGTTCTCTGCCTGATGATTTGGAAAATGATATAGCTGAATCTTATCAAAAGCTTTCTGCTGAGTATAAAACTAATAATTTAGATGTAGCGGTTCGTTCTAGCGCTACTGCTGAAGACCTGCCCGGGGCAAGCTTTGCCGGCCAGCAGGAAACCTATCTTAATATTTCCGGTCCAAAAGAGCTTCTTTGGTCTGTTAAGAAATGCTTTGCTTCTCTTTTTACTGACAGGGCTATTGTTTACCGCCAGGAGATGAAGTTTGACCACTTAAAAATAGGTCTCTCTGTAGGCGTTCAAAAAATGGTTCGTTCTGATTTGTCTTCTTCGGGAGTAATGTTTTCCTGCGATACCGAAAGCGGTTTTGGCGATGCTGTTTTGATAAATGCTTCATACGGCTTAGGCGAAAACATTGTCCAAGGAAAGGTTGAACCCGACCAGTACTATGTTTTTGAAACTACTTTGAAAAAGGGCTTTAAGCCTATCATTGAAAAAAGAATAGGCAAAAAATCAATCAAGATGGTTTATACCAATAATCCGAAGAAGCCCACAAAAAATGTTTTAGTTTCAAAACCAGAACAGAATAGATTCTGCCTTTCAGATGAAGATATTTTAACTCTGGCAAAATGGTCAACCATTATTGAAGACCATTACAAAAAATCAATGGATTCAGAGTGGGCGAAAGACGGAAAAACAGGTAAGTTATACATTGTCCAATCAAGGCCTGAAACAGTTCAAAGCAGAAAGAACTTGAACTTTTTAGAAGAATATCTTTTAGATAAATCAAAATCTAATAAAATACTGGCAGTTGGATTAAGCGTAGGCAGTAAAATAGGCCAAGGCAGGGCTCATAGAATAATGAGCGCTAAAGATATCAGCAAGTTTAGAAAAGGAGAGGTTTTAATTACAGATATGACTGACCCTGACTGGGTGCCTGCTATGAAGATGGCTTCAGCGATTGTCACTGACAGCGGAGGAAGAACCGCTCATGCCGCTATTGTTTCAAGGGAGCTTGGAATTCCCTGCGTGGTTGGCGCTGGAAACGCCACTAAGGTTATAAAAACAGGCAAAGATATAACAGTGAGCTGCGCTGAAGGGGAAGAAGGCAAAGTTTATCAAGGCCTTGTTCCTTTTAGAATCAAAAGAACCGATATTTCAAATATGCCAAAGACTAAGGTGAAAATTACAATGAATTTGGGAGAACCGAGCCAGGCATTTTCATTAAGTTTTATTCCAAATGACGGAGTGGGTCTAGCCAGAGAAGAATTTATTATCGCCAATGATATAAAGATTCATCCGCTTGCCCTTATAAATTATAATAAGCTGAAGCCTGAATTAAAAAAGAAGATAGATAAATTAACCTTAGGGTATAAAGATAAAGTTCAGTTTTACATTGACAAACTGAGCCAGGGAATAGGGAAAATAGGGGCTGCTTTTTACCCAAAGCAAGTGATTGTGAGATTTTCTGATTTCAAGACAAACGAATACCGCATGCTTTTAGGGGGAGAGCTTTATGAGCCTAAAGAAGAAAATCCCATGATAGGCTACAGAGGCGCCTCCCGTTATTATGATGAGAGATTCTCAAAGGCATTTATTTTAGAATGCAAGGCAATTAAAAAAGTCAGAGAAGAGTTCGGCCTTGATAATGTTATGGCAATGATTCCTTTCTGCAGAACTATAGAGGAGGGCAAAAAAGTTATAAAGATTATGAATGAGAGCGGCCTTAAAAGAGAGAACGGATTAAAAGTATATGTAATGTGTGAAATTCCTTCAAATGTGATTTTAGCTGAAGAATTCTTAGAAATCTTTGACGGATTCAGCATCGGTTCAAATGATCTGACCCAGCTTATCCTGGGCCTTGACAGAGATAATGCAGAAATATCTCATATCGGCAATGAAAAGAATCAGGCGGTTAAAGAAATGATTAAAAAGGTAATAAGGATTTCTAAAGATAAGAATAAGTATTCGGGAATCTGCGGCCAAGCACCTTCTGATTTTTTAGACTTTGCTGAATTTTTAATAGAAGAAGGAATTGAAAGCATGTCGCTTAATCCTGATTCAATAATAAAAACTTATCTTTTTATTGCTGAAAAGGAGAATAAAAATAAAGATTAATATATTTTATGTTTGATATCATAACTTTTGGTTCTGCTTCTTGGGACATATTTTTAAAGCCTAAAAGAGTTCAGACTGTCAAAAGCAATAAGTTTATTGCCAATAAAGGAGTCTGCTTTAATTTGGGTTCAAAGATTGATATTGAAGAGCTTAATGTCTATTCAGGAGGAGGAGGAACCAACACTGCGGCAACTTTTGCAAATCAGGGCTTTAAAACAGCTTTTTCTGGAATGATAGGAGATGATATAGGGGGCAGAGAAATGACAGAAGAGCTTAAAAATAGGAATATAGATACTTCTTTAGTGGTTAAAACAAAACTAAGGCCCACCAACCACTCTTTTATAGTCATAATTCCCAACGAAGACAGGACTATTCTTGTCTATAGGGGAGCTTCGGAGCTGCTTTGTAAAGGAAACATAGATTGGACCAAACTTAAGGCAGAATGGTTTTATTTGGCTCCTTTGTCTGGTTCGCTCTGCAATATATCCCGCGACTTGGTTGATTTTGCTTATAAGAATAAAATAAAGGTTGCTTTTAATCCAGGCAATTCCCAGCTGATAATGCCCTCTAAGACTCTTAAAAATATATTTAAACATGTTAATATTTTAATTTTAAACCAGGAGGAAGCATCACTGCTTACTAAGATTCCATACACAAAAGAAAAAGAGATATTTAAAAAGATTGATGAGCTTTGTCCCGGTGTTTTTATAATGACAAAAGGCTCAAAAGGAGCAGTGGTTTCAGACGGAAGTTTTATCTATAGAGCAGATTCTTTGAAAACAGAAGTTATTGACAGGACCGGAGCCGGAGATTCTTTTGCTTCTGGATTTGTAAGCGGGTATATTAGGTCAAAAAGCGATATTAAATATGCAATTCAATTGGGAACAGCCAATTCAGCATACTGCTTGACAAAATACGGGGCTAAAAATGCTTTATTGAAGAAAAGCGATAAATTTAAAAAAGTGAAAGTAATAAAAGAATTATGCTCTAAAAATAATTCTTGCCAGATAAAAAATTATGAATCTTAAAAATTATTTGACTAAAGCTCAAAAAGAACATTGGGCTATAGGCCAATTTAATTTCTCAACAATAGAGCAGTTAAGGGGAATCCTTTCAGCCGCAAAAGAGACTAAAAGCCCTATTATATTAGGAACTTCTGAAGGAGAGAGCTCTTATTTAGGCCTCGAAGAAACTATAGCTTTATTTGAGATTTCTAAGAAGAAGTACAATGTAAATGCTTTTTTGAATTTTGACCATGGCAGGAACCTAGATTTAGTTAAAAAAGCAGTGGATTTCGGCTATAATTGCGTTCATTTCGACGGTTCTTCTCTTTCATTTGAAAATAATATTTCTGAAACCAAAAGAATTGTTGATTATGCGCATAAGAAAGGTGTCTTAGTTGAAGGGGAGCTTGGCAAAATAGAAGGGGAATCAAAACTTCACAGAGAAGAAGTAAAGGTTAAACAGGAGAATTTAACATCTCCTGATGATGTTTTTAAGTTTGTAAAAGAGACAAAAGTTGATTCTCTGGCAGTTTCAATAGGCAATATCCATGGGATATACAGAAAAGAGCCGGGCATTGATTTTGAAAGGCTAAAGGATGTAAGCAAAAAGTCAAAAGCTTATTTAGTTCTTCACGGCGGTTCTGGAATTATGCCGAAAGACATTAGAAAAGCTATTAGTTTAGGCATTGTTAAAATAAATATCAATACAGAGTTAAGAATTGCTTGGAAGGAATCTTTAATTAAATCTTTGAAGGCTTTAGACAAAGAAGCAAGGCCTTATAAAATTCTGTCTCAGAGTGAAGATTCAGTTAGAAAAATAACAAAAGAAAAAATAAAGTTATTTACAAATCCTAATTTATAACTAATATGAAAAGTAAATACTTGATATTAATTTTAATTGCGGCTATAATAGTAGTGCTGTTATGGCTGATGAAGATGTTTTCTGAAACAGGGCTTAAAATCATAACAGATAAGAATGAGTACGCCTCAGAAGAAGTTTTAAAGTTAAGGATAGAGAATGATTCAAATAAAAAGCTCTGTTTTTCTTCCTGCTACCCTTATTATATGGAAATAAAAGAAAACAATGATTGGAAGAGATATTCTTACAATGAATGCAGTTTTGAAGATAAAGCAGATAAATGCATTGATGTAAACGGGCTTAAAGGTTTTCAGCTTAATGTTCCGAAAGTCAGTTCCGGGACTCATCGTTTAGCCGTGTCAGTTTGTATAAGCTGCAATGAAAATGATGATTTTAAAGAAGAATCATTTTATTATTCAAACGAATTTATTATTAAATAAAATATATGAAAATTATCTTAGAGCGTGAAAAATGTATTGGCTGCGGAGCCTGCGCCGCAATTTGCTCAAAGCACTGGGAGCTGAAAGATGACGGGAAAACTGATTTAATAGGTTCAAATCTTAATTCAGAGGGCAATTATGAAAAAGAAATAACTGATATTGAATGCAACCAAGAAGCGTCAGAAGGATGTCCTGTAAACTGCATTAAAATAATCAAATAAATTACTTATGCTAAAGATTTCAGCTGAAATAAGAAAGGAGTTTGGCAGAAAAACAGAGCCATTGAGGGAGAAGGATATTGTTCCTGCTGTTTTATACGGACCTGAAATTAAAACTCAGTCAATAGAGCTGGATTTAAAAGAATTCAATAAAGTTTTTAGCGAAGCAGGGGAAAGCTCTCTTGTTTCTCTTTCTCTTGAAGGAAAAGAATTCTCTGTTTTAATTCATCAAGTTCAAACCGATCCAATGTCTGGAAAGATTATTCATATTGATTTCTATCAGCCTATTTTAACGGAAGAGGTTGAGGTTGAAGTGCCTTTAGAATTTGAAGGAGAAGCAGGAGCTTTAAAAGATTTAGGAGGAACTTTGTATAAAGGATTTCAAGAGGCAAAGATTAAGGCTCTGCCCCAGGATCTTATCCATGAGATAAAGGTAAACGTTGAAAAGCTTAAAACGTTTGACGATGTTATTTTAGTGAAAGATTTGGAAGTTCCAAAAGGAGTTAAGATTTTAAAAGACCCTGATGAAATAGTGGCTCGGGTGGTTCCTTTAGAAAAAGTAGAGGAAGAGCTTGAGAAGCCCATTGAAGAAAAGGTTGAAGAGGTTGAAAAGGTTGAGGCTGAAAGAAAAGAAGAGCCGGAGCCGGAAGAAGAAAAATAATCATTATATCTATGAGGGTTTTTAATTTTAGTTTATTAATTATCTTTCTGTCTTTAGTTCTGCCTTTTTCAATATCAGCAGATAACGATATGGCTCAGAAATGCCTTTCTCTTTCTGAAAAAGGATGCCAGACAGATGATGTAAGTTTGTGCCGAAAAGAATTAGAAGAATGCGAAGAGTATTATAATCTTGAAAGCCAGAAGATTGCCGCTGATATTACTAAAACTCAAGCAGAGAAAAACACTTTGCAAAATAAAATTTATACAATCAACAGCAAAATCAAGAATTTAAACTATCAAATCAGCCAAAGCAACTTGATTATTAAAGATTTAGGCTATCAGGTAAAAGACACCCAAGACTCTATAACCAACACTTCTTTAAAAATTGAAGATTCTAAGGAAAAACTGAAAAAAATACTGAGAACCATATACGAAGAAGACCAAAAGCCTGTTATTGAAATTTTACTATCAGGAAAGGATTTGTCTGACTTTTTTGATAATTTAGTGGCTTTGGAGCTGCTTAACTCAAAGAATAAGAATCTGCTCCAGGATATTAAAATTCTAAAATTAAATTTAGAAAATCAAAAAATATCTCTCGACAGCGAAAAAGACGACTTGGAAAGAACAGTTAAGATTCAGACTCTTCAGCGGGATGAGAATTCAAAAACTAAAAAGGAGCAGGAATATTATTTAAACATAACAGAACAGGAGTATAATAAGCAGATTCAGCAAAAAAAAGAAGCAGATCAAAAAGCCGCATCAATCAGGGCAAGGATATTTGAACTAATCGGGGTTTCAAAAGCTCCGACTTTTGCCGAAGCTTTAGAGATTGCCAAATACGCGGAAAGCGTTACTGGAATTCGTCCTGCGTTCCTTTTAGCTATTTTGACCCAGGAATCAAATATTGGAAAAAATGTAGGCCAATGCTATGTTAAGAACTTTTCCACAGGAGAAGGGATAAGAATTTCAGGCAGCGGAACTTTAATAAAAGTAATGAGCCCGACAAGAGACGTCTCTTATTTCTTAAGCATTACAAAAGAATTAGGGAGAGATCCGGCCAATACTCCGGTTTCCTGCCCTTTAAGCTACGGCTGGGGAGGGGCAATGGGCCCGGCCCAATTCATTCCTTCAACATGGGTGAATTACAGAGACAGGGTAAAAGCAATCACAGGCAAACCGGCTGACCCTTGGGGTATAAAAGATGCATTTTTAGCATCAGCTCTGCATCTTACTGATTACGGAGCAGCAAAAAGAACGACAACCGGCGAATGGAATTCAGCTATGATTTATTTCTCCGGGACCACCCAAAGAACAAAATACAACGGATATGGATTTTACGGCGATTCCGTAATGAATATAGCTAAACGCTATGAAGAAGATATAAAGGCAATTGAATGATATTTTTATCAAATAAAAAAACACCCTTTTGATTTAAAGGGTGTTTTTATTTTGACTGAGCTGATATTAAAGAATCTATTATTTTTTCTATTTCTCCGTTTAATATCTTTTCTATGTCATACCAGGTTTTCTTTATTCTATGGTCTGTAACTCTGCCTTGAGGGAAATTATACGTTCTTATCTTCTCCGCTCTTTTTGCCCAGCCAACCTGGGATTTTCTATCAGAGGCTATTTTTGAAAGTTCCTCCAATTGTTTTTTCTCCAGCAGCCGAGCTGATAGAATAGCTAAAGCGTTTTCCTTATTCTGAAGCTGATTCCTTTCTGTCTGGGAGGTAACTACAATGCCAGTTGGAATATGAGTTATTCTCACAGCAGTTTCTCTGCGGTTGACATATTGTCCTCCAGGGCCCGAAGCGCGATAGAAATCAGTTCTTATCTCATCAGGTTTAATCTTTATTTCTGTTGCTTTCGGCTTTGGAAGAATTGCAACCGTAGCGGTAGAAGTATGAACTCTCCCGGCTTTTTCCGTCTTAGGTATTCTTTGAACTCTATGGACGCCTCCCTCGTACTTCATTTTTGAATAAATATCAGGACCGTCTATTTCAAAAATTATCTCTTTAAATCCTCCTATTCCTATTGAATGAGAATCTAATATCTTTTGCTTTAAGTTGTTAGAAGAAGCATACTTTGAATACATTCTGTATAAGTCTGCGGCAAACAATGCCGCCTCATCTCCGCCTGTTCCAGCCCTTATTTCAATAATTACAGAGTTAAAGCTTTCTGAAGCATCTTTATCTTCTTTTAATAATTCTTCTATTTCTTTAGTTAAGACCTTCTTTCTTTCTTCCAAGCTTTTAATTTCAACTTCAGCCAGAGAAATTAAATCAGGCTCTTCGGAAGATTTTAAAATCATCTTATTCTCTTCAATCTGCCTTTTTGCTTCTTCCAATTCGCTAGAGCTGTCTATTATTCTTTCAAGATATTTCTTTCTTTTTGAGATTCTTTCAAATTCCTCCCAATTTGAAGCAAGTTCAGGGTTACTGATTTGATTTATTATTTCCTCGTATTCCTTTTTAACCGACTTTATATCCCCCATGATTACTTCTTTTTATTCTTTTTGGACCTCAATTCTTCTTTTTTAACCAGTTTCTGCTTGAATTTTTCCACTCTTCCCATAGTATCTATAATCTTTGCCTTACCGGTATAAAAAGGATGGCATTTAGAGCAGATTTCAATTTCAATATGCTCCTTTGTAGATCCTACTTTAAAAGTATTGCCGCAGGCGCACTTGACCGAGGCATCTTGGTGATATTTCGGATGTATATCTTTTTTCATAAATAATGCTGTTTAATTTAATATCTTCCAATTATATCAGAATAAATTAGAAAATCAATGTTTTAGATGCTGGAATTGACCTTTTTTTATTGATTGGTTAATATACATTAAATGTTCTTTTTTTGATTTCCAGGTTTTTAAAAGGAGGCTGATTATGTCTTTTTGGACTGAAAAGACAGAATATCTAGTTTTTCCTGAAGATAAGATAAAGAATATGCCCAGGATAATGATTCCCGGACTGGAAGAAACGCTTATAATTCCTCCAACTATCAATGGCAAAAATGTTTTAGATTTAGGATTCTTTGCCATACACGATCTTTGTTTGGGATGGGTTGAATTAAGACACGGCTCTCTCAATAATTCGCTGGTTTGCACTAAATGCGGAGATTTTCATCTAAGCATTCCTTATGAAGTTATAGACCATAAAACGTTCTTGGCCTATTTAAAAACTCTGGAAAAAGAAAACTAATAAGGGCGGTGCCAAACTAAGATGCCGCCCTTTGTCTTAAATAATATATTGATTATTATTTTTTAAAATGCTATATTAAAAATATTCCAGTTATATTATGACTGAATTAAAAAAGGAGTTAAATAATATTAAAGACGAAGACTTTGGAGTAAACCTCAATGAAATGAATGAGGCGGGTTTGTATTTTGGACATAGAACGAGCAGAATCCATCCAAAGATGAAGCCTTATATTTCTGCTTCAAGAAACGGCGTTGATATCATTGATCTGGAAAAAACAGCCTTAAAGCTTAAAGAGGCTTTATCATTGATTAAAACAATGATTTCAGAGAATAAAATTATTGTTTTAGTAGGAACCAAAATCCAGGTTAAGAAATTAATTGAGGAAACGGCTAAAGAGTGTGGGCTTTTCTATATCACTGACAGATGGCTTGGAGGAACATTTACTAATTTCAAGGTTATAAGGAAGAGAATAGAATATTTTAAAGACCTTGAGAATAAAAAACAAAACCAAGAACTCTCAAAATATACTAAAAAAGAACGTCTTAAAATAGATAAAGAATTAAGAGACCTTGAGGCGAAATTCAGAGGTATTAAGAACTTAGAAAGGATTCCAGATGCTATTTTTGTTTTTGATATTAGAAAAGACAGCCTGGCAGTCAAAGAAGCAAAAAGAGAAGGAGTTAAGGTTTTCGGGATAACAGATACTAATACCGACCCCACTTCGGTTGATTATCCCATTCCGGCAAATGACGATGCGATAAGCTCTGTAAAGTATATTTTGGAGAAACTAAAAAATACAATCTTAGAAGCTAAAAAATAATGGTTGATTTTGATAAAGTAAAAGAGCTTCGGGAAGAGACCGGAGTCTCAATAACAGAGTGCAAGAAAGCCCTTGAAGAATCAAGTGGTGATTTTGATAAAGCTAAAGAAATATTGAGGAAGTGGGGCAGGGAATTAGCCGGCAAAAAGTCTCAAAGAGAAGCAGGGCAGGGTATAATTGAAAGCTATATCCATCCGAATAAAAAAGTCGGAGTTTTGGTTGAGCTTAGGTGCGAAACTGATTTTGTTGCTAAATCTAAGGATTTTGGAAATTTAGCCCACGAACTTTGTCTTCAGATTGCTGCCTCAAATCCTCTTTTTCTAAAAGAAGAGGATATTCCAGAGGAATTTCTAGATGGTGAAAAAAAGATATATAAAGAGCAGTTTAAAAGTTCTACAAAGCCCGATAATATAATAGAGCAGATTATTGAGGGAAAATTAAAGAAATATAAAGAGGAGGTCTCGTTGATTTCTCAGCCTTGGATAAAAGATGATGCTAAAACAATTAAAGATTTAATAAACGATTATATCTCAAAGATAGGAGAGAATATAGAGATTAAAAGATTTAAAAGATTTGAGATTTAAAGATTCTATTTTATGTTAACCTTATTTTTTTTCATTGTATTTATTGCAAGCTTTATTATAATGGTCTTCTTTATTATCTCAAGAATTCCAGTCTTAGCAGAGCTTCCTTTCGAAGAAAAAGAAAATAAAGAAAGATTGTTTTTAAATAATTTAAAAGATAGGATAAAAGGCAATGGCTGGTTTAAGAATTTTTCGCTGGAGATGATTCTTCATAGGATTCTTTCTAAAATTAGGATTCTGACGCTGAAAGTTGAAAACAAAACAGGATGTTATTTAATTAAGCTTAGGCAGAAAACTATTGAGAAAAAGAAAAGTTTTCAGGAAGACTATTGGGATAAGTTGAAGATAAAGAAAAGAAGCAGAAAGAATAAAAAGTCTGATGAATAACCGCCACTTTAGCTCAGCGGCAGAGCAACTGTTTTGTAAACAGTAGGTCCCCGGTTCGAATCCGGGAGGTGGCTCAGGGTGTTGACAAGAATTTTCAAAGAAGTAAGATAGAGATATAAAATAAATATATCAAAAATGATCTGTTAGAAGACAAAAATCAAAGAGAATTTAATGAAAAAATCAGGATTTGTCTTCCTGATTTTGTTTTAGAAAGAACCTTGAAAATTAAATAAAAACTGGTCAACTTTTTAAAGTTGTCCTGACTATTTCTTTTTTTAAGTTTTTTTAAAACTTAAATTATTTTGAGAGTTTGATCCTGGCTCAGGATGAACGCTAGCGGCGTGGATAAGGCATGCAAGTCAAACGGCTGTGTCTCTTTGAGATACGGTAGTGGCGAACGGCTTAGTAACACGTAGATACATACCATCAACACACGCATAACCAGTCGAAAGATTGGCTAATTCGTGATGGTCTCTATAGCGCAAGCTTTAGAGTAAAGGTGCAAGCCGGTTGATGATTGGTCTGCGTCCCATCAGCTAGTTGGTAGGGTAACGGCCTACCAAGGCAATGACGGGTAGGGGACATGAGAGTGTGTTCCCCAAGAATGGCACTGCGATACGGGCCATACTCCTACGGGAGGCTGCAGTCGAGAATATTTGACAATGGGCGAAAGCCTGATCGAGCGACGCCGCGTGCTTGAAGAAGCCCTTAGGGGTGTAAAGAGCTTTTCTGCTAGAATAACCCTTTACCGGGTGAAAGTATAGCAGGAATAAGGAGATGCTAATCACGTGCCAGCAGCAGCGGTAATACGTGATCTCCAAGCGTTATCCGGATTTATTGGGCGTAAAGCGTTCGTAGGTGTTCTGATAAGTTTTCTGTTAAAGCCCTAGGGCTTAACCTTAGGAATGCAGAAAAAACTGGCAGAATTGAGGGCGTTAGGGGTTGATAGAACGGTCGAAGTAGGGGTGGAATCCGTTGATATCGACCGGAATACCAAAAGCGAAGGCATTCAACTGGGACGACCCTGACACTGAGGAACGAAAGCGTGGGGAGCAAAAAGGATTAGATACCCTTGTAGTCCACGCTGTAAACTATGGACACTGGCTATTTGAAGTGTCGACCCTTCAAGTGGCGAAGCTAACGCGTTAAGTGTCCCGCCTGGGAAGTACGGCCGCAAGGCTAAAACTCAAAGGAATAGACGGGACTTCACACAAGCGGTGGATCATGTGGCTTAATTCGACAACAAGCGAAGAACCTTACCAGGACTAGAAATTCCATTGAAGTTTCATTGAAAGATGAAACGCCCACAAGGCAGTGGAACAGGTGCTGCATGGTTGTCGTCAGCATGTGCCTTGAGGTGCACCCTTAAATGGGGTAACATGCGCAACCCTTACTCTATGTTTTATGTGTCATAGAGAACTGCCCGAGATAATTGGGAGGAAGGTGAGGATGACGCCAAATCAGCATGGCCCTTTGACGTCCTGGGCTGCACACGTGATACAATGGGGCCGACAATGGGCGAAGCCGTAAGGCAGAGGTAATCCCATCAAACGGTCTCTCAGTTCGGATTGAGGTCTGCAATTCGACCTCATGAAGCTGGAATCGCTAGTAATCGCCAATCAGCCATGTGGCGATGAATATGTTCCTGAAGTTTGTACTCACCGCCAAATAACTGTGCCTGGCGGCTTAATTAGCTAGCAGGTGAGAGTCCTGCCTCTAATTTATTAGAGTAGCCAAAAAAATTTAGCAGTCCTTATCCGCAAGGAGAAAGGATGGAGGGCTTGAGGCAAATAGCAGCCCGTATATAATTAAAGGAAGACGACTGCTGCGGGTGGTCAGCGGGAAGTCAATATATTTTCATTTACGGGATGTTAGAAATAGTTAATTAAGTTACCCAGGGAGATCCTAAGAAGATGTTGGTTATTGCTTCTTAGGAAGTCAGCTGCGTCATAGTATCTTGTTATGCAACAAGAGAAGGACAAAACCTTTTATGTTATCAAAAGAATATATAACTGGATTAACTGATAGAGTTATCATCTTTCTGAAAATGATTTAATCGAAATCCGCCAGTTAGAATTAAAGATGCATAAATAGGACTCGCTGATTACTGGAAATCTGTCCGATCAGTGGGAACGGAAACTAACCAAATGTATTCCAATCCGTCAAGTCAAGCGAGCTGGGAATACCCGAAGCTCTCGCGTTAGCGGGAATTAAGGTAGGCTCAGTGAGAAGGACTAAGTCGTAACAAGGCACGAGTAGGGGAACCTGCCCGTGGATCATTTCATTTTTTTTGAGTGTCGGCTAAGATTGATTTTTGAGAATTCTGAAATCAATTTTAAGGGTGTTTATCGCCAACCTTTAAATAGCGATAATAGTCAGGGCAGCTTTAAGAAGTTGAAGAAAATAAGGCCTTTTTGAGGCTTTATTTTTTTGACATAGCTCTTTTTTCTTGATAAAATCCTTACAAGAATTAAAATTTAGGGCGTGTAGTTCAGTGGTAGAACGCTGTCCTGATAAGACAGAGGCCGATGGTTCAATTCCATCCACGCCCACACATAATTAAATTAAGTATTTATAATAAAATGACTGATAATTACATTACTCCTGAAGGATTGGAGGAATTAAAAAAAGAATTAAATTATTTAAATACAGAAAAAACTAAAGAGATTGCGGATTTAATAAAACATACCGCTTCTTTCGGCGATTTAAAAGAGAATTTTGCCTATCATGATGCTAAAGAAAAACAGGCATTTCTTCAGAAAAGAATCTTGGAACTTAAAGACAGAATAAGAAACGCTAAGATTATTGAAAAAAAGAAAAGCAATGTTATAGAAATAGGCTCTGATGTCTTAATAGATTTTGACGGCAAAAAACAAAAGATTACAATTGTAGGCTCTGAACAGGCAGACCCTATAAAAGGAAGGATTTCTTATGAATCTCCATTAGGACAGGCTATTTTAACAAAATCAAAAGGAGATAAGGTAAAGATTGATATAAATGGAGAAAAGATTGAATGCAAGATTATTAAAATTGAATAATGATAGGACAAATTAATGTCCTACTGGGCCCTTAGTTCAGTGGTAGAACGCCTCATTTGCAATGAGGAGATCGCCGGTTCGAGTCCGGCAGGGTCCATTATGAATCAAACAGAAATATCAGCGATAAAATATGATTTAATCAGAATAGCTGTATTATTGGGAATTTCTATTTTAGCCCCTTTATTCCACCAGCAGCATATAACAGGCTCTATTGTTAATGCTGTTTTATTTATCTCAGTTATTGTGCTTGGAGTTCAAAAAGCTGTTATAATAGGTTTAATTCCAAGCCTGGTTTCATTATCAATAGGGTTTTTGCCAGTGATTCTATTTCCTATGATTCCTTTCATTATGATATCAAATGTTATTTTAATTCTAACTTTTGATTATCTAAAAAAGAACTTTATTATAGGAGTAATATCAGCCAGTATTTTAAAGTTTCTATTCCTTTATTTTTCCAGCGATTTAGTAATTAAAATGATTATCAAAAAAGAGCTTGCTTTATCTGTCTCTTCAATGATGAGCTGGCCTCAGCTTTTTACCGCTTTAAGCGGAGGCATAATTGCTTATTTATTTCTAAAAACAACTAAAAGAATCTAAAAGAGTTATCCACAGGATAGCTCTTTTTTCTTGACATTTATTTATGGTATATTTAATAAAAGGTCGGAAACACTATAAAAGCTTAAACTAAGAAAAAATATGGAAGTATTTGATTGGTATACGACTACTGTTAACTCATTGATGGATTTATGGGGCGGCTTTATTGAGTTTGTTCCCAGACTTATCGGCGCTTTAGTCATATTTATAATCGGCTGGTTTATCTCGGTAATTATTGGAAAAATAGTAGCAGAGGTTTTAAAGAGAATAAAGTTTAATAAGATTTTTGAAAAAGGAGATATAAAAGGAGCGCTTGATAGAGCAGAATTAAAGGTTGATGCCTCAAGCTTTGTTGGAGCAATTATTAAATGGATTTTAGTAATTGTCTTTTTATCAGCAACAGTAGAGGTCTTAGGCCTTGTTCAATTCGCTTCGTTTTTAAACGACGTATTAAGCTATCTTCCTAACGTAGTGGTTGCTGTATTGATATTTGTGGTAACAGTAATTATTACTGATATTACTGAGAAATTAGTTCGAGCCGCACTAGAAAGCACAAAAATAGGTCATGCTAGCTGGGGCGGAGCCATTGCAAAATGGTCTATTTGGGTTTTCGCCATATTCGCTATTTTGTATCAATTACAGATAGCTCCGGGCTTAATCCAAACCCTGCTTCAAGGAATAGTGGGCTTATTGGTTGTGTCATTCGGCCTTGCATTCGGTTTAGGCGGAAAGGATGTAGCAGCTGAGATTCTTGGGAATTTAAAGAAAAAACTGCAAAGGTAATATTATTCTGAAAAAGTATAAAACAACAGACTTTAACATCTTGTTAGAGTCTGTTTTGTTAACTGCCTTGACAAAGATATCTGGTTTGTTAAGATTGAGGTAATAAGATATGAGATTAGTTGCAAAAACAAGAAATCGTAAAAACAAAGGAAGCGGATAACTTTTTGTTTTGTTTTATTGACTTGTATAGCAGCCGCTTCCAGAACGGCTGTTTTGTTTAACTAATCCATGGGAATGACAAGAAAGTTCATTGAAAATTTATTTCAATTATTAATTGTTAGCCAATTAATTTGAGACAATTTTTATGGGCAGATGGTGGATGCCTTGGGATATCGAGGCGATGAAGGACGTGGCGTGGCTGCGATAAGCCTCGGGGAGGTGCTTAGCAACCTATGATCCGGGGATTTCCGAATGGGGAAACCCAGCACTATTAAAACAGTGTTGCGCGCAGTAATGCGCGAGCGAACCCGCTGAAGTGAAACATCTCAGTAAGCGGAGGAAAAGATAAAAAGGGAGAATCTCTAATAAGTTTCAAACTCTGTTTGAGAAAATTAGCGATTCTTTAATTTCCTTAGTAGCGGCGAGCGAAAAGGAAGAAGCTCAAACCCGGCTGCACTTCGGTGCGGCTGGGGGTTGTAAGGGGGTAGCGTCAGGAGCATCCTTTACTTTAAAGAAATTTAAAGTGAAGGATTCTTGCTGAGGGAGAACATTTAGGTAAAGTTTGTTTAAAAGAATCATTCTGGAAAGATGAACCATAGAGGGTAATAGCCCCGTATTTAAAAAACACTTTACGCTCCTTGTTATCTTTCTTGAGTACCTCGGGAAACGAAAACCCTGAGGGAAACAGGCTGAACTAATCAGCCAAAGCTAAATACTACGATATCACCGATAGTGAACAAGTACCGTGAGGGAAAGGTGAAAAGCAGGGATGTGATCCCGGTGAAATAGAACCTGAAACCATTTTGCCTACAAGGAGGCAGAGCGCAGAGCGTTTTGTTTCGAACTTTTCAGTTCGTGATAAAACGCTCTGCGTGATGCTGTGCCTATTGAAGAATGAGCCAACGAGTTTCAGCCTCAGTTTTGTTTAAGCCCTTACAGGGCGCAAGCATAGGGAAACCAAGTGTTAAAAGCGCGAATATTGAACTGAAGCTGAAGACCCGAAGCCAGACGAGCTTACCATGGCCAGGGTGAATCTTGATGAAAATCAAGAGGAGGCCCGAACCCGTGAGCCGTGCAATACTCTGGGATGAGCTGTGGTAAGGAGTGAAAAGCTAATCGAGTCTGGTAATAGCTGGTTCTCCCCGAAATAGCTTTAGGGCTAGCGTCGGTTTTATTAAAATTGGAGGTAGAGCACTGAATGGAATTACGTGGATTTATCCAGTCTTTCCAATCAAACTCCGAATGCCAATTTTTTACACCGGCAGTCAGACTGTGGGGGCTAAGCTCCATGGTCTAAAGGAAAAGAGTCCAGATCTTCATCTAAGGTCCCTAAACTAAGCTAAGTGTTTTTAAGGAAGTAAAATTCCAGTGATAGATAGGAGGTTAGCTTAGAAGCAGCTATCCTTTAAAAAGTGCGTAACAGCTTACTATTTAAGGAATTTTGCGTCGAAGATTTACGGGACTAAAGCTTAGTACCGAAGATAAGGCCTTTCATTTTATTTATAATTTGGAAGGGGTAGGGGAGCATCCTTCATTCTGCGAAGGTCAGTTGCGAAGCTGGCTGGAGGATGAAGGAGAGAGAATGTTGGCATGAGTAACCACAATGGACGTGAAAGTCGTCCACACCGTTAGCCTAAGGTTTCCTTGGCAATGACAATCAGCCAAGGGTTAGGCGGGCCTAAGAGAAAGCCGAAAGGCGTACTCGATGGACAGCCGGTTAATATTCCGGCCCTCTGATTTTACTTTTCTTAAAATGACAAAGAGCAGTAGTTTTTACGTATTATTGGATTTACGTTTGCAATATAAGGAGCAATCCAAGTGTTGTGAAAATCTTTTTCCACGGAAGAAGAAATTTAAATGAGCGCTCTTTCTAGAAAAGTTTTAAGAAAGTTATAGTAAGATTGGATCCGTACCGCAAACCGACACAGGTAGGCAGGCATAAGTGTGCCAAGGTGAACGGGTGAAAGCTCCTGAAGGAACTCGGCAAAAAAGCAGACGTAACTTCGGGATATGTCTTTCCCGAGAGCGCAAGCTTATCGGGACGCAGTGAAAGTCCCCCTAGCGACTGTTTATCAAAAACACAGGTCCCTGCTAAACTCGTAAGAGGATGTATAGGGGCTGAGGCCTGACCAGTGCTGGAACGTCAAAAGTGCCGGTATTTGCCGCAAGGTGAATGCTGAGTGCTTGAAGCGCCAGTAAACGTCGGCGATAACCATAATCGTCCAAAGGTAGCGTAATCCCTTGCCGTGTAAGTTACGGCCCGCATGAAAGGCTTAACGACTAGGGGACTGTCTCCAGGAGTTGCCCGGTGAAAATGCAGTACCGGTAAAGATGCCGGTTACCTGCGGCTAGACGGAAAGACCCCGGGAGCTTTACTGTAGCCTAATATTGAATTTTGATCTTGAATGCGTAGCGTAGGTGGGAGACTTTGAAATCCGCTTTTCGGGGCGGATGGAGTCGCCAATGAAACACCACTCTTTTTAGGTCTTTATTCTAACTTTAGCGTTTTGCTAAAAGACAGTGTTTGGCGGTCAGTTTAAGTGGGGCACTTGCCTTAACTAATCTTGTAAAAATAAAACGCGTTACAAGATGGGGCCGTTTTAGAGTAATCTAAAATGTAAAACTCGACTAATATGCTGGAACAACCGAGTATCTAAAAGTACTTAATTTTAGTATAATTAAGTAATAATCTTTTAGTGCGGTCAATCAGCAGGGAATTGTTTAAGAATTAAAAATTAAACAAGCCCTCAACGACTGCATGTCGAGTTCCTGATATGAATATATAAATCAGGAAAGTGATACAGTCTGAACTTTATGGCGACATAAAGATTTGGTAATGTTAGCCTATTATAGTGCTCGCTAACTAATCCAAAACTTAAAACTCTAATTTATGAAAAGTATAATAATTGAGGATTATAAAAATAAACTTTCTTTTAGCAAAAGACTTGGAAAAATTTTAGGAGATGGACATTTAGAAAAATTATATACTCCAGGACAAGGACGTTTAAAAGTAGAACATAGCTATAAACAGAAAGAAAAAGAATATGTAGATTGGTTTTATAAAGAATTTAAGAATTGGGTTCGCACAGAACCAAAACAGAAAATAAAGAAAGTTTGGGGTAAAATTCATAGTAATTATGGATTTTCTACTTATGGTCATAGATTATTAGGAAATTTTCATAAAGATTTTTATCAGGATAGAAAAACAGATATATTTAGGAGGGAAATCAGGTGAAAAATTTATTAAAATAATTAATCCTTTTATAATTCCCTCTATGAGGTATAAAATTTCAAGAGTTTTAAGGTTAACAGAATTGCCTAAAGAGTAATGGAGGCGTTTATAAGGTCGGCTAGCTCCGGATGGAAATCGGAGCGATAGGATAAAGCCATAAGCCGGCTTTACTGCAAGACGGATATGTCGCGCAGTTGGGAAACCAGAACTTAGTGAACCGACGGATTTTTATAGAAAATCCGAAGATCATCAGACAAAAGTTACCCCGGGGATAAACTCTGAAAAAAGAGTTTGTTGTCCAACCTACCTGAGAAGGTAGGAGTCTTAAAAATTAATTTTTAAGACATGTACGGCTTATAACGGTGAACCAAAAACAGGTCTTCCCTAAATGGGTTTTGAGTTTTTGGAATACCGTGGGAAGTCGGAAAGAATAATCTAAATTTATGATTAATTTATCTAAAGAACAAAAATCTGTTCTGTTAGGAACAATCATTGGTGATGGATATCTTCAGAAAACAGGAAAACTTAACGCAAGATTAAGATTAGAACATGGATATAAACAGAAAGAATATCTTCTATGGAAAATAAAAATGTTAGGATATTTGTTTCAGGGAAAACCAAAGTATCTAGAAAGAATTCATCCCATAACAAAAAGGAAACATAGATATTGGCGTCATCAGTCTCAATCTACGCCTTATTTAGGTAAATTAAGAAAGGTTTTCTATCCCAAAGAAAAGAAAGAAATTCCAGAAAACTTTGGAAAATATATTACACCGTTAATGTTAGCGGTATGGTATATGGATGACGGCTATTATTATAAAAGGGATAGATGCAGTTATCTTTATCTAGGAAACGTGAATAAAAAAGAAGCTGATATTGTATCTAAGACAATACTTAATAAATTTAAGATTGAAACAAAGATAAAAGAGAGAAAGAAAGGATATGCGATTTATTTTTCTCCCTCTGAATCTCAAAAATTAAAATTATTGATAAAAAATTATATTATTAATTATTTTAATTATAAAATTCCTTCTTGACCCCGTAACGACTTGTCTATTTTTAGACAGAGTAGGGTATTAATTGAAACCTTGCTAAAACGCCGTCTCCAGCCCATATTATTTATATGGCTGGATGAAGATATAGTCTAATCTTAAAAAGATTGAACAGGCTAGTAGAGCCCGAGAGTTCACATCAACGGCTCTGTTCGGCACCTCGATGTCGGCTAAAATGATTGGCCGCTTTCCGAGTAATCGGAATGACAAAATTCAGCTAATAACGGTGAAATCCATTGTTTATTTCGGCTCATAATGTTATTGTAAAATAATGGACAATACCGTGGGAAGTCAAAAAAAAATAAATTCAAAACAAAAAAGATTATTAATAGGAACTCTATTAGGTGATGGAACTTTAGAATTAAATGGTCGATATGCACGTTTAAGGATAAACCACAGTTTAAAGCAGAAAACTTATGTCGAATGGAAGCATAAATTACTTTATAAATTAGCAGCACGAGATAGAATTGTTTGTTTTTCTAGAAATGCAGATTTAAGAACAAATAAAACGTATTATTTTTGCAGATTCGATACTAACACTAATTTTCTGTTAGATAGATTTTATAAAATCTTCTATGTTAATGGTAAAAAAAGAGTGCCTAATAACATAATCAAAGTTTTGAATGATCCTTTATCTTTAGCAGTATGGTTTATGGATGACGGATATAAAAGAAATGACTGTAATTCGTTAAGAATTAGTACTGATGCGTTTACTTTTAAAGAACAAATTTTACTTAAGAATTGTTTGAAAGAAAACTTTAATATAGATTGTAAAATTCATAGAAAAGGGAAATACTGGAATATTTATATTCCTAGTTTAGAAGCAAAAAAATTCTCTAGAATAATAAAACCTTATATTATTCCTGAGATGAAGTACAAAATTTTGACCCCGTAACGACTGAGGTTTAAACCAAGATGGTGGTGAATAAATTACCCATCATAATACGCTGACTCCCATTATTAAATGGGAAGATGATATAGTCTACACTTCAAGTAATTGAAGACTGATAATGTGCATCACATCCTGGGGGTGGAGCCGCTCCCAAGGGTTTGGCTGTTCGCCAATTAAAGTGGTACGTGAGCTGGGTTCAAACCGTCGTGAGACAGGTTGGTCCCTATCTACCGCAGGCGTTTGAGTCTTGAGAGGAGTTCCAGATAGTACGAGAGGACCTCTGGGAACTGACCTCTGGTCTACCAGTTGTTTTGCCAAAAGCATCGCTGGGTAGCTAAGTCGGGAAGGGATAAGCGCTGAAAGCATATAAGCGCGAAGCCTACCTCAAGATTAGGACTCTTAGATTTCTCGAAGACTACGAGATTGATAGGCTGCAGGTGAAAGGGCAGTAATGCCTTGAGCCGAGCAGTACTAATAAATCGATTATTTTTCTCAAATAAAATTGGCTGACAATTAATGATTGGAATAATACGATATTAAAGATATTATAAGGGGGCTATGCCGAGAGTGCTCCACCCGTTCCCATACCGAACACGGAAGTGAAATCTCTCATGGCCGATGATAGTGCTTTAGCGCGAAAGTAGGTAGCTCTCTTATAATGTCTTTAATATCAAAAAGCGCTTAATTAAAGCGTTTTTTATTTCCTCTTGATGCCTTGCTGTTTAAGATGTAGAATAGGCTAATAAATATTATGTTAGACTTTTATAATAAAAATAAATATCTGATAACAATACTATTTCTGGTATTAATCATAATCCTATTTAATCTTTATCAGAAAGAAATTAAAGCTTTATTTTATTCAATTTCTTCTCCTATCCAAAAGACTTTCTGGAAAATAGGGGATTCTTTTTCAGGGTTTTTCGAATCAGCGATGACAATAAAAGAACAGAGAATCAATGAACAAAGAGTTATATCCGAGAACCAAAAACTATTGGCTGAAATAATTGCCTTAAAGAGTCTTGAAAAGGAAAATGAAGCTTTAAGATATGCTTTAGGCATAGAACTTAAAAAAGATTATGATAAGCTAATACTTGCCCAAATAATAAGCAAAGACCCTTCAGATGACTATATTCTGATAGACAAAGGTTCAAAAGAAGGCGTCTTAAAGGATATGCCGGTTATTACAAAAGAAAAGATTATCGTTGGGAGAGCAGAAGAGATCTATGATAGTTTCTCAAAAATAATGCTTATATCAAATAAAAAAAGCTCCTTTGATATTAATATTTATGACAAAGATATCTCAGGCATAGCAAAAGGAACAGGCAGTTTTAATCTATTTATAGATCTTTTGCCCCGGGATAAAGAAGTATTAATCGATGATATTGTTATTACCAGCAGTTTTGGAGGAGTGTACCCCAGCGGTTTAATAGTTGGAGAAATAACAAAGATTAAAAAGAATGATATTGAATCTGTTCAGCAGGCTGAAATAAACCTTGCCTTTGACATCAAAAACATAGATTATTTATTTGTTATAGGAAATTAAATATGAACTTTTTAAAGGGATTATCTTTTATTCTTCTTTTTTATCTTTTAGCTTTATTAGAAACCACCTTTTTAGTTTTCTTTAATATCTTTGGGGTTACTCTGAATTTGATTTTAATAATCGTGATGTTGTGGAATATCTTTGAAAGTTCAAAAAGCTTTTTTGGGCTGTATCTTGCATTTATCGGAGGATTCTTTTTGGACGTTTTCTCAAGCAGTTCTTTTTTCAGCTATAATATCTTGCTCTTTTTAATTATTAGTTTTGTTATAAAAATGGTAATCAAAGATTATGTTCGAATTCCATTTGCCCAAGAATCTTAATAATAAAAGGTTGAACTTGCTTTCTAGAAAAGATATAGAGCCTCATGATATTTTTTTAGACAGTTTAGCAAAGAAAAAACAGGTTGAATTTGGCATGTCAGAGAGAAAAATAGAAGTGCCCTTGTCAGAAAAGCTTTTAAAGACCTTCCTATTTTTCATTATCATATTAATGCTTGTTCTATTCGGAAAAACTATAGAGCTCCAAATCTTTAATAGCAAGAAGTATCTGGTTTTAGCTGAAGAGAATAAATTCACCTATAATTCCATCCGTTCTACCAGGGGAGTAATATATGACAGCCTGGGAAATCAAATTGTTTTCAATAAACCCAGTTTTAATTTGATTGTCAATAAAAAAGAGCTTCCTGAATCAGAATCAGAGAGAGAAAACATTTTTTTACAAGTGGCAGAGATTATAGGACAGAGCATGGATGATATTAAGGGAAAGATTAAAAAAGGAGAGACTAATACTATTTTGATTTCAGAAAACCTTGATAGGGAAAAACTGATACTTATAGAAACAAAGATTATGAATTTTAATGGTTTTGACATTGAACAAAGCGCAGTCAGAGAATATGCAGATGGCGATAAATACGCCCACATAATAGGCTATACTGCTGTAGCGACCAAGGAAGATATATCAAATAACCCTAATACTTATTCAAATTCTGATTACGTCGGCAGGATAGGCCTTGAAAAAGCCTATGAAGATGTCCTAAGAAAGAATCCAGGGAAAATAAGGATTGAAAGAGATGCGTTTGGCAATGAAATATCAAAAGAAATAATATCTCAGCCTGAATCAGGAAAAAGCTTGGTTTTATGGCTTAATTCCGAGCTTCAGAAAAAACTATACGATGAGCTTAATAAAACTCTTGAAAGAATCGGTTCTAAAAAAGCAGTAGCAGTTGCTCTGGATCCAAAAACAGGAGGCGTCTTGTCCTTGATAAGCATTCCAAGCTTTAATAATAATCTATTCATCAAAGGTTCTGACCAAAAAGCTTTAAGCAATCTCTTAAATAACGTCGAAGAACCGTTATTTAATAGAGCTATAAGCGGGAAGTATCCAACTGGTTCAACAATAAAGCCCTTAATTTCAGCTGCAGCGCTTCAAGAAAATATAATATCAGCCTCAAAAGAAATCAACTGCCAGGGCGCAATTACTATTCCTCATAGATATAATCCAGAGATTATATACAGAATAAATGACTGGACTACTCACGGCCCAACTGATATGAGAAAGGCAATAGCAGAATCATGCAATGTTTATTTCTTTACAATCGGCGGAGGATACGGCTCTCAAAAAGGGTTAGGCCCTACCAGGATCAAGAAATATCTTGATTTATTCGGCTGGGAGGATAAAACAGGCATAGACCTGCCTAATGAAGTGTCTGGTTTTGTTCCTTCTATAGATTGGAAAAAAGAGTATAAAAATGAAGGGTGGTGGGATGGAGATACCTATAATCTTTCAATAGGCCAGGGAGACATAGGAATAACCCCTATTGAAGTTGCCGCTTCTTTTACTGCCATTGCCAACGGCGGCACTTTATACAAACCAAAGATTGTCAAACAAATCGTTGACAGCGAAAAAAACTTAGTTGAAGAAATAAGGCCAGAAATTATCAGAGAGAATTTCATAGACCCGGAATACTTAAAGGTTGTAAGAGAAGGAATGAGAATGGGAGTAACCGGCATAGGAGCTCCTGTTGCCTCATCTGTTTTTTTAAACTCTCTGCCTGTTGCCACTGCCGCTAAAACAGGAACTGCTCAGGTTCCTAAGGCTGGTTATTATAATAACTGGATTACTGTTTTTGCCCCTTATGACGATCCTCAAATAGTTCTAACAATAATGATTGAAGAAGTGGAAAATGTCCAAGCAGCAGTTCTTCCAATAGCTAAAGAGGTATTAGGGTGGTATTTCAGCAAATAGTATTTAATATGCTAATATAATAAATATGGGGTTATTAAATAAAAAACAAATAAGAACTCGTTTTGCGCCCTCACCAACAGGCAATCTTCATATTGGAAGCGCCAGAACAGCTTTATTTAATTATTTATTTGCCAGAAAGAATAGGGGAGAGTTCATACTAAGGATTGAGGATACTGATAAAGAAAGGTCAAAGATTGAGTATGAGGAAGATATTATAGATGGCTTAAAATGGCTTGGTCTTAATTGGGATAGCTTTTACAGACAAAGTGAGAGAAAAGATATCTATAGAAAATACTTAGAGAAATTATTAGATGAAAAAAAAGCCTATTACTGCTTTTGCAGAAAAGAAGAGCTTGAGGCAAAAAGACAGGAGCAGATAAGCAGGGGAGCAGCGCCTAAATACAACGGCAAATGCGCTTCTCTTAGTGAAGATGAGGCTGAAGAAAGAATTAAAAAAGGTGATGAATATGTTATCAGATTTAAAATTCCTGCAAAGAAGATAAAATTCAATGACCTGATAAGAGGTGCAGTTGAATTTGACAGCTCATTGATAGGGGATATGGTTATTGCTAAAGACCTTGATAATCCTTTATATAACTTCACTGTGACAATAGATGATTTTGAAATGAAAATCACCCATATTCTAAGAGGCGAAGATTTGCTGCCCAATACTCCCAAACAAATAATACTTCAGGAAGCTCTTGGATTCACCCAGCCGATCTATGCTCATTTGCCCCTTATCTTAGGCCCTGATAAAAGCAAGTTAAGCAAAAGGCATGGGGCAGAATCGCTGTCAGAATATAGAAGACAGGGATACTTAGAAGAAACCCTTGTCAACTTCTTATCTTTTTTAGGATGGAATCCAGGAACTGAAAAAGAGATTTTTTCTCTTTCTTCTTTAATTAAAGAATTCTCTATTGATAAGGTTCAAAAATCAGGAGCTGTGTTTAATATAAAGAGACTGGATTATTTAAACGGCTTTTATATCCGCCAAAAACCGCTTGATAAATTAACTGAACTTTGTATGCCTTATCTGATTGAAGCAGACCTGATAACCCCTGTTTTTGAAACTCAGGAAAGGCTTCCTAATTTAACAGGGATATTTGGAAAAGAGATTGTTTCGGGGTATAATATGAAAGAGACAGGAGAAAAGATTGATTTTAATTGTTTAAAAAGAATTATATCAATATACCAGGAAAGAATAAAAAGGCTGTCAGAAGTTCCAGAGCTTGTTGATTTTTTCTTCAAAGAAAACCTTGTTTATGAGAAAAAGCTGCTTTTCTGGAAAAATACAGAGATAGGGGAGTTGATAATAATTCTTGAAAAGCTCAAAGAAATAGTTTCTCAGATAGAAGAAAAAGACTGGAATAGTAAAAAATTAGAGGATATTTTAATTTCTGAATCAGATAAAATATCTCTTGAACTGAAAAACGTCAAGGATAGGGGATACCTTATTTGGCCCTTCAGGGCTGCTATAACCGGAAAAGAGTCTTCTGCCCCTCCTTTTGTCGTCTCAGAGATTTTAGGAAGAAAAAAGACTATAAAAAGGATAGAAAATGCTATTAATTTGATAAAAAGATAATATATGAGAAATATACTTTTAGTTTCTTTAATTATTATTGGACTGGCAGCTCTATTCTTGCCAAACTTTTATATCTCATCAAATAATATCTTTAAATCGTCATACAGCTACCTCGGGTCCTTAAAAGCCCAAGTAGGTGATACCCTAATAGGTTTTTGGTCTAACGAAAAACCAAAACTAGAACAAGAATTCAATAAAGAAGTATTAGAAATAAAGTTAGAATCCCTAAAGATTAAAGAATATATTTCTAATATTTATTAAAAACTCGTATTTTTAACCTTGACATTATGGTTAGGGAGGATATATTATGAATATGTATAATGTCGTAAAATATAGGTAAAACGTCATATTTAATACAAAAAGAGTCTTCCCTATCAATTATATGAAAAAATCAAACAAGTCCATAATAGAGCATATACCTGATTTTTTAGACTACTGCGAAGTAGAAAAAGGACTTTCAGATAATACTCAGAAAAACTACGAACACTATCTTAATAAATTTACTAACTGGTTAAGATATAAAAAGATTGATAATTTAAAACCCCATGAACTTACCCCGGACCATATCTGGGATTACCGCCTTTTTTTATCCAGGCACATTGACCGAAATACAGGCAAGACCCTAGGTAAAGCTACTCAAAACTACTATTTAATCGCTTTAAGAGCCCTTTTAAGCTATTTTTCATCAAAAGACGTGGTTTGTATCCCATCGGATAAAATAACCCTCCCAAAAGACGTTAAAAAGGAAAAAACTATAAAATTCCTTAATTTAGAGCAGGTTGAAAAGCTTTTAACAGCTCCTGATATTAAAGCCATAAGCGGTCTTAGAGATAGAGCTATTTTAGAGGCTTTTTTTTCAACCGGTCTTAGGATTGCTGAACTGGCTTCTTTAAATACCGAACAATTCTATAACCTAAAAGGAAAAAAGGACTTAGAGCTTGGAATTATTGGAAAAGGAGGCCATCCTCGAACTGTTTATTTCTCTGAACGGGCTCTGTTATGGATAAAGAAATACTTATCAGAAAGAAAAGATAGGGAAAAACCATTATTTATACATTTTAGGGCCAGGAAGGATGCAGATATAAGGCTTACTCCCCGTTCAATAGAAAGGATTGTTAAAAAGTATGCGATTCTATCAGGAATTCCTGTTTTTACAACGCCTCATACTCTAAGACACTCTTATGCCACAGATCTTTTAACCCAAGGAGTTGATTTGCGCGCTATCCAAGAATTTTTAGGCCATAAAAACATTGTTACTACTCAAATATATACTCATGTAACAAACAAACGCTTAAGAGATATTCACCGCCAGTTTCACAGCGGAAGAAAATTAAAAGAATAAATGTCGTAAAATATTAAAACTCCACTTTCCAGTTGTTTCTGGGCATAAATTTTCTGTCAGTGAGCTTGGCGGATTTTATTTTTCCTATGATAAAAGAATCGCAGTGGTCATCGCTTGTATTGATTGTGTAGGCGTTAAAAATATGGCCTGGGCTGATTCTATCTTTATTGAAAATCAAGTGCTCCCCTTCCCTGCCGATATCCGTGCTTAAGCTGTAAGGTTCAACTTCTCTCCATCCTTTTAACTGCTTGTTTGTTCTTGGATAATAAATCATTACTGTTTCCAGCTTGGAGCCGGCCCGGGCAATAATTCTCAATATCTTTTTATAATCCATATACTCCATAGATTTTAAGATTTCTTGAATACCGGACAGATTTCCATAAAATCGCAGTGAGAGCAGAATCTGGTTCTTCTCGGATAGAAATTATTACCGCTTCTAATCTTATTTATAACTCCCAAGAAATTATTCTTAATCTCATCTTTATAGACTTTGGATACATCAAAATTCTGGATTTTCTTGCTTGAAAGATAGTAGAAGCTAACAATATCAACTTTTCTATCAAAATTCAATTCAGCTAAGAGTTTATAGAATTCCAGCTGAGAGCAGTCTTGATTATTCATGCTTGTCTTAAAATCAATAATCCTTAAACTGCCGTTTTCAAGTTCATCAATTCTGTCAAACTTTCCTGAAACTGATATTTCTTCGTTTACCGGCTGAATCATATCTTTATAATCAGAGAAAGAATTTCTAATATCTTTTGTTGGAATTAAAAATAGATGAGGATTTATATCTTTTAATTCAAAGAAATTCTTGAGCAGAATCAAAGACTCTTTATATGTTTTTCTCTCATGCTCTATATTATTAAACCCTCCAGACTCCCCTATCGGCGGTTCTTTTGATATGTCTGTTTCAGAAAACCAGGCTGAAAACAAACAGCTTTTAAGATTATTAAAGCTTCTTTCTTCTTTGGGCAGATGATAAAATAATGTTATTGCCCCATGGACTGCCTGTCCTTTTGTCTTGTAATCCCTGGGCTTTATAAATTCCTTTTTTCTTGGAGCTATCTCGGGATCAAGATAATTAAAATAATACTGCTTGGGGCAGTTTCTATACATATTTAGCTTGGAAAATGAATATATTCTTGAGAAATCAATTTCTTCTTTCATAATAAGGCATATAAAAGACCCGATTATTCGGGCCTTAATTCTGAGTTTCAAAGGGCTTCTGTTACGATGCTTTTTTTAGTTCTTCTTTCTTCTTTAAAAGACTTAACTTTTTTTGTTTGTATTCCTCATCGCTTATATTCTTTGTCGGAGGAAATACCAACAAGTACCAAAATATTGCAAAACAAACAATCACTCCGATTATTGATAAGATAAGTTCGCCAAAATCATTCAAGAAAAACAAACCCGATTCGTTCATCTCATCACCCCCTCAGAATGGGATATAGAAAAGAACCTTATTGTATAATAACAATTTCAAGCCCGAATTGCAAATACTTATTTGGAGACGCATTGACATTGTACACACCCTTCAGAACTAGTCATATTAGAATTAAAATCAGAATCGCACTGTGGCGACAGACCGCACACATAAAGGAAACCATCGGGACAAGGATTATAATCAGATTCTTCATTAATGCTTTGACTTTCTACATTATTATAATCCTTATCAGTTCTGTATTTATTTCCATCAGAACAAGTTACCTCATACACAGGTAAATTAGAAGGACCTGAAACTACTTTCCAGATTTCATTGTCTTCAGAATTAAGGTATTCATAAACATTATTTTCCTTCTGGCGGTAAAAATTATAATCCACATATCCGTATTGGCCCGAAGCGCATTTGCAGAACTTCTTAATCTGCTGGTCATCCTTATATAAATATCGATAATCTTCCTTCCAGCAGATATTTTCCTCTTTCTCATCGTCAACTGGCATATTTTCTGCTCCAGAACAGCAGTTTAGATAAAAATTAAGCAAAGTATTTATTTTATCAGAATTGCGGCCCCACCAATCCTTATTAGATAAGAATTTAAATTCAGAGCTGTTTTCTATGCAGCTGCAAACAGCCTCAGTAACTGCTAATATCGTATGATACCTGCATCCTACACCCATGCCATAAATAAAATCCAAAGCAGATGGATCAAGACAACTAATTAAGGGCTTAAAGGGTTTTACTTGCTCAACCTTATTCTTTTCTTTCTGCGGTATCTTAAAATTACCGCTTTTAAGATTTAAGTATGATTGTTTTAAATCAATAACTCCGTATCCTGTATCGTTAGAACTGCACGTTTTCTCAAACATAACATTGCATTTAGCGCCTTCGTGAGAACTGCATTCATAACAGCCGCTTACCTGTTTGGTAGAACTGTACAATACTCCCTTTATAATATCAACGCTGGCATCAGGAGTCGCCTCTTTAAGTAAAGCTGCTGCTCCGGCTATATGAGGGGCTGAAAAAGAAGTTCCTGAAGCTTCCATAAATTTATTCTTTAAAACAGGCATCTTTATTGCATCCCCGGGAGCAAGTATATCAACTTCAGAGCCTTCAGAAGACCACCAAGCCACATAACCTGATTTATTGGTTGCTCCTACGCTGATGACTTCTGAAGCGCACCCTGGAGCACCCATGCCTTCCACCCCGGAGTTTCCAGCAGCAGCAACCACTACAATTCCATAATTAGAGGTTATAAAATTGGAGGCTATAGACAACGGATTGTCATCGCAGGTAGAATTATACAATCTCTTTGTGCATAAGGATAAATTTATCACGTCTGCGCCTTTTGAAACGCACCAATCAAGAGCTGATATTATTGAAGAATCTGACCCTTGACCCTTTTCATCCTGGCTCTTGGCAATGAGCAGAGAAACTCCAGGGGCCACTCCTTTATACAATGTATCATTTGATGCGATAGTTCCGGCTACAGCTGTTCCATGCCCATTATCATCAAAAGCATTTGAATCGTTGTTTGCAGTATCAATCTGTCCGATAATCTTATCTCTAAAAACAGGATTGTTATAATCAATGCCGCTGTCAACAACGCAGACCTTAACGCCGGAACCGGTTATTCCGTATTCCTCCCATATCTCATCAGCGCTTATTAGCGGTATTGATTCATTTAAAAGGGTTTGAGTTTCTCCGTCTTCATAGAGCTTTTCAACTTCATTTATATCAACCACCTTAAGAATCTGCTCTTTTGTTCCCTTAAAGGAGAATATGGGAAGAGTTTGATAAGGCCTATCAACTTCTATGCCCATATCCTTTAATTTTTCAAGGTCTAGCGGCTCTTTTAAGACTACGATAACCGACAGCTCTTCTCCTTTCTTTAAACGCTTCAACTTATACTCCAGTTTATCTTCTATCTTTGGGTTTTCTTTTTTAAGGTATATATCTCTGATATATGATAATCCGACAGCTATTCCAATTAGTACTACAATTAGAATAATAACAGCGATGATATTTATATATATACTGCTTTTTTTATTCTTTTTCATCTTTTTAAATAAAAATTAATTCTTAGTTTATAATATCATAGATATAAATTATCTTCCAAACCGTCTGACCCTGTTTGAAAAATCATCAAATGCCTTATCAATATCATTAGAGCTGAATTCAGGCCAGTATTTATCGCTGAAATGAAGTTCTGAATAAGCTGACTGCCAGATAAGAAAATTGGAAATTCTCTGTTCTCTGCCGGTCCTTATAATCAAATCTGGAAAAGAGATTCCTTCTGTCCATAGGTTTTTATTTATTAAATCCTCATTAATTTTATTAAAAGGCATTCTATCTTTAATAATCTTCTTAACGGCATTTACAATCTCTTCTCTTCCGCTGTATGAAACCGCTAAGTTCAGCATTTTTTCTTTATTTCCTTTAGTTAAATTTTCTGCTGAATTTATCTTGTTCTGAAGGGATAACGGCAGTCTTTCTTTTCGCCCTATTACCTTAATCCTTATCCCCTTTTTATTATAATTCTCTATCTCTTTTTTACTAAAACATCTTTCAAAAAGCCTCATCAAGTAATTAACTTCTTTTTTCGGTCTATTCCAGTTTTCTGAAGAAAAACAATAAAAAGTAATTATGTTCACTCCTTTTTTAAATACGTACTCCCCTATCTTCTTAAAATTATCAAGCCCTTTAATATGTCCTTTTAAGATCTTTAAGCCGTTTTCTTTTGCCCAGCGCCTGTTGCCGTCTGGAATAACAGCTAAATGGTTTGGGATTTTAATCATATTTAAAATAAATAGTCGGATTCAATAAAGCTCTTTTTCGGCAGAATCCAGGGCATTTTAAATCCTATAAAATAAACAAGCCTTGTAATCATCTTTGATTTTTTAATCTTAAGCTTAAAAAACCTTTTGGCTCTTTTCCGATACTTTTTAAAGTCTGGATAGCTGTCTATTAAAATATCAGCAGCTTTTAAGCCCCAGATAACTCCTCCGCCTGACCAAGGCTTAGTCAAGCCAGCGCTGTCTCCGCACAAAGTTATTGATTTATTCTTAGGGATGACAAAACCCTGCGGTATTATCTTTGATTTTACCCTTGATACGGAAATATTATTTGAATCCAAAAAAGACTTAAAGATTTTAAGGGATAAATCAGGTTTTGAGATAATCCCATATTCTATTTCTTTTCTTCTCGGTATTTTCCAGATAAATCCGTTATTGCAGGGCCAGACTTCCACGTATTTATTAAAAGATCTCTTTTTAACAAAACCTTGGACTCCTAATCTGAAATTCATGCCGTTAAAACCTAAATATCTTCTTACAAACGAATTAGCTCCATCGCATCCTATTATCCTATCAAAGCCAAGTGGAATTGAATTGACATCTTTGCCCAGAATAATCTTAACACCTGCTTTTCTTGCTATAGAAGCTGCTAATTTATCAAGTTCGTAATGACTCATAACCAAGAATTCTTTTGAGAAAAATACCTCCACTGATTTTTTAGGGAAATTTAATACTGCTGATTTTATCCTATTTTGAATCAGCTTCTTGCTCTCTGGGAAAAAGTTCAGAATCCTTTCAGAAAATAAGCCTGAACAGACTTTATTTCCAATCTTTTTCTTTTTCTCAAAAACTACAATGTCATAACCTTTTTGAGAAAGTTTTATTGCCAGATAAAGCCCGATGGTGCCTGCTCCAACAATAGCTATTTTACCTTTCGCCTGTTGCTGTTTTTTCATCATTTATTGTTTCAAACCTTATTATGTTTTTATTCTCTTTTTTAGCTGTAATATAGCCTACTGAAAAAGAAAGCAAAGAGATCAAAACAACCCCTATAAATAGTATTATTTCCTCTTTATATCTTTTGACAAATTCAAATAATTTTGATAACATATTTAATTATACAATAAAAAAAATAAAATTTATGGCTAAAACAAAAGCAGCTGGAGCAACAAAATTAGGAAGAGATTCCAAGCCCAAGTATCTCGGAGTCAAACTTTATGACGGCCAGAAAACAAAGCCTGGAATGATAATTATAAGACAGAGAGGAACTAAATTTCTTCCTGGTAAAAATGTTAAAAAAGGAGCTGACGATACGCTTTATTCTTTAAAAGAAGGCATTGTCAGGTTTAAAACGAAAAAGGTTAAAAGATTTAATGGCATTAAGCGAACAGCAAAAACAGTAAACGTAGAATAGAAATTCAACCCCATAGGGTTGTTTTTTTAGGCTGTTTTTCTTTTAATTGAATTCTTAATAAATTCTCTAAACAAAGGGTGCGGATTTAAGGGCCTTGATTTAAATTCAGGATGAAACTGGGTTCCAATAAAAAAGGGATGATTTTTAAGTTCAATAATCTCAACTAAATTCTTTTCAGGATTAATCCCTGCTATTACCAAACCCTTTTTTTCAAACATCTCTTTAAATTTATTATTGAATTCATACCTATGCCTGTGCCTTTCATAAATCACTTTATTCTTATAAGCGTTGAAACTTAAGCTTTTGGGATTTATCTCGCATCTGTAAGCTCCCAATCTCATTGTGGCTCCGTACTTTTTTTCTTTTAATAGAGATTTTTGCTCTTCCATTACATCAATTACAAGATTGCTTGATTCTTTGTCAAATTCAGCTGAATGGGCGTCTTTTAATCCAATAACATTCCTGGAGAACTCAATTACAGCCAGCTGCATTCCTAAACATAGTCCTAAAAAAGGAATCTTGTTTTTCCTTAAGAACTCAATTGCTTTTATCTTTCCCTCTACTCCTCTTAATCCAAATCCTCCCGGGATAATTATCCCTTGGTATTTTTTAAGCTCTTTCAGCAAGCTCGGATTCTTTTCGTATTTTTCTGAAGAAATCCATGAGATTTCAGGCTTTTTCTTAAAATAATAACAGGCATGCTTTACTGCTTCTATTACTGATATGTACGAATCCATCAAGGTGAATTCACCTGTTTCAAAGTACTTGCCGACAATGCCTATTTTAACGCTTTCTTTGGCGTTTTTAATCACGTTTACCAATTTATTCCAGTCTTTTAAATCATGCTTTTTCTTCTTTAAGCCGAATTTAGCTAAAATCCTTTTGCTTAAATCTTCTTTCTCGAAATTAACAGGGACTTCATATATAGAACTTATATCAGGAGCAGAGATTATATCAGATTCATTGAGGTTACAGAAAATAGAAATCTTTTTCTTGCGGATAATATCTAATGGGATATTAGAGCGCGCTAAGATTATCTCCGGCTGGATGCCTGCTGAGTTAAGGGTTCTAACTGCGTATTGGGTCGGTTTTGTCTTCATTTCCCCGATTATCTTAGGGACCGGAAGATAGCTTACTAAAATAAAAAGCACATCGTTTGGATGGCTTAATCTCAGCATTCTGGCCGCTTCTAAAAAAAGCATGTTCTGGTATTCTCCTACTGTTCCTCCGATTTCCACTAAAACAAAATCAGCTTTAGTCTTTCTGCCTGCTTTTTTGATTCTTGAGATTACTTCGTTAGGAATATCAGGAACCACTTCAACGCATCTGCCGTTGTATTCTAAATTCCTTTCCCTGTTTATTACCGCCTGATAAACCCTTCCTGTTGTCAGATAATTATCATTGTAAATGTTTTCGTCTAAAAACCTCTCGTAGTTTCCAACATCTTGATCGCATTCTGTTCCGTCCTCGGTCACAAAAACCTCTCCATGTTCAACGGGATTCATAGTTCCGGCATCAACATTGATATACGGGTCAATCTTAATGGCAGTAACTTTATAGCCCTGGCTTTTTAAAATCCTTCCGATAGAAGCCACAGCTATTCCCTTGCCGATACCAGACATCACTCCTCCGGCAACAAAAATATATCGAGCCATATTTACTCTTTTTCTTCTGTGATTATTACCTTTATTTCAGCTTCCAAATTATGCTCAAATTTAACTTTTACAGGAAACTCGCCTATTTCTTCAATTGGGTTCTCTAATTCAATCTGGCTTTTTTTAATCTCAAAACCAAGCTCTTTAAGCTTCTCTGAAACTTTCTGAGAGCCTATTTTTTCAAATAACTGGTCTTTATCCCCTATCTTAACAGGGATTATAACTTCCATCCCGTCAATTTTTGAAACTATTTCTTCAACATGTTTTAGATCTTCTTCTGCTTTTTTCTCCATTAGTTCTTTTTGAACTTCAAGCCATTTCAAAGACTGTTCGGTTATAGGTTTAACCAAGCCTTTGGGGATTAAGAAGTTTCTGGCATAGCCGTTTTTAACTTCTTTTATTTCGTATTTCTTCCCTATATTTTCAATATCTTCTAAGAGTATTACTTTCATGTTTTTTCTATTCTACTTTATATTTCTAATTATTTCAATAGCTTTATCAAGTTGAGGATCTCTGTCATTATCATAATCATCTTCGGTTAAATCAACCTCTATGTCCGGTTTAAGACCTACATCTGTGATTAGATTGCCGTTTGGAGTAAGCCAGTTAGCCACAGTTATTTTCAGTGAAGAGCTATCAGACAAGTTCTCAAGTTCTTGAACCGAACCTTTGCCGAATGAATTCTTTCCTATAATTTGAGCGCTTCTATTTTCTTTAATGGCAGCTGCTAATATTTCTGCCGCAGAAGCGCTGCCTTCATTTACAAGAATTACAATGGGATAGCCTAAAAGACGGGCGTTTCCTTCAGCATAATAGACTTTTTTATCCCTTTTGCCTCCAAAGTCTTCTATTACAACAACTTTATCTTTTTCTATGAACCAGCCAGCGATATCCTGGGACACTTCTAAGTATCCTCCTGGATTATTCCTTAAATCCAATATTATTCTGTCGCTGGAGCTTTTTAATATTTCGGCAGCTGCCTTATGAAAATCCCAGGTGGCATTCTCTGAAAAATGAGATATCTTTATATACGCTATGTTATTATCTATTATTCTCCAGTCTATAGAGGGAACCACGATTACTGCTCTTTTGATTATAAATTCTTTTGGAGCATCCCAGCCGTTTCTGTATATAGACAGCTTTACTTCAGTGCCCTTCGGACCTCTGATAAGGTTTACAGCCTCTTCAATAGGCATATCAGCAGTTGATTTGTCCCCTATTTTCACAATCTTATCGCCAGGCCTTAATCCAGCCTGCTCAGCAGGAGAATTATCTAAGGGTGCTACCACCTGAAGCTGTCCTTTTCTAATTCCAATTTCCATTCCAACTCCTTCAAATTCACCAGTTACGTCTTCTAAGAATTTCTTGCTTTCATCAGGATTAAAAAACACAGTATAAGGGTCTTTTAATGAGTTTACCATTCCTGCTATAGCGCCGTAAATCATCTCTTGAGTGTTTAACTTTGAAGAATTAACATATGATTCAGAGATTTTCTTCCAAGCTTCCCAGAATAAAGAGAAATTAATATCGCTGGGCGGACAAACCTCGCAAATAACCTGTTCTTTGCCAATGTAAACCCCAAACTTAAAGCTTCCAATCAAGGCAGCTAAAACAATTATTAAAATAAGGTATCTTTTAGTTTGATGCATGTTATCCTTTTATAGCAGAAAAAAAACATTAAAGCAAACAATATTTATACTATCTATAATAAATTAAAATAATAAAAATGTGAATAATATAACAAAAGGGCAGTGAGTTCACTGCTCTTTTAAAGAATCATATCGGCTTCTTTGCCACTTCGTAGCGCTTGAGATATTCCTGGTAGCTTTGAAGAGGCATTCCTACCCCTTCGCTTTTAAGTCCAGGCACAAGAGGCATATTATCTGCCCCTCTAAGGCCATGAGCAAGGAAAAACCTTTGAAGCACCCTGTCATGGGCAAATGCAACCTTTATGTTATTACAGATTATCTGCCCAAGCGAGGTAAAAAGAGTTATTGATTCGTTTGACAGGTTTTTAAACCTCTTTTGAAGTCTGCGAAGATCTTTCCAAATATCTTCTCTAAGAGATACCATCCAGTAGGATGCAAGGGTTGTAAAGCCCTCCCTTTCATTATCAGGATCAGCTGCATAAAGAGCAGCTCTTGTTACAGTATTCAGAAAATCTCCGAAAGCAGCTGCGGAGCTGAAAATAACCTTTTTTATCTGACTTAGCGTCTCTGAATCTTCTGGTTGTGCTTTTATGTCAGAGGCAGGCGCAGGGACAAAAGCATTAGCCTCTGACGCCCCAAGAAGATTAAGCTCCACAGAATCCCGAATCGGTCTGTCAAAAGAAATCTCTTCTTCAACCTCTCTTTTAAAAGTATCAAAGGTATCTCTATCGTTTTTGGCATTATCGCCAATCCAGTTTCCCCCAATAGGACACAACTGGCGGCGGACAAGCTTAATAGGATGAGTGTCATCTTTAACCTCAATAAAGATTTCTGCTGGGTTTGCAGCGCGGAATATAATGCCTACAGAAGAAATATTTGCGATTCTCTTCTTCAAGGAACACCTCCCTTTCAAGATTTGCAAAGGGCAGTACAGCCGTATGATTAAGGCTGAAGATACTAAAAATATCCTAACACAGATTAGGGTATAAATCAAGAATTAGTGTAAGTTAAACTAGCGTTGTATCCACTTTCGTAAAAAAAGAGAGGCGGTTAAAATAGTTAGTAAAGGTTCAAAGATTACTAACATTAACCATCCTCTCTATGCATAAGAATACCAAATTATTGCCG
>JAQTZP010000006.1 GCA_028687715.1 Minisyncoccota bacterium
TAAACCGGACACGGATTGTCCGTTAAGCCATGCCGCATACATAGCCCTTCTCATATACGGCAATAATTTGGTATTCTTATGCATAGAGAGGATGGTTAATGTTAGTAATCTTTGAACCTTTACTAACCATTTTAACCGCCTCTCTTTTTTTACGAAAGTGGATACAACGCTAGTTTAACTTACAGGTTTTTGGGCGCATGCGAGGATAATAAAAAAACAGCGGGTTTTGCGCTGTTATTTATTCAAGTTCTAAATTGTTGGAGAGAAATAATGAATCATTTTTCGTCCTGTCTTAGGGCTTATATCAGCCATTTTCGAAAGTTCTTTAGATAAAGAAGAGCCTTTTGTCAAAGCAGGATCAAGCGCAGAAATCATTACAAGCAGCCCTCTTTTTTTAGCTTTTTTTAACAAAGGGATAAAGTCTGAATCTCCAGAGACCAGACAAATATGAGTTAGCTCGGGATGAGTAATCCATTTTTCTGCTTTTTTTATTAGAGCAGGGTCTACGGTGTCTTTTTTATCAGGGGAGCCCAAGGGTACTTTGGGACAGGTAAATGGGAAAAGACCGTTATCGTGAAGAAGCTGATAATCAGTATATGTCATAAAGATAGGAGCGAAGAGAAAGGTGTCGAAGATTCCACCTGCTTCATCTTTTATCCATTGAAACAATCTTTTAAGAGCCGCTGCTCGCGAGAATCTTTCAGGTACATATCTTTGTTCTCTGATTTTTTTAGATATATTTTCCCAATCGATGAGGACCAAGGCCAGAGACATGCTTTTTCTCCCATAACGGTTGTCAATGTACTTTATATCCTTTTCTGGATAATTTTATTATTCTATATCTCAACATTAGATTTGTCAACATTGACACTAATCTAATGTTATGATATTTTAAAAATAATCTAATTTGTTCTTTTTGAAAGGAGCTAAGATATGAGCGGTTTGTTGGAAGGCAGGGCAAAGCTGTTGATGCTTCAGTTTACTTTTAGCAGCAAGGCGATGCTTCCGAGCGGTCTGGCTGAGAAAGCCAAAGAAACAATCAGCGAAATGATGGAGCGCAGATCAAAAACAACAGGAATAAAATTCATTGATCCTGTTGAAAAAGTTTCTATTTCTCTTTTTCCAAAAGATTTAATGATGGTCGGATATGTGCTTGTTGATGCGTTCTATACAGTGCGTACCAATGCGTACGCAAAGAATTATTACATAGTCCGCTTCATTTTCGCCACAGAGGATAATGCATATCCTTCTTTTGCTCTCATCGAGCATCAGAATTCAACGTTAGACGCGCTTTTGGGTATATCTCAAAACGCAATATGGAGGGTCCGCGCTTTTCTTAATCCTTTTGTCAGGAACGGAGAAATTATTGACGATTGTCATTCTATCAGCATTAATCTTGATAGCAGAAGGTCTTTAATAAACAATGATGGAAGTCCTGTTATAGAATGGGAGAAAGATGAACAAGGAAAACGCATCGGAACCGAACCTGTTCCGGTTAAGCCGAAGCTTTTTCTAAGAATTAAGGACGATGATATTCGAATAATTCGCTGTTAAATCTTATACAAAATGGCCGGGGTTATTGTCAGCCCGGTCTTTTTTTATTGAAAAAAATGAGTTATCTTTGCTTATTTTAACCTCAAGCTCATTCTATGCTCCTTAGGATCAATTGATAGTATTTGAAAGTCGTATTTCTTACCCACCTCTAAATCTTCCTCCATTTTCTTCTGGGTTCCAAATTCAGAAATATGGCATAATCCTTGGATCTCTGGAGATAATTGGATAAATGCTCCAAAAGGGTTTATCTTTGTGACTTCTCCTTTTATAATATCATCTTTTTTATACTCCTTTTCAATATCCTTCCAAGGGTCTTCTTTCAATGCCTTTAAAGAAAGAGATATCTTTTCATTTTGAATATCAATGATTTTAGCTTTGACTTTCTGGCCTACTTTTACTGTTTCGCTTGGCTTTTCTATAAGGCGCCAGTCAAGTTCTGAAATATGGATAAGCCCTTCAAGCTCTGGAGTTTTTCCTTCAGCAGTTTTTTCTTTGGCTGAGAACCTTATAAACGCCCCAAAATCAACAACGCCTGTTATCTCTCCTTCAACAATATCCCCTATACTGTAGTTTTTAAGAATTTCTTTTATTTCTCTGGTTTCTTTTGCCCTTTCTGATAAAATCAGCTTATTTTCTTCAGAGCTGATGTCAAAAATCTTAACTTCCATTTCTTTGCCTACAAATTTCTGAAGAGCTTTAAGAATCTTTAAGTTGTCTCCTCCTTCTACTTTCGGATAGTTGTCAGAAGACAATTGGGAAACAGGCAAGAAGGCAGGTATTCCTTCAACCTCTGCCAAAAGTCCTCCTTTATTGGCGCCCAAGATTTTAACAATTAAAATCTCATCATCATCTTTCCTTTTCTTTAAAGAATCCCAAGCCATTTCTTTTCCGGCCTTGCTTAAAGAAAGTTCAGTATAGCCGTCTTCGTTTTCAGTTTCCACTATTTTGGCAAAGATAACATCTCCGACTTTTGACCTTTTTAATTGATCCTTAGCCTCATAAAACTCTTTTCCGTATATTATGCCTGTTCCTATATTTCCCAAATCAATAAAGACAGAGGATCTTCCTTTGCCTATAATTTTCCCTTCAATGATTTCTCCATTTTTTGGGATTTTAATCAGGTTGATATAATTATCTGTGCTTTTTGCCGCTTCCATAATTTTGTATAAACCAAATATATCATATATTATAAAATCAGACAAGAGTTTTACGGCTTATTGAACTGAATTTCTATTTATGGTAAAATGACTAAAACGCAAATAAAATTGTATTTTTTATTTTATGAATATCAATTGGTGCGGCCAGACCTGTTTTAGGATAATCAGCTCAAGGCTTAAAAACGGCTCGGTAAATATATTAATTGACCCTATTGACGATGGCAGCGGTCTTCGCTTACCTAAAATTGATGCTGATATTTTAATACTAACCCATGATGCTGGATCTATAAAAGGAGTTTCAAGCAGCGCTTTTGTAATTGATGGGCCTGGAGAATATGATATCAAAGAAGCATACATCAAGGGCATTGATTCGTCAGGCGAGAATAAGTCAGCTATCTTTACAATTGAGACAGAAGAGATGAAAATCTGCCATATGGGGCTTATCAGTCAAACAGAGCTTAGTTCAGACCAGCTTGAAAAAATAGGAGAAGTTGATGTTTTAATGGTGCCTGTAGGAGGAAAAAGATCTCTTGATGCCAAATCAGCTATTAAGATTATATCTCAGATTGAACCCAAGATTACCATACCGATGTATTATCAGATTCCCAAGCTCAAAGAGAAGCTAGACAGCTTAGATGTTTTCTTAAAGTCTTTGGGAATTAAGTCTTTGGCTCCAGTGCCCAAATTATCTATTAAAAAGAAAGACCTTTCGTCAGAAGAAGCTAAGATAGTGGTGCTTGAGCCTTAATCTCTAATGATGAATTTATTAAAAAAGATTCAAGCTCAGCCAGAGCATATTAGAAGAAGAATATTATGGACTGTTGTTGTTGTGTTAGGAATTATTTTAATGCTTTTCTATGTAAATGGAGTTGTAAGGAGCTTAAAAGAATTAAAAGAAGAAGTTTCATTTGATATGCCTGAAGAATTAAGTCATAAGATAGAAGAAATAAAAAGTATAAATATTCCAGATTCAGCCAAGAGCCAGATAGAAGAGGAAATAAAAAGGTTGGAAGAAATGAATGATAAAGAGGCAACACCAGATGCTGAATAATTATGGCTAAGGATAATCCCCCAAAATTAAATACTATAGGACGTATTAAAGACAGAGAAATAGTTGAAGAGATGAAGGAGTCGTATCTTGACTATGCGATGTCTGTTATTGTGGCGCGCGCTCTCCCTGATGTAAGAGATGGTTTAAAGCCTGTTCATCGTAGGATTTTGTATGCGATGCTGGAAGAAGGACTTCATCACAATGCTAAATTCAGAAAATCAGCTACAGTAGTGGGATCGGTTTTAGGCCGTTATCATCCGCATGGCGATGTAGCGGTTTATGATTCTTTAGTAAGAATGGCTCAGGATTTTTCATTAAGATACCCTTTGATTCAAGGTCAAGGGAATTTTGGTTGTTTTTCAAAAGATACAAAAATCAGATTAACCGATGGAAGAAGTTTATCATTTAGTGAATTAATTAAAGAACAAAAAAAAGGAAAAAGGCACTGGACATTTTCTTTCAATAGAAAAAGCGGTAAAGTTGAAATCGCAGAAATTAAGAAGCCGCGGCTAACAAAAAAGAATGAGAGAATAATAGAACTTACATTAGATAGTGGAGAAAAAGTTAAATGCACCCCAAATCATAGATTTATGCTCAGAGACGGAAGTTATAGGGAGGCAACAGATTTGAAGTCAGAAGATTCTTTGATGCCTTTTTACAGCAAGTTCTATAACGGAGAACAGGATAAAAATCTAAAAGGTTATGAAATGGTTTATAATTCAGTAGGTTCAGAAAAATATAATCATAAAATAATCTCTATAAAAACCCTTTCTGCAAAAGAAGATGTTTATGATTTAACAATAGATAATTTACATAATTTTCTCTTAGATGCAGGGGTATTTGTCCATAATTCCATAGATGGAGATCCTCCTGCTGCAATGCGTTACAGCGAGGCAAAACTTTCTAAAATAGGAGAGAAGATGCTGGAAGATATTTCAAAAGACACAGTTGACTTTATAGACAACTATGATGGAACCAGGAAAGAACCGGTAGTTCTGCCTTCTCCTTTGCCCCAGCTTCTTTTAAACGGCTCTGTCGGGATTGCTGTTGGCATGGCTACCAATATCCCTCCGCATAATATCTCTGAGGTCTCTGATGCTTTGATTCAGTTAATAGATTATCCAAAGACTGAAACTGAAGACCTCTTTAAACTTATAAAGGGTCCTGATTTCCCTACCGGAGGAATTATCTACGGGAAAAATGATATAATCTCTGCTTATTCCCAGGGAAAGGGCCCCATTGTAGTTAGAGGCAGGGCGGAAATAACAGAAACTAAAACAGGCCTAAGCCAGATTATTATTTCAGAGATTCCCTTTCAGGTTTCTAAATCAACCTTAGTAGAGCAGTTCGCCAAGCTGGTTCAGGAAAAGAAAGTAGTGGGGATAAAAGATATCAGAGATGAATCAGACAGAGAAGGAATGAGAATTGTAATTGATCTTCAAAAAGGCTCTTTCCCTCAGAAGATTTTAAACAGGCTTTATAAGTTTACTGACCTGCAGAAGACCTTTCACCTGAATATGCTTGCCTTGGTTGAAGGAATCCAGCCAAGGGTTTTATCTCTTTCAGACGCCTTAAACTTCTTTATAGACCATAGAAAAGAAGTGGTTTATAGGAGAACTAAATACGATTTAGAAAGAGCAAAGGAAAGAGTTCACATCTTGGAAGGGCTTCATAAGTGTTTAAATAATATTGATGCTGTTATAAAGACCATTAAGTCTTCAAAGAGCAGAGAAGACGCCAAGATTAACTTGATGAAGAAATTCAGGCTTACTGAAATTCAGGCAAACGCAATACTTGAAACAAAGCTGTCTGCTTTGGCAAAATTAGAGCGTCAGAAAATAGAAGAAGAGCTTAAAGCGCTTCAGTTAAAAATTAAAGAATTAACTTCTGTTTTGAATAATCCTAAGAAAATAAAAGAAGTGGTTAAAAAAGAGCTTATAGAATTAAAACAGGAGTTTGGAGATGAAAGGAAAACAAAGGTTTTATCTCAGCAGGTTGGAGAAATAGCAGAGGAGGATTTAATACCTCATGAGGAAACAATTATAACTTTAACCCAGGGAGGATATATCAAAAGAATCAATCCCTCTACCTACAAAATACAGAAAAGAGGGGGAAAAGGCATTTTAGGCATGAAGACACTGCAGGATGATATCGTAGAGCATTTTCTGCCTGCCGAAACTCACGATTCTTTGTATTTCTTTACTGATTCAGGCAAGGTTTTCAAAACAATGGTTTATGAAATTCCAGAGGGAACAAGAGTTGCCAGAGGTAGGGGTCTTTTGAATTTCTTAGAGGTTTCCTCTGAAGAAAAAGTCCTTTCTCTTTTAACCATTGAGAAAAAGGACATAGAAGAAAAGATAAAAGATTTAATAATGGTTACTAAAAATGGTATAATTAAAAGAACAGCGCTTGAGGAGTTTAAAAACATTCGCAAATCAGGTTTGGTGGCTATCGGACTCAAGAAAGACGACCTGTTGAAAAAAGTAGCTAAAAGCACAGGAGAAGAAGAGGTAATAATTGTCACTTCCGGGGGTCAGTCAATCAGGTTTAAGGAAAAAGAAATAAGGGAAATGGGCAGGCCTGCTTCAGGCATCAGAGGGATTTATTTAAAGAAATCAGACGAAGTTGTAGGAATGGATGTTATAAAGAATAAAAAAGAATTAAAGCAGTATCTTTTGGTGGTCACAGAAAACGGATATGGAAAAAGAACAGATGTTAAAGAATACAGGCTTCAGAAAAGAGGCGGAACAGGCATTAAAACAGCCAATATTACTCCAAAGACAGGCAGGTTGGTGTTTTCCAAGGTTTTAATAGGAGATGAAGAAGAAGACTTAATCGTAATCTCCCAAAAAGGGCAGGTGATAAGGACCAAGATATCTTCGATTGCTAAGCTTAACCGTCCAACTCAGGGAGTAAGAATAATGAGGCTTGATGATAAAGATAAAGTTGCCTCAGCAATGTGTATATAAATAATATGGATTTCTTAAACCCAGATGAAGTTTTAAACCAGATTAACCTTCGTTCTGATATGACAGCAGCTGATTTCGGCTCCAGTTCAGGCGGTTTTACAATTCCTTTGGCTAAAAGACTTGAAGACGGACTGGTTTATGCTTTAGATATCCAAGAAGCGCCCTTATCATCCTTAAAAGGACTTCTTTTTTTTAAAAGAATTAAAAACGTAAGGATTATAAGGTGTGATTTAGAAAAGCCTCACGGCTCAACTCTGCCTGATTCTTCTTTGGATTTGGTTTTAATTTCAAATGTTTTATTTCAGTCAGATAATAAAAATGCTATACTAAAAGAAGCTGAAAGGGTCTTAAGGCAGAAAGGGGAATTAGTAGTGATTGACTGGCTTAAGAAAGTATCCCAAGGACCGAACAAAGGAAGGGTTTCATCAGAGGAGGTTAAGAAATTATCAGAGAAGCTTAACTTTAAGCTAAAGAAGGAGTTTCAGCCCGGCAAATACCATTTCGGCTTGATTTTTATAAAAAAGTGAGATTTAATTATATGAAGAGATTATTTAAAACCTTATCTTTGATGACTCTATTGATTTTATTTCCTTTGACAATAAGCGCTCTTGCAATAGATAATCCTATAAGTTCAAATACATTTGGTCAGTTTATTGTAAGACTGATTAATCTTGTAAGGACTATTTCTTTACTTGTTGCGCCTATTATGATAATAATTGCTGGATATTTCTTTGTTACATCAATGGGGAACCCTGAAAAGATTCAAACAGCTCAAAGACTTATATTATGGACTGTTATTGGAATGATTATTGTTTTATCTGCCAGCGCATTAGTTACCCTTATTACAACAATCTTTTAAATAAAAGGTCGTATAAATAAGATTAAAAAAATATAAAGATGAAAAAGAATATTTTAGTTTTAACTTTAGTATTAACATTAGTTCCTGTTTTTGTTTTTGGTCAAACAGGAGGAGTACAAGGGGTTCTTGATAGGATAATTTCTTGGTTAGGATATTTCGTGGCCTCTGTAGCCGCTATTTTTATTATGATAGCTGGTTATTATTTTATTACAGCCCAGGGAGATTCTGATAAGTTAGGTAAAGCTCGTAACATGATATTATATGCTATTATTGGTATAGTTGTTGTAGTTGTCGCAGTAGTACTAGCAGATTTTGTAAAAAGCGCCTTTTCGATTTAACCAAGTCAAGATAAATATTATTTTAAAATATCTAAAACAAAGGAAATTCTATTCCTTTGTTTTTATTTAAGAATAAGTATTTGCTTTTTATCTTATTTTCAATTAAATTAAGAACTAAGGGCAGGTGGCGAAACTGGCAAACGCGCATGGTTTAGGACCATGTCCTTTAAAGGTTGTGGGTTCGAGTCCCACCCTGCCCATAAAAAAAACAGGCAGAGATTTATGCCTGTTTTATTTATTATCTTATCGTTATTTTCTTTACCCCTTCTCTTTCAATCTTAGGCATCCTTATTGTCAGAATACCTTCCTTTAAGTCTGCTTTTGCTCTGGCTCCGTCAACTTCAACAGGGAGGATGATTTCTCTTGAGAATTTCCCCCAGTGGCATTCTTGGAAGAAATAGTTCTTATCGCTTTTTTCCCTTATTTCTTTTCTCTCCCCTTTTATTACTATCATATCTTTCTCAATCGAGATATCCAAGTCTTCTGGTTTCAGTCCCGCGATAGCTGATTGAACTACAACCTCTCCATCTGCCTCATAAACATCAACTACTAATTGGCCTTCTGATTCAAACCATTCCTTCTTGTTGGTTTTTACTTCTTTTATTGGTTCAGGTTCTTTAGGCACTACCTCTACTTTTATCTTTTCAGGCTTTTTCTTCTTCTTTTTCTTCTTCTCTCCTTCTATATTAAAAATCTTAGAAACAGCATTTGAGAGAGAAGCCTCTTTTACTTGAGGAGTTTCGCTTATGAGGCTTTGCTCAAACTCTTCAGGGTCCTCGAAAGAACTAATATCTTCTATAGGCTCTATCTTCTCTTTTTTAAGATTAGCCCGTGTTTCAATATCCATTCCCTTTTTTAATTTGTCAAAAAAAGAAGTCATTTTGTTTTGCAGACACTTGCCATATTTTTAAGCTTTTTAAATCCAAAAGACACAAATACAGCAACGCTTATTAAAAGAAATATTGGGACAAAGATAAAATTAGTATTATCAATTATCTTCATTATAGAGAAATTATAGATGCCGTGCAAGAACGATGCAATAATAAGGCCCAGGGTTATAAGGAGGAATCTTTTCTTTGTTTCATATAAAGATAAAGCCAGAAAATAGCCTACTACTGCTGAACATAGCGCATGAAGGAATGTAGCGCCTATGAATCTGAAGCCGGCAATGGTAAGAGTATCAAGAAGCGCTTTATCAAAAGGCATGAATAACACTAAGATGTTTTCTAAAGCGGCAAAGCCTAGTCCTGCGATAATTACATAAAGCATTGCGTCTGTAGGTTCATCAAACTCAGAGCTTCTTAGGGCTTGTAATCTGACTGCCAGATACTTAACATATTCTTCTACAAAGGCTATGGCTAAAAAATGATAAAGAATTGTATATATAACAGGGAATGAATAAAGCCAGATGTCTGTTATGTTTTTTAACGATGAAACCAATATATGTTCTATGTAGGCGGCAAAATAAGCAGCAACCATTCCTAATAAAAAAACCTTAATAATCATTTTATTTGATTCCGGATGAGAGTCTTTCCTTAAAAAAAATAAAAGCCAGATAAAGCTTGGAATCAGTCCTAAGATGATATAGAAGGTATAATCCATGATTATTATTTAGGCCATTCTTCTATCATTATACACTCTTTTTTGTCTTTTAGGGGAATCTTTTGATAAATCTCTTCTGTTATAAAAGGCATGAAGGGATGCAAAAGAATTAAAGAGTTTAATAAAACATATAATAGGATGCTTTTAGTTTTTTCATTATTCTGATTCTTTGATTCTTCTATATATATATCGCAGAAATCGTGCCAGAAAAAATCATATAAGGTATGAGCAGCTCTTCCAAATTGAAAGCTGTCTAAGTCTTTATTCACCGACTTTATTGTTTTATTCAGCTTATTAAGTATTTCTTTGTCAGTTTGGGTTAGTTTCTGTTCTTTAAGATTTAGTTTTGGTAATTCTAAATTTGATGATTGAAAAAGGACAAACCTGGAGGCATTCCATATCTTGTTGGCAAATTTTTTACCCATTAGAATATTATCTGTTGAAAACCTTATATCCTGATTTCCCATAATCTGATAGGCGATGCCGAATCTTACAGCATCAGCCCCGTATTCATCTATCAGCTTTAAAGGGTCTATTCCTGTGCCTAGGGATTTTGACATTCTTTTTCCATCTTTTGTTAAAATAGTGGCATGGATATAGATATCTTTAAAAGGCTTATTATTCATAAATTCCATGCCCGAGAAAATCATTCTTACGACCCATAAATTTATAATATCCCTGGCAGTTGATAAAACTGCGGTTGGATAAAACTCTTTTAAATCTTTTGTTTTCTTGGGCCAGCCAAAGGCCGCAAAAGGCCATAAGGCAGAAGAAAACCAGGTATCAAGGACGTCATTTTCTCCTTTAATCGGTATTTTATGACCCCACCAGATCTGACGGGAGATGCACCAATCTTTAATGTTTTTAAGCCAGTCAAGATAAGGCTTTTCAAAGCTTTTTGGGTAAAATATTGTCTTCTTCTCTTTTACCGGATTCCTTGCTTTCTGAGCCAGCTTTTCCATTTTTAAAAACCATTGGTCAGAAGGTATAAATTCAATGCCTGCGCCGCAGCGGTAGCATTTTGGAATCTGATGAGTATAATCTTCAATCTTATCTATCAGATTCTGGTCCTTCAAATCTTCAACTATCATTTGCCTTGCCTCAAGCGCTTTGAGATTCTGGTATTTTAAGGGAGCTTTATCCGTGATCCTTCCTTTTTCGTCAATGATTTCAATTAAGCTTAATTTATGCTTTAAGCCTATCTGATAATCAGCCAAATCATGGGCTGGGGTTACCTTTACTGCTCCTGTTCCAAAGTTCTGGTCAATCATTTCATCAGCGATAATCGGTATCTCCCTGTTTGCTATCGGAAGAATTGCTTTTTCTCCGACTAAATGTTCATATCTTTTATCTTTGGGATTAACAGCTACAGCAGCGTCTCCAAGCATTGTTTCCGGCCTGGTGGTGGCAACAATGATAAATCTTTCAGAATCTTTTTTTAAAGGATATTTAATGTAGTATAGATTTCCTTTTTCTTCTTTGTATTCCAACTCAAGGTCAGACAAACTTGTTGAGCATCTCGGGCACCAGTTAATGACTCTTTTCCCTTTATAAATCCAGCCTTTTTTATAATAATGCATAAATGCTTCTTTTACTGCCAGGCTGTAATCTTTATCCATTGTGAATCTTGTTCTTGACCAGTCGCAGGAAGAGCCTATTTTCTTAAATTGGCCTAAAATTATATTCCCATACTGCTGTTTCCATTTCCAAACCTCTTCTACGAATTTTTCACGGCCTAAATCAAACCTTGTTTTACCCTCTTTTTTAAGTTTTTTCTCAACTACGTTCTGAGTGGCGATTCCGGCATGGTCGGTTCCCGGAATCCAGACAGTTTTAAAACCCTTCATTCTTTTCTGTCTTATTAAAATATCCTGAATTACGGCATTTAAAGCATGACCCATATGAAGTTCTCCTGTTACATTGGGAGGAGGTATCACAATTGAATAGGGTTTTTTGTGCCTTTTAGGGAGCTTGTCCGGGTTAAAAAAGCCCGATTTTTCCCATAATCGGTAGATTTTATCTTCAACTTGTTTGGGGTTGTAAGATTTAGCTAGTTCCATATTAGTAAATATTAACAGAATAGGGATTTTTCAGCAAACTATTGACGCGCTATATTCATTTGTTATCATAATTTATAAGTTCTTTGACAGGAGAAGCAGCTATGGCTGAGACATGCATCTGCGGAGAAAGAATTTCTCCACTGGGGTTTATAAGCTTAAGACATAAGGGGTTTTATTTTTATATCCCTAACGATTCATCAAGATGTCCGTTATGCATAGAGAGGCAGACTATTTCTGATTTTGAAAAATATGCCGAAGAATTAATAAAACTTGAAGGCGAGAGCGTAAAAGTTGACTGGAGGTCTTTGTTGGCAAAACCTCCCTTTGAAAAAGACAAGATAGGAAATATTCTGACGTTTATCGGTATTTTATCCTTTGGTTCGGAGAATAACTGGGAGATTGGGATTGATGGTCCTGGCGGAGCAAACATTAGGATTAAAGGCGCCTATACCTATTTTACTCGTTTGGTTGACGCAGTAGATGTTGCCCGATTAATTCTTTCAGCCGCAGGATATAATTGGTATGTCAGGCAAATAGGAATGGTATTTACCAAAGAGGATGTTTTAAGAAATACTGAAAAGCTTCAAAAAGCAATTAAAGAAACGGTTGATTAACCGTTCTTTTTTATTTTAAGTCTAGGTTAAAAATCAACAGGGGGGTTGACAAACAATATTAATATCCTATTATATAATTGTTATGGCGAGGTGCCATAATGTTCAGTTCCTTCACTCTATAGGAGGTAATCCTATATGAAAAAACACACTGATTTAAACTACGATCCTTCGATGCTCGCTCTGATGCGGGACACTCAAAGGACGTTGGTTGAGCAACCCGATTTTCGGGGGATTGGCATGCATGGTCCTGAGACCGGTTCTCATGGTCTTCATAGCCAAGTCAGCATCGGAATCGGCGACACGACGGTTAACTTCCGTCAGCTCGGACCTCTGCCACCGCTTTCTTTTCGTGGGATTGAGCCCACGACTCTTCCCAAGGGACCTGATCCACTTGCTCCTTGGAGGTGGTAGTTGTCGTCGCATATGCGACGTAAATTCAAAGGCGAAACAATAGTTTCGCTTACCTCAATGGGTGAAAACCCAAAGAGGTTTTTTATTTTAAATAAAAATAATTAGACTTTAAGAGTCAAATCCCTCAGATTTAATTATTATATCCTTAAATTAGCTTTTGCCTTTAATTTTCTCCAAGGTGTTTTTTTACTCCTTTGATAGAATCCGGATATACCGGCCATTACAGCATTGTCTGTTGATAGATTCTTCTTTGGGATTAGAAGCTGGAATTCACCTCGCACTTTTTCTTTAAGCTGCTTTCTTAATCTTTCATTTGCTGAAACTCCCCCTCCCAATATTATTGTTTTAGCCTTATAGTCGTATGCCGCTTTGATAGTCTTTTTGATTAAAACATCAACAATGGCTTCTTGAATTTCGTAGCACATTTGTTTTAAAATCTTTTTTCTTCTTGATGTTTTTATTTCCTGCCAGGAGTATAAAACGGCTGTCTTTAATCCTGAAAAGCTGAAATCATAATCTTTGCTGTAAATCATTGGTCTTGGCAGTTTAATTTCAGATGTCGTATTCCCTTCTGCATTTTTAGAAATTACAGGACCTCCCGGATAACCAAGGCCTAAAATCTTAGCCGCCTTGTCAAAGCATTCTCCGGCTGCATCGTCTTTTGTCTCCCCGATTATTTTGTATTTTCCAATGCCTTTCATAAGTATTAGCTGAGTATGTCCTCCTGAGACAACCAAGCAGACTGCAGGGAATAGACATTTGTTATTTAAAAGATTAACCAAGATATGGGATTCAATATGATTTACTCCGACAACCGGGATATTGAAAAGATAAGAGAGGGCTTTGGCAAAGTTTATTCCAACCCATAAGCAAGGCTCAAGCCCGGGACCGATTGTAACAGAGATAAGGTCGATATCAGGTTTTTCGTATTTTTCAAAAAAGGGAATCAGCTTCTTTAATAATTCGGGCTCTCTTTTTAATATAGAGTTGATTGCTTTTAATTTAGAACCTTTAACCTTTGATGCTTTTTTAATTTTTAGGAGGCTGCTTTCTTTTAAGGCCTTTTTTAGGACATAAGTCAGGTTGCGCTGATGCTCTCTTTTAGCCAGGGTTGGATAAACTCCCCCCCATTCTTTATGGATTTCTATTTGAGAGGAGACTAGATCTGATAGGATATTAAAATCAGCTCCTTTTTTACTTCGGGCTTCAATTACAGCGATTGATGTATCATCGCACGATGTTTCAATGGCAAGGATTTTCATAGTTTAAATTTGATTAAAGTTTAACAGAAAGGTTGATTTTTTTCAATTTTTAAGATATTTTATAATAAACGGTCCCATCGTCTAACGGTTAGGACAACGCGCTTTCAATGCGTAAATCGGAGTTCGATTCTCCGTGGGACCGCGTTCTAACTTATGCAAGATTATCTTAAAATAGGAAAAGCTTCTGATTTAGAAAGGTTCAAAGAAAGAATAGTATATAGAATATTTGAGATTCTTCCCGGTTTTTTCAGCCTTCTCATTATATTTCTAGCAGTAATATTATCCTGGCTTTTCCCTTTCTGGGTGGCTCTTTTTATTATTACTTTTGTAATCTACTGGTTTTTTAGAACCATTTATTTTTCTTTTTATCTTTGGACCGGATACAAAAAAATGGAAAAAAATGAAAAGGTTGATTGGATAGAAAAACTTAATCAACTGCCATCGGCTTGTTATCAGATTTCAGACATAGATGATTGGAAGGAAATATACCACTTAATCGTTATCCCTATGTATGAGGAATCTTTATTGATAATAAAAGATACCTTGAATTCTATTAAGAACTCTGATTATCCAAAAGGTAAAATGATTATAGTTTTAGGATGCGAGGAAAAAGTAAGAAATTCTGCTGAGCCTGTTGCTCTGGAGATAGAAAAAGAATTTAAAGACTGCTTTTTTAAATTCTTAGTTACCTGGCATCCTGATAATATCTTTGGAGAAATAGCAGGCAAAGGATCCAATGAGACTTGGGCGGCAAAAAAGGCAAAAGAGTTTATTATTGATGAGTTGAAGATTCCTTATCAGAATATAATATTTTCTTCTTTTGACGCAGACACCTGCATCTTTCCAAAATACTTTAGCTGTCTGACCTATTATTACCTTACATCCAAAGAGCCTACCAGAACCAGCTATCAGCCTATTCCTTTCTATATTAATAACATCTGGCAGGCTCCGGTTATCTCAAGAATCTTTGCCTTTTCTTCTACCTTTTGGCATACTATGAACCAAGAGCGTCCTGAGAAACTGATTACTTTTTCATCTCATTCAATGAGTTTTTCAGCGCTAACAGACGTTGGCTTTAAACAGATAAACGTTGTCTCTGATGATTCAAGGATCTTTTGGCAGTGTTTTCTAAAATATGACGGCAATTACCGGGTTAAACCCATATATTATCCCATTTCCATGGATGCCAATGCGGCAAAGAATTTCATCAGGACAATGATAAACATTTACAAACAGCAGAGAAGATGGGCCTATGGAGTGGCAGATATCCCTTATTTTCTCTTTGGGTTTATTAAAAACAAGAAAATACCTTTTTCCAAGAAGTTCAATCTAAGTTTTGAGCTGATAGGAGAGCATATATCCTGGACAACTGCCAGCATTTTGATATTTGCTTTGGGCTGGCTTCCTCTATTTTTAGGAAGAGCTGAATTTTCTCAAACCTTAATTTCGTATAATCTTCCCAGGATAATGAGCAGGATATTAACAATTTCTATGATAGGGCTTATAAGCTCCATTTACTTCAGCTTTTTAATTCTTCCTCCAAAGCCCCCGGATTACGGCCCTTTCAAATACCTAGTTTTTATAGCAGGCTGGTTTTTATTCCCTCTAACAATGGTGTTTTTTCTTTCTCTTCCTGCTTTTGACGCCCAGATTAGGCTTATGCTTGGAAAATATATGGGTTTTTGGGTTACTGAAAAAGAAAGAAAAGAATAAGAAACTTATCATTCAAGATGTACTTTCTTTTCAAGCTTATTAACCCTTATTTTTAAAACAGGGTATTTCTTTAATTGGGGATCTTCAATTAAAATCTGTTTTGCCAGTTCTCTGGTTTTTTCAACCAAAGAAATATCTTTTAAAGAGTTCATCATCAAGTCTGGGATTCCCCACTGTCTGGTTCCGCTGAAGTTCCCAGGACCTCTTATTTCCAAGTCTCTTTCTGCTAGGGCAAACCCGTTTTCACAGCTTATTAATGCCCTTAATCTTTGCTGGGTTTTAATTGCAGGAGACTCAGTGAATAAAAAGCAGTATGACTGGTAGCCAGCTCTGCCTACTCGTCCTCTGAACTGATGAAGCTGGGCAAGACCGAATCTTTCAGCCCCTTCAATCATCATTACTGTTGCATTAGGTATATCAACCCCAACTTCAACAACAGATGTTGACACTAAGATATCTGTTTTTTTGTTCTTGAAATCAATCATCACCTTTTCTTTTTCTTTCAATGCCATTTTTCCATGAAGCATTGAAACCTTTAAATCTTTAAAGATATCCTTTGAGAGTTTTTCATATTCTTCTTTTACTGCTTTTACTTCAGCCCAGTTTAGAGATTTTTCATTATTTTTAGCTTCAATTCTAGGACAGATAACAAAAACCTGGCGGCCCTTTTTAACCTCTTTTGTTATAAACTTATAGGTTTTAAATCTTTCATTCGGGCTGACTATTTCTGTAATTACTTTCTTTCTTCCTTTCGGAAGCTCATCTATTATAGAAAGGTCTAAGTCTCCGTAGATAGTCAGAGCCAGGGTTCTTGGAATAGGAGTCGCAGTCATTGAAAGAAGGTGAGGGATTTTTTGGTTGTCTTTTAAAACAAGCTTTGCTCTTTGTTTTACTCCGAACCTATGCTGTTCATCCAAGATTACAAGAGCCAGCTTTCCGAACTTAACTTTTTCTTGAATCAAGGCGTGGGTTCCTATCAGAATATCAATTTCACCCTCTTTGGCTTTTTCAAGGATTTTCCTTCTGGAAATCTCAATTACTTGATTTTTTAACTTCTTAGAGAAAAACTGGTCTTGTTTGCCTGTTAAAAGCCCGATATTTAAATTAAAGTCTTTTAAGAACCTTGAAACATTGTGGAAATGCTGTTTTGCCAGAATTTCAGTAGGAGCCATAAAAGCAGTTTGGTATTTTGCTTTAGAAACTATAAGGGCCGCTAATACCGCTACTACGGTTTTGCCCGAGCCGACATCGCCTTCAAGTAATCTATTCATCGGTCTTTCTTTTTCTAAATCTTTTAGAATCTGAAAAGCTGATTTCTTTTGGGCATCGGTTAATTTAAAAGAAAGAGAAGTTATAAAAGATTTGATGAGTTTGAGATTAAAGGGAAAGGAAACAGCCTTTTCTTTTGCTATCTTGGATCTTTCTTTTAATACGTACAATTCAATGAAGAAAAGCTCTTCAAAAGAAAATCTTTCTTTAGCTTTTTTCACCGATTCAAAAGAATCAGGGAAATGAATCTGCCAGAGAGCTTCTTTTACAGAAAGGAGATTATTTTCTTTGATTATCTTCTCTGGCAGGGTTTCAACTATTTTATCACCGAATTCATTAATTAAAGGTTTTAAGATATAGCGGAACCAGCGCGAAGACAAGCCCGCTGTTTCCGGATAAACAGGCACTAATCTGGCAGTATGCTTGAGATTGGATATCTCATTTGCTTTTTCATAGCTTGGATTGCTGAAATATATCCCTTGTTTTCCAATAGTTAATTTACCCGATAAAAAGATGCTGTCTCCCTTTTCCACCATCTTTATAATATACGGATGATTAAACCAGACTGCTTTCACCGCCCCTGTTTTATCCTCTAAGATGATATGAGTCAGCATCATTCTTTTTTTCCAGGTTTTGGTATTTTTAATTTCAGTCACTTTGCCGAAAACAGTGCATATTTCATTTATCTTTAATTCAGAAATAGGTATTAAATTCGAAAAGTCCTCATAGCGATAAGGGAAATGAAAAAGCATGTCATTGATTGTTCTAATACCTAATCTCTTCAGCTTTTTTAAAGAGACAGGTCCTATTCTTGGGATTTTTTCAATAGGTGTTGATAAAGAAATCATACCTTTTGTTTATTCTACCAAATTTGTATTATTTTGATTAATAAATAAAGCCGTCAAACTTATGCTGACGGCAGGTGGCTGGACGCTTTACTTACTTACGCTTTTCAGCTAGGCGCGCTTTTACTTCTTTTAGAAAAGCCATATCTTCAATTGTCAGCTTTTTTCTTTGGTTCTTTTCAATCCTCTCAACCGCTAACTCTACTATTTCAATAGAGCAGTGTTTTTCTAAGACAGGCAGTATTTGAATAAGTGATTTTCCCCTGAATTGTCTTAAGAAAGAATCAATAACTTTGTTTATTCTTTTTCTTTCTGCTGCTTCTGATAAAATCTTTTTCACTCTTTCTTCTTTTTCTTTTGGGGATAAATTATGGTTAGAAGGATTATTTCTAGACAAACAAGGATTATTAAGGACATCGTCCTTTCTCTGGTGCGGTTTTTTCATGGCAGCGTCCTCATGTTGTCAAAGAGCAAAGAGAAGTGTTTTGAGGCGGGAGTCTCAAGGAGAGATGGTGTCCCTACGAGGAGTTGAACCTCGATATCAGCCTCCGCAGGGCTGCGCTCTGTCCATTGAGCTATAGGGACTTTACTTTACAATATCATAGAATTAGCTGTTTTTCAAATTGACTAAGTAGAGCTAAATTGTTAGAATTAAGCGTAATTGGAGGAGTGCGGCGAATGGCAAGCCAGCAGTTTGCTAAACTGCACCTGTTTAAAAAGCGGGTTGTGGGTTCGAGTCCCACCTCCTCCGCCATCGTGGATTTAGAGTGACAGAAACCGCTCTTTTCCGTTCATTTAGGGCTATTTTGGCAGGTTCGAGCGCAAGTTTTGCTTCGGGAACTGCCTTTAATCCCTTCCTGATGGTTTCAAATGGTTCTGCTGGTTCAATCCGCAGTTTTTTATTCATTAATCTTAGGTTCGAACCAAGCGTGCTGAAAATCTCTCTTTGCCTCTGTAGGTCTCCTTTTTCAACAGCTTCGTTGAACCAGAAGCGGGCATAGCGGCTGAAATTAAAGGTTCTCTCTGAAAGTTCCAGCCATTGGTCAACTCTGCGGTCAGTGTCTTTTAGTTGTTCTTGATAGCTCTCTTTTTCCTTTAAGAGAGCTTGTTTCTTTCTTTCAAGGAATTCTTCTTCGTCTGGCGTTAAGTTCTTGCTTAAGAGCTTTTTTTCCATTACTTCGTCTAACTGTCTGATTGTGTCGGTATAGGCTTTTTGCTGGGACTGAAGAATTTGATTTCTGGTAAGTACCTCCAATTTATTGGCTTTTCGCAGGTGATTAAGCGCCCAGTCCAAGTATTTCTGGTTTATCTGAATTCCAGACAAATACTCGTCTATCTGTTTTTCTAATTGCTTTACTTCTATATATTCTCTTTGGCTGCAGTTTTGGTTTTTCCTTCTGGTGCAGTGGTAATAAACATACTTTAAGATTGTTGGTTTTTTCATTTTTTCTATAGCAGTATTGCATTTCGGGCAGATTCTTTTATTCTCGTAAGAGAATTTACGTTTGCATTCAGAACAGATAATCTGATTCTTTTCTTCAGCTGTAACTGCGCTTCCGCACTCGTCGCAGGCAATTAGTCCCGTGAAAGCAAAGGTTCTCTCGTGAGGTTTTTGTTTTCCTTTACGTCCCAATAATAGTTGAACTCGGTCAAATTCTTCCTGGTTTATCATTGGTTCGTGAGAACCTTTGTGCCAGACTCCGCTTTTTGCAGGATACTCAAACCAGCCATAATAAAAAGGATTGGTGAAAATCTTGTAAATCCCACTTCTTGATAAAGGATTCCCGCCACTCCTTTTTCTTTTGGCCGTTCTATAGCCCCACTCATTATTGGCGATGTCCAAGATTTGAGGCGGAGTATGATTTCCTGCCAGCATCAAATCCCACATCTTTCTGATCAGGGGAAAACGTTCTGAATCGTTGGAAATATCATTTTCACCTCTGTTTTTAACCTTGCTGTTTAAATATCCCTGTGGAGCTACTCCTGGCAGCCAGCCCATTTTTACTTTTTTCTCTAAACCTCGCTTTACGTCCTTGCTTAGTTTGGCTGAGGAGTACTGGGACTGGGACATGGCTATCTGGAGCATCATTATTCCTTCAGGCGAATTATCAAAATGATAAGAACCGAACTTTAAGTCTTTAATCTCGCCAGTCCTGATCATATAGGTTATGGTGGCTGCGTCAATCTCATTTCTTGCCAGACGGTCAGGATGCCAGGCAATAATTCCTTGAGCCTCTCCTGCTTTAATTCGTTTTATCATACTGGCAAATACTGGGCGGTTATATGGCAGAAAAGCAGATTTTTCTTCAGTTAAGATTTTAACAACTTTTAAGTCAGCAAACATTTCATTTGCCTTGTCTATCTGGCTGGGAATAGAAAGCGCCTGCCTTTCTTCTGGCTCAGAGGATTTTCGGCAGTAAACAAAGTATTTGATTTTCTCCTGGTTTGGTTGTTGGAGCATGCTATTGAAAATGGCTCAGACGACGCTCCGCCTGAGCCATTTTCAGGGCTGGAGCGTCAGCCAGTTTGTTTGCTTTTAAACTCTTCTCTCAACACGAACAATGTGCTTATCCAGAAAACAAGTCAAGTGGATAACTATTATTTTGTTTTTTTAAATTTCTTTCTCATTTTTTCTTCCATCATTTGGTGATGGCTCGAGCTCATATATCTTAAGTTATGGCATTTTCTACAGAGAAAGATATTCTGGGTCGGCGGTTTATATAATGTTCCCATTCTCCCTTTGCATTTAGGGCAGATAAACCAGAATCTTTCTTTGCCAAAATAACAGGGGGATGAGGTTATCTCAATGTTTTGCCCGATTTCCTGCAATTTTAATTTAAGACGCAGTTCCTTAACTTCGGTTCGTATATCCCTTACCAGATTATTGATATTGATTTTTTGGCATTGCTCAATAAAAATTCTCATAAAAGTTCCGAAATCATCTATTGTTAATAATTTTCTCTTTTCTACTGTTTGATTTTTTAACATTGATTACCTGCTGGTTTTTGGCAAGGTAGGCATTTTCGGTTTTTACATGAATATTCAGCTTCGGCTGCCTTATTTCTTTCAAGAGAATGATTGAGTTGGTAAACTGCCTATAGGCTAAATCCACGGCTTTTGAGGCTTCTTTGGCTGCCTTCATTGTATTGGGATCGTAAGAGACAAACACTTTGTCTTCTTCGTCTTCATCTTTTTTCATTAAATGAAAGTTTAAAATTCTACTGTTTCTCATAAAGTTGTAGTAGGCAGTGGCAATAATATCGATTAGGCTTAATTCAGTTGGTGTTTTGGGGCAATATTCATCTACCAGAGAGTTACGCATCTTTTTCAGAATATCTGTATTTTCTTTGTCAACAGGCCAGAAAGAAAGCTCTCCCCAGGGATAACACATTAAAGATACTGCTTCCTGGCTGAGCTTGCTTAATTTCTTATTTGCCCCCTCCTCTTCCTTTTTGTTTTTCGCCTCTCTTAGCGATTTAACCGCTTCTTTGAATTCTCGATAAATTCCGTCTGCACCATAAGGCTCAAAAAAGACCTTCGTTACATTGCTTACTGTCTTTTTGAAAAAAGCCACGCTTTCATCCAAGTCTTGATTTTTGAGTATCTCTCTGTTTTTGGATGGTATGATTTCTTTGCTCATATTTTGTAAAAACACTTCACACACTTCACTATCTTAATTCCTGTATATTTTTATCTTAAAATCAGGCTTCTAGGAGTGGAGAGTTTGGAGACCGAAGTCTCCACAGTGAAGTGTTAACTCCTCACTGTGGAGTGTTAGTAGCGTTGGAGTTTTCACTGATTTTTTCAGGGTTTTTATCGGTATTTTCTGATGATTCTGCTGAAAGTGAAGACAGTGAAGTGTTATTTTCGTCTTTACAGTAAAGGTTATTTATTTTCTCAACCTTTTCTTTTTCAAAAAGATAAGCCACGCCCTTATTGGTTGTTTTCTTTTCACTGGAAAGGTTAAACTTCTTGATAATGTATCCAATTCTGATGTCTTTCTGATGCAGAGTTAAACACTTATCTTCCCAGGCATCCTCATTTATTCTTTCTCTGATTTCTTGAGGTCTTAACAGGACAGCCTCTTTTTCATCGAAGGAATCGTAAACGCTTTTTATAGCTTCCTTTTCTAATTCACTGGGTTCATATTCGGTATAGCCGTAAAGTTGCCTGAATCTTTTTCTTAATTGGTTTAGCTCCTTTTCTTCGGTATTAAGTTTCAGAATTGTTTCCATAGGCAGCCATAACTCTAAATCTCTGCCGATAATCTCAGAGTTTTGTCTGTAGTGAATTTTGAAAACTTCGTAACTGCTTTTCAGTAAAGAAAACTGGGTCAAAAAGGTTTTATACAAATTACCTCTTATCTCTTTCCAGTCATCGCTTTCTTCAGAAGGTTCAGGGAAATTCTTTTTGCTCTTAATAAGGGGGATAGTCAGACATCGGTCAGCCAAATCTTCAGAGAGTTCTCCTACTGAGGCAAAGGCTTTTGGGCTGTATGTTTCCTGCTCAATGGTTTTCCAGCCGCCTCTTTTTTCAGAAAACCTGATTCTTCTTTTGCCGCCCTCTTTTTTGTAAGAGTCAGTCAGGATTTCCATCAGCTCTTCGCTTCCTTTGCGCTTTAAGACATCAGCCTGGTCTATTAGATAAGTTCCTCTCAAAGAATCAACGGTGTCGCTTAAAGCTGGCAGGCTCGGTTTGGCTTTAACAGCATTAAAACATAATTGCTTTAAGAAATTGAGACACTGGCTTTTGCCAGATTGCTTTGGCGCTTTAATGTGCAAGAATGGATAGGCAGAGAAAATCGGGAAAAGATAAGTTCCGATTATCCAGGAGGTTATTAGAGAATAATCTTCTTCTTTTTCCAGCTCGATGTATTTCTTAGACAGCCCTTTAATCTCTTCAAATATCTTTTTAGGGTAGAGGGCATTTAGCTTGGCTGAATTGTAGCCTTCAATGAAAGTGAACAGATTCTCCAAATCCCATCTTTCTTCTATTCTCGCCAATAATCTGCCTTTTATTTCAATGAAGTATCGTTTGTTTTCGAATTCAAAATGATTATCTTGATGAATGGCAATGTTTTCCCCCATAGTGGCAATGAAGATCTCTTTTTCTTTCAAATCTTTGGCAATAAACCTGAATCCTAAAATGGCAACATTGTTTTTTACATCCAAGGAGGGATGCAGGAACTCGCCCTTAAAACACTCTATTTTATTTTTATCTAATCTAATTTCATTCATAGATTTAAGTTGTTTTAATTTTCCTGAATTTATCGGCTTTCTCTTTTGGAATAGGTCGGTAAATGATTTCTGTGGCAGTTAAGAGTCGCTGAGCCATTGCCAGCAATTGCTCATCGTTAATTTCCTTACCTGGATGCTCTTCCTGCCAAATCTTTCTTAATTCTTCCAATTCTTCCTTAGTAATCATATTCTGCTTCGGAGCGGATGCGGCTTTTTATTTCCCGCACCGTTGCCCAAAAAGAAATAGGCTCGACCTTAATTTGCCGTTTCCAAAAATCTTCCAAAATTTTATCCATACTTTCAGTTTTCTTAAAGACGGCAATAACTTTATCTGGATTTCTGCAATCCCTTTCCAAAGCCTCGATAGGAATTCCCAGACAACTCAAAACACAGATCAGAATAAATTCTGATGTTTTGAATAGATTATTTGAATTGTTTAAATCTAATCTTTCTTTTTTCATATGAATTTGATTTTTCCTTCTTATTGCTATGACGAAAAGCTTTTCTGATTTTCTATGGAAAAAAGATAAGCTTATTCTGGCTATAAGTTGGCTAAATTTTGGTTATTAAAAAGAATAAAAAAATCGCTTTTTCAGCGATAATTAAATTATTAGAACTTGTTTCTAATTTTTATTCACAGATAATTCTATATCCCTTCCATTTTTTGAGTGTTTGAAAGATGTCTTTGTTGCGTTGGTTTTTTCTGGGCAAAATCCCCAATATTGTCCTGATATTCCTCATCACCGAATCTAATGCCCACCTATCTACCTGATGCTCTTTTAGAGGCTCTTTAAATTCCTTGCCTGGATACATTTTTTCCAAGAGAGTTGTGTATTTCGTCATATGCGAGGCGCTACTTAAAAGGCATAAAAATACTTTATATTCGTTTGTTTCGGGAGCGAAGTTTCCTTTAACTTCACCGAGTATGACATCGCCATTTTCTTTATTAAATTTTAATCTGCCGCAAACCAGCCACTCACTGATTTTTTCTTCCTTTACTTTCTGCATCGATAAGTATTCTTGAGATACTTCGTTATAGTAATTCTCGTATTTTCTATCATCTGTGATTGTAATTTCGCACTTGAAAGAGTCATAAAGGGTGATGGGAAAACGTCTGCCCAGACGGTCTGGCTTGTAATATTTATCAATAGCATATTTTATTCCTGCTCTTTTTTGCAAACCTTCAAGGGTGTCCACGAGTTCCAAATATTCATTCTCATTTTTAAGGTTTATGTCAAAACCTCCAAGTTCAAAGTTAAAGATTTGTTTTGTCGGGTTAAGAGAACGGCGTCTTTGGATAACATCCAGTACCTTTTTAATTTTAATTATTCCTTCTGGAGGAATTTTAATCTCTTTTTGCATGTAATTTTTATCTATACTTCTATTTTGGCAGATTTTATCGATTCTGGAAATAATCGCAGAGTTTAATTGTGATTGTGTAACTATTGAAATTTTAGGATAGAAGATATATTCTGAGGGATAGACGATATAAAGAATAAATGTAGCCTAATAACGATGAAATTAAGCAAAAAAAAGTACATTGGACTTGGACATGTTCCTATAGGTATAGGAGCGGTTATTAAGGGATGGGATATGACAGAGGATGATTATCGTAATCCATCGAGACTTCCTGTTGTAAATTTTCGTGCGATGACAGAAGCGTGCCCGCATAATTGTTTTCATTGTTTTACAGACAAAAATAGAAAAACTTTAACGTTAAATGAAATCAGGAACATAATAGATCAATTAGCCGATCTGAATACTTTTGCGATTGATTTTGTAGGAGAAGGAGAGCCAACAATCGATAAAGATTTTTTTGAGATAATTGAATATACTTCTTCAAAAGGGATTCATCCAAGTATATATACGGATGCCGCAGTGAAAATGCGAGATAAAGATTTTGTAAAAAGGGTTTATGAATCTGGCGCCAGCGTATGCCCAAAATGCGACAGTTTGTTTGATGAGGAATATCAAAATTGGGTTGTTGGAGATAAAACTGGTAAATATTTTAAACAAAGAAACGAAGCAATAAAATTACTTATGGGATGCGGATTTAACAAGATTCAAGAAGATGGAACTACAAGATTAGGTTTTGATACGGTTGTTACAAAAAAGAATATCGACGAAATTGAAAAAACATTACGCTATTGTAGAGATAATAATTTATGGATAATTTTTACAACCTATCTGCCATCTGGAAGAAGCGGGAAAGAAGATTTTGACAGATCGTTAGTGCTTGATGAGAAAGATAGAAACAAACTAAAAAAAATAGTGAAAAAGGTTGATGAAGAATATGAATTTCCCCACCAAATATGGAATGGTTCGACGACAATGCCGTGTATAGAGTTTCTACAAATATACGGAGATGGAAGAGTAAGTCCTTGCGTGGGCAATGAGGACATAATTGGCAATATAAGAGAGACTTCTATTAAGGAATTAGAGAATAAGATATTGGCGAAATATCCATTTCTTGATAGAACGAAATTTAATGGTTGCTGCCCTTATAGGTCTAAAATTTAAATAAAATATCTCATATAAAAAAAGAAAATAAGTGGTCAAATGAAACAATTACGAATCAACAAAAAGGATTATCCAGGAGGAGATACTTGTGTGCTTCTGAAGGGTTACAGTTATTCATTACAGGAAATTTATGCAGCCCGTGACGCGGGTCAAATCCTTTGTTTACGCATGGAAACTAACGATAGCTGTAATTTGAAATGCATATATTGTTATTCTTATTTGCGGCGGAAAAATCAAAAAGAAATGTCACTCGAAGACGCCCGTGATGTTATTAACCAAGGTGTCAATTTGGGATTACGTTCTATAGTTTACCTCGGGGGCGGAGAACCGCTTTTATATAAGCATTTCTGGCCGTTTATTGAATATGTTAACCGCAAAAAGGTGATACCAGTTATTTTTACAAATGGCACGTTAATAAACTTAAACATCGCAAAACGTCTTTTTGATCTCGGAGTGTCTATAATGCTTAAATTAGATGGAAAAAGAGAAATCCAAGACAAACTTAGTGGGCAAGGTACTTATAAAAAGATTCGCTCTAGTTTAGATGCTCTTTTGGAAGCTGGTTTCGGAAAATTAAATGGACGTTATACAAGACTTGGTATTGGTCCTTGTGCTACAAAAATTAACATCCTTGAAATACCTAAAATTTGGCGATTTGCTCGGAAAAACAACTTTTTTCCCAACGTTGAGTTGGCTACAGAAATTGGTAAAGCTACATCAAATATTGCGTTAGATTGTAATCAAGCACGATGGCTTAGGCAGACCCTAAAAGAAATAGACGAAAAAGAGTTTAATATTGAATGGTCTATACCGTACAGTTCGACTCCCGCTCATTCGTGCGGAATTTTTCTGGCTGGAGCAGCCATAAAGGTAGATCGTGGTGTTGCCCTATGTCCAGAAATGCCATCTGTGGCGAATCTGTCTAATAAAACCCTTGCTGGAATTATTCAAGAACCACCATTCTCTATGGCGCGAGATCTTGAAAATAATATTGAAGAACCATGCGCCTCTTGTAAATTTTTTCGACTATGTCTTGGTGGTTGCCGTTCGAAGGCATTGGTTTGTAATAAATCTATTTTTGCATGCGATCCTCATTGTACATTGTTAGAAGAAAATCAACAAAAACCTTCTTTTAAGAAATGAATAACAATTCATCACAAGATTGGAAACCGACACTTAACCGCCTTCTTGATAGGCTTTCGATAGAGGATAGATATCGCTGTGCGGCAGGAATCCCAGGACCAATATTGGAAATGCGTTCAGGAACATTGCCAAGAGAATTAGCACACGGTAATAGAGTTCTGGATTTTATGCCACCCATAGCTGAAGTAACTGGTCTTGATCTCCAAAAGCTTCGTAAGCACGCTAAAGAGATAGCAGATGAATATAGTTTTAAAAAGATATTATATAAATATAATGCTATTACTGTTGATTTCCGCAGTCGCTTGTTACTACTAAATGATTATATAAAAGCCCTCATCCATCGTTTACGTGGGCTTTCAATTAATAGCAATCCTATTGATATTAACAAGACAAGAGAAATTCAGCTTTGTATTCGCAATCAAATTATAAATATTGTCTATCCAGCCGATCTTGTATCGCTTGGCTTATTGTGGGAAATATTTGCAGAAGAAATTTATTATTTCAAGAATTCTATTAGATGCATTTATGATCTCGGTGCTAATATCGGCTTTTCAACAGTATACTTCCATCTGCTTAATCCGTCTGCGGAAATTGTATGTGTAGAGCCAATGGAAGAAAATCTTCAGATACTTGAACGAAATTTAAATAGTAATAATATAAATGCGAAAATAATTCGTGCAGCAGTAGGCGACACCGAAGGGAAAACAACTTTATTCTTTAGCAATCAATCCCATGCGCTTCCATCAATACATACGAGACAACCACAATCAAAACAAGTTTCGATACTTCCTTTTGATAGGATTATAAGCGGCAAGGGATATGGTCTAAAAATTGATATTGAAGGCGCTGAAAGATTTCTAAGCCAATATCCAGCTATTATTGAAAATGCGGCTTGGATTGTTGGTGAATTACACTATTCTGGCAATATCGAACGAAATTCGTACATTGATGCCTTTTTTGATATTGTAAAACGTAATTTTATTGTAGAAAAAGGTAGACCCATTATCTATTTTATTGAAAATGAAGTTTTACTTTGCGAAACCTTTAAAACATTAAAGAAAATCCCCCGAGCGTAATCGACGGGGGATTAATTTCGTGGAGGCGGTAAGTTGCCTTACTTACCTCCAAAGGGAGAATCTTTTTGTTAATTCTGAGACAACGTCCCAATCGCCATACATGGCAATTCCATAGTATTCTATATTTTCTCCTTTAAATTGTCTGCTTTTCTCTGGACTCTCGAATGTCCCAATGGAGTTTATAAAGCCTGGGAAATCAACAAAACGAACATTTCTGTCGATAAGCTCTTTCCTTAACTCTTTTAACTCCTCGGGATTTTTTGTTTTGAGGATTATGAACGGCAACTCAGAGATATTCGCATGGCTATTACCATCTCCATCAGCATAATCAACGAATCTAAACCCAGCCTTATCTTCGACGCTTGCGCCCAAACCAAGAGCCATGTGAGCTAATGCATTCATAATAATGCCCGTTCCTACGTTTCCATTCAATACGGCAACTAATTTGTGTGGATATTTTTGCATAAGTTTTTCCTCCTTTCTGTTTTCAAAGAACCATGGACTAATGACAATTTAGCACATTTTAATTTATTGTCAAGGATTAATATGGCCCTTTTGCTTTTAGGAGGTTATTTATTTTCTAAATATGTTTCTTAAAAATGATTTATTACAATCTGTCTTTTCAAACTTGCTCAAGATCGACCTTTCAATAAATCTTTTTTTATTTTATATTAAATAGAAGAATTTGCAAATCAAGGGATAAATATGATAAAAGTAATATTTTTTGACTGGGGACACACTTTTACGGGGAGTGGTTTTACTGATGCCAGAGAACCGATAAATAAACTATTAAAGCCCTATGGTTTAGATTGGGACGTCTTTTTTCCTTATTGGAGAAGTTTATATCAGTTAAGGTCATCTCGCTGGATAAAAACCGATGAGGAATTCCATGTCTGGTTGGGCAGAATACTTCAAAAACGAGATCTTCCTCTTGAGCAAATTCAAAAAGTCATAGTTGATTCTCACCGCATTCCTAAAGAAAATATAGAGTTAATTAAAAAAATCAAAGAAGATTATAAGGTTGGTTTACTAACAAACAATGTTCAAGAATGGGTGGAAAGGGTTTTAAGGAATTATAAGATTGAAGACCTGTTCGATGTAGTAATTGTTTCTTCAAGGGTAGGAGTAAGGAAACCAGAAGGCAGAATATTTTACGAGGCTTTAAAATCTTTGTCGGCAAAACCAGAAGAAGCGGTTTTTGTCAGCGACGAAGTATCAGAAGATTTAGTCGGTGCAAAAGCCTGCGGAATGAGGATTATTTGGTTAGACACTGGCATTGAGAACGAATGGAAACAACAAGAAAGAGAACTTGCTGAATTTCTTAAACCAGACGCTATTATCAAGAATCTTATAGAAGTGCCCCCTATCATCAAAAAATGGGAAAGATGAGAAATTCAATTATTAACAAGAAACAATTAGCCTCATTTTTAGTGAAAGCCAAGATTGGCACTTACGCTTCCAGTGGAGAAGATGGAGAACAAATTCTTCCTGGCAGAGGAAAGGAATTTAATTTTGAAGAAAAGGAATTCAAATACAGAGACAGATATTATGGTTTTAATCCGTTTATTGGGCAGGAGATTGTTTGGCAGAACAAAAGAATAATATGGGGTATGAATTACTACGGGAAGGTAACTTCAGAAAAGATAGTTTCCCCGAAAGAAATCTATCAATTTCTCCAAGAAGCATTAAAGAGGATTCCAGAAGATAAGCCATTTCGGGGAGCTGGAAGTTTCAAAAGAGGAGATTTTAAGTATTCTAATAAAACAGACGGGACGTTGGAAAAGTTTAACGGAGAAGAAGCAATCTTTTTTAAGAAACAATTAGTATACAAATTGGAATATCACGGCGGCTTAATAGAAATGAAATAAGAAATAGGCGGGGATTCCCTGCTTTTTAATTTAAAATTAAGATTTTGGCGAATTTCTGGGACTACCTACTCAATAAAAATTATGTTATAATTGTAGAATGGATGAAATGAAGATTAATAATCATTTAGATATAACAAAAATAAGGAACGATTTTCCAGCGCTTAACCAGAAAATTTATGGGAAGCATCTTGTTTATTTTGATAATGCGGCAACTACTCAGAAGCCTAAGATTGTTATAGACACTATAAATAAATTACAGTCCGAACATAATAGTAATGTTCATAGAGGAGTTCACTATTTGAGCGATCAGATGACTCAAATGTATGAATCTGCCAGAAAAAAAGTTCAAGATTTTTTAAATGCTCAATATGTTCATGAAATAATTTTTACTAAAGGAACCACTGATTCTATTAACGCAGTGGCTTTTTCTTTTGGAGAAGCATATATAAAAGAGGGCGATGAAATTATTGTTTCTGAAATGGAACATCACAGTAATATTGTTCCATGGCAGATAATGACAAAAAGAAAAGACGCTAAATTAAGAGTAATCCCCTTCGACGATAACGGTGAATTATTATTGGAGGAATATAAAAAATTAATTAATTCTAAAACTAAGTTGGTGGCTATTGTTCATGTTTCAAATTCCCTGGGTACAATTAATCCCGTTAAAGAAATTATAGATATCGCCCATAAAAATAACATTCCTGTTTTAATAGATGGGACTCAGGCGGTTCAACATGAAAAAATTGATGTTCAGGATATAGATTGCGACTTTTATTGTTTTTCGGGGCATAAAATATACGGACCAACAGGAATAGGGATTTTATATGGTAAAGAACGTTGGCTAAAAGAAATGCCGCCCTATCAAAGTGGTGGAGATATGATTGATCGTGTAACATTTGAAAAAACCACTTTTGCTGAACTGCCAGCTAAATTTGAAGCAGGTACCCCTAATTACATTGGTGCTGTTGGATTGGGCATTGCTTTGGATTATTTGACGAACATAGGATTAAATAACATACAAAATTATGAAAAAGAATTATTAGAATATGGAGCAAATAAATTGAAAGAGATAGACGGTTTGAAAATATATGGTATGGCAAAAAATAAAACTTGTCTTTTTTCTTTTTTATTAAATAATATCCCTCCTTATGATACTGGGATAATTTTAGATAAAATGAGTATTGCCGTACGCACGGGACACCATTGTACGCAGCCTCTTTGGGATCATTACAAAGTTGAAGGTTCTGTGAGAGCATCTTTGGCTTTCTATAACACCTTTGAGGAAATAGATTATTTTTGCGAAGCATTAAAGAAAGTTCAAAAAATGTTCAGTTAAACGATTGGATTATCATTCATATTATGACAATAAAAGAAATACAAGAAGAAGTTATTAAGGAGTTCGAAAAATTAAATAATGAATTAGAGAAATATAATTATTTAATTATATTAGGAAAAAACCTGAAATCTATTGATCCAAAATATAAAACAGACGATTATCTTATTAAAGGTTGTCAGGTAAATACTTGGTATCACTCCGAATGTAAAGAAGGGAAGATTGTTTATGAGGTTGATAGTCTTTCGCTAATAACAAGGGGTTTTATTTCTTTACTCTTAAGAATTTGTTCTGCACAGAAGCCAGAAGATATACAAAATACTGAATTCTATTTTATTGATAAGATAGGTTTTAAAAACCAATTTTCGCCATTGAAAGATAATAGCCTTTTTAAATTAATAAATAAAATAAAAACAGATGCTGTTTCTGGGAGTCGAATGAAACAGAATAAAAATTAAAAATAAACAAAAAATATATGAACACTATAGATCAAATAAAATGCCCAATACCTAACAATTCTAAACATTGTTTAATTTATGAGAGCTCTTTTAAATTTTGTAGAACAATCTATGCTATTTTAGTTTTAATTTCTTTTTTGCTCCATAATCAATGGCTACTATTAGCGACTATTATTTTGATGTTTTTGCGGCTTTTTTCTATAAAGCTTGATTTTCCTTATCAATTTCATGCTTTGTTTTTAAGGAAGTTGCTAAAAGATAAATCAGACCCAATTTCAAAAGAAAAAAGTGAACTGACTTTTGTTTTCGGAGTAATGTCATTATTCCTTCTGGTTGGTTTTTTATTTATTTATTTTGGCAAATTCGTTAATTTTGCCTGGCTTTTTATCTTAATAACAGATTTGTTAATGTTTTTAGCTGCTTTTGTTGGTTTTTGTATAGCTACTTTAATGTATATCTTTTTCAAAAAAATTTTTAGAAGATAAAAATCTGCCCTTTGGACAAAACGTTGATTTATCAATGTAAATCTTGAACTAAAAAATGGAAAAAAGTGAAAAATTTCAAAAAAAATTAGGAGAACCTGGATATCTTAATAAAAATTGTTGGTTAATCAGATCTCTTAATTACGCCCCTTACAGGCGTTGCCAGTATTGCGAATTAAAATTTCGTAATTGTTTATTTCTACATTATCAAGTAGTTAGTGCAGTTTTGCTAATACTTATTCTTGTTTCTTCTTTTTTGATTGAAAGAAAAAATTCAGAATTTTTAATTATTGTTGTTTTTACTTTAGTCATTGTTTATGGTTACTTTTTTAATAAAAGCACAGACAAACTTATTCAAGCTAATTTTAACGAAAGGGAAGCAAAAGAGCTTTTAGAGGATTTCAACAAAACCTTACAGCAGAAAGTAGACGAACAGACAAAGGAAATAAGGCAGCAAAAAGAAGAGGTAGAAAAAGCTTACGAGGTAGAAAAGAAAGGAAGAAGGTTGGAAGAAAAAGCCAGAAAAGACCTCCAGAGATTAGACGAAGCCAAAAGCCAGTTTATGCTGGCAACCCAGCATCATTTAAGAACTCCTCTGACTTCAATGTATGGATATTTGGATTTATTATTAACTGGCAGTTACGGAAAGATATCTCAGAAAGTGAAAGAGATTTTAGGAAAATTCCAGAAGTCTACCAAAAACGAGATTAAAATAGTCGAGGAATTACTAAATATTTCCAAAATTCAGCTGGGTGAGGACGTGGTTTTTCTTCAGCCAGATGTGGATATTGAGAGTATCTTAAACGAAATAATAGAAGATTTAAAGCCAGAAGCAGAACAAAAAGGAATCTATCTGAAAATGGAAAAACCAGGCAAACTGCCCAAGATTAAAGCTGATCAGTCAAAGCTGAAAATGGCTTTGTCTAATATCATTGATAACGCTGTTAAATACACTGAAAAAGGCGGAGTTCTTATTAAATTAGAAACAACTGATTCTCAATTAAGAGTTATCACCAAAGATACGGGAATAGGAATAGACAAAGAAGAAGCTGAAAACCTATTTACCCGAATCTTTGAAAGAAGTAAAACCGCTCAAAAAATGTTTACCACTGGTCGAGGCATAGGTTTGTTTATTTCCGCCAAGATTATTGAGGGTCATAAGGGCAAGGCCTGGGCAGAATCAGAAGGACTGGGCAAGGGCAGCACCTTCTTTGTTGAGCTGCCAATTGGATAAAAACAATCAATTATTATTGGTATTATGAAAAAGAAAAAACTAATCCTGCTAATTGAAGACGACGACCAGATAATTGATGTTTATACCTTTGCCTTAAAAAAGCTCGGTCATTTTGACGCTGAAGCGATAACGTTAGGTCAGTATGTCTTAAAATGGATGGAGGAAGTAAAACAAGGAAAAGCCAGAAAACCAGACCTAATCCTTCTTGACCTTATCCTGCCTGATTATAACGGGCTTGATTTACTGAAAGAAATGAGAAAAGAAGAAGAATTAAAAGATACCCCTGTCTTTATTATTACCAATTACACCAGCAAAGAATTAGAACAGATAGGCATTGACTTAAAAAGCGAAAAGTATTTAACCAAAACTAAATTCACCCCCACAGAACTGGTTCAGATGGTAAAAGAGAGGTTAAAGGAGTAAACTTAATGCAGCAGGCAGACCTACACAATACTTATCATTAGGTGTAATTTGGTATTCTAATAAGTTGCTTCGTGGTCATCCAGTAAGTTCTAATGTTATCCACGACGCTCCGCCAGTTAGGAAATGAAGTCATTGGCTCGCCCGCTACGCGGGCTCGCCAGCCGTTTTTCGGGGAAATTTCAAGCCGTTTTGAATTCAGCATAAAGTTCGAGCCGACATTTTTAAGAAATGCGCGGATTTGCGTTTTGTCGCCTTGCGACAAAAGAATTTTGGCTTGGCTACTCAATAAAATCACTTCTCGCATCGGTTCGAGCCAATTATTTCCCTTTTGTTCAAAATCTCTGATTTCTTGCTCAATATCGGCTTTCTCGCCCAATAGTTTTGCTTTCTTAACCTGATACTCGTCCGGCGATATGCCTTTGCCCTCAATATAAATATCGAGAAGCCGATCTATTTTCTGCTCAATCTCGGCTTTTCGGATTTTCAGATTTTGAACAAAAGCAACTCCCTCGTTTTGAATACTTGCTTTTTCACGGTCTAACTTGGCAAGCATATTGTCTCTCCAATCGTCGGGAATAGAAACTTTTTGAATGACGAATTTCATTTGTTCAACAAGCACCTCCTCGCGCAAATACTTTTCATTACAGGTTTGCTTTTTCTTGGTACAACGATAATAAACATGACCTTTCTGTGTTTCAGCGGTGATGAGGCAACCGCACTTTCCACATTTCATAAAGCCGGAAAAAGCAAACTCGTGTTTTCGTTTTCTCTTTTTCTTTCCCCGATTGTTCATCACTTGTTGAACGTCATCAAAAAGTTTCTTGGAAATAATTGGCTCGTGGCTTCCTTCGTAGAGCTCGCCGTTGAAGCGGAAAGTTCCATAGTAAAAAGGATTTTTCAACATTCGCTGGACACAGGAAGTTGAGAGAACATTGCCTTTGTAGCTGTCGAATCCAGTACCCGCCAAAAACTGCTTGATATTTTTTAGAGTGTTGTCGCCGGTGGCGTAGAGTTCAAAACATTTTCTCACTAACACCGATTTTTCTTTATCAAGGTCTATGCTCTTTGTTTTTGAGTTGTTGAGATAGCCAAGCGGCGCAAACCCCGGCCATATTCCTTTTCGCAGTTTTTGGCGGTGGCCACGCTTGATATTCTCGCTCAAATTGTCTACATAGTATTTGCTCTGCCCAAAGGCAATGTTCAGCATAAATTTCCCTTGAGGTGTGCTATCAAACCAAAACGTGGGAAATTTAAGGTCTAGGATTTTTCCTGTGTCCAGCAGATAAATAATCTTTCCGCCATCTATGGAGTTGCGAGCTAATCTGTCTGGGTGCCAAGCCAAAATTCCGCTGGCTTCGCCAGCGCAAATCCGGTCTAACATTTCTCCGAAAATTTTTCGGCCAGGTTCTTTGGCGGTTTGCGCCTCGCAAAGCGAGGCGACGATTTCAAGTTTTTCTTTAGCGGCAAATTCTTTCAATTCTGAAAGTTGAGATTCAAGGGACATTACCTGTCTTTCTTCACTATCCGTTGATTTTCTCGTGTAGATAAAATATTTCATAAAGATTTAGAAAAGCCCGCTTCTGGCCTTACTGAATTCAAAACGGCTTGAAATTTCCCCGAAAAACGGCTGGCGAGCCCGCGTAGCGGGCGAGCCAATGACTTCATTTCCTAACTGGCGGTGTCTGTTTGAAAATATCCGAACGGAACTGGCTGGGCTCGGCGGGCGGAATTCCCCCCGAACCCCCTTTCCGCCCGCCTCGCCCGAAAGCGGAAGCGAAAAGGCAAACCGCCAAAGAACCTGAAAAAATGTCGGCTCGAACTTTATTTTAGCCAGAAGCGGGCTTTTCTTATTTCTGTTGCTAAAAATCATATTTTTTGATAGTATAAAAATGAAAGCAAACATTCTAATCTTATGCTATCAAAACTTTGAATATATGGCAAGCGATAAAAATACAATTGGGGATAACATCAAAAAATTGCGAGCAAAGCTCGATTTAACGCAAGACGATTTAGCCAGAAAATCCGGCGTTAAATACACTACTCTTTCGAAAATTGAGAGCGGTGTTGTTACCAAACCGACCGTCCACATAATGGCAAAAATCGCTAAAGCGTTGGGCGTTTCAATTGAGGATTTATTGAAATAATTTTATGAAAACGGGCATAGAGTTAATAATCGAAAAATTGGAATCTCTGAAGGAGCAGGTTGAGAAAGAAAAGGAGAATTCTAATAAGATAGTTGAGGCATGTCGTCTTGTTGGGCGGGCGTGGAGCGGAAGCTCTCTTGCTGGGCATGCTAAATTTTTCTATGGAAACTTTGAAGAACCGGATGCTTATCACAGGTTTAGTATTGAATGGGGCTTAATCAATGGAATACCGGAAGGATGGGCTGAAAGAAACGATGAAGAAGTAATAGAGACAATAGAGAAGATTTCCGGGCAGAAGATTTCGAGAATCCGGGAGTATGCAACAGAGATTGAACAAAAACTTACTGATCTTCAGCGTGAAGTAGTTCTCGCGCTATCAGATGAGAAGAAGGAGGTGGAAAGAGTCGAAACTTTCTCTTTCAAATCCGCAACTAGTATTTTTAACGAGATATTTCCAACTCGTTATATGACTAGAGATTCAGAGGCAATGACTGGTCATTATATTGTTCCCCATATTTATTATCAAGCAATAGCAATGTATGTAAAAGATTTTCCAGAAGAACTAAAGCGTTTTATTTTTGAGATAAAAAAAGCAGTCAAAACTTCTTCGTCGGTGTCAACATCGGATGGCAAAGCCGGCTTTTATGTGGAAAATTCAACAATTTTACAACTGGCTGAAATAAAATCTGAACAATTTGATTTGACTCGCTTAATCAAGCTCTGTAAAGAATTGAACGATAATTATAGTTTGGGCAATTATTTGTCATGCGGGATGATATTACGATCCATACTTGATCACATCCCTCCTATTTTCAAAATGAAAAGTTTTGAGGAAGTCAGCTCAAATTATGGTTCAAGAAGTTTTAAAGACGTAGTGAAACCACTTCAAGAGTCAACAAAAAAAATTGCAGATTCGTACCTACATACTCAAATAAGAAAAAAGGAGATTTTACCTACGAAGACACAAATAAGTTTCCAGCCAAACCTTGACTTCCTTCTTCAGGAGATAATCCGTATCATTAAATAAGAAATCGTTAAGGCGTTGGCGTTTCAATAGAAGATTTAATAAAATAGGAAAACATATGTCATTTTTTTCAAAAAAACAGGAAGTCGAAATTGGGCCGTATTGCCAGCTCTTTTATGAGAATGTCATTTTAAATTGTGTGGTTAATGGGGTTGATATAAATGCTAAAATTTTTGAAACATTAAAAAATGCTTTAGCGGCCACCGACCCCAATTTTACTAACGTTGATCCTCAAAAATTTAATAATGAAATAGTGGCTCTACAATTTGAATTATATGCACTTGCTTGGTTGCACCAATTTGGCGATAGGTTAGCCATTGCTCAAAGTGTCTTCACAAAAAATTATCTGGGCGAGAAGAAACAAAATGATATTTGGGAAGCTATGGAGTCGTATAATCAGGCAATCGCTCGTTCCACTACCATTGGCAGAACACCGGAAAAAGCATTTGATAGAGTTTATCTTGTTAAAGTGAATACAACGAGAATGAATTTATTCGAGCAATATCACAAAGAAGGTTTTGATGATAAAAGCGTAGCGCGAGTTCTAAACCGATTATTTTCTGAAGACGTTTGGAAGAAGGGTATTACCGCAGGTTTGCTTTTGTTTGCTCTTTGCGACCGCCTCGACTTTGGAAAAGATTTTGAGCCAAGCAAAGAAGTACATCATCGGTGGTTTATAGAAATCAAAGACTTTTACGAAAAAGATCGAGAAGCTTTAAATAAGGTAAATATTAAAGTTTAAACTATGGAAAATAATTTAGACAATAAATCCTTTAATGTTCATAGGAGAGATAGCGGGTGGTTGCGACTAATAATCTCGGCACTTTTTGGAGTTATAACCTTGTTTTTTCTATGGGTTGGATATTTATTAACAAAAGCTGGTACTGCTGGCGATTGGAAAATAGTTTCAAATTTTAAAGATTGGGAATTATATGTTAGCAGTATTTCGCCTGGATTGTTTGTTATATTGTTAGGAGTTGTTATTATGGCTTACGGCTTGCCGAAGGTACTGAAAAGTCTTTAGGAATATAACGCCACCAAAGAATAATAAAAATTATGGCAATTTGTATTTTTGGCGACAGCATAACTTGGGGCGCAAGTGATTCTGAAAGGGGCGGGTGGGTAGAACGCCTCAAGGTTTATTTTGGCGAAAAATACGATATTGATATTTATAATCTTGGTGTTTCCGGAAATGCTACCGAGGATTTATTGGGTAGAGTTGAAGATGAATCAAAAGTTAGAGAGCCAAACATAATTGTTTTTGCAGTTGGGGTAAATGATGCTCAATTTATTCACTCAACTAACAGTAATCGGATTTCTGAAAATGATTTTAGAAATAATATTGAAAAACTTTACGAAATAGCAAAAAAAATCGTTCCCAAAATAATTTTTGTCGGTTTAACTCCAGTTGATGAAACAAAAACAAAACCGATTCCTTGGAATACCGATAAAACATATACGAACGAAAGAATAAAGAAATTTGATCGAATCATTGAAGATTTTTGCTCAAAAAACAATTTGAAATTCATTCCAATCAATGATTTACTGAAAAATGAGGATTTTATTGACGGATTGCACCCGAATACGCAAGGACATATTAAAATGTTTGAAAGAATAAAACCGGAAATTGAATTTGCCGTCAAAGAGGAAAATCAGTTATAATTTTCCTTGCGGGTTTCGTCCGCTAAAAACTTGAAATCGTCCTTTTCGCTTCCGCTTTCGGGCGAGGCGGGCGGAAAGGGGGTTCGGGGGGAATTCCGCCCGCCGAGCCCAGCCAGTTCCGTTCGGATATTTTCAAACAGACACCGCAAAGATTTTAATTCAATTAAAATTTATTCTGGCGGGGTCGGATAACGGCTATTCCACCGGTCTTGAAAACCGGAGCCTCTTCGGGGGCTTGTGAGTTCGAATCTCACCCCCGCCGCCAATTTATACACGACGAGTTTTCCGCCTCGCCCCGCCTTCGGCGGGGCTCGGCGTCTGCCAGCATTTTGAACGGATTTTTGAAATCAAAAACAAGTTTTTGATTCAGAATTTGGAAGTTCGAACCTAATTTTTTGAGGAAATCCCGCTTTTCTTCTAAATTCTTGCTTTTTGCCAAAATCCCCGCATATTTCGCTTCATTTACGAACCGAATTGCCGGTTCGAACCAATTATCTCTCTTTTGCTCAAAATCGGCTAATCTGTCTTTTAGAATCTGTTTCTGCTGAACCAAGTTATTTTTGTTTTGCTGATATTCCGGCAGAGAAACAGCGTTTTCGAGATAAGCATTCATTAACCTTTCTAGTTTTCTGTCAATTACCGATATTTTCTCTTTCAGATTTTTAGCAAAAGTTTCCGATGACTGGATTTTAAGCGATTTTTCCTTTTCCAGTTCAACGATTATATTTCTCGCCCAGTCATCGGGCAAAGAAACTTTTTGAATACACTCATTTATCTGTTCCTGTAAGTTAAACTAGCGTTGTATCCACTTTCGTAAAAAAAGAGAGGCGGTTAAAATAGTTAGTAAAGGTTCAAAGATTACTAACATTAACCATCCTCTCTATGCATAAGAATACCAAATTATTGCCG
>JAQTZP010000007.1 GCA_028687715.1 Minisyncoccota bacterium
GTGTTCCATTATTTCCATTTCCAGTGCTATCGTTGCAATTATCCTCAAAATTCCACTCTCCTACAATATCAGCTCCTAAAGCATGCTTGATGCTGCCGCTGAATTGAAGACCTTTGGCAATTATCCCCCTTTCTCTCACTCCCCTGGTACTTAATAAAATAATGCTTGCTAATAGTCCTAAAATAGCTATTACTACTAAAAGCTCTATTAATGTAAAGCCTTTTTTATTCTTAAAAAGTTTCATATTTATATATAGCAATGGCAGTAAGTCTACTTCCAATTGCTACGTTAATATATTTTAATTTATTATAACACTTTATTGTTTTTTTAAATACTCTGCAGCTTTCTCAGGTTCAATAGAAGAAATTTCAATCCTGGTTCCTATCTCAAAACCAGCCCAGGTTGAAGTTTTGGGTAGAATTGTCCAGTGCCAGTGATAATAACTGTGGTCTTTATTGTCGCAGGGCGAACTATGAAGATAGAAATTGTAATCAGGGTTATTTAATCCTTTATAAATCTTTTTTAAAGCTGTCTGGAAAGCCTCTGCCAAATCCCATTTTTCATCTTCGGTTATTCTTTCAAAATAAGCTGAGTGCTTTTTGGGCGAGATTATCACCTCAAAAGCTGTTTTTGAGGCAAAGGGACAAATAACCACAAAATTCTTATTCTCAAAAACAATTCTTTCTCTTTTTTTAAGCTCCCAATTTGTCATCTGGCAGTAGACGCACTTTTTATTCTTCTTAAAATAACTCTGGGCATTCTCTAAAGCGTTTCTCAAGTCAACATCAATTAAAGGAACCGTTATTATCTGAGAATGAGGGTGAGCTATAGAAGCTCCTGCTTCTGAACCGCTGTTATGAAAGATAGAAATGAGATTGACGAACTTCTTTTCCATTAATTCCAAATACCTTTGTTGGTATGCGTCAATAACTTCTTTAACCTCCTCCATCTTAAACTGACCCATATGTTTTTCGTGGTCTTTGGTGACAACTACTTCGTGAAAGCCAATGGCGTTTATTCTCTGATAAATGCCGCCTTCTATCGTTTTATTAAGGTCTGAATAAGGAAGAAAAGCTGGGTATTTGTTTGGAATTACAATAAGACTCCAGCTTTTCGGAATCTTGTCCCAGCCTTTAAAAAGAATCTTCTTTCCTTTTTCCATAACAAGGGTTGGAGGCTCCTGCGTCTCAATATTGCAGAAAGGACATTTTCTTTTATCAATTCTTACCTTCTTTTTTGCTTCTTTTCTAAACATTTCAGGCTTTTTAGCCCTGCCCGTAGCAATTACCACCCAATCCTTGCTTACTAAATCCAAACGAAGCTCTGAAGGAAACTTGATATCTTTATTGATTTTCTTTGAAAGCATTATTTTATTCACTATACTTTCCTGTAATTAAATTCCACCTTATTTTCAACAAATCAAACCCCATTCTTATCATCCCCTTTAATTTTACCTTGCTGTCTGGGTCATTAACCCATCTGACTGGAACTTCTTTAATCTTAAAACCCATCTTTCTGCCCAATTTTAGAATCTCTGGATCAAAAGCCCATCTATTGATCCTGCACTTAGGCAGAATCTTCTCTGCTGCTTCTGCGCTTAATGCCTTAAAACCGCATTGAGTATCCCAAATCCCCCATAATCCTACGATAAACTGAGTTAAAAGATTAAACATATTGCCTACTAAAACCCTATGCCAGGGCTGAGGCGGGTCCAAAACAGCGCCCTTTACATCTCTTGAACCAATTACAATGTCATAATCCTGGTTGAAATAAGGAATCATATCTTCAACCTGGTCTAAAGAAGTAGAATTATCAGCATCGGTAAACAAACGGTACTGGCCTTTGGCTTCAATTAATCCCTGACGGACAACATATCCTTTTCCGTGATTCTCTTTGTTATCAATTAATTTAAGATTTAATATCTCTGATTTTAAATTATTCACAGCTTCAGAGGTTCTGTCTTTTGAGCCGTCGCTTACCACAATAATTTCATACTCATAATCCTGTTTTCTTAAATATCGGTCAATTTCAAGAAGCGTTTTAGGCAAACGCTTTTCTTCATTGTAAGCTGGGATTATTACTGATAAATACATAACAATTATTCTATTATAGCAAAAAGCATAATCAATAGAAGTGTGAATAAATAAAAAAAGAGGATTAAATCCCCTTTATACCTCTGTCAGTATCTCAGCTCCCTTTTTTGTAATTGCAATAGTGTGTTCAAAGTGAGCTGCCACTGAGTCATCTTTTGTGGCATAGCCGTAATTGTCTTGGGCTCTTTTTATCCTCCAGTCCCCCGTTGAAACCATTGGCTCGATACAGAAAACCATGCCTTCTTTTATAACAGGCCCTGTCTTCCTTTTGCCGTAATTTAAAATCTGAGGGTCTTCATGGATCTCTCTGCCTATGCCATGGCCGCATAAGTCTTTGATAACGCTGAAACCCTGGCTTTCTACATAACGGCTTATTGTGTTTCCAATATCCCCGAAGGTATTGCCTGGTTTTGCCTTTTTTATGCCTCTTTTTAAAGCCTTTTTAGTCACCTTAATCAATCTCAAAGCTTCTGGCTCAACTTTTCCAATTCCAACTGTTACTGCCATATCAGCATGAAAGCCCTTATGCTTTATACCTAAATCCAAACAAACCACATCTCCTTCTTTTAAAACCCTTTCTGAAGGAATTACATGAACCAGTTCTTCATTCACAGAAACACATAAACAAGCCGGGAAGCCCTGATAATTCTTGAAAGAACACTCTCCATTGTATTTTAAAACAAGGCCGCTTGCGACCTTGTCTAGATATTCTGTTGTCACTCCAGGCTTTGCTTCTTTCTCCAGCTCCTTCATAATTTTAGCTAAAATTCCTCCTCCTTCTCTCATTATTGAAATCTCTTTTTCTGTTTTTATTGTAATCATTTTATTAAACTCATTATATCCTCAAAAACATCTGCTACTGATTTCTCTCCGTTAATCTTATCTACCTCTATATTCTCTTTTTCAAGATAATCAATTACCGGGAAAGTCCTTTTTTGATATTCTTTGAGTCTGACTTTAATTGTTTCTTTATCATCAAGGCCCTCTCTTTTGAGCAGTCTTGAGCCGTCTAAAGGGCAGAGAGTCAGATTTTCAGTTTCCTGATTGTATAAGATGGGATGGCGCATCAGCTCGCAGATCTTTCTGTGGGAATTCCTAAAAATAGTAGCCTCTGGGCTTATCTCAATTAAAACCACCCTTATATTCTCCTTGCCGTAAAGCTCTTTTAAAATCGGAGTAATCCTTTCTGCCTCAAAAAGAGTTCTTGGCGAACCGGCAATAACCAGGTTTTTACCTGAACCTGCCAATTCTTTTATCTTTTCCTTAACAAGATGGGCAACAAAAGGAGGACTGCAGAGTATTCCTTCCTTCCAAAGCTTTTTCTCGTTTAAAATATCATATTTTTCGCTGTCTATTTCAATAAATCTCTCAAGGGAATCCTCTGAAAGATTTTCAGCTTGATTGAATTTTTCCTCTAAGATCTTGCTTGTTTCAAAAAGATAAAGACCCATTTTGTCTGATAATAATTCTGCTTGAGTTCCTTTTCCGGCTCCAGGGGGACCAAATAGTATAATGACCTTTTTATCCATAATTTTAAAATTATTTTATATTAAAAGCTTTCATATTCTCTCATCTGAAGCTGGGCATTAATCTGCCTCATTGTCTCTAAAACCACTGAAACTGCAATAAGAAGCGAAGTTCCTCCTATTAAAAAGCTGAATACTAAAATACCGGTAATAGAGCCTACGATAGAAGGCATTACTGCGATTAATCCCAAGAAAATAGCTCCGATTAAAAGAACTCGGTTAAGAATAAAATACATAAATTTAGCAGTTGATTCTCCAGGCCTTATCCCAGGAATAAAGCCCCCCATTTTCTGAAGATTGGAGGAGATCGTCTTTGGGTCAAAAGTAACTGCGGTATAGAAATAAGTAAAGACAACTACTAATAAGAAATACATAATGCCGTGAGTCCAGGGATTTGACAGAAATGAATTTACGCCTGAAGCAACGCCTCCGATTATTCCTGATGAACCTGCAAGAAAACCAACTATCATCTGAGGAAACATAAGCAGAGACAAGGCAAAGATTATCGGCATTACCCCCGCAGGATTGATATTTAAAGGCAGATAAGTTGAAACCCCTCCATACATTTTTGTTCCCCTTACCCTCTTGGCATAGGAAATAGGGATATTCCTTTTCCCTTCTGTAATTAAAACAACGCAAGCTATAATAATTAAAGCCATAGCAAAGAAAAGAACATAAGAAGGAATTCTGGCCGGGTCCCAGCCAACAAGAAGCTGGCGCATATTTACCGGGAAATCAGCTACAATGCCTGCAAAAATCAAAAGAGAAACCCCGTTTCCTATTCCTTTTTCAGAAATAAGCTCTCCCAGCCACATAAGGAATAAGGTAGCTGCTGTAATTGTCAAAATTGAGCCTAAAAGAATAAAAGGAGACATAAAGGTGATTACGCCCTGGCGCTGAAACAGAACAAGCATGGCATAAGCCTGAAGCATTGCCAAGGGAACTGTTAGAATCCTGCCGTATTGATTGAATTTCTGCCTGCCTGCTTCTCCCTCTTCTTTATACATTTTCTCCAATAGAGGAAATATCATTGTCAAAAGCTGGAGTATAATCGAAGCAGTGATATAGGGGCCGAGACCAAGCATAATAATAGAAAGACGGTCCAATGCTCCCCCGGTAAAAACATTTAAAAGTCCGAACATCTGAAACTGATTGAAAAAGTTTTTTAGGTTTTCAGCATCTATTACTGAAATAGGGATATTTGCCATTAATCTGAAAACAGCAAAAACGCCTAAGACAAACAGGATTTTATTCCTTAATTCTGGTATTTTAAATACTTGAATTATTTTCTGGTACCACATATTATTTAACAATGCCTTTTAATTTTTCAATCTTATCTTTGGCAGTTTTTGAGAACTTAATTCCCTCAATCACCAGTTTTTTATCAATATCCCCTTTCCCCAATATCTTTACTGAATAATTCCTTCTGTCTTTTACGCTTATTAGGCCTTTCTCGGCTAAGGTTTTTAAAGAAATAGTTTCTGAATCATTGAACTTTTTATTCAATAAATCCAAATTAAAAACAATAATTTTGTTATTAATATTTTTTCTTCTGTACCCTTTAAGTTTAGGATACCTTTTTATAACTTCTCGGACAATAGGCGCCATCTTTCTGCCAGCCCTTGATTTCTGGCCTTTCTGGCCCCGGCCGGAATAAGTTCCTCTTTTTCCTCCTCTTCCAACCCGCTTTTTCCTTTTTACTCTATGAATTGGCTTTAATTGATGTATCTGCATTTTATTATTTTTCAGCTATTTTTTCTTTTATCTTTTTTAAGGCTTCTATAGTTGCCTTGGCATTGTTAATTTTATTGCCGGTTCTCCCTAAAACTTTGGAAGATATGTTTTTAATGCCTGCTAAAGTGCAAATAACTCTTACTGTTCCTCCGGCAACCAAACCTCTCCCCTTTCTCTGGGGCTTTAAAACAATGTTTGCGGCTCCAAATCTGGCTTCAGTCTGATGAGGAATAGTTTCATCTTTAATGAATACGTTAATAAGGCTTTTATGGGCTGCTCTGGTGGCTTTCTCAACTGCCTGAGACACGTCCTTGCCTTTGGCGACTCCAAGCCCTACCTTGCCTTTTTTATTGCCTATTATCACTGTTGCCCTGAATCTGAAGCGTCGGCCTCCAGCAGTCATTCTGGCAACCCTGGCTAGATCTAAAAGCTTTGAATCAAATTCGCTCTTTTTAATCTCCTTTTTCTCAAACCTCCCTTCTCTTTTATTGACTTTATCTTTATTTATTATCATAGATATCTTAGTTTAAAACTTTAATCCTCCTTCTCTGGCGCCTTCAGCTAAAGCCTTTACCCTTCCATGATACCTGCATCCTCCCCTGTCAAATATTACTTTCTCAATCTTTTTATCAAGCGCTTTTTGGGCGATTGTTTTCCCTAATTCAAAAGCTATTCCAATTTTAGCGCTTCTTTTATCTTTTTTTGATGAAGATTTTTTTAGCTCCCTATCGCTTAATGATAAAATAGTTTTACCTTTGGCGTCATCGATTAACTGAACGTAGATATGATTTAAACTTCTAAAAACAGAAAAACGAGGCCTCTCTGATGTCCCAAAAAGCTTTGCTCTAATTCTTTTATGGCGGTAATATCTTTTTTTATTCATAATTTTAAGCGGCTCCGGCAGAAGAAACTACCTTCTTGCCTGATTTTCTTCTTACCTGCTCCCCAAAATACCTAATGCCTTTTCCTTTATACGGCTCCGGAGGCCTGATTGCCCTAATTTCAGCTGCCATCTCGCCTACTTTCTCCTTATTGATTCCAGATATAGTAATTATATTCTTTTCAACTGAAAAATTTATGCCTTGTTCCTTTTTTATCTTAACCGGATGAGAAAAGCCTATTTGGAGGACTAAATCATCACCTTCTAAATTAGCTCTGTAGCCAACGCCTTCAATCTGCAGCTTTTTCTCAAACCCTTTAACTACGCCTTCTATCATATTGGCAATAATAGCTCTTGTAAGGCCCCAAAAAGATTTTGTCTTTTTAGTTTCAATCAGAGGAGTTAATACAATCTCTTTTTCTTTTTTCTCAACCTTAATTTCAGGCCTGATTTCCCTTTCTAACTGGCCCTTAGGACCTTTTACTGCTACTAATCTGCCTTTTATCTCTATTTCTACTCCCTCTGGTATTGATATTGGTTTTTTGCCTAACCTTGACATAATTTTAAATAATTACCATATCTCGCATATAATCTCTCCTCCTAATTTTTTCTTTTTCGCCTCTTTTGAAGCCATAAGCCCGCTTGGAGTTGAAATTATTGAAATTCCGTATCCTCCTCTTACAGATTTAATATCTCTGCTTGAGGTATAGATTCTTTGGCCCGGCTTTGAAATTCTTCTAAGACCTAAAATAACAGGCTTTTTGCCTTCTTTGGCTGATTCATCTTTATAATAATTAAGCGTTATCTCGAAAAACTTCTTTTCCTTCTTGCCCTTTTTCTCAAGCTTTTTAATAAGACCTTCTTTCTCCATAATCTGGGCTATTTCATATTTCAACTTAGAAAAAGGGATTTCCACTGAATCCTTTAAAACAGCCTGGGCATTCCTTATTCTGTTTAACATATCTGTAATTGGATCTGTCATAATTTTACCATGATGATTTCTTTATACCCGGTATTTCTCCTTTATTTGCTAATTCTCTGAAACAAATGCGGCATAATCCAAACTTCCTTATAAAGCCCCTGCGCCGGCCGCACCTAAAGCATCTCCGAATAATCCTAGTGGTGAATTTCGGCTTTTTTAAAGATTTTGCTATTTGTGATTTTTTAGCCATAATATTTATTACTTTAAGACTTTATCGGAAATCCTATCAATTTCAATAGCTTCAATCCTTCATTATTATCTTTAGCTGTTGTCACTACAGTAATCTCAATGCCGAAAATAATTCTGGATTTTTCAGGAGAAATCTCGGGAAAGATAAAATGTTCTTTTACTGCTATTGTCAGATTTCCTTTTTTATCAAAAGATTTAGGGTCAATGCCTTGGAAATCTCGGGTTCTTGGAAGATAAATATCAATCAGTCTTTCTAAAAAATCATACATCTTTCTGCCTCTCAAGGTAGCCATGGCGCCTACTGCCAAGCCCTGTCTAAGTTTAAATCCAGCAACTGATTTCTTGGCTCTGGTTAAAACAGGCCTTTGTCCGCAGATTAGAGCCAAGTTATCCGATATCTCAGTCTGAATCTTTTTCCGCTCATCTGAAGTTTTATCAATAACCAATTTGCCAAAACCGGTATTTACAACCACTTTTTCAATCTTAGGAACAGCGGAAACGCTTTTGTAGCCGAACTCCTTCATCATAACAGGCACTGCCTCTTTTGTGAATTTATCTTTTAAATACATATTTTTATACCTCCTGCCTGCATTTTTTGCAAATGCGGTATTTCTTTTTATTTTCAACCTTATAGCCTATTCTTGCTGCCTGGCTGCATTTAGGACAGATAATTTTTGCATCAGAGACATAGATTGGATGGGGCAATGTTACAATCTGCCCCTTTTCCCCAGTCCTTTTCGGCCTTACGCTCTTTTTCCTTAAATTAACTCCTTCAACAATAATCTTCTCTTCTTTGGGAAGGGCTTTTATGACCTTTGCTCTCTTGCCTTTATCTTTGCCTGATATTATTAAAACTGTATCTCCTTTTTTAATCTTCATAATTATTAAATTAAATCCTGGGCTAAAGTAGCTATTCTCTCAAATCCCTTATCTTTTAATTCTCTTGGAATCGGACCGAATATTCTTCCTCCTCTTGGATTCTTGTTCGCCTCAATAACAACTGCGGCATTCTCGTCAAAGCGAATGTAAGAGCCGTCAGCCCTTCTAAAAGCTTTTTTCTGCCTGACTATCACTGCTTTTACCACCTCATGCTTTTTAACTATTCTTCTGGGTTCAGCTACTTTCACTGCTCCAACAATAATATCGCCTATCTGAGCGTATCTTCTCCTTGTACCCCCTAAAACCTTGATGCATTGGATAATCTTTGCCCCGGAATTATCAGCTATTTTTAATATTGTTCTTGGTTGAATCATAAATAATTTAAGCTTTGTTTATTACCTTCCACCTTTTATCCCTGCTTATAGGCCTTGATTCTTCAATCGTAACCATATCGCCAACTTTTAAATCAGCCCCTTCGTAGTGAGCCTTATATTTCTTGCTGATTTTGTATCTCCTTCTATATTTCGGATGCTCTTTTATTCTTTCCACTTCAACAACCAGCGTCTTCTTCATTTTATCCGAAACAACTTTTCCTATTAATCTTCTTTTAGGCATAATTTTATCTTGATTTCTTATTTATCTCTGTTAATATTCTGGCTATTTCTTTTTTAATCTTTCTTATTTCCCTTACGTTTTTTATCTTGCCGGAAGCCAAATCAAACCTCATCTCTCTTAATCTTTCTCTTTTTAAGGATAAATCTCTTTTCAGGTCAGCTGCTGATTGGTTTTTAGACAAGATATCTTTATCTGATTTTTTCATATTTAACCTTCTCTTTTAATAAACTTAGTTTTAACAGGCAGCTTGTCAGACGCCTTTTTAAAAGCATCTCTTGCCTCTGGCTCTTTTATGCCTTCTAACTCAAAAATAATTCTGCCGGGCTTTAAAGGGAATACATAATGGTCTACAGAGCCTTTTCCTCCTCCCATAGGCACTTCTGTACCTTTTCTTGTAACTGGCTTATCGGGAAAAACCCTAATCCAAAGCTTGCCTCCTTTTTTTAAGTACCTTATAATTGCGCGCCTCGCAGCTTCAATCTGTCTTGAGGTCAGCCATTTGGTTTCCATTGATTTAAGTCCGTAACTCCCGAAAACAAGCTCGGTTGCCCGGGTTTCAACCCCTTTTGAAACTCCTTTGCGCCATTTTCTATGTTTAACCTTTTTAGGCATTAATATAGCCATAATATTAATCAAACTTTTCTCCCTTATATATCCAAATCTTTATTCCTATTACTCCGTAAGTGCAGTAAGCCTGCGATAAGCTGAAATCAATATCAGCCCTTAATGTCTGACGGGGAAGCCTGCCTTCGGAAAGCCATTCTTTTCTGGCAATCTCATTGCCGTTAAGCCGTCCTGACAGCTCAATTTTAGCGCCCTTGACCTCTTTGTTGGACATAATCTTGCTTAATACTTCCTTCATCACTCTTCTGTAAGGAATCCTTTTCTCAATTCGTCCAGCAGCCCACTCTCCGCTTAATTTTGCTGAAACCCAGGGGTTTTTTACTTCTCTTATTTCAATCCTTATTTCTTTTTTCTTATCTGCGTTTAATTCTTTTCCGCCTGAAGTGAATTTCTTGTAAAAAGAGGAGAATAGGGGTTTTCTCAAGACTTTCTGTTCTATCTCTTTTCTTAGCTTCTCAATTCCCTCACCCCCCCTGCCGATGATTAATCCTGGCCTGGCACTGGAAATAATAATATTTATCTTATTCGGAAATCTCTCTATTTCTATCTTTTCAATGCCTGTTTTGCCGATTTTATCTTCTAAGAATTTCTTGATTATAAAATCCTCCTCCACGTATCTTGCAGGTTCTTTGTGGTACCATCTTGAACCCCAATCATTTATACCCCTAATTCTGTATGATTTTGGATGAACTTTATGAGCCATATAATTAAAAAGATTTCCTTCTAAACATTTTATTTATTGCTCCCATAATTTTGGGTTTTCTGGCTTTAATTTCAGGCCTCTGTTTCTCTTTCTTCGGTTCATAAACCTCTTTTTTGACCTCTTCTTTTTTAATCTCGGGTTCTTTCTCAGGCTTTAATGCAGTTTTCTTTTTTAAACTCTTGGTTCTTTTGCTCGGTTTAACCTCATCTAATATCAAAGTTATATGAGAAGTCTTTTTCTGAATTTGAGCTGCTTGGCCTCTTGATCTCGGCATCCATCTTTTGATTTTAGGTCCTTCATCAACAGTAATCTTTGAAATATATAGATTTTCAGGCTCTATCTGGAAGTTATTTTTTGCGCTTGAAACAGCGGAGCTTAAAAGTTTTGAAATAGGCCTTGTTGATTTCTTAACAGTAAAACTTAAAATCTCTTGAGCCTCTCCAACTCTTTTTCTTCTAATCAAATCAGCGACTAATCGAACTTTCCTTGGCGCAATTCTTAAATAATTTAATTTTGCCTTAATCTGCATAATGTATTTATTTTCCTTCAGGAGCCGGAGCTTCGGCGCCTAATGATTTTTTCTCTAATTCTCTCTGCATTCTGCCTCCGTGCCTCAAGAATTTGGTAGTCGGAGCAAATTCTCCTAACTTGTGCCCCACCATCTCTTCTGTTATTTTAACCGGTATGTGCTCTTTTCCGTTATGAACCTCTATTGTAAAACCAACCATCTCAGGACTTATTGCAGAGTCTCTTGCCCAAGTCTTAACCGCTCCTTTTTCTCCAGATTTAAAACTCCTGATTTTCTTTAGCAGGTTTTCATCAATATATGGACCTTTTTTTAAGCTTCTTGACATAAATTAAATACTATTTTTTCTTTTTTAATCTTCTTTTTAAGATATATTTATCAGTCCACCTTTTCTTTCTTGTTTTAACGCCTAAAGCTGGTTTGCCCCAGGGTGTTTTTGGATGCTTGAGACCGATAGAAGTTCTGCCTTCTCCTCCTCCATGAGGATGATCCACAGGATTCATAGCCGAACCTCTAACAGCGGGTCTTTTGCCTCTTAATCTGGAGCTTCCTGCCTTCCTTATATCAGTATAGCGCCACTCGGGATGAGAAACCATTCCAATTGTCGCGTAGCAGTCGCCCGGCACTCTTCTTACTTCAGAAGAAGGCATTTCAAGATTAGCGTATTTTCCTTCATAAGCCAAGACCTTGGCGCTGGTTCCTGCTGACCTGACAATCTTGCCTCCTTTTGAAGGTTCAAGCTCTATATTGAAAATCGTTGTTCCTACAGGTATATTTCTAACCTTCGTTCTATTGCCTATTTTAATTTCAGCTCTTTCAGAACAGATTATCTCGTCTCCAACTTTTATTCCATTAGGCGCCAAGAGGTAGCGCTTTTCTTTGTCTTCATACTCAACTAAAGATATAAAGGCGGTTCTGTACGGGTCATACTCCAAAGCAATAACTTTTCCTTTGATATCAAGCTTTTCCTGACCGAAATCAATAATTCTGTAAAGCTTCTTTGCTCCGCCTCCTTTATGACGCACCGTGATTCTCCCGGAGCTTGAGCGTCCGGATCTGGCTTTCAAGGATAAAAGCAGCCTTTTCTCCGGCTTTTTTCTGGTTAATATTTTCGTTGCTGATATCTTTTTCTTTCTCATAAAATTATCTTGATATAATTTCTATCTTCTGGCCTTGTTTTAATTTTACAATAGCTTTCTTGTATCCTTTTTTCCAGCCTGAATGCCTTCCTAATCTTCTTTTTTTCTCAGAAACATTGATTATCTTAACATCTACTGCCTCAACTCCGTAAATATCTCTTACCGCTTTTTTTATCTGCAGTTTATTGGCGGAATAAAGAACTCTAAAGATATGTTTATTATCTTTTTCAAGTTCTGTGGCTTTTTCTGTGATATGGGGGCAGTAAAGAACCAAAGAGCCTGAACTTTTCTTTTTCGGCGCCTCTGGCTTAATCTTTTCCGGCTGAATATTTTTTTCTTTAGCCTTATAAGGAATAGGTTTTTCTTCCTTTTTTTTAAAAAAATCTAAAACTGACATTGATTTATTTGATAAATGTTTCTTTAATAACTTTTATTGATTCTTTCGGCATAATTATATATTTATATGACATTAAATCCAAAGCATTTAAATCTTTAGCCTCTATAACTTTCACTTTAGCTATATTCCTGGCTGATTTAAATATATTTTCATCTTTCTTAGAGGTTATTATTAAGCCTGTTCCTTTTTTCAAGAAAAACTTATCAAGCATCTCATAAACTGCTTTTGTCTTTATTCTCTCAATTTTAAGCTCGTCTAAAACAAAGATCAACTGGTCTTTTGCCTTTTGCGATAAAACCATAAACAAAGCTTTTCTTTTCATCTTCTTTGGTATTATCTTTTTAAAAACCTTTAAAGTATCGGGACCGAAAGTAACTCCTCCCCCCCTCCAAATTGGAGAACGGGTTGAACCGTGCCTTGCCCTGCCTGTTCCTTTCTGCCTCCAGGGCTTTCTGCCTCCGCCTCTTACTTCTGAACGATCTTTGACCTTAGCTATCTTCTGCCTCCTGTTTGAAGCCTGAGAAACAACCACCTGATGAAGAAAATCATAACTTAAAGGAACCTCGAATACCTCTTTAGGCAGTTCTATCTCTTTATCTGTCTTTTCTCCTTTTTGGTTATAAATAAAGGTTTTCATATCTCTTGTTGTTTTATCCTATAATCTCCAGTAAAGTCCCTTTTCTTCCGGGCACTGCGCCGCAGACAGCTATTAAGTTTCTTTCTTGGTCAATTTTAACTATTTCTAAGTTTTTAACAGTAACGCGCTCATAACCTAATCTGCCAGGCATCTTTTTCCCTTTTATAACCCTTTCTGGAAAGCTTGTTCCTATAGAGCCGATAGTTCTTTCTTCATGCTTCGTTCCATGAGTGGCTGGCTTGCTTTTAAAACCCCATCTCTTTATTCCTCCGGCAAAACCTTTGCCTTTTGAAATGCCTGATATTTTTACCTTATCTCCTTTTTCAAAAACTGAAGCTTCAATTTTATCCCCTATATTGTACTTTGAAATATCAATATCACCTCTAAACTCTTTTAAATAGCGGTAGGGCTTGTTCTTTTTTGATTTAGTTATCTTTTTATCTTTAAGCTTTAAAAAGCCGATTTGGACAGCTTCGTATCCGTCTTTTTTAGAACTACTGGAATCTTTAGCCTTGATTTGGGTAATATAACAAGGCCCTGCTTCAATTAAAGTTATCGGGACAATATTTCCCTTTTCATCAAATATCTGGGACATCTCTAATTTTTGACCAAGTATGAACTTCATAATGTATAAAGAAAAACAGGGCAATAGCCCAGTTTTTACAAATTTCTCTTTAACTAGACTATCTTTCAACTATTATTAATCATTGGCATCTTGGCATCTATATTTTAATTTCAATATCAACCCCTGCCGGCAGATTTAAATTCATCAAAGCGTCTATCACTTCCGGGCTCGGATTTGAAATGTCTATAATCCTCTTATGAACCCTCATTTCAAACTGTTCTCTGGCATCCTTATGAATAAAAGAAGAACGGTTAACAGTATATTTATGAATTTCGGTCGGCAAAGGAACAGGTCCGGAAACTTCAATTCCGTATCTTAGGGCTGTCTCTACAATCTGCTTAGCGCTGTTGTCTATAACTTTGTAATCATAAGCCCTAAGCTTTATTCTCAGCTTGTGTCTTATTTCTTTTTCTACTGACTTCTGTTTAGTCGGCATCTTAGAAAAGAACCTGTTTAAATTAAATGTCAGCTAATAATCTTAGCTGACAATTAATCTTTTTCTAATTGATAATCTTTGTTACAACGCCAGCTCCTACTGTTTTTCCGCCTTCTCTGATAGCAAATCTTTGTTTTTCTTCAAGAGCAACCGGCGCAATTAATTTAATCTTTAAATTAACGGTATCTCCGGGCATTACCATCTCTGTTCCCTCAGGCAAAGTAGCCTCACCGGTGACATCAGTGGTTCTAATGTAAAATTGGGGCTTATACCCTGCAAAAAAAGGAGTATGGCGTCCGCCCTCTTCTTTGGTTAAAATATATACCTCTGCTTCAAACTCAGTGTGAGGGGTAACAGTTCCCGGCTTTGCCATAACCTGACCTCTCTCAATTTCCTCTTTTTTAATGCCTCTTAACAAGATACCGACATTATCTCCTGCCTGACCTTCATCCAATATCTTATTAAACATTTCAATGCTTACAGCCACTGTTTTATAAGTAGGACGAAGCCCGATAACCTCCACTTCTTCGTTCTGCTTGACTACCCCTCTTTCAATTCTTCCAGTAGCCACTGTGCCTCTTCCTTCAATTGAGAAAACATCTTCAACTGCCATCAAGAATGGCTTTTGAGTGTCTCTTGTCGGTTCTGGTATATACTCATCAAGCGCTTTCACCAATTCTAAAATAGGCTTAGCTGATTCATCGTCAGCTGATTTGGCTTCAAGGGCTTTTAAGGCTGAACCCCTGATAATTGGAATCTCGTCTCCAGGATATTCATATTTCTTTAAAAGCTCTCTTATCTCTGATTCAACCAAGTCTATGATTTCCGGGTCGTCAACCATATCGCATTTGTTTAAAAAGACCACAATAGAAGGAATGCCTACCTGAAGAGCCAAAAGAATATGTTCTCTGGTTTGAGGCATTGGGCCGTCTGGAGCAGACACAACCAGTATTGCGCCGTCCATTTGAGCGGCACCAGTAATCATGTTTTTAATATAATCGGCATGTCCGGGACAATCTATGTGGGCGTAATGCCTTTTATCTGATTCGTATTCCAGATGAGAAACAGAAATCGTAAGACCTCTGGCTTTTTCCTCTGGAGCGGCATCAATCTGGTCAACGCTTCTCTCAGTTGCTTTTAAGCCTTTTAAGCTAAGGACATGAAGAATCGCCGCGGTTAAGCTTGTTTTACCGTGGTCTACGTGGCCGATAGTGCCGATATTTATATGGGGTTTTACCCTTTCGAATTTTTCTTTTCCTGCCATTTTATAAATAAACAATAAACAAGAATTAAAGAACAATTAATCTAAATTGTCCATTGAATGCTGTTTACTGCCGTTAAAATTATATATTTAATAATTTAATAAAAATAATGACAAATGTCAATATTTTAACTTATCTTATATTTAAGCAAATAATATAAAATAAGTCAATTGTTTTATTTCCTCTTTCCCTCAATAATCTGCTGGGCTATGTTTGAAGGCACTTCTTCATAATGGTCAAACTCCATTGTAAAGTTGCCTCTTCCCTCGGTTAAAGACCTTAAAGTGGTGGTATATCCGAATACTTCTGATAAAGGAACTTTGGCGTCAATGACTTTTAAATTGAGCCTGTCTTTTGTTTCCTCAATCCTGCCTCTTCTGGCAGACAAATCCCCGATTACATCCCCGAAGAATTCGCTGGGAACAATAACTTCAAACTTCATAATAGGCTCCAAGATAACTGGTTTTGCTTTTTTAGCAGCTTCTTGAAAAGCCATAGCTCCGGCAATCTTAAAGGCGTTCTCAGAAGAATCAACTTCGTGAAAAGAACCATGGTAAAGGATGGATTTTAAATCAACCATTGGATAACCGGCTAAAATACCCTTATCCATTGCTTCTTTAATTCCTTTCTGGATCGCAGGAATAAATTCTTTTGGTATAATGCCTCCTTTAATCTCATCAACGAATTCAAAGCCCTGGCCTCTTTCTTTCGGCTCCAGCTTTAAACAGACATGTCCGTACTGGCCCCGGCCTCCTGACTGCCTGACGTATTTCCCTTCTGCTTCAGACTTTTCTTTGACTGTCTCCTTATATGCCACCTGGGGCCTTCCAACCAAAGCATCAACCTTAAATTCTCTTTTAATCCTGTCAACAATAATTTCAAGATGCAGTTCGCCCATTCCAGAGATAATCGTCTCTCCTGTTTCCAGGTCAGTCTTTATCTTAAAGGTCGGGTCTTCTTCTGACAGCTTTTTTAAAGAAAATCCCATTTTTTCCTGGTCTGCTTTTGATTTTGGTTCAATTCTAACTGATATTACAGGCTCTGGAAACTCTATCTTTTCCAAAATAACAGGCTTTTCCTCATCGCAAAGAGTATTGCCGGTCTGGGTATTTTTAAGACCTACGGTAGCTGCAATATCACCAACAAAAACCTCTTTTAACTCTTCCCTTTCAGCAGCATGCATGCGCAGTATCCTGCCGATTCTTTCTTTTTCTCCAGTAACAGAATTTAAAACATAAGAACCGCTCTTTAAGGAGCCTGAATAGACCCGGAAATAGGTCAAAGCTCCAACATAGGGGTCAGTTGCAACTTTAAAAGCCAAAGCGGAAAAACTATCTGAATCATCAGGCTTTCTTTCTATTATCTGGCCTGTTTTTAAATCAGTCCCTGTTACCGGAGGAAGATCATTCGGAGCTGGGAGATAATAGCAGACTGCGTCCAATACAAGCTGAATCCCTTTGTTTTTTAGAGCAGAACCGCAGAAAACAGGGATTAAGCGGTAATCAAGAACAGCCTTTCTTAAAACTTCTCTTAAATCAGATTCTTTGATTTCATCGCCTTTCAAATATCTCTCTAAAATATGCTCGTCTTCAGCTACTATTTTCTCTATCATTTTATCACGCCACTTCTTTGCTAGCGAGATCAAATCTTCTGGTATTTCCTCCTTTTTTATAATCTGGCCGAAATCACCTTCAAATCTTAATGCTTTCATTTCTAAAAGATCTATGACTCCGCTTAGATTATCTTCTTCGCCGATTGGTATCTGAACTGCTATAGCATTGGGAGAAAGCTTCTCTATAATTGAATTAAAGCTTTTTTCAAAAGAAGCTCCTGTTCTGTCTAATTTATTGATAAAACAGATTCTGGGAACCTTAAACTTATCTGCCTGGCGCCAAACAGTTTCTGATTGAGGCTCTACTCCGGCAACTCCGTCAAAAACAACAACTGCGCCGTCTAAAACCCTTAAGGAGCGCTGAACTTCTGCTGTGAAATCAATATGGCCCGGAGTATCAATTATATTAATTCTGTATTCGTGTTCTTTTTTAACTAATTCCAAAGGCTTATCAGATTCCTTTTCTTTTGTAGGAACCCAAAAACAAGTTGTAGCAGCAGAAGTAATAGTAATCCCTCTTTCTCTTTCCTGCTCCATCCAGTCCATAATTGCCTGTCCATCATGAACCTCTCCTATTTTATGAGAAATGCCTGTATAGAAAAGAACCCGTTCGGTAACGGTTGTTTTTCCAGCATCAATATGGGCAATAATCCCTATATCTCTGTATCTTTCTAATGGATAACTTCTGGGCATAATATTTTTACCAGGCAAAATGAGCAAAAGCTCTGTTAGCCTCTGCCATTTTATGAGTATTTATTCTTTTCCTAACCGCAGAACCAGAATTGTTGGCAGCTTCAATTAATTCTTCAGCCAGCTTATCTTTCATCGGTTTTCCCTTTTTTGACTTAGCTCCTTCGATTATCCAGCGGATAGCCAAGGTAATCTTTCTATCCCCTTTAACCTCAACTGGAACCTGATAAGTAGCTCCTCCAATTCTCTTAGGCTTTATCTCCAAAAGAGGAGCTGCGTTTTTCAAAGCTGAATCAAAAACTTCAAGCGGATCTTTTTTCGTCTTTTCCTTGATTATCTCAAAGGACTGATAAACAATTTTTCTAGCAATTGTTTTTTTCCCTTTTCTCATTACCTGATTGATAAACTTTGAAATCAAAACGCTGTCGTATAAAGGATCAGGCGCAATAGGATGTCTTTTTATTTTTTTTCCTCCGCTCATAATATTATTTTTCTCTTTTTTTACCGTATTTGCTCCTCCCCTGCTTTCTTTTCTCAACTCCCGATGTATCTAAATTCCCTCTTACAACATGATATCTTACTCCTGGAAGATCCTTGACTCTGCCCCCTCTGATTACAACGACTGAATGCTCTTGGAGATTATGACCTTCTCCGGGGATATAGGCAGTAACCTCCATTCCATTGGTAAGCCTCACTCTGGCTACTTTTCTTAAGGCTGAATTTGGTTTTTTGGGAGTAACAGTAAAAACCTTCAGACAAACCCCTCTTTTAAAAGGAGAGGTGTAATCTTTGGGTCTGTTTTTTAAGATATTGAATCCAAAAGTTAAAGCAGGCGTCTTAGAGCGCTTTTTTAATCTTTTTCTTTTCTTTTTAATAAGCTGATGGATTGTCGGCATAATTTTAATCTTAAGAAATCAAAAAGCAAAACATTTGCTTTGCCTTTTGTAATCTTTTTTAAATCCAAAAAAATTACTAATAAGCTCTTGAGATAAAATTATCATAATTAATATTTATAGTCAATATCTATAATATGCCAAAACCAGTAATGAGCCTGAAAATCAAATCAATAACATAGCTTAGCCAAGGAAATAAAAAGAATATAATGATGAATAAAAGGAAAATGCTTATTGAGCTCAAGAAAGCCTGAATCTTGTATGCGGATGTAGGAGATAGAAAAGAAAACAATATATGGGAGCCGTCCAAGGGCGGAATAGGCATTAGGTTAAAAACAGCCAAAAGAATGTTAATATAGACAATGTATGAGAATATGAGTCCAAGGGCTGAATTTGCTATGGAGAAATTGAAGAATCTTAATATCAATCCAAAAAACAAAGCAATTAAAAGATTTGAGCCTGGTCCAGCCAAAGCTACTTTTAAAGAGCCGTATTTTTGGTCCCTTAGATTGTATGGGTTGACTGGAACCGGCTTTGCCCAGCCGAATATGATTCCTCCCCCTAAAACCTGATTGGCAATAACCAGGAAAATAGGCAGAATAACCGAGCCAATAGGGTCTAAATGCTTTATCGGGTTTAAGGTAAGACGCCCGGCATATTTTGCCGTAGGGTCTCCCAAGTAATTAGCAACTGCTCCATGGGAAACTTCATGTATTACCACAGAGTATATTAAGATAATGATTATAAAGATAAATTCCATAATCATTTTTATACTAACATAAATCTTGCCAAAATTAAAATTTCTGATACACTTATTAAATAACAATAATTATTTCAAATGCTTATGGCAAAGAAATGCGAAATCTGTCAAAAATCATCAATAATGGCTTGGAAGCTGAAAAAGCTTAGAGGAAAATACAACCCTACTATTAAAAAAAGAAAGTATCCTAATCTTCAAAAAGTGCGCTTATTATCAGGCAAGCGGGTTTTAGCCTGCGCCAAGTGCATAAAGTCTTTATCCAAAAAGAGATAATATAAAGAAGGTTTTATCTTCTGTTTTTTAATTTCTACCGGGGCATGGTGTAATTAGATAACATTTGCGCATGGGGTGCGTAAGACTCCGGGTGCGAGTCCCGGTGCCCCGATTAATACATTGCTTGAATAAATAATTTAATCAAATAAAAAAAGCTTTTTAAAAAGCTATAACTTAAGCCCTACTCTATTTCCAGAAAGATTCTGAGGAAAATATCTTAATTTAGTATCCGCACGCATCCGCCTCAACGAATACAAATATAGGATACTCTAAAAATAGTTATAGTCCTGAATCAATCCAGAAATCTAAGCAGGGCTATTATTAATTTTAGCGCAGTCAGAATTAGATGTCAAATTTAACTAAAGATTTAAGACATCTGTAATCTGCTTTATCAAAGAAACAACAACCGGAGGAGGCATTAGGCTGTTTGAAGCTACGCCTTCATCATCTAAAATCTGCCAAGGCTTTTCAATTATCTCTACTTTTTTATCATTATCATTCCAATTATAAACATATTCAGGAGTAATCTCATAATCATCTGTAAATTCTTTGGCTTTATCAACCGGTATTGAGTTCCTTAGAAGAATCTTTGGAATCCCATACAAGGAAAAAGCTCGTTTTATAAGATTCTCATCTGTTTTTAATCTGTTTTTAATAGGCTCTATTCCCAATTCATCTCCCTCTTTGGTGACCATCCTCTCTTTTTGACAACTGGAATTATCGCAAACAAGGAAGAATTTGTCCCTCTCTTTGTCATATCCTGCATTTTTAGTAGGTAAAAGCTTTAAGTTTCTTGATGTCTGACATACAGGACATATCACCCGGTACTTAATTCTTTCATCTATAACTGCCTCTGGAACATCAATTAGAACAAAGATATCAGGATCTTCTCTGTATTCAATTAAATCTCTGAAAAATAAAGAGTAAGATATCTGGTCCAAGTCTCTTGGAAATCCGTCTATGAAAACAGCTTTTTTCCCTATTTTTGATATCTCGTCTTTTACCAAGGCCAAGATAAGCTCCGAAGAAAGAAGTGTTTTTGTGCTTCTTTGCTCCAATGACCTGATAATTTCTTCAAGAGACATAAACCCTCTGTAGTTTTTCTCTAAAAAATAAATGAGTTCTTTTTTCTTATTCTCATCAGCTACTACCGCATCAAAACGCCTGACCATGTCTCCTATGGAAAAATGCTCAATCTTGTCTTTATCAATTATCTCTTTGAACATTTTCGCATAAGTTCCTTTGCCAGAGCTCTTTTTCCCCAATAGATAAGCTATAAAAGTGTTGTTTTTAAGATATTCTCTTAATTTTTCAATCTCTTTGCCTGCCTTAAATTCAAAATAAGCCTGTCTCTGATTAAAATCAGTCAAATCAAACCTTTCTGAAGAATTGTCTATTTTGGTTTTAAAAATAGGAAATTGAATATCTTTCATTGTTTTTAATATATTTTATAGTCTCTGCCGTTAGTTATTATCTTTATGTCCCCCATTTCATCTGTTCTCAATACCTCTATACCAAAATCTTTAAATCTTGCCAATACTTCACTGCTTGGATGATTATATTTATTATCTTTTCCAACAGAGATAACTGCTGTACTGGGAGAAACTTCTCGTAAAAACTCTAAAGAGCTTGAAGCGCTGCTGCCATGATGAGCAGCTTTTAAAATATCGGAGTCTAGGGGCTTTGCGCTGTTAACTATCTCTTTTTCTGCCTTTTTGGAAATATCTCCTGGAAATAATATTGAGACATTTGAAAAAGACAGCCTTAAAACAACAGAGGTATCGTTTGCATCATCTGTTTTTAGTCCTTTTAAATTATCAAAAGGGTATAAAATATCCATAAAGATGAAAGGATTTTCAGAAAGTATTATTCTTTTTTTAGAAAAGGCAATCTCTTCATTGGCATTTTCTTTTTCTAAAACCTCTATCCATTTGTTAAATTCTGCTCCTTCTTTTAAGACTCCAGTCCATAAGATATTATAAACATCATATCTTTTTAAAACATCGATTAAGCCGGACAAGTGGTCATAATCAGGATGAGTTAAAACTACTAAATCCAAGGAGTTATCGTAAAAAGGCATCTCTTCTGCTAATTTCTCCAATACTCTTGAGCCGGGACCGCCGTCAATTAGAATCTGCTGATTAAAAGGGGTTTCAATAAAGATGCTGTCTCCCTCTCCTACATCAAAAAAGACAATCTTTAATAGGTTCTCTTTATTTAAATCATAAGCTATAAGCCAGGTTATAATGTTTAAAAAAACTAAAAGAGCTAAAATAGCTAAAACCAGCCTGTTTCTTTTGTTAAAATTCATTGTATTTTATTAAAAAAAATAACCCAAAACTTATTCCCGCTACTAAGGATGATTTTGGGTTATATTTTTAGAGAAATGGTTTTTTATGCCTTTCCTAATATTTTAAACATTTTGGTTCCGCACTCAGGACAAGTTCCTGTCATTGCCCTTCTCTTTACTCCTCCCTTGCCCTTCATACTTACCTCTTTTGCGTTTTTCATCTCTCTTTTTTTCTTGCATTTTACACAATATCCTTCCATGTTTTGTTGATTTTGATTAATTGACTAATTACCGCGGCGACCTTTCCCCTGTCTATTATAGCCAGGGCTGTTAAGGGTTTTCCACAAGCTTATTATATCTTATTTTAAGCAAGAATAATAGTCAACCCCTCAATAGTTTTTAATTTGAACCTTTCCTACAGCCTTATTCACTAAACTATCTATGTCTAATTCTTTCTCAATATCCTTAATTATCTCTATTTTTCCTTTGGCTGTTTGATGGGCCGGAACAAATAAAGTGCAGCAGTCTTCTTGAGGTTTTATAGATATTTTAAAGGTTTTTATCTTTTCAGCTAATCTTATTATTTCTTCTTTATCGTAAGTTAAAAGAGGCCTTAATATCGGCATTTCAACCGCTTCTTCAATAATCTTTATATTATAAATAGTCTGAGAGCTTACCTGGCCTAAATTATCCCCTGTGCTTAAAGCAGAGCAATTCTCTTTCTCGGCTATCTGCTGGGCTATTTTAAGCATTATTCTTCTGTAAATTAAAACTCTGTATTTGGCAGGCGCTTTGGTCTTGATTTCCGACTGAATATCTGAAAAAGGAACGAAATATACTTTGAGACGAGGCTGGTAATTGAGAAAAATATCAGCAAGCTCTTCAATTTTATCAATGCTTCTTTTTGAAACCAAAGGAAAGCTGTGGAAATGAACCCAGGTATTTTCAAGCCCCCTTTTTAAAGCAAGATAAGAGGCGACAGGAGAATCAATCCCTGATGAAACCAAAGACAAAACCCTTCCTCCGCTTCCTACTGGAAGACCGCTTAGGCCTTTTTGCTTTTTAAAATAAAGAAATAAGCCGCTTTTCCTAATTTCAATAAAAATCTCTTTGTCCGGCTTTGAAAGATTAACTTTCCTTCTTATTTGTTTGGCAATTTTATCTATAAATTCAGCCTTATCCAAAACTCCCTTATGGACTTTTAATCTTAGGGCAAAACTTTCATCTTTTTTAATCCATTTTGAATAGTTTTGCTGTATAAAACACAAGAACTGCTCTGAAGATGCTTTCGGAAAATAAAAGCAATCGCAAAACCAATAAATTCCGAAAACCCCTTTTAAGACTCTTTTTACCTTTAAAGCATCTTCTGTCTTAATAAAAATCCTTTCCCTAAAAGACAGGATATTAAAATCAAGCTTTTCTTTATTTAAAAAAAGGGAAATATTAGATGCAAGCTTTTTCTGGAAGATATCTTTTACTCTTTTTGATTTCAAAAACATCTCCCCAAAAGCTATAAGCATGCCTTTTTCAGCCATATCTTTAAGCTATTATTCCTCCCCCTAAAAGCTCATTGTCTTTATAAAAAACAATGGATTGGCCTGATGTTATCGCTCTTTGGGGTCTTTTAAAACTTATCTTATACCTGTTCTTAAATTTAGAGCTAATTACTGCTTTTGTACTGTTATGCCTGTAGCGGATCTTAGCTTTTGCCTCAAAGGGCAGATTAGGCTCTGTGGATGAAATCCAATTAACATTTGCGGCAGTAAGCTCTTTTTTAAGCAAATCCTTTTCTTTATCGGAAACAATTAGAATATTGTTCTTAAAATCCTTAAAAACAACATAATAAGGACCTCCTGAAAGCCCTATGCCTTTTCTTTGGCCGATAGTATAAAACCATAATCCTTTATGAAATGCCAATACCCTTTTATTCGTATCAATAATCTCTCCCTTTTTTTCTTTAAGATGCTTTCTCAAAAAATCATCTATCTCTTTATAGATAAAGCAAATCTCTTGGGATTCTGAGGCAGAATGAACTGGAAGCTTATTTCTCTTTGCAATCTCTCTTACTTGTTTTTTATTATAATCCCCTATAGGAAATAAAGTCTTTTTTAATTCTTTCTGAGTTAATTTCCATAAAAAATAACTCTGGTCCTTATTTTTGTCTTTGGCTCTGTATAACAGCGATTTTGAGCCTTTATTTCTGACTTTAACATAATGCCCTGTTGCGATATAATCAAATCCCATCTCCAATGCCTTTTTTAAGAATAATCCAAACTTTATCTCTTTATTGCAGATTATGCAGGGATTCGGAGTCCGATAATTCTTATACTCTTTCAAAAAATATTCTACAATCTTATCTTTAAATTCTTTTTCAAAATTAAAGACATAAAAAGGAATCCCAAGCTTTTTAGAGACAAGCCCGGCTCTTTTTTCTGATTCTCTGCCCCTTTTTTTAGAACAAGGCTCTTTCCATAATCTCATAAAAACGCCGCTGACGTCAAAACCTTGTTCTTTTAAAAGATATGCTGATACAGAGCTGTCCACTCCTCCTGAAAGAGCTACAGCCACTTTTTTATTTCTTGGATTTCTCATTTAAAATAACTAACTGCCCCAGACCTTTTGAGGCAGTTAAGCAAAACATGTAATTATCTCTAAACCTATCCAGCCAGCCAGCCTCCGTCAACTGTTAAAGTCGCTCCGGTGATATAAGAAGACTCATCAGAGGAAAGAAACAATACAGCACTTGAAACCTCTTCGGGCCTGCCGGCTCTTCTGAGAGGAATTCTCGCCAAAGTCCCTTCCATTGCTTTCGGGTCCTGCTTTATAGAATTAACCATGGGGGTATCAATCATTCCCGGCGCAATGGCATTAACCCTTATATTATACGGCGCTAAATCAAGAGCCATTGCCTCGGTCATAGCAGTAATGCCTCCTTTTGTGGCGCAGTAATGGACAAGACCGTTAAAACCAATCCCAACCTGGCCCATTGCGATAGAAGCTATATTAACAATTGCGCCTGACTTCTGTTTTATCATTTCTTTTGCTGCTCTTTGAGCGCATAGAAAATATCCTTTTAAATTAATATCTATCATCTTATCCCAGTCTTTTTCAGTTAACTCTAAAAAGGGAGCAAACTGGACAATGCCTGCGTTGTTAACCAAAATATCAATCCTGTTAAACCTCTTTAACGTTTCCTTTATCATCTTGTCAATATTATCTTTTTTTAAAACATCGCATTTTACGGCAATTGCCTCTTGTCCTTGTTTTTCTATCTCATCTACAACTTTCTGGCAGTCTTCTTTTGAAATATCGGAAACTACTACTTTTGCGCCTGCTTTTGCCAAAATCAAGGCATGAGTTCTTCCCATTCCCTGACGTCCCCCGGTAACAACAGCTACTTTATTTTTTAAATTAAACATAATTTAAAATTCATTATTTAATCGACCTTTTTTTATTTTATATCATTTTATCCATTTTGCGTATCTTTTCTCTATCTCATCTCTGTTCTTTGATATCCTTTCATGCCTTTTTAAAAGCTCTTTTGGAATTTCTCTCTTATCCTTTGACAAATAATCATAAACAGCTTCAGAAAGGGCGTCTACAGCCAGCAAGGAGCAGTGGATCTTTATAGAAGGAAGACTGCCGAGCTTTTTAACAACATCTCTGTTATTGATTTTTAAGGCTGAATCTATGGTTTTCCCTTTTGCCAAGTCGGTAACCACGCTGCTTGTGCTTATAGCGGCCGCGCACCCAAATGTCTCAAAACTTATATCTTTTATAACTTCCTGATTCTTTTTATTTTTTGCAATTTTAATATAAAGATGCATTACATCTCCGCAGTAGATATTCCCGACTTTGCCTATTCCATCTGGGTTTTTCATCTTCCCGTAATTATGAGGGTTCTTAAAATGTTCAATGACTTTTTTCGTATAAAGTCCGAATTTATCCATATTTTTATTTATTCTTATAATAAAATGGTGATATTTTTCTAAGCTTCTTAACTACCTCAGGCAATACCTTTATTAAATAATCAATATCGCTGTCCTTAGTGTATCTTCCAAAGCTTATCCTTAAAGAACCGTGAGCCTGATGAGGCTTTAGTCCGATTGCCAAAAGAACAGGGCTTGGTTCAAGCTTTACCGAAGAACAGGCTGAACCAGTAGAAGCAGCTATTTTCTCCAAGTCAAGCTGAATTACTAAAGATTCTCCCTCTATAAAAGAGAACCAGAAGCTGGTAATATTTGGAAGCCTTTTAACCGGATGGCCGCTTAAATGAGCTTCTTCTATTTTTAAAACCTCTTTTACAACCTTGTCTTTTAATCTAGATATTCTCTCATATTCCTTTTTCATATCTTTTTTAGAAAGCTCAACGGCCTTGGCAAATCCAACAACTGCCGCTGCGTTTACTGTTGAACTTCTCAAACCCGTTTCCTGGCCTCCTCCATGCAAAAGAGGCTCAATAATTACCCCCTCTTTTACAAATAAGCAGGCTGCTCCTTTTGGTCCGTATATTTTATGAGAGCTTGCTGTTAAAAGATCTATTTTCATTTCCTCAACATTAATCGGAATTTTGCCGAAACTCTGGGAGGCATCGCTGTGGAAATAAACTCCTTTTTTCCGGCATATCTCTCCGATTTCTTTAACAGGCTCAATAGTGCCTATTTCATTTGAGGCATGGATTATTGAAACAAGAATTGTATCTTTTTCTATTGCTTTTAAAACATCTGAAGGGTTAACAAGTCCAAATTTATCAACCTTTAACTTTGTAATCCTAAATCCTTGTTTCTTCAACCAATCAGCAGCTTCTATGATGCATGGATGCTCAATGCTAGAAATTATTATATTCCTGCCTCTATCTTTATTTCTAAAAGCCACTCCCTTTAATGCTAAATTATTGCTTTCAGTTGCTGAACCAGTAAAGATTATTTCATTGGATTTAGCCCCGATAAGCCCAGCAATAGCCTCCCGGCTCTTCTCCAAAGCTATCTTTGCCTCTTGGCCGAAACTATGAAGAGACATTGTATTGCCGTATTTTTCAGTTAAAAAAGGGGTCATTGCCTTTAAAACCCTTTTATCCAAAGGAGTGGTAGCTGCATAATCTAAATATATCTTTTTCATAGGCATATTATTTAGTCAATTCGCTAAGATTAATAGAATCTAAAGCGTCTTTTAAAGATTGCTCTAATTTGTTCCAAACGCTTTTAGCTGAACATTTTCCCATACGGCCGCAGATTAAACAGTTAACAGGCTTAGTTTTTTCTAAAGCGCCTACAATATCTCCTGCAGTGATTTTCCTAGGAGAACAAGCTAAAAAATAACCTCCATTGGGACCTTTTTTAGCTTTTACCAAGTCTGATTTTTCAAGCTCTAAGATTATTTTCTCCAAGAAATCAAAAGGAATATCCTCTGATTTAGATATTTCTCTAAGGGGGAAAACCTTATTTCTTTTGAAATTCTTTGCCAAATAGACCATTGCCCTGAGTCCGTATTGAGTCTTTTTTGATATTTGCATAAATAAAACAGACTATATTAGTCGGTTATATCAGAAACAAGGTATATTTGTCAAGAAGGGGTGTGGATAATTGGTTGAAATCTCATTGACTTAGACCCCTTCAAGATGCTATTATTTGATAAAAGAGCAGAAACTCTTTTTTTAAAACCGGGGCATAGTGTAATGGCTAACATATGCGCTTTGGGAGCGTAGGATTCCCGGTTCGAGTCCGGGTGCCCCGACAATCCGCTCGGGTTCTATCAACTGAAACCGAGATCGGTTTGCGGGTGTAGCACAATGGCAGTGCACTTGCCTTCCAAGCAAGGTACGAGGGTTCGATTCCCTTCACCCGCTAATTAATAAATATGACTAAAAAATTAAAAAGACTCTTAATCCCTGCCACAGCCTTAACGCTTCTTCTTTACGGTTCAGCCCTTTTAGCTTTAGGCGCTGTAATAGGCTATATAGCAACCAGCTTATTCTGCAAAAGATACATAAATACTGGAAAAATAGACCTCTTGATTTTTGATCTGGGAATCGGAGACTGGAAGCTTCATCTTCATCACTGGCTTTACGGAAGCCTAATAATCATTACTGTTTATTTTTTAGGGCTTTTCTATAAAATACCAGTATTTTGGATAGGAGCATTAAACGGACTGATTTTCCATGATCTTTATACCGATGAAAAATGGGATGAGATAATTTTTAAAGAAGAAGACAGCGCTTAAAAACTAAAAACCCGAATATATTCGGGTTTTTAGTTCTATTTAACTATCTTGCGTATTCTATCACCCTGTTCTCTCTGATAACTATAACCTTTATCTCTCCTGGGTAATTAAGCTCTTCTTGAACTTTATTGGCAATTTCTCTTGCTATTTTTTTAGCTCCCAAATCATCTATTTCTTCAGGCCTTACAAAGACTCTCAGCTCTCTGCCCGCAGAAATAGCATATGCTTTCTCAATTCCGTTAAAATCCAAGGCTATCTTCTCCAAATCTTCGAGTCTTTTAATATAATTCTCCAAGGTATCTTTTCTGGCTCCGGGCCTGGCTCCTGAAATTTGGTCTGCAGCCTGAACTATGATCGCTTCAAGACTCTCATAAGGATATTCTTCATGGTGGGATTTCATTGCTTCTATTACTTCTTTTTCAACCTTAAACTTCTCAAGTATTTTAATGCCTATCTCAACATGGGAGCCCTGGATTTGATGGTCAACCGCCTTTCCAATATCATGAAGAAGTCCTGCTTTCTGGGCAACCTTTACATTGGCCCCTAATTCTGAAGCTAAAGCAGCTGAAATATGAGAAACTTCTATAGAGTGAAGAAGAATATTCTGGCCGTAACTGGTTCTAAACCTTAACCTTCCTAAAAGCTGGATTATCTTAGGGTCAAGATCAATTATCCCGGTATCATAAGCCGCTCTTTCTCCTGCTTCTTTAATTTGGGAGACTATTTCAGATTCCGCCTTTTGAACCATTTCTTCAATTCTTGCAGGCTGGATTCTTCCGTCATGGATAAGCTTTTCCAAAGCATTTTTGGCAATCTGCCTCCTGACTGGGTCAAATCCAGAAATAACAACCGCTTCTGGCGTCTCATCAACTATTATTTCAACCCCTGTTAATTTTTCCAAAGCCCTTATATTCCTTCCCTCTTTACCTATAATTCTGCCTTTTATTTCATCTGAAGGAAGAGCTACAGTAGTAGTAACAAGCTCTTGAGCCTGAGAGAGCGCATATTTCTGAATTGCCAGGGCAAGAATCTCTTTCGCCTTTTTCTCGTACTTTTCCTGGCCTTCAAGCTCAAGCTTCATCATTCTTGACAAAATATCCTGCTTGTATTCCTTTTCAAGATTTTCCAAAAGCTCTTTCTTAGCCTCTTCTCTTGAAAGCTTAGCAACTCTTTCTAAGTTATTTACCGCTTCAACTCTTAAATTCTCTATATTCTCTTTTATCTCTCTTAGCTTCTCAACTTTCTCGTTAAAGTCTTTTTCTTTATTTTCCAATCCAGAAAATCTTTCCTCCAAACTATTTTCTCTTCTAAGAAGAATCTTTTCGGCATTGAAAATCTCACGGCGCTGGCTCTCAACATCCCTTTTTGCGTCCCTTATGATTTGAGAGGCTTGTTCTTCTGCCTTAAGAACCATCTCTTCTGTACTTTTCCTTGTCTGGGCTATCTTTTTCTGAATTGTAAGTTCTATATTATCAGCAGCTTTTCTGGCAATTGACTGACGGGCAAAATAGCCTAAAACCGAACCTATAACTAAACTAATAATTCCCACTAAAAGTAGGACGAATTGTTGAATCATATAATTACAAGAATTTGGCTATTCAATCAATTCAACAAAGATAAGTTATAAATGTGCTACATCATTAAACTTCATTAGAGTAAAATTATGTTCTAATAGAAGTGAATAAACCGAAATTCTAACTTAATATTTTCTAAAATAAAGTATATCATAATTGTTTTGAAAAGTCTACATGAAACTAAATCAGCTTGGTTTGTAATGTCGACCAAGCTGATTTTAACATTTGCAATGCATTTAAACGCACACACCGGCTAAAGCCGGTTTATACATTTAATTAAAAAAACTATTAGCAACCGCCAATAGTTTTTTATTAATCAGTATTATACTTTATGGCTTATTTCTTATCACTTCATCAATAATGCCGTATTTTTTTGCCTCATCTGCCGACATATAGAAATCTCTGTCTGTATCTTTTTCTATCTTTTCAAGGGGCTGACCGGTATGATGAGCTATGATTTCATTTAACTTATTCTTAATCTTTATAATCTGCTTGGCAGTAATTTCAATCTCAACTGCCTGACCGGTAGCCCCTCCGGCAACCTGATGGAGCATAATTTCAGCATTAGGCAGGGCAAATCTCTTGCCTTTTTCTCCTGCGCCCAAAAGCACAGCACCCATAGATCCTGCCAATCCAAAACAAATTGTGGCAACCGGAGTCTTAACATACTGCATTGTATCGTAAATCGCGAGACCGGCTGTAACAGAACCTCCGGGAGTATTAATATACAGCTGAATATCTTTTTTAGAGTCTTCGCTTGCTAGAAAAAGCATCTGGGCAATAACTAAATTAGCCAAATTATCATCGATTTGGCCTGCTAAGAAAATAATTCTTTCTTTTAAAAGGCGTGAATAGATATCATAAGCCCTTTCTCCGTATCTTGTTTTTTCTAAAACAGTGGGGATAAGGTTCATAGATTTTTATTTAAAAATTATTACTCTTTCTGGGCAAAACTTTTTAATAACTCCAGAACTTTCTCGTTTCTTATCATTTCTTTAGTATAATCCTTTAATTTTTCCGGGTCAACGTCTTTTTCTACGTCAGAAACTTTTGAATAATTCTTTAGGATATTATCCGATTCTTGTCTAATCTCCTGTTCTGAAACTTCAATATTCTCTTTGGCTCCGATTTCCCTTAAAACCAAAATGTCTTTTATTCTCTTTTCTGCCTGTTTTTCAAGCTCTTTTAGGAATTCTTGTTCGGTTTTCTTAACTTTTTCTAAATAGGCTTCAAAAGTAATGTTAAATCTTTGAGAAACTTCTTTTTTCAAATCATCAAGCATCTGCGATTTCTCCTTTTGAATTAAAGATTCAGGAACCTCAAAATCCGAGGCAATGCTTATCTTATCAACAATCTCTTTTTTAGCTTTTTGAAACTCAATCTGCTCTTTTTCCGTATCAAGGCCCTCTCTTATGCTTTTCTTAAGGGCTTCCAAGTCTTTAAAATCCCCTATGTTTTTACAAAAATCATCATTAATCTCAGGCAGTTCCACTTTTTGGACAGAGTTTATTTCCACCTCAAAATCAATTTCTTTGCCGCTAAGTTCTTTAACTGGATAATCATCGGGAAGAATTAAGGAAAATTCCTTTTTTTCTCCATTCCCTTTTGCTCCGATTAATTTATCTTCAAAACCATTTATGAAATGACCTTCTCCCAAGATAAAGCTGTCTTTATAGGTTTTAGCGTCTTTTAGATCAGACCCTTGATTTGTTTTGTATTCAATTTCTATAAAGTCTCCTTTTTGAGCAGGCTCATTTTTTAAAGTAAGCTTTGCTCTGGATTTTTGAAGCCACAACAGAGCGTTGTCTATTTCTTTTTCTTCTGTTTTTGGTATCTTTATTTTAATCGACGAGGCTATTTCTTTGTAATCAGGCAGTTCTATCTTATCAAGAACAGAAACTTTAGCCTTAAAAATTAAAGGGTTATTATGCGCAAGTTTAATGATTTCAATCTTTGGATAAGAAACAGTGCTGATTTTATTCTCTAAAACAACCTTTTGGTAGTTTTCCTCAATTGCCATTTCAGCAGCCTCGGCTAAGATATTCTCTTTTTTTATCTTCTCTTCAATAATATGCCTTGGAGCCTTGCCTTTTCTAAAACCCTCTACTTCCAGATTTTGTCCGAGCTTTATAACTGCCTTATCGATAAAAGCTTCTAACTCTTCTTCTGAAACTTCAATTTCTATCTCAATTTCAGTATTTGAGATTTTTTTTAAATCATACTTCATAAATTTTCTAAACTAAAAAGGAAACTATTAAAAGAGCCACTACGTTTAAAACCTTAATCATTGGATTAATAGCAGGACCGGCAGTATCTTTATAAGGATCTCCTACAGTATCCCCTGTTACCGCAGCCTGATGAGCGAAAGAACCTTTTCCTCCGAAATTTCCATCTTCAATATACTTCTTTGAATTATCCCAGGCAGCGCCTCCGGTTGTCATTGAGATAGCCACAAAAAGGCCTGTGATAATGCTTCCTATAAGCAATCCGCCGAGCGCTTCAGGTCCTAAGATAAAGCCGGTTAGAATAGGGAAAACTACTGGAATTAAAGCAGGGACAATCATTTGTTTTATTGATGCTTTAGTTACAATGTCAACGCATCTGGAGTAATTAGCTTTAGCCGTTCCCTCCATTAATCCTTTAATTTCCTTAAACTGGCGCCTCACCTCCTCCACAACGCTTGAAGCTGCTTTTCCTACCGCACTCATTGCTAAAGAAGCAAAAAGATAAGGAAGCAGGCCGCCGATAAAAAGACCAGCGATAATTCTTGGGTTTTCCAAGCTGAAATCAGCTTTAGAACCTAAATCAATAAGCTCCTGGCCGTAGGCTGAAAAAAGAACCAGCGCTGCCAAACCTGCAGAAGCAATAGCATAGGCTTTGGTAACCGCCTTAGTGGTGTTTCCTACTGAATCAAGGCTATCAGTAATTTCTCTAACCCCTTCTTCAAGCCCTGACATCTCTGCAATTCCACCGGCATTATCAGTAATAGGACCGTATGAATCAATGCCTACTATTATGCCTGATAAAGAAAGCATAGCCATTACAGCTAAAGAAATTCCGTAAATCCCTCCCAGCCAAAAGCTGATTATTATTCCAAAAGAGATTAAAATGATAGGCAAAGCCGTAGCTCTCATTCCAACAGCCAGCCCGGTAATTATATTTGTAGCATGGCCTGTCTTAGATGCAGCAGCAATACTTTTTACAGCATTGTATTTCTTTGATGTGTAATATTCTGTAATAACTATCATTCCAGCGGCAATAATCAAACCTACAAGCGAAGCAAGATAAAACTTAAAACTGTTATTTAATTTCAAGCTCATTATCACTGGATAGAAACCCAATGCAGCTAAAACAGCAGAGGCAATTACTCCTTTGTAAAGGGCTGCCATTATATTTCTGTTTTGGCCAAGCTTTACAAAAAAGCTCCCGACAATAGACGCTATAATTGAAACTGCGCCCAAAAATAGGGGCAGAAGGATAAATTTAGGGTTCTGAGGGAAAAGAAGATTGCCTAAAATCATTGTAGCGATGATGCTAACAGTATAAGTTTCAAAAATATCAGCTGCCATACCGGCGCAGTCGCCTACATTGTCTCCAACCTGGTCAGCTATAACAGCTGGGTTCCTTGGGTCGTCTTCAGGAATCCCTTTTTCTATCTTTCCAACGATATCAGCTCCAACATCAGCTGCTTTGGTGTAAATGCCTCCTCCAAGCCTGGCAAAAACTGAAATCAAGCTTCCTCCAAAACCCAAAGCAATGAGTGATTTTAAATCATAAGTTAGGAAATAAAAACCGGAAACGGCTATTAAACCCAAACTTACTACTAAAAGGCCGGTTACCAATCCTCCTGTAAAAGAAATATCCAGTGCCGGCTCTAAACCTTTCTTAGCAGCTTCTGCTGTTTTAACATTGGCTTGAGTAGAAACCATCATGCCGATAAATCCTGATAAGGCTGAAAGTCCTGCTCCTATCAGGAAAGCTAAACCGGTCCAAAGACCGAATCCCAGCCACAAAAATAAAAATAGAATGATAGAGACAAAAGCAATTGCCTTATACTGCCTTTTAAGATAAGAAACTGCTCCTTCTCTTATCGCCGAAGAAATCTCATTCATCTTGCCGGAACCAGACGGACTTTTTTTAATTTTCTGCGTTAAAAAAACAACAAAAAATATTGAGAATATTGATACAATAATTGGCAGATATTTATTCATAAAATTAACAACAGCCAAAAGATAACTTCTTTAAAGCTGTAAAGAGGCTATTCTTGACTGTCTGTTTTTTTATTATTTTTCTTTTCTTTTGGTTTTTCAACTTCTTTTTCCTTTTCTTCTGATTCTTCCTTTAATTCTTTCTCAAGCTCCTTAAATTCCTCTTCTTTATCAGAAGTTCTGACATCTATCTTCCAGCCCGTTAGCTTTGCGGCCAGCCTTACATTCTGGCCGTCCTTGCCGATAGCCAAAGAAAGCTGGTCTTCGGGCACAATGCAGAAAGCCCTGTTTTTAGGAAGAATCCTAACTTCTAAAACCTTAGCCGGAGAAAGAGAATTAGCTATATATTTTTGAGGATCATCTGAGTATTCAATAATGTCAATCTTCTCTCCGCCCAGCTCATTAATTACTGCCATTACTCTGGTTCCTCTCTGACCCACAGCGCTTCCGATAGGATCTATTTCATCGCTTGTGGATGAAACAGCGATTTTTGAACGAGAGCCTGCTTCTCTGGCAATTGATTTTATAACAACCAGCCCTTGAGATACTTCAGGGACTTCAAGCTCAAAAAGCTTGGAAACAAGCTTGGGATAAGCCCTGGAAACAAAAATAACAGGTCCTTTTGGAGTTTCTTCAACTTTTAAAATATATACTTTCAGCCTTTGTCCCGGTCTGTAAAACTCTCCGTAGACTTGTTCTTCTTTTGGCAGGATAGCCAAGGTCTTGCCTATATCAATAAAAATATTCTTTCCCTCAATTCTTTGAAGAACGCCTGAAACTATTTCCCCTTCTTTTGACCTGTATTCATTTAAAACAGTCTCTCTTTCCGCCTCCCTTATTTTCTGGAGAATAACCTGTTTCGCCGTCTGAGCCGCAATTCTGCCGTAATCCATTTTTGCCTCTAAGAATATCTCCAGTTCTTCTCCTGTTTTGACTTTGTGATTTATTTTTTTAGCCTCATCAATCATTATGTGTTTTTCAGGATTAAAGCGGATCTTTTCCTCCTCTGGAGATTCAGCATGCTCCTTAGGGTCATCTTCTTCGCCTTCTCTTATCTCAACCGTATCCTCTGAAACAACTAATTTAATCTGCCAAAACTTAGCCTGGCCTGTTTCCAGATCAAGCTTGGCTTTTATAATCTGCCCCTTTTTTCCGTAGTCCTTTTTATACGCAGCTGCGATAGCTGTTTCAATGCTTTCAATAACTTTTTCAAGCGGGATGCCTTTTTCTTCGGAAATCTGGGATATTGCTGATTTAAAATTCTTTATATCCATAAGTTTTTAATAAAAATGCCCGTTTCCCAACGGACAAGAAATTCATTCTTTTTCATCTTTTAATTAGTTTAACAGAATAAAGAATAATGTCAATCCTTTAACTCTTTTAATCTTTTATCTATAAGTTTAACCAGTTCCGTAGGAGTATAATCTGCCTTAAGGATATGCTCTTCTGACTTAAGATTAAATCCAAGCCGTTCTAATTCGCTGTCAGTATAATTAGTTAGTATGAAAATTGGAATATCTTTTGTTTTTTCCTCTTTTCTTATCTCTTTTAATACCTCAATGCCGTTCATGTCAGGAAGAAGAAGGTCTAATAGGATTAAATCAGGCTTATCAGTTTTCCCCTTTTTTATCTCTTTGACCCTTTTTATCACCTCATCGCCTAAGGTTAAAACATCTAAATCAAAACCTTCTTTTTTAAAAGCAATTTTATACACTTCGATTATCGGGAGATCATCTTCAACTAAAAGTATTTTCTTAGCCATAGATTAATAATCTATTATAGTATCTTAACTTAAAAATGTCTAAATTTCTCTTATTCTCTCCATTATAAAGTCTGCTAAATCGTTTAAGTCTTCTGGCCTTGAAATTTTATGATAGGGAACATTAAAAACTTTACCGAATCTAACTCTAATTTTATACTTCCTTGTAAAGAAATTTATCAAACTGATATGGGATTTTTCTTCAATCTTTACAGGCAAAATTCTTGTCTTTGTAGTAAATGCCAGATACGCAGCTCCTCTCCTGCCTTTGGGCTTATGGCCTATTTTTGCTCTTTTGCCTTCAGGGAAAATTCCAACTACTCCGCCCTTTTTTAAAATATTTACAGCAACTTTTAGAGATTTTTCAAGTCCTATTCCTTTCCTTACTGGAAAAGTGCCCAAAAGCCACAAAAAGGGTGTAAGAACTGGAAAATAGAAATAACGGAACCAGCAGGCATAGCGGATAGGATAAATCTTTGGCCCAAAAGGAAAAGCTGAAGCGATGATAAATGAATCTAAAAATGAAAGATGATTGCTTGCTATGATTAGAGGACCCCTTAACTCTGAAAGGTTTTCTTTACTGCTTATCTTCATGTGGGTAAAAAAAGAAAATGAAGCCCTAATCGGCCAGTAAATAAGGTTGAAGAAAAACCTTCTAAAAGGAAAAGGCGGCTTGGTGATTATAACCTTTTCTGTTTTTATTTTTCCCCAACTTACATCTCTTGACAATAGATGGTGTGCTTGATAAGATTTATTTGCCATGGCACTTTTGTCTAAAGACGGCCTTTTTTATTTAGGCTCTGCCCAATTTGAGCTTTTAAGGCTGTCTTTTTATATATTACAAATTTAATGCATTTTTGTCAATTCTTCCATAAACAAACCCCATAGTGATGGGGTCTTTATTTTTTATTTAATTTTAAACTCCTCTTTAAAAGGAGCGGCTACAAAAATCAATCTTAGAATAATATCTTTTGGATTCTTGATGTAGTCTCCTTTGAAATCAAACCAAATCCTGAAAAACTTATCAAGCGGCATTTTCCTTCTTCTGATATATATTAATATCTTTCTCAAACTTGGGTCCATCAAAACTATATTCTTTTTATCTATATCAACTACTACTGAATAATGGCCCTCATCTTCAAAAAACCAGTCAACAATTACTGGTATTTTTCTTTTAACAAAGTATCTCAAATCATCTAAACTGCTGTTCTTTTTAACAAATGTATGGAGTCCGAAATGCCTTGCAGCTTTAACTAAACCATCAATAGAGACTCCCTTTTGTCTTGTAGCTCCGCTGGCTTTGGCAATCTCAGCTTCTGATTTTGAAATGCTGTAATAATCCAAAACCATCTTTAAGGAAGCTGGACCGCATAATCCTGGTGTTTGGCGGAATGGTTTTAATTTTATCATATGTTTTATTCTTTTAACCTCTCTTTAATTATCTTAACCAATAGAGTAGGAGTATATTCTGTTTTAGTAAGATAGTTCTCTGATTTTAAGTCATAACCTAATTCTTGAAGCTGTCTTTGGGTATAATTGGTT
>JAQTZP010000002.1 GCA_028687715.1 Minisyncoccota bacterium
AAAAGTATGTTCATCATTACAACCACAGAAGAAACCATAAAGGCATAAACAATCAAACTCCAATTCAAAGAATAACTAACTACTTTAACAACCTTAAATGTGTATACAACGCTGGATAAATTTACAGAATAGTATTGTAGTAGATCGCATCAGAACCAGTTAGAACTAAATTATACAGTAATTATAAATCTTGCAAAACCCAAAAACGAAGTTAGACTATTTTCCTTTAGAAATAAAGACTCGAAAGGTCAAATGATGTGTATTTTGATGCGAGCTAGTTTGGTCTATCTTTGAATTTATGCCCGCAGAAACAACTCTTAAAAAAGATGTATTAATTCCGCCTCCAGTTTTATCACTAGAAGACTCATTAACAACCACAGATACATCGAAATCGGCATAGTTACCCTCTAAACCGCTCTCGTGTTTTATGCCCAATATCTTAAATAGATCAGCTCTCTTGTTAGCTTCCTCGACACCGCCGGTTATACTTAGTAATGCTTCTTTAATGAATTGTTTTAGTTCCATATAAATACATTATGGTGGGATATTCTAAACTTTGCGCGGAATTTCTTTGAACGAAACTGACGCTCCGCCCTGCCGCCGCAAAAAAGTTTTCTTTTCCTTTTAGAAGAAAAAATCGGGCGCGCGCAAAATAAAAAATTGCGAAGAAAACTTTTTTGCGGGACTCTGCTCTGAACGAGCAGGGCGGCGGGGCTTCGCTTCGGCTCGGGCGAGGCGGAATTCCTCCCACAGCCCCCTTCCGCCTCGCCCTCGCTTTGGACGCCGACGGAATTTGTGCCAGCGTTAGCTGGCGCGCCGCTTCAAAATTACCCGAAAACTAACACCCTGTCCGAACTCTCAACTATTTTGAGCAAATCGGACATCGTGGAAATTGGACACACGGCGGCTTCTTTTTTGCCACGAATTTCCAAACAGGTTCCGCAGGCAAGGATAGTTCCTTTCAATTCTTTGTATTCAGCCACCTTTTTGGAAATATCAAAATGTTCGCTGTCAGGAATCGTGTCTAATTCCGACCCCTCATTCATCAAAAAGATTTCCACTTGATGTCCGGCTTTGAGCGCGGTAATGCCGAGGCGGAATGTATTCCACGCGTGTTCAGGTTTATTTGATTGTAAAATGATACCGAGCTTCATAAGGTTATTTTAGATTAAAAATGAAATTTTTTCCAGTGCGAGCCGCTCAAATTATTTTGCTACCCAATTTCCAGCTTCGTCAAAATTATGTGACCGCTTGAAACCGCAAGCATTCCAAATCAGGTCAAACATCGGACGCAAAATATCTTTTGGCTCAATATCGTATGATTCTATAATAGTTTCGGGTAATTGTAAAATATCCCTGTCAATTTTGTAATAATCATTATGCCAAAATCTCATTCTATCTACGCCCATTTCCCAATCTTTAACCCCAATCAGTGTTAAAAAAATAACAATCGGCATATTAACGCCAAGCTGTTTTGCTAAATTCAAAAATTTCGCCAAAGATTTTAATAATTCCCATTCATAAGTCAAACTCGGGATAATTTTTTTATCTCGGTCTGCGCTTAATATCAAGCCCTCAACGGCTTCAATGATTCCATTCCGGTATAACTGAATGTATGAATGAGATTTATCGTTTCCACCGCCAGCATAAGACAAAACGCCTTCAAGATTGATTCGGTGGCTCCAGTCAGAAGTGTGTATCGGTTTTAATTTCGCAGGTTCATTGATTATCGGGTTCAAATCAATGCTGTAATTCGGACTAAAGGATTCTAGTGGTATGAGATGCAAAACGATTTTACCGCCCTTGTAAAATGGAAGTGGTAAATTATCAGAAACAAGCTGGACGATTCTTTCTATCTTGAATTTACTTATTTGCTCGGTTAGTGTTTGAGAAAGATTAAAAGCATTTTTTAATTCGTTCGTATCTAATGCGTATTTTCCGGCGGAATTTCTTGAATAAAATTTGTCATGTCCTTTGTAAATAACGCGATGCGGTCCCGACCAGCTTTTGTTTATTCGGAATATAAAAACATTCTTTTTACCAGAAACATTGACGGCTCGCGTTGCAAAAACAATTCTCGGCTCAATCCCGTTTAATATAATATTTTCGTATTTTCTGATCTCCTCATCAACATTTTCTATTTCCACGCCGTCAATACTTTTCGGGCTTCCGTTCTCTTCCGAAATGCCGAAAACTAAATCTCCACCAGAGGCGTTAGAAAAAGATGAAATATCGGCCAAAAATTCTTTTCTGTCTGCGTCGGAATTAGTCGGCAATAATTTTTTATATTCAATCGTTTTACCTTCTAAAACAGCGTTGCTTTGCAATTGCTCCAAATCAGTAAGATCAATTTTATCAAGATGTTTATTTATCATACTATGCCTTTCGCAACTTTTGCCGAGCGGCGAAGCCGCGAAGCAATCCTTTCCCAAAACGGCAAAAGTTGCGATTGGTGGACCCAAGGAGACTCGAACTCCTGACCTCCTCCATGCCATGGAGGCGCTCTACCAGCTAAGCTATGGGCCCTTAATTGTTATAGTATAAGTTATTTAAGCTAAAGTATCAAGAAAAAAAGCCCCTCAAATTAAACGGGGCCTCCTTTGATATTATCGCTGGACTGAAATTAGTTCTGGATGCTAAGGGGTTCTTTGTTCCTTCTTAGAAGAATCTTTTTTATAGGCTCATAAGGCACATGATCTTCTTCATTGCCTTTGTCTAACTTTAAAGTCACAAGAAAATGAAAGCCGGTAACAAGCCTGCCGAAAATATCAATGATAATCCCTGTAACACGGCTCGGCCTGACACAGCCTACAATGGAAACTCTCAACCTTCTATCGTATGCTTTGCTTAATGGGCCTGAACCTACAGTAGGCCACATATGGGCAGGAAGAAGAGCTTCTGCGGCAGAATACGATCCATCAGCCGGTTTCAAGATTTCAAAAGCATAAGTTTCCCTCTCGGTGAAAACAAACAAAGTATCGCCTTTCTTCAAATCACGAAGATTAACGCTTGCTTCCGCGATTCCAGAAACTTCTAAATTCTGAATTCCTTTTTTTCCTCTGACCCTACCGCTTGATTCCATCATTCCTTTTGTAGCGGCCATCCTGTTCACCTCTCCAGAACATCCGATAGTGGAAAGAACAACATTTTATAATCTTATTAAAATAAAGATATGGTGTCAAGTGGATTCAGCCTTAGATATGTTTTAAACAAAAAACCCTTATTTAGATAAGGGCTTGTGCCGCTTGTTCATTAAAAACCTGCGGTATTCTATGACAGCTGTAAAAAGCCACCCTATTGAAAAAAGAGCCATTAAGATTGCAGTTGGTTTCTTTTGGTAAATAATAAGGGTTAGAGCTAACACTGCAAAAAATAACGAGGCTGAAATATCAAAGAACAATCCTTTCATCTCTATTGTTTTTCTGCCAGAAACTTCAAAATTAACAATCCTATAATATTTCTAATTATGAATTCAGCTAGAAAAACTATGTTGGCAGAACTCATAGCCGGCCCTTTCTGTTAAATGTCTGGACTAAGCTAATATATCCTATAACAATAGATTTTTCAAGGAAAGAGGTATAAAAAAAAGGCTCACTTAGCGTGAACCACACTTTATCTAATAAAGAGCTTTATACTGAAGAACCCGCAGTCTGCGTCTAAGTCTAGTGATTTCCTCCTCTTGTTGAGAATTCTTTCTTTCAAGTTCAACAATCCTTTCACTAAGCGCAGTCTTGGTAGGCGTAACCCTTATAAGTCGACCTTCAAGATCACGCAATCTTGCTTCTAAGACTGCGATTCGCTGTTTAATGAAATTCTCGTAATCACCCTGGCCTCCGATAAGAATGCCGTCTTTGGGATTGTTAGGGCAAGAACCTAAAGGGTCTACTCCTGCTGGACCTCCTGACCCAAAAGAGTCAATCCAGCATCCACACCCATGCTCACAATAGGTTTTACCATTATATTCATTATCCCCTGCTATTTCATTGTATCTATGATCTCCATAATCCTTATCTTTGTATCCGTCAGGCATAGTTAGTCCTTTCAGACAATTCTCTAAAGCTTGTCTCTTTTTACGAAAAACTTCCTAAAGAGAATGCCTATAAAACTTACGGTCAGCCAAGTAATAGCAAAAAGGATTATCAGGTCGTCAAAGAGATCCATTATCTGTGCTTGAACCTTTTAAACCTTTAGCATGTCTTCTCCAAGCCTCATAAGCCTCTTTATAAACCCTTCTATCTCTGATTGCTTCTGAGAGCTCCTGCTGTAACTTGAGAACCTGAGCTTCAAAAGAAGACCTCTCAGCCTCCCTTTTAGCTCTTTCTAGAAAAAGCCTGTTCTTTGTTGCGTTATGCTCTTCTTTTTCAAGATATAAGGGACTTTCAGTAATGTCTGTTTCTTTGCCAGTAATGCTACTGAGATAAATTCCCTGTTCTTCTAAGTATGCTCTTGCAGCTTGATTTTCTCTCTTAAGACCGAGATTCTCCGCTCTTAACGTCCTGTTATCTTCGATCATATCTCTAAAGGTCCTATAACCTATTGCTGAAGTAGTTTCATTTCTAAGAAGCTGATATCTTAAGACCTTATTTTCTTTTACAACGTCCTCTGGAGTATCTCTGGGATAATCATCCCTTTCTTGAAGCAACTTATCTTTTTGTTTAACAAGCAGTTCATATTCTTTATTTCTCTTATCCAGCAAATCCTGTTTTTCCCTAGCTTCTTTTTCAGCTTCATAGACTCTTGCCTGAAGCTTTATATCTGCCACCTCTTTAGTTTCAACTTGATAAGAATTTGGTTTTATAGGATCAATTATAGATTTAATGCAGGAAGCAGAAAAGGGAATGAATATAATTAAAAAGATAAATGTAATTATAAACATTACATTTTTCAGCTTTTCGGGAATCTTCATCTTTCACCTCAAAAAGAAGGTTGTCAAGGAACAAAACAGCTATTTATTATATTCTACCAAGATATCAAAAAAGTCAAGTTCAATAAGAACCTATTTTTAATAAAATAGTTTAAAGTATGCTGTATTCTAAAGATAGTTCGAACGCATTTCGCCGCCGCAGGCGACGAGAACCCCCGTGGAAAATCCGAAAGGCGACGGAACCGCACCGCTGACAATTTCAAGTTTTTCTTTGGCGTCAAATTTATTTCAAAATGTTTATGAGTTTCAATTTCCAATCAGTCAAAAATTCGTTACCCGGGCAAGTAGTTTTTGGATTAACTTCCCTATGCCCGACAATGTTTTCTAATTTAACTTGCGGATATTTTTCTTTGATAAGTTTAGCAATGGACGAAATAACTAAATCGGATGGAGACGAGTTTTCAAAATCGTTGTCTAGACAAATCGCAACGCTACGACAATTTACTTCCCAATTTCCAGCCTGCCATCCGATTTGGTTATCATCGAGTAATTTTTCGGTGGCACCGTCCATTCGTACAAGCCAATGGTAAGCATAAAAAATCTGATGACTATTTCTAAAATGACTAGAAAAAATTGCTTGCCCTTTTATATGTTTTTCTTCTTCGTAATAGGGCGAAGCGTAATAAATAGCATAAAGACGAATCAATTGCATTGCGTTCAATCTTTGCCAAGTGATACCGGGCGGATTTTTGGTGTGATGAATAATGATGGTATCAATCGGCTTTCTTTCCTTGTCCCAGTTTGGGCCTTTTTTACCGAGAACTATGTCGCCTTTTTCGAGATGATTTTCAAAAAACTGATAAATCTCTTCTTTAATCTTTCCCGAAATCTCTTTGTTATTTTCCTCGGCCTGCTTCATCAGGCGCTTATAGTCGTCAGAAAGTCGTAAGTACCAGTCATTATGTTGTATTGCTTCACTCCATTTTTGTTCATCAAAATATTTAGACATAAAAATTTCTTTTCTCCCAAAATTCAAATGTGGTTCGTGCCGATATTTTTAACAGGTTCTTTGGCAGTTTTTAAGTGTTTCCATACCTTTCCGCGTTCCGCGCGGCTGAATCAATCGGCAAAATTCCTGAAAGTTTAATTCTGGTGCCCCTGGAAGGAATCGAACCCTCATCAATAGCTTAAAAGGCTACTGCTTTACCACTAAGCTACAGGGGCTAATTTTAAATACCTTCTTCTTTTAATTTTTCAAGCAATTCTTTCTGCTTCTTAGAAAGCTTTTTAGGCGTCTTAACTATCAATTCAAGATAAATGTTTCCTCTGCCATAGCCTGAAAAATGAGGAATTCCTTTGCCTGAAATTCTTAATACTTTTCCAGATTCTGTGCCGCTTGGAATCTTAACAATTATCTTCTTTTTTTCTAAAGTAGTAAATTCAATCTCATCTCCTAAAACTGCTTGGGAGAAGGCAATGAAGATAGGGGCTATTAAATCATCTCCTTTTCTTTCAAATACTGAATGCTCTTTCACCAGAACACGGATATAAAGGTTTCCTGCCTTGCCTCCTTTCTTGCCGGCATTTCCCTTTCCTTTTATTTCTATTATCTGATTTGAATCAACTCCAGGAGGTATAAAGATTGGGATGTCTTCTTCTGACTTTATTGTCCCCTGCCCTTTACAAACATTGCAAGGCTTCTCTGGGACCTGGCCGACTCCTTTGCATTCAGGACAAACAGTCCAAGTAGTAAACTGACCTAAAAAGGTTCTTTTTATTTCTTGAACCTGGCCCGTTCCTCTGCATGAAAAGCATTCTTTGACTGAAGTATTAGGTTCTGCTCCTATTCCTTCACAGCGGGGACAAACTGACTGTTTTTTTAATGTAATCTCTTTGCTAATTCCTGTTAAAACCTCTTCTAGTGAAATCTCCATATCAATCTTGATATCTTTTCCCCTTCTTATATCCTTTTTCCCTCTTGAACCAAATCCGAAGAAATTATCAAAGATATCCCCTACGTTTGAAAAGTCAAAATCCTGCTCATTTTCTGAATTACCCCAATTATTCCAGCTCCAATTGAAGCCTCCGGAATCAAAACCAGGGCCTTGTTCTGGCGCACCTTGATCAAAGACTCTTCCAAACCTATCGTACTGGGCTCTTTTTTCTTTATTTGACAATACCTGATAAGCTTCATTTATCTCCTTGAACTTCTTTTCATCTCCTCCTTTATGAGGATGATGGATATGCGCTAATTTGTGAAAGGCCTTTTTAATCTCTTCTGATGAAGCGTTCCTTGAAACGCCTAATATCTCATAATAATCTTTCATAATTTATTTCTCTTTATATTTTCCCTCTTCAATATCCCCTTTTTCTTCTTTTTTCTCATCCTGGCTCTTTTTATAAAGCTCTGCCCCGGCTTTCTGAATAGCTTGGGATAATTCTTCTGTCTTCTTTTTCAACTCTTCCATATTATCACTATTTTTAGCATTTTTCAAACTCTCTATCTTATCCCTTATATCTTTTTTAACATCATCTGCGATGCTCTTTTCCCCTTCAGTCAATGTTTTCTCGGTTGTATAAATTAAAGCATCTGCTGAATTTTTCAGTTCAATCAATTCTTTTTTATTCTTATCCTCCTGAACATGAAGTTCTGCCTCTTTTTTCATCCTTTCAATTTCATCTTCTGAAATCCCTATAGAGCCTTCTATTCTGATTGACTGGCTTTTGCCCGTTGCTTTATCCTTGGCAGAAACGCTTAAGATGCCGTTGGAATCAATATCAAAAGTAACTTCTATCTGAGGAATTCCTCTTGGAGCTGGAGGAATGCCGTCTAAGATAAATCTTCCCAATGATTTGGAATCAGAGGCCATGGCTCTTTCTCCTTGAAGGACATGAACTTCAACAGAAGTCTGGCTGTCAGCTGCAGTGGAAAAAACCTGGGTTTTAGCTGCAGGATAAGTGGTATTTTTAGGAATTAAAATAGTATTTACTCCTCCCAATGTCTCTATCCCAAACGACAGAGGAGTTGCATCAAGGAGAAGCACTTCTTTAGCTTCTCCTTTCATTATTGCGCCTTGAACCGCAGCGCCTATTGCCACAACCTCATCAGGATTGATTGATTTATTAGGCTCTTTATTAAAGAATGCCTTAACTGATTCCTGGATAAGAGGCATCCTGGTCTGACCTCCCACTAAAATTATCTCTTCTATGTCCTTAGGCTCTAATTTTGCCTCTTTTATAGTCTCTCTCACCAAATCAATTGATTTATTAACATAATCTTTTACTAAGCTCTCAAACTGGGCTCTAGTTATCTTATAATACAAATGCTTTGGACCTGATGAGTCAGAACTAATAAAAGGAAGATTAATCTCTGTCTCCAGCGTTGTTGATAATTCTATCTTTGCCTTTTCAGCCACTTCTTTTATTCTTTGAAGGGCAAGCTGGTCCTTTGACAGGTCGATGCCCTGGTCTTTTCTAAAAGAATCTATTATCCAGTTCATTAACTTCTGGTCAAGATCGTCTCCGCCCAAATGAGTATCTCCTCCGACCCCTATTACTTCTATGGTGTCTGGATCCTGACGGATGTCTAAAATAGAGATGTCAAAAGTTCCTCCGCCGAAATCATAAACTAAAACCTGCTGGTTCTTCTTCTTAGTCAGTCCGTAAGCCAAGGCAGCGGCAGTAGGCTCGTTAAGAATCATCTTTACATTAAAGCCAGCTATCTCTCCGGCAATCTTAGTGGCTTTTCTCTGGGAGTCATCAAAGTAAGCCGGGCAGGTAATTACCGCGTCTGTGATTTTCTCCCCTAATTTCTCTTCTGCATCCTGCTTTAATTTCTGAAGAATCATTGCTGAAACTTCAGCCGGCTTGTACCATTTGTCAGTCATCTTAATCTCTACGCCGCCGTCATCTGACTCTTTTATCTCATAAGGCAGAAGCTTTTTATCTTTTACAACCTGGGGATCCGAGAATCTCCTGCCGATAAGCCTTTTAACCGAGAAAATGGTATTTATAGGATTGGTAATCTGCTGGCGTCTGGCTAAAATTCCTACCAGCCTTTCATTATTTTTTGTTAAAGCAACAACAGACGGAGTAGTTCTTACCCCTTCTTTATTCTCTATTATCTTAGGCTCTCCAGCCTCCATTACTGCCATTGCTGAAAAAGTCGTGCCTAAATCAATACCTAATATTTTTGACATAATATTTCAATGCGAACTGAACCATATTCAGAATCGCATAATTATTTGCTTATTTTTACCTTAGTAGCTCTTATAACCTTGTTATTTAATTTATAGCCCTTTTTAAGCTCCTCGACTATTGACCCTTGATTATATTCTTTTGCTTCTATTTCTTCAACCGCCTCATGGAAATTAGGGTCAAACTTATCCCCTATTTTAACCTCTATTTCCTCAATGCCTTGCGCTTTCAAGAAATCTATTAACTGCTTTTTTATCTGAAGCAAACCTTTTACGTTTTCATCTCCTAATAATTCACAAGGGATATTCTTTTCAGCTATTTCAAAATTATCTAAAATTAAAAGAATGTCCTTTGTCAATTCTTTGCCTAAATATTCAATATGGCATTTAAATCTTTCTGATTCCTCCTTTCTGTAATTTATAAAGCTGGCTCTTTCTCTTTTCCAGTTCTCCAAGTATTCATCTTTTTCTTTCTGGCAGGCTTCTAATTTTTTCTTAATATCCTGATTTTTATCTGTCATAGTTTTCCAGCTCTTTAATAATTGAATCTATTAAATAGATATTCTTATCATAAGCCATTCTATTTGGGCCTAAAATAGCCATTATCCCTTGGCCCTTGTCAAAAAACGCTCCTTCTGAAAACACTATGGAAAACTCCGGTGAGTTTAAGAAGGATTTCTCTCTGCCAATGTATATTTTAACCCTTGAACAGTTGTCTTTTTCTTCTTTTAATCTTTTTATATTCTTTTCGAAATCTTCTACTGTTTCAATAAAACTCTCAAGGAATTCTCTTTCTTCAAATTCAGGGTTTTTAAAAACCTCTTTCCAGCCCTCTTTGTATAAAAAGTCTTCGTTATAAAGATAAACAAAAGCTAAATTAGAAGAAAAAGCAGCTATTGTTTTTGTTAGATTCTCTGCGAACTTTAAATGCTTTTGATATAATCTCTTTATTGCTTCCAGCTCTTTGATATCAAAACTGCCGATATCTTTATCAGAATTTAATTCCATAAACTTATCAACGAAAAAGCGGTATGCTTTGTTAGTAGGAATCCTGCCTGCTGAAGTATGAGGCTGAATAAGATAGCCCATATCAGTAAGAGCCTTCATCTCTGACCTGATTGTTGCCGGGCAGAAATTAAAGCTGTATTTCTTCTCCAAAAGTTCGGAGCTTATCGGCTTTGCAGTCTTGATGTATTCTTCAACTAAATTATTCAATATATTTTCCTGACGATTAGTAATCATTGTATTTTAAACTAAGATATATATGTTTATACTATTATCTTAGCAATACCTTGTCAAGACTGCTAAAATACATCGGATAAAACAAAAATATACTATTATTCCACCATAGTTCTTTTTAAGGGTTCTTTTTTTACAACAATATGATAAAATAATTTAAATAACAATTATTTATGAATAATAGAAAGATATTTCCAATAATCTTATTGATAATTATTCTGTTTATTGCTGGTTTTTTTAGGTTCTTTGATTTAGATTCTATCCCTTTAGGATTATACCCAGATGTAGCTATAAATGGAAATGACGCCTTGGATACGCTTCAAAGTAAAAACTTTAAGGTTTTCTATCCGGAAAATAACGGTAGAGAAGGATTATTCTTTTGGGTTGTCGCCCTATCTTTTTATATCTTTGGTCCCAGTATCTGGGCTATTAAATTCACTGCGGCAGTCTTTGGATTCTTCACAATACTGGGAATCTATTTGTTAGCAAAAGAAATATCTAAAACTCTAAACTATGATAATTTTAAATCAGATCTTATAAGCTTATTCAGCACTTTCTTTGCTGCAATCTCTTTCTGGCACACTCTTTTTTCAAGACTTGGGTTTAGGGCAATTATGGTTCCTTTTTTCATAGTCTTCGGATTCTACTTTCTGTTTAAAGGATTAAACAAAAAAGATAGAAATTATATTCTTTTTATAATCTCTGGTTTTTTCTTCGGATTAGGATTTTACAGCTATATATCATATAGATTTGTTGTGATGATAGGAATTATTGTTTTAATCCCCTGGCTTATAATCTATAAAAAGAATAATGAGTTAAAGTCATTTGCAACAGCTGTTTTATTGTTGTTTCTTGCTGTCATAATCTTTGCTCTTCCAATTGGAATCTACTTCTTGGAAAATCCAGAAGACTTTTTCGGCCGAGCCGCTGGCGTTTCAGTTCTTCAAAGTGAAAACCCTATAAAAGAATCAGTTAAATCATTTATCTCTCACTTGGCTATGTTTAATTTCTACGGAGATGCAAACTGGCGGCATAACTACAGCGGTTCTCCAATGCTTTTATGGCCTGTAGGAATTCTGTTTCTTTTAGGGATAATCATATCTCTTATTAGGGTATTTACTTCTTTAAAAGTAAAAGACTATTACAGCTTTTCTGTCTTTATATTCCTGACAGCCTGGTTTTTCATAATGCTTCTGCCGGGGTTTTTAAGCTCTGAAGGAATTCCCCATTCATTAAGAGTAATAGGGGTAATTCCTGTAGTTTTTATCTTCTCGGGATTCGGCGCTGAATTTATATATGCTAAAATTAAAAAATACTACAGAAAACCACTATTTTTAAACTTATTCATTATTGCGGTTTGTCTAAGTTTAATCTGGATTGAGTTTTATAAATATTTTTACAGCTGGGCAAACAATCCTGAAGTCTCTTACGCCTATTCAGAAGACCTTTTTGAAATAGGCGCCTATATCAATACGCTTGATGATGAGGCAGAAATTTATGTTATTGTAAATTATGACGGAGTCAGAGTCCCTTATCCTGACGGCGTCCCGATGCCGGCCCAAACCCCGATGTTTATTGAAAGAACCAAGTTCTTGAAAACCAGGGCTGTTTATATAACGCCTGATGAAATTAATAAAATAGAGATAGAAAACAATGGATATGTTATTCCTCTTCACCAAGATAAAGAGTTAGAAAACAAACTGATAGACATATTCAAGGATTTAACTATTGAAAAATATAATAAGTTTGTAGTTTATAAAATAAATAATTAAATTATTATGTCTGATAAAAATACAATTATTACAGCCTCTTTTTTGCTTATCTTTATGGCAGTAATATCGGTATTAAGCATGAAAGACGACTCTTTGACAATGGATGAAATGTCTCACTTGCCTGCAGGATATTCCTATGTCAGTCAAAAAGACATGAGAATCAATCCCGAGCATCCTCCTCTTATTAAAGATTTAGCAGGAATCCCTTTGTTATTTATAAAAAACATAAAATTCCCTTCAGACATCAAGGCCTGGAAAGATGATGTTAACAGCCAGTGGGATTTCGGCTCCTATTTCTTGTATAAAACAGGGAATCCCGTTGATAAGATGATTATCTTATCAAGAATTCCAATGATTTTAATACTGATAATGCTGGGCATCTACCTATTTATCTGGACTAAGGAGCTTTTCGGCAACAGCACTGCATTGACTGCGCTTTTCTTTTTCTCTTTCTCGCCTACTCTAATAGCTCACGGAAGATTGGTGACAACTGACGTCGGAGCCGCAGCCGGAGCCTTTATATCAACTTATTACTTTGTAAAGTTTCTAAAAGATCCGACCAAAAAGAATATTATTCTCGGAGGGATATTCTTTGGAATTGCCGAGCTTTTAAAGTTTTCTCTAATCCTCCTTATTCCTTTCTTTGCCATTTTAGTGGTTGTAAAATCAATCCTGAAATCTTCTGACATCAAAATCTTTTTAAAGAACTTTTATTATTATTTTATCAGATGCCTTTTAGTAGGATTGATTGCCCTTGTTTTAATCTGGATAGTCTACAGCTATCATGTTTTAAATTATCCCAGCCAAAAACAGGCAAAAGACACTGAATTCATATTGTCATCGTTTGGCACCAAGACTTTAACTGACTTAAATGTTTGGATGGCGGATAAGCCGATTTTAAGACCCTTTGCCCAGTATACGCTGGGACTGCTTATGGTTCTTCAAAGAGCTTCTGGCGGAAATACAGGATATTTCCTTGGTGAAATATCAGCAGCAGGATGGAAGACTTATTTCCCTTTTGTTTATTTGATAAAAGAACCTTTAGGCTTTCATATTTTATCCTTAATTGCTCTTTTATTCGCAATCGGGGTAATGTTTAGAAAAAATAAAGAGGGGAAAATCACCGAAAGAATGACTAATTGGCTCAATACTCATTTCGCTGAGTTTTCAATGCTTTTATTTATAATAATCTACTGGACTTCAAGCCTGACAAGCAATCTTAATATCGGAGTCAGACATCTTCTGCCCGCTTTTCCATTTCAGATTCTTTTGGTTTCAGCCGGCATAACAACCCTATTCCTTAAAGGCTCCCTAATAAGGCTTAAGAAAACATTTATCTTTGCAATGATGCTTTGGCAGGTGTATGCAGTAATAAGTATCTATCCCCATTTCATTTCCTATTTCAACGAAATAATAGGCGGTCCTAAAAATGGATATCTCTATGTTGTTGATTCAAATCTTGACTGGGGCCAAGATTTAAAGAGATTAAAAATATGGCTTGATGAAAACAAGATTGATAAAGCATATATTGATTATTTCGGAGGAGGCAATCCCCAGTATTATTTAAAAGAAAAATACGCCCCCTGGTGGGGATTGAGGAATCCTGATGAAATTCCAGAAGGAAGCTATCTGGCAGTTTCAGCCACCCTGCTTCAAGGAGGCCGAGGCAAACCCGCTCCTAATTTTGACCAGAAAACAGGTTATTATCTTTGGCTTGATAAATACCAGCCAATGACTGTTATAGGAAACTCAATTTTTGTCTTCTATATCAATTAGTTTTTTCTTTGTAAAAAATCCTATTATTTGAGAATCTTAAATCAATATATTCAAGATTGGCTCTTTTTATTGAATCTAAATGCTGGTTTAAAACTATATTTAAATCAAAAAGGCTCTCTGATATGTCTTTTGAAATATTAAAATACGCCTCCCAGTTATCAGAAGTTCTAACAGCAAGATATTTCTGGCTGAAATTGGCAGTTATTTCTTTGATTTTAATATTCAAAGTCTCTTTAAAATACCTATCAATCTCTAAGAGAGTCTTTAAATCGCTGTCCTTGATTATCTTTTCTTTAATAATCGGCTCCTTCTCTAAAATCACTTTATAGCCTTCGTAGTTTAAAACCTCTTCAAAGGCTATGCCTTCTATATCAACATTAAAACAGGATTCCTTGCAGAGAACTAAAACCCTGTCTCTTTCTTCAACTTCAAGAACAAGTAGATTAGGAAATTCTCTCTTAAGCTTCGCAGAAGAAATATCTATAAATGTCTCAGAAATTAATTTCTCAATATGTTTTGAATTAATTAAGAAAATGCTCCTTGAAGTAAAAGGGCCTATTCTCTTTAAACAATTCCTATCTATAATTTCTACAAGGAGGTCTTTTGAGACCTTTTCATTCCCTAAAACCTTTATATCCGCTATCTGAAAATACAGAGAGAATATCAAAAGATATATCCCTGATAAAAGGATTATAAAAGATAGGATAAAAAGCCAGAAAAACTTGTTCTTAAGCAAAGACTTTTTCCTTTTTATTTTATAAAACTTCTTTGTTCTGTATCTGTAGCTTTTCATTTCTAAAGATGCCTTTTAAGCTTTCTTAATTTCTCAAAGATATAAATTAAATAGTATTTAGAAGATACAGGGAAATCCTGAGTTTTGACATACTCTTTTTTATAACCCCCAAAACCCATTTTAAACAAGCTTAAGCCGGCCCAGGGATGCCTTGAACGCACCATATCTTTTTTCTCCATATCAGGCGCTATGCCCCAGAAATTATAAATGCCGCAGCCTCTGTTTTTCGCTTCTTTTATCGCATTCCATTGAAGAAGATAAGAAACCGGAATCTTATTGTATTTTTCAAGCGAAGCTCCTTGATGATAAAAAGCCGTATTCTGCCAGAAGATAACAACCGCAGAAGATACAATCTTTTCTTTGTACTTTCCTAAAAATATTATAATATGATTCTGCTCTTTAAAGGAGTTAAATTCATTTTCAAGATATCCAAGAGAATAAGGAACGAATTTATGCCTTTTCGCAGTTTCTCTGTAGATTTCATTGAAAATCTTGAGGTCTTCTATGTTTTGGCTTTTAGTAATTTCTATATCCTGGTTCTTTTCTGCCTGTTTTATCAGATATCTTGTTGTTTTTCTCATTCCTTTTAAAATATCATCTTCATTCTTTGTTATATCAAGCTCCCAAGTTGTTTCTGGATGAATATGAAGAGGCGCCTCTTTGAATTTTAAATCTCTAAACATATTATTATTTCTTTCATTTCTTTCCATAATAGGCGCTATCCTTATAAAATCGGCATTATCCTCTTTAGCCAGCTCCTTCACCTTTATAACCAGAGCTTCTAATATTTCTAATCTCTGCTTGTCTGAAACAGATGGTTTAATAACCGGGCCATGGGGAATAAAAAGAAATACTCCCCTTTTAGCCTCTACTTTAATCAATAGAAATAGAGCTGATAGATTATTATCTTCATATATTCCAAAACGCCAGATTCTGTTTCCCTCTTTTTCATTAAAATCACCCCAGTACCAGGAGTCTAAAAAGGTCTTTTGATGACACTGGACTAGAAAACCCTCCCAGACTTCTTTATTTGTTATTTCTTTTATTTCCATGTTAATAAAAAATCAACAATTCTTTCGGCGTCTTTTAAAGATATATTGATGTGAGTAGGCAGATTCAGGGTTGTTTTTGATAGTTTTTCAGCATTAGGGCAAGTACCTGATATATATCCCATTTTTCTAAGATTAGTATCATCAGGCGCAATAGGAGTCGTATACCAGTCCCCTATTAGGATATTCTCTTTCTTCCAGGCATAGCTTATTATCTGATGAGCCAGATTATGCCTTATGCTAAAACGCAGAAAAACATTATTCTCTTTTTCAGGAAGAATAAAAGAAGAATCTTGAAGACGCTTAAGATAAAAATCAGAGATAATTCGTCTATGCTCGTTGAATCTCTCTAATTTTTTAAACTGGTTTAAAGCCAATAAAGCCAAGGCATTAGGCATCTTTTTAGGGAAATAGAAAGGCCTTTCTCCTTTTTTTTCTTTTTTATGGACTGCTTTTGAAAGAATGCCTAAATACTGGGATAATACTAAAAATATCTTGCCTAAATCAATAAAGTTATAGATGGGGAGGATTATATAATTTAATAAAACAGGGTGAAGAAGCTGCTGAAGGGTCCAAAGATAAGAAGGGTGTTTGAATTCTTTTTGGATGCTGTGAAGATTCTTTGCTAATTCATCGTCGTTGGTCACAGCCATGCCTCCGTAGACAGACGATATTATCTTGTCTCTTGAAAAGCTGAAAAAAGCAGCTTTTGACAATGTCCCTGTTTTTTTTCCATTGTATTGAGCTCCCAAAGAATGAGCGCAGTCTTCAATAAGGATTAAATTATTATCCCTTGAAAACTTCAGAATCTCGTCCATTTGGGCCGGACAGCCGAAAGTATGCTGAACCATCAATATCTTAGCGTTTTTAGTTATTTTCCTTTTTAAATCATCTATATCAAGATTATAGTTATTCTCGCAATCAATATATACAGGATTAAGCCCAGCCCAAAGAACAGGATTTACAGCGGCATTGCAGGTAAATGCCTGAAGGAGAACATCGCTTTTATCCCCTATATTCAGTGATTTTAAAATAGCGTAAAGAGCTGATCTTCCGCTGTTAAAAGAAAAGGCATATTTTACGCCTAAATATTTTCTAAACTCTTCTTCAAGCTGAGAAACAGCCCTGCCTTTTATCCATCTCCAAGGTGAAAAAATAAGCTTTAAGGCTAATTTTAAATCATCTTTTTCAACATTCGGAGAAAGGGATATGGAAATTGGTTTAAAGTATTGACTCATATTATCTGATATTGTATAAAGATTAATTCTCTAAGGCAAGGAGAAATGAATATGAAGGGCTTGATTGGCCGCAGAGTAGAAATAACAATTTCTGGAAGAAATAAATTATGCGAGCCTATCTTTAGGGGCATAGTAAGAGAAGTATGCGGCACTATGATTAAACTTTTCCCTTGCAGCAAATATCTTTCTGCGGGAGGAACTGGTCCGGAAAATATGGGACATATGTGGTTTAATACCGAGTCCTCGGAATTAATCTCTATAAGGGAACTTAACTAATAGTTCATTATACAAAGGCACAAACAGAGTGCCTGTTTTTTTAATTTACAATCATTTTAACAATTTTATCAGGAACTCTGCCTTCTAATAAAACAACATCATTATAGGAAGCAAAAGATTTTATCTTATCAATTATCTTCTTTGGATTTGATTCAAAGATTATATTGCTGCTGTTAAAAGCTCCTTTTTTTATCTCTTTAAAATAATCTTTTTCTGTAATTATTGCCATATCAGAAACTTCTTTCAGCTTCCGACCTATCTTTTCATGAACTGATTTTGCATCTTTGCCAAGCTCAATTAAGCAAGGCATAACCACTATTTTTTTAGCCTGCCAGATTTTTAAATAATCCAAATCTGAAATAACGCCGCTGAAATTAGCAGAATAAGAGGAATCAATTATATTCAAACCGCCTGCGCCCTTTTTAATGCTTAATCCTGAATCGCAAGCCTTTATTTTAAGCGCTGCCTCTCTTATTTCATCCAAAGTCATTTTAAGCTCAAAAGAAACGAGTACTGCTAAAAGAAGGTTCTCTATATTATGCCTGCCTAAAACATTTACTTTGAAATTAGCCCTATGGCCGCTTTTTAAAACAGCGTCAAAACAGAGATATTCTTTTTCTGCTACAATATTTTCAGCCCAAATATCAGCCTCATTTCTATTTTTATCCATCTGAGACAATCTCTTTTTAATATTAGTTTTATCGTAAAGTCCTAAAATATAATTATTAGCTCCGTTGAAAACAGCCAAACCGTCTCTGGACAGGCTTTTAATTAATTCATACTTTGCCTTTATAATATTTTCTTGGGATTTAAATAAGGCCAGATGCTGATTATTGATGCCGGTAAGGATTCCTATCTTGGGTCTTACAATATCTGTTAAAAGCTTTATTCCTCCTTTTCTATAAGCGCCCATCTCTGCAATGAATATCTGATGCTCGGGCTTTAGATTCTTTAAAATCCCTTGGGAGATTCCTGCTTCGCTGTTTTGGTTTTTAAAGGTTTTTAAAACATTGAACTTATGAGATAAAATCGTTGAAAGAAACTCCTTTGTTGAACTTTTCCCGTAGCTGCCGGTAATCCCAATCACTAAAAGGTCTTTATGGTCTTCTATCTTTTTTTTGGCTTTTTTTAATAAAAACTGGCTCCTTAATAAGGCTGTAAATGGCTGTAGAATAAGCACGATTATCGAGCTAATTGCTGGAACTAAGATATCATAAAAAAGAAGCTCCAAGCCAAGATAAAATATTATTTTAGAAAATGAAAAAAAGGCCGAAGAAGATTTCAGCCAAAGATTTAATCTTAAAACAGCAATTAGAAATAATATCTCAAATCCAACCCCCAATATTATTAAAAATATGCTTTTTTTGGTGAGAACCGGGAGCTTTAATATCTTTAAAACAGCGTCTTTTATAAATAAGATAACTTCAAGAAAGTATATTATAAAAAGGAGGGCAAAAGATATAATGCCTAAAATAATAATCTGCTCGGCAAAAGAGCCAAAATAATATTCATATAATTGGAATCCTAAAAAAGGAATGAGGCATAAAAGAGCTAGAAATAAGAAGATAAGAAGCTTAACAAATACAACCTTGTTAAAGATTAGTCTTTTCCCTTTATAGGTTTGAAAATGAGCTGTAAAACGGCCGATGTGGTATTCTTTTAACTGCCAAAGATAAAGCCAGAACAGCGTTGTCTTAGCAGTTCTTATAGCCCAAAAAACAGCGAATAAATAATAACTGAAAATAATCATAGATTGATGAATTTTAGTATCGCTTTAGCTAATTCTTCAGGCGCCTCCAAATGGGGGCTGTGGCCGATATCAGGCATTATAATAAGCTCGGAGCCTTTTATGCTATCGCTAAAAACCTTGGCGTATTCTACTGGAACTATTTTATCTCTTTTGCCCCATACTATTAAGGCAGGCATGTTGATATCTAAGAGACATTTTGATAAATCCTCTTTTAGAACATTTTTCATTACTTCCTTCATTATCCCTTTTGCTTTTGCATAATCTTTTCTTCTTATGAAAAAATAGAATATGCTTCTGGCGCAGTCTTTAAATACTTTAAGATATCTAAAGTTGAAAATAGAATTTCCTGTCTCAGCCATAAGCTTGATAACGGTCTGAAAAAGGTTAAGCTTCATTTTAATTCCTGCAGGATTGCAAAGAATAAGCTTTTTTATCTTTTCAGGATATTTACAGGACAGCTTCACAGCCACTCTTGCGCCGAAGGAATGGCCTATTAGATAAAATTTATCAATATCTAGATAATCTATGAGTTTAATGGTCCAATCCATATAATCGTCTAAAGACCAAGCCTTTTGAGGAACAACGCTTTTTCCAAAACCAGGAAAATCAGGGCAAAACACGTTGTAATTTCTGCTTAAAATATCTATAACATTTACCCAGGAATCAGAAGATCCTCCCCAGCCGTGCAAAATTAAAAGAGGCAGCCCATTGCCTTTTGTCTTAAAATTAGATTCAAGTCCAAAGATTGAGGCTTTTTCTTCTTTCATCTGTTATTTAACCTTTGGCTTAATTAGATTAAAAGGAAGATATTTTTTCAAAACAGCTGGCATTTTTACTGAACCGTCTTTTTGCTGGTAATTTTCTATTACGGCAATAAGAGTTCTGCCAATAGCAAAAGCTGTTCCATTTAAAGTATGAACAAATTCTAATTTATTGCCATTTTCTCTTCTGTATCTGATATTTAACCTTCTTGCTTGAAAATCAGTGCAGTTTGAGGCAGAATGAGTTTCTCGATACTGGTTCTGGCCGGGTAGCCATGATTCAATGTCGTAAGTTGAAGCTGAAGGCCTTGATAAATCACCGGAGCAGAGCTGGACAACTCTGTAAGAGATTTTCAGAAGCTTCATCAGCTTTTCTTCCATAGATAGTATAAGGCGATGCTCTTTTTCTGAATCCTCTGGTTTTGAGAAGCTGAACATTTCAACCTTGTCAAACTGATGGACTCTTAAAATTCCTTTTGTGTCTTTTCCGTAGCTACCAGCTTCTTCCCTAAAACAGCTGGAAAAAGCAGCGTATCTTTTAGGAAGCTCTTTCTCTTTAAAAACCTCGTCTTTATGCATCGGCCCTACTGCCTGTTCTGATGTTCCTATGAGAAATAAATTGTCTTTTTCCAAGAAATATCTTTCTTCTCTATCTTTTTTTGAATCAATATAGCCCATTCCTTTCATCATTTCAGGCTTTATTAAAACAGGCGGGATTAGAGGAATAAATCCTTGCTTGGCAAGCACGTCAAACGCCAACTTTATAATCGCAAACTCAATTAAAACAGCTTCGTTTTTTAAATAAGCGAATCTTGTTCCTGAAACCTTAGCTCCTCTTTCTACATCAACTAAATCAAGCTTTTCGCTAAGCTCTAAATAGCTTTTAGGCTCAAACTTAAACCTTGGCTTTCTGCCTGATTCCTTCAAGACTACGTTTGAACTTTCATCTTTGCCAAAGGGAACGTTTTCTAAGGACAAATTGGGAATCATATAAATCAGAGCTTCAAACTTCTGTCTTATGCCAGACAATTCTTTTTTAATCCTATCCCCTTCTTTATCTAATTTCTTCATTTGAGAGATTAATTGCTTCTTTTCATCCTCTTTTTTTGCAAAAGCAATAACCTTTGAAGCTTTATTCTTCCTGCTTGAAATCTCTTCCATTCTAATAACATGCTTTCTTCTTTTTTCATCCAAATCCAAAAGCTCATCTATATCCAAATCAACTCCTCTTTTCAGGCAGTTATCTTTTATTTTATCTTTATTTTCTCTAATAAACTTTATATCAATCATAATTATCTCGGCTTCATTATTGGAAAAAGAATTATCTCTCTTAAGCTGTGCGAATTGGTAATAAGCGCTGTAAGCCTGTCTATGCCCATGCCGAAACCGCTAGCAGGAGGCATACCGTATTCAAGGGCTTCAATGAAATCTTCATCCATAGGCTGGGCTTCTTCAAAACCCTGTTTGAATATCTTTTCCTGTTCTTTAAAGCGCTCTCTTTGAAGAATTGGGTTATTCATTTCAGAGAATGCCTTTACCAATTCAAAGCCAGCTGCAACTAATTGAAAACTGGCTGACTTGGCTGTATTGTCATCTAAGGGCTTTGCCAAAGGAAAGGCAGAAGCCGGATATTGTATTAAAAAAACAGGATTTGAGATTTTAGGCCTGCACATCTTTTTATAAATCTCATCTATTATTTCCGCTTTTCCGCCTTTTACGCTCAACCCCATTTTCTGGGCTTGTTTTTTCAATCCTTCAAGGCCCATTTCATCAATATCAATTTTTGCGTATTTTCTAATGATGTTAGAGTATTCAATTCTTGGCCAGGGACAGCTAAAGTCTATTGTTTTTCCCTGATAGCTGATTTTTGTCCTGCCTGTTATTTTCTTTATTATTGAACTGATAAACTTTTCGGTAAATTTCATCAATTCCTTGTAATCAGAATAAGCCCAGTAGAACTCTAACATTGTAAAGTCAGGATTATGGGCTTTGTCTATGCCTTCATTTCTAAAGCATTTCCCTATTTCGTAGACTTTTTCAAACCCGCCCACCAAAAGCCTTTTTAAATAAAGCTCTGGAGAAATCCTAAGGTATAAATTAATATCTAAGGCATTAAGATGGGTTTTAAAGGGCTTGGCCGAGGCTCCTCCGTAAAGAGGCTGAAGAATAGGGGTTTCTACTTCTAAAAAACCTTCTTTTTCTAAAAAGCTCCTTATCTCTGTTATTACTTTTGAACGAAGAACAAACCTCTCTTTAACTTCGGGGTTGAAAAGCAAATCAAGATGCCTTTTTCTGTATCTTTCTTCAATATCTGTCAGGCCGTGCCATTTCTCAGGAAGAGGAAGCAAAGATTTTGCGGTCATCTTATAGCTCCATACCTCAATTGTCTTTTCTCCTCTTTTAGTCTTAAACAGAATGCCTTTTATTTCAATAAAATCCCCTATATCAAAGTTATCTAAAAAAAACCTGTATCCTTTCTCTCCTAATCTATCTTTTTTAAGCATAGCTTGGATCTTGCCTGACTCGTCTTTGATATTGATAAAGGCCAATCCCCCGTGCTCTCTTAGACTTATTATCCTTCCAACCAAGATAACTTCTTTTTTCTGCCTGAAAAGCTTTGAGAATTCTTTTAAAGCTGTTTCAGAAGTATGAGTTCTTTTTACCTGATTTGGATAAGCTGAAAATCCAGCCGCTTCAATGGCTTTAAGCTTTTTTATTCTTGCTTTTCTAATATCTTCTATTGAGCTCATATTATGCTTATTATCAGTTTTTTCTATTTTACCTTATTTATTATTTTAGGACAAGGTAATAATAAAAGAACCCTTCGTCCATAAAGGGTTTATCCATAAGAGTAAAAAACCAATCTATAAATTTTGTAAAGATTCAAATCTTTGAGCCACACTCTTCCAATCAATGATTTTTAAGAAATTAGAGACATAATCAGCCTTTTTAAGGCCGTAATCAATCATATACGCGTGTTCAAACATATCTATCGGCAGTAAGGGCAAAGCTGATGCCAGATGACCCGAATCATGTTCATTAACCCAAACATTTAAAAGACGTCTGGCGTCTCTGTCATAGTATAAAATGGCCCATCCAATCCCGCGGATAGCAGCTGTTGACTTGAAGTCTCTTTCCCAATCTTCATAAGAACCGAAATCTTCAGCAATCTTTTTATAAAGCCCGCTTTCTTTATCAATCTCAGAGGCATTTTTAGAAATGCTTGAAAAATAATATTCATGAAGCCTCATGCCGTTAAACTCCCAGCCAAATCTTCTTTTAAGTTCAGCGTATTCTGGAGTATCAGCTTTCCCCTCGTTTGATAAATCATCTAAGGCCTGAATTAATTTATTGGTATTTTTAACATAGCCTTGATACAAAGATATATGGTTTCTCAAAAGCTCCTCTGAAAGCCCTTTTACTCCTATAATATTCTCAAATTGTTTCTCTTGATACATAATTTTTAAAGATTTATGTCTTTTTTCTTCTGTTCAAATTCATCCTTTGTAATTTCCCCTTTAGCATATCTTTCTTTTAGAATCTCTAAAGCATTTCCTTTAGCCTTCTGATTGCTGTTAGAAAACATATATCTGAATAAAATTATTACTGCCCAAATTATCAGTATCCAGAATAAAATACTTAAAAACCAGCTCAAGCCTGCCCCGAAATAACCAAATCCTCCCATCATCTGAGGACCCATAGCCATGGGACAATAGCCTGCATCAGCTGATATATATGAAGCTGGAAGAAATAGAAGAAGAGAAAATAATAATAAGTTTATCATAAATTTAATTAGTAATTATTACTAATTAAATTATATTCTTATTAAAGAACCTTGTCAATACCCTTAGCTGAAGAAGGCAATTACTTTACCAGATAATAAACTAAATAATCGGCTATTATTTCAGCTGCTTGAGGCCTTGAAAACTCTTTTGCCTTATCGGACATTCTTTTTAATTCATCTGGTTTTGAAAAAAAGTGTTTTAATCTTGATAGAAGAAAATTGGGAGTGAAATTTGACTCTTCTATAACCACGGCTGACTGGTACTGGCTGTATGCGTAAGCATTTTTAACCTGATGGTCTTGAGCAGAACCTGTCAAAGGAACCAAAATGCTTGGTTTTCCATTTGCGGCAATTTCAAATATGCTCCCTGCTCCGGCCCGGCTGATTATAAAGTCGGCTGATTTGTAGGAGCTGGCTAACTCTTCTTCGTTTAAAAAAGGATGTGGATGATAATATTTTTTTAAATTATCCGATACAACAACATCTGCTTCCTTTCTAACCTGCTGGAAGTTCTTCTCTCCTGTCTGATGAATCACTTCAAAACTCTCAAGCATTTCAGAAAGCGCTAAAAGTATCCTGTCGTTTATTCTTTGAGCCCCTTGAGAGCCGCCTAAAATCAAAATTACCGGCTTTTGGCCTGTTAAATTAAATATCTTTCTGCCTTGTTCTTTAGAGCCCTCTAAAATCTCTTTTCTGATAGGATTTCCCACTGATATTATCTTTTCAAGAGGCATCTTATCATCTTTTTTAACTGGAAAAGAAGTAAATACTTCAATAGAAAGCTTGGCAGATATCCTGTTTGTCAGACCGAAAGAAGCGTCTGATTCATGAAGAAATATAGGGGTTATTAAAACCCAGCCCGCTAAAACAACCGGCAGAGAGCCGTATCCTCCCTTGCTGAAGATAAGATCAGGAGAAATCATAAAGATGTGGAAAAAAGACTGGATTATTCCTATAGGAGCTCTGATTAAGATATCAATAAAGTTCTCTATGGAAAAATACCTCCTGATTTTGCCTGCTAAAATAGTCTTTACTGCTATCCCCTCCTTTAAAAGCAGAGGTTTTACCTTTTTATCTTTTGGACCGATATAGAAGAACTGGAATTTCTTGTCAGGGTAATTCCTTTTTATCTCCCTTACAACAGCCAGTATTGGAAATATATGTCCAGCAGTTCCTCCTCCGGTAAAAACAATTTTCATAGTTCTATTTTATCACTTTTTTAACGACTTAGAAATATTTAATAAAAGGCCTATTCCGGCAAGCTCGGCAATTATGTGAGAGCCGCCGTAGCTTAAAAACGGCAGAGGAATTCCTGTTAAAGGAAATATGCCTGAAACTGCGCCTATGTTTATAAACGCCTGAATAGATATCCATGAACCAATGCCAACTGCAAAAATCTTAGAGAATTTATCATTTGTTTTTTTAGCAATAATACAGCATCTGAAGATAATAAATAGAAATAGAGAAATTAGGATAAATGAGCCTACAAAGCCTGCTTCTTCGGCAAAAATGGCAAATATTGAATCAGACATCGGCTGGGGAAGCAAGCCTCCTGTTTTTCTGTCAGACATTCCTATCCCTTGGCCGAAAATTCCGCCTGAGCCTATTGTAATGATTGACTGGCCTATCTGGTAGCTAAGATTCTGGGGATCTTCTATCTGTCCAAAGAGAACTAAAATTCTATTCATTCTGTATGAGCTTGAAAGTATAAAGATGGAGAAAACAATTAAAAACAAGGCTGTTACGATTAAAATATGAGACAAAGGAGTTTCTGATGTAAAATACATCAAAAGGGCTATTAAAAAAAATAACAGGCAGTTGCTGGCATTTGACTGAAAATAAAGAGTAATGAATATGACAAAAAGAATAACTAAAAAAGGGGCTAAAAGCATTTTAGATAATCCCTCCTTTTTGTATGAGAAATTATTATATCTTTTTGAAAGCCAGACTGAAAGATAGAGAATAAAAGTTAGTTTTAAAAACTCCGAAGGCTGAAAACTGAAAAAGCCGAAATCAAACCATCTTGAGGCGCCTCCTGAATTAATCCCCAAGCCTGGCACAAAGACTAAAACCATAAAAACAATATTAACTAAAAACAAAAGCCAGGCTGTTTTCTTTAAAAAAGATACTGGGATTACAAAAAACAGAAAAGCTGCAGAAAACCCGAAGAGTATGCCTTGAACAAGCTGATGATAAAGATAATAATATGAGTTGCCGAATCTCTCCTGGGCAAAAGAAGTTGAAATTCCAGACAAAGTTAAAATCCCGATAAAAACCAGCATTATTACCGCTGTTAAAAGCCAATAATCTATATGATAGTTTTTAAATATCATTTTAATAATCTTTTAACAAACTTATTAAACTGCTCGCCTCTGTCAAACTCATTATTAAAAAGATTAAAACTGGCTGCGGCTGGAGAAAGAAGAACTATATCTCCTTTTTCTGCTGTCTTTGAGGCTTTATTAACCGCCTTTTCCATTGAATCAGCCTTAAAAATCCTTATTCTGTTTTTCAATTCCTTTTTTAACTTATCCGAAGCTGTGCCAGGAAGCATAATTAGAAAATCCACCCTTTTGATAATCTCTTTTGCCAAATCATTATATCTAAGATTCTTATCCTGACCGCCGGCAATAAGAATTATTTTGGAATCAGGGAATCTGTCAGCTGTTGTTTTGATTGCTTCAACTGCTGCCTGAGGCATTGTGGCAGTAGTATCATTGAAGTATCTTACGCCTTTTATCTGAATAATAAACTCTTGTCTGCTCTTTATCCCTTTAAAACTTCTGATGACGCTTCTGATGTCTTTACAGGAAACGCCCATAATCTTAGCAACAGATACGCTGGCTAAGATATTGGACAAATTGTGCTCTCCATACACTTTTATATCCCTTAAAGATAAAACAGGTTGTTTTTTTATTGAAAAGAATATCTTTTCATCTTTTAAATAACAAGCGAATTTATTTAAGTTCTTAGGAGGATAAAGAGAGTAAAAATATGATTTTGATGAAGTTGAATCAAAGAAGCCTTTGGTTATTTTATTGTCATAGTTTAGAACTAAAATATCATTTCTTTTCTGATTGTTAAAAATATTCTTCTTAGCGCTGATATAATCTTTAAAACTCTTGTATCTGTTTAAATGCTCTCTGAAAACATTGGTAATAACTGCGATATAAGGGCTTTGCTTTAAATCCTCCAATTCAAAGCTTGAAAGCTCTAAAACCACTCTGCTTCTTCTGTCAATTTTAGAAAGAAGCTCTAATACAGAAACCCCGATATTTCCTCCGAGATAAGTATTGGGATATTTCTTCTTTACTAATTTATAAATCAAGGTTGCGGCAGTTGATTTTCCTTTGCTTCCGGTAACTCCTATGATATCAGCTTTGGCTAAATCAAAAAAGACGCCGATATCAGTCTTTATCGGAATATTATAATCTTTTGCGATTTTAAGATAAGGAGAATTGTTTGAAACATCAGGGTTTTTAATGATTAAATCAGCATTTTTAAAATCATCTACTCTATGGCGTCCTAAAACATATTCAATCTTTAATCCTTTTAATTTTAACAGAGAATCCTTTAACTTTTTTTTTGTCTTTAAATCTGTTACTAAAACTTCTGCGCCTTGATTATAGAAAAACCTTGCAGCTCCAGCGCCTCCTCCGTGAAGCCCCAATCCCATTATAAGCACTTTTTTATCTTTAAATAACTTTTTCATTAAAAAGGGTCTTTAACTTTAATTTTCATCTTTCTGTTAAAGCAAAGATGGCTGATTTTCTTGAAGTTATAAGGTTCATCGCTGAAAAAGAACTGATGATTTGCGCCTTTTTTAACATTATCAGCTGTCTTGGGATTATTCTCTAGAAAATCTCTTATTTCCTTTGCTACGGTCTTGGCTGGATTTATAATACTTACCTTGGGCCCCATTATCTTTTTAACTGTGCCTTCAAGCAAAGGATAATGGGTACAGGCTAAGATCAAAGTATCAATTCTCTTTGACTTCACGCCAGAGAGATATTCTTTTGCCGTTTCTAAAACAATTCTATTTGAGACCCAGCCTTCTTCTACCAAAGGAACAAACAAGGGACAGCTCTTTGGATAAATCTTTAAATCAGGGTTAATCTTTAAAAGCTTTTTCTCAAAGGAGCGGCTTTTTATCGTTCCCGGAGTCCCTATTATGCCTATTTTATTATTCTTAGTCTTTAAAGAAGCCTCTAAACCAGCGCTGGTTATCATTTCAAATACAGGAATACTAAACTGCTTTTTTAATGATTCAGAAGCCCAGCTTGAAGAGGTATGACAAGCTATAACTATGATTTTCGCACCTCTTTTAATCAAATATTCTGTTATTTTGGCAGAATATCTTTTAACAAAAGCCTCCCCCTTAGTGCCGTAAGGAAGACGGGCTGTATCTCCGAAATAAATAATTTGGTATTCGGGCAGATATCTAAATATCTCTTTGACAACGGTTAATCCGCCTACTCCTGAATCAAAAACTCCTATCATATTATTAGAGTATAACAGAAACTTGCTTTAAATCAAACCTTTAAAATAAAGAAAAAAAGCTTTTTAAAAAAGAAAAAAGCTCTAAAAATCTATTAACTATTAAGCTACCCCAAAAGCCTTATTGCCACTCCTATAATAGCCATAACTATGCCTACAACCCAAAACCTCATTGTTATCTTGTAATGAGGCCATCCCTTTGCTTCAAAATGATGATGAATCGGAGAAGCCAAGAAAACCTTTCTCTTAAAGAACTTTTTGGAAAGAAGCTGAATTATGACTGAAGCAGATTCAAGCGCCAGTAAAAAGCCTATTATCGGCAGAACTAAGACTGAATCAGTTAAAAAAGCAACAACAGTTAAAGCGCAGCAAAGGCCCATTACTCCTGTTTCTCCCATATAAAATCTGGCTGGAGGGATATTAAACCATAAAAATGCCAAAATAGCGCCAGTGATAACAGAACAGAAAGCCGCTAAATCAACCTGGCCCTGAAATAGGGCTATGGCGGCAAATGCTTCAAATATTACAGCAAAGATTCCTCCTGATAGACCGTCTAATCCGTCTATTACCCCTCCGCTGTAGGTTGCCATCATTACAATGATAAAAAACAAAAGATACCAGGCTCCTATTAGGAAATCGCCATTAGACGGTATATGAATGGTAGAATGTCCAAGCTTGTAATAAAACCACCATCCTCCTATGGCTCCTATCAAGGCTACTAAAATCAAGCGGTAACGGAGCTTTAAGCCTCCAGCAATATACTGCTTTTTATCTTTTAAAAAATAATGGGAGAATTTGCCTAAAACCTGGAGAATATCATCTATCAAGCCGACCAAAGACGCTGAAACCAAGGCAAAAAGAGGAAGCCAAGTCTGGGATCTGCTTAAAAAGTTTAATTTCTTAATCCAGAAAATATCAGATATTTGAGAGAGAATAAAGAATAAAAAGGCTAAAAACGATACTGTAATCCAAATTAAAAGACCTCCGAACCTCGGAGTGTTTGTCTCGCCTTCAGTATGGAATTTCTGGAATATAGGGACTTCTTTCCCATCAATAGATTTTGTCCTTACTTCTTTGCGCCAGAGCTTATTCTTATACAAAAAAGCGGTTAAGACTGGAGTAAATAAAAAAGCTAAGATAAAGCTTACTGCCCCCAGAACAAATATCTTTATAACATTGATTGTGATATCATCCATATTCTTAAATTCTGCTAGTAAGCTCTATTAGTTTTTTCATCTCGGAAAACCTGTCATCAGCCCCTAAGACAACATTAATGAAATAGCTACTGCTTGAGGGATTCTTTAAGATTATTAAAAGACAGCCTTTAGCCAAAGGAGTCCATCCTGTCTTTCCTCCGATAACTCCTTTAATCTCTGTTAAAAGCTTATTCGTGTTTTCAGGAATAAAATGATGAAGAGAACCATCAGCCTTTGCAACCTCGTATGAATTCTGACTTGTTATTTCAAAAATCTTAGGATACTTTATATATATATATTTTGTCAGTCTGGCAACATCCAAAGCTGTTGACAAGTTCGCGCCGCTACCTGAATCCAATCCTGTTGAATTGATAAACTTAGTGCTATAAAGCCCTATATTCTTGGCATAGATATTCATAAGCCCTACAAAAGGCTCGTCTTTATTCTCCAGCTCTTTGTCTGAAACTAATTCTGAAAGGGCGAAAGCAGCGTCGTTTGAAGATTCAATAAGCATAATATACACAAGGTCTTTGACCCTAAGATACTCCCCTTCTGCAAGCTCTCCGTATTTTGAGCTTCCATCCTGGTTTACCGCTTCTTCGGTGATTAAAACAGGCTCTGAAAAACCATATGTCTCTTTAAGGTCAAACACGACCAAGGCTGTCATTAATTTGCTTAAAGAGGCAATTGCCAAGGGCTTGTCAATATTCTTTTCATAAATAACCCTTTCAACATTGCCCGGCATAACTTCTAAGACAAGAGCTGCTTCTGACTTAACCTCTATTTCTTCAAAAAGACCATTAATGCTTCTGTTTAATTTATCTCTTGAGATATCAATGTCATAGGCTTGGCCGATATTGGCGGTAAAGACTCCGGGAGTCTTTGAAAGCTCGTACCAGAATATAAAGTTTTCAAAGCTTAATGAAAAAGCATTAACTCCCCACCACAACGGAAGGCTTAATATAAAGGAGGCTAAAAAAACCTTTGTCTTCATTTTTTCTTCTTTGTTATTTTCAATTTTAATTCCTTTAATTGTTCATCGTTTACGATATCTGGAGCACCCATCATTAAATCCCTGCTGTCTCCGGTCTTAGAAAACGCTATTACTTCCCTGATATTAGGCTCGTTTAAGAGAATCGCCATAAACCTGTCAATGCCTGGCGCAATGCCTCCGTGGGGCGGAACTCCGTATTTAAAGGCTGTAAGCATATGCCCGAACTTCTGATGAATATCTTTCTTCTTATGACCCATTACCTCAAAAACAGCTTCAAGCACTTCTGGCTTGTATGACCTTAAGCTCCCCCCTCCTATCTCAAAGCCGTTTAAAACAAAGTCATACTGGTAAGCTAATATCTTGTCGGGATTTTTCTTAATTTCATCTATATTATCAGTCTTTGGCCTGGTAAAAGGATGATGAACGGCATCCCAGCGGTTTTCCTCTTTCTTCCATTCAAACATTGGAAAATCAACAATAAAAGCAAAGGCAAGCTCATCTTTATTCTTATTCTTCCTTAAATCAGGCTTATCGCTGTTGTATTCCTTCATTGCTTCAGAGTATGAAATCCTTGGAAAAGGAATCTGAAGAATCTTCTTTTGAGGGAAAATATCCTTGATGATATTGATATAGAGATTTTCTACAAGCTTCAATATCTCTTCCTCGTCTGCAAAAGACATTTCTAAATCCAATTGGGTAAACTCGGGCTGGCGGTCTCCTCTTGGGTCCTCATCCCTGAAGCACCTGGCAATTTGGAAATATTTCTCAATGCCGCTTACCATAAGCAGCTGCTTATACTGCTGGGGGGATTGGGGAAGAGCGTAGAAACTGCCTGGCTGGAGTCTTGAGGGAACGATAAAGTCGCGGGCTCCTTCAGGCGTTGATTTGGTTAAAATAGGAGTCTCAATCTCAATAAAGCCTTCTTTGATAAGAAACTCTCTTATAAACTGGATTACTTTCTGGCGCATTATCATATTCCTCCTAAGCCTCTCTCTTCTTAAATCCAAATACCGGTATTTCATCCTAATCTCCTCGCTGATATCATAACCTTCGCTCTCAATTGAAAAAGGCAGGGTTTCTGCTTTTGATAAAACATTAAGCTCTTCTACAGACATCTCAACTTTGCCTGTTTCAATATCAGGATTCTCCATATTCTTAGGCCGCTCATTTATCTTCCCAGCTGCTTCTATGACCCATTCAGGCCTTATCTGTTTTGCTTTCTCATAGATATCTTTATTAGAAGGTGAAATAACCATCTGCAAAACACCGGTTATGTCCCTTATATCAATAAAGATGATTTTGCCGTGAGATCTAATAGAATTAACCCAGCCGGATACTTTTGCGCTTCCTCCTGTAGATTTTAATGTCTGGGATATATAGATTCTTTTCATATTTTTCTATTATGGCAAATAATTTTAAAATAGTAAAATATATTGTTATATCTTTTACTTTATGTATAATATCAATAGAGAGCCTTTCAATCCAGCTCTTTTTAAGGGAGAGGCAAGATGGCAGAGACATGGCCTGATGAAACAGCAGAAGATAATTGTCCAGTGTTGAAAGTAAAAGTTTATGTCCGCCCAAGTTCTGTGGGTGAAGCTTCAACTTATAGACAAACATTATCTCAAAGAGAATGTTTACCCAGAAACAAGCCAGGTGCTCGAAAAGAAATCAATAAAAGAATAAAGCATTACAGAAAAATGGCTGAAAAGGAACTTCCTCTCTTTCCAGAATAGAGTTTAAAAAGTTCTTTTCTAAAAAAAGATATGAACGCGGATTTCCGCGTCTTTTTTTTAAAAACCATCGGCTAATTTATATATATCCCCTGCTCCCATTACAATCAGAACATCTATTTCTTTTATTCTGTCTTTTAGGTAATCTTCCACTTTCTCTTTTTCCATATAAATTATATTATCTTTTTTTATTTTCTTTACAAGCAATTCTGAACTTACTTTTTTATTAATTGCTTTTGTTTCCCTTCCTGCCACGTCATAGATATCAGTAATAATTATTCTATCTATATCAGCCAAACGAAAAATCTTTACAAACTCATTAAACAGATAATAAGTTCTCTGGTGCTGATGAGGCTGAAAAACGCAGAATATCTTTTTATCTCTATACCTCTCTCTGGCCGCTTTCAATGTGGCTGAAACTTCTGTAGGATGATGGCCGTAATCGCTTACAACAATAATCCTTCCTTTTTTTACTTCAAACCTGCGCCAGCTCCCTTGATATTTAGAAAGAGCTTTCAAGGCAGTTCTATCATCTATTTTCAAGGCTCTTGAAACTGATAATGCTGCCAAGGCATTGGATATATTATGCTCTCCGGGAATCTTCAATATATCCTTCAACGTATTTGCTTCTTTGTGAAATATAGAGAACTCTATTTTTTTAATCCCTTTATCTTTTATTTTATTAATATTTCTGTCATCTTTATTTAAGACAAGAATCCCGTCTTTATCTAAATGAGCTATATATTCTTTATATGTTTTTAATATATGCCTTATATCCTTATAATAATCCATATGCTCTTTCTCGATATTAGTCAAAACAATGATTTTGGGCCAATAGTTTAAAAAAGAAGCATTCCATTCATCTGCCTCAATAACCAGGTATCTGCTTTTTCCAAACCTGAAATTGGTATTATTAAATTCTTTTAATTTCGTGCCTATTATCACTGTTGGATCAAATCCCGCCTCTGTTAAAATCAATGAAACCATTGCCGTGGTAGTGCTTTTGCCGTGAGTTCCTGAAACAGCTATAGTAAAGTATTCTTTTGTCAATTGGCCCAAAGCTTCGGGATAAGATAAACACTTTACTCCTTTTTTATTAAAATAATCAAGTTCAGAATTACCGCTTTTTACCGCAGGGCTGTAGATTACTAAATCAGGCATATCTTTAACGCTTAATTCCTTATCCTGTCCGATAGAAACCTCTGCTCCTGATTTTTTCAAATAGTCTGTTATTTCAGAAGAAACCAAATCAGAACCGGTTACCTTGCAACCTTTTCTAAGATAGTACTGAGCCAAAGCGCTTACTCCTATTCCTCCGATGCCTATAAAGTGTATTTTCATAATAAAAAATATCCTTATGTTTCAATTCTTAAACTGCATGATTCCAATATATCATATTTCGGACCTCCTCTTTTAAGCTCGCTTTCCATAATGTCAATAGAATCAGCCTCAAATGTTAAATTAATATCTTCATCAACAACAGGCCTTTCCTCTGGTTCAATCTTTTTAAAACCCCATTGATTAACTCTCGCTAAAGTAATATGAAGAGAAAACTCTCTTTTTTCAGCGTGAAAATTTACTGAACCAATCAAAGACTTATCCAAATCATTCTTTAAGGAAATAAAATCATCTGAATTCTCCCCTACCGCCCAAACCATTCTTGGAGGAATTTTCTTTAAAGGACCATAGCATATTTTATTCAAGTTAATAGATAAAGGAGAATGCCTTTGAGAAACTTCTTTTACAAGCTTGCAAACCTCAATAAGCTCTTCGTCTCTGATATAGCCTAAAAAAGCTAAGGTAATATGAATATTGTCTTTTTTAGTCCATTTTGCCGGTAGATCAGACCACTTGTATTGATACTCATTCAACTTTTCTTTTATATCCTCCGGCAGATTTACAGCAATGAAAATCCTGCGTCTGTTGTTCATAATAATTGAATTTTAGCATAAAAAAGGTTAAATTAAAATAACGGCTATGAATAAAGAAATCGCTGAAATATTATATAATATAGCTGACCTTTTGGAGATAAAAGGAACAGCTTTTAAGCCTTTGGCATACAGAAAGGCGGCTGAATCATTGGAAAGCCTGGAAAGAGATATAGAGGAGATATATAGAGAGAATGGAATTAAAGGCATCAAAGAAATAAAAGGAATTGGGAAAAGCATAAGCGGAAAGGTTGAAGAATTCTTAAAGAAAGGAGGAATAAAGTCATATGAAGAGTTGAAAGAAGAAACAGCTATAAGACAGATTATCACTCATTACTTTAAGACAAAAGGCTTGTCTTTAGATGAAATCAAGCAAAACGCTAAAAAGAGAAAAATAATATATTCAAGGTTTACCAAGCCCGCAAAACAGCTTTTAGAGCTTGCTGGCTCAATTGATTCTGCGAAAAAAGCTATTGATAAAGTAGCTGACTGGGCTAATTCAAGAAGCTTAGACTACGCCATAGAAACCGTGTTTAAAAAATGGCTTGAGTTAAACAGGCTCAAACCCAAAGAAATAGTGAAAAAGCCTTTTTTCAACAATGACCCAATGGTCTGGTCAGAAACCAAAAAGAAATGGTATGTTATTGATAAATACGGCCAGTGGCTTGAATTCGCAGGAAAGGAATCAGAAATAGAATGGAGAATAATAAAATAATGAACCTAAAGATTATCTTCATCGGCACGCCTCGGTTTGCCTCAATAATTTTAGAAAAGCTTGTAGAAAACAATTACAAGCCTGTTTTGGCTATAACAGCTCCGGACAAGAGAAAAGGCAGAAAAAAGATATTAACTCCTCCTGATGTAAAAATAACTGCGAAAAAGCATAATATTGATATAATTCAGCCTAAAGACATTAATAATCTTAAAGACGAAATAAAGGGTTTAAACCCTGATTTAATTATTCTAACCGCTTACAGCCAGATTCTGAAAAAAGATATTTTAGAAATTCCAAAATACGGATGCTTAAATATCCATCCTTCTATTCTTCCAAAATACCGAGGCCCCAGTCCAATTCAGACAGCTATTTTAAACGGAGACAAAAAGACAGGCATAACCATATATCTGATGGATGAAAAAATAGACCATGGAAAAATAATCTCTATTTGCGAATTCCCAATTTCCCTTATAATTAACTGCCAAGAACTCTCTGAAGAACTGGCTCAAAAAGGAGCTGAACTTTTAATAGAAACTATACCGAAGCTGATAAACGGCAAAATAACTCCTTTTGCCCAAAATGAGAAAGAAGCAACCTATACTAAGATTATAAGAAAAGAGGACGGAAGGATAAACTGGCGCCAGTCCAGTAAAAAAATAGAGCGCCGAATAAGAGCCTATAACAAATGGCCCGGTAGCTTTACTTTCTGGGAAAAAAATGATAAAAAAACCCTGCGGATAAAAATAATAAAAGCTGAAGAATCTGATATTGAGAATAATAAAAAGCCGGGACAGGTTTTCTCATCGGACAATAATCTTCTAATAAAATGCCAAAGGGGCTCGCTGATTGTAAAAGAGCTCCAGGTTGAAGGAAAAAAGCCGATGAAATCTGATGAATTTTTAAAAGGCAATAAAGATTTTATCAACACTTTAGTTATATAATATGCTTACCCATAATGATTTAAAAAGGGGGGCAAGGTTTATTCTAAATCAGGAGCCTTATGAAGTTTTAGACTCTTTCCCGATAAAAAAAGCCCAAGGCAGGGCTATTGTCCAGACTAGAATCAAAAACCTTATCACAGGAGCTGTTTTAGATAAAAACTTTCACCAGGGAGATGTTTTTGACCAAGCTGATATCTCAAAAATTGACATTAAGTTTTTATATTCTCACAAGGATAAATTTATCTTTTCTGAAAGAAATAACCCTTCAAAAAGATTTGAACTTAGCGAAAATCAACTTGGAAGCTCATCAAAGTTCTTAAAACCAAATGAAATAGTTGAAGGACTGGTCTTTGACGATAAAATAATCAATATCTCTCTTCCGATTAAAATTCAGCTTAAAGTAATTGAAGCCCCGCCCTCTTTCAAAGGGAACACGGCCCAAGGCGGAACCAAAACAGTTAAACTGGAAACTAAGGCAGAAATAAACGCCCCCTTATTTATAAATGAAGGAGATATTATTGAAATAAATACTGAAAAAGAAGAATACGTAAAAAGAATTGAAAAGAAGTAATCAAACAAAAAACACCAAAGAGGTGTTTTTTTATTTCATTAAGATGCCGGAGGAATTGAAAGAAGAAGCTGCTGGAGCTTGGGCAAAAGAGGCTTTAATACTTCAAGGTCAGGCATAAGAGGCTCAAACTTCTCTATCATAGGATTGATTCTTTCAACTGATTTATCAATTTCAGCTATTTTCTTGTCTATTATAACAAGAGAATAGGTATTATAGATTGATAAAATAAGAGCTGATAGGGAAACTATTAAAATTAAAGATATCAGTAATGAAGGCTTCATTTTTAAAAATAATATTAAAAGATAATAACGACCTTTTTCCTTTAGTTAATAATAACACTCAGGAAATTTCTGTAAACAATCATCTTCTTTTATTTTCAGCCTCTTTTACTTCTTTTTCATCCATGCCAAAATGATGGGCAATCTCATGCCAAACAGTATTTTTTACCATTTCTATCATTTCCTCTCTTGAAGAACAGACTTCTTCTATGGACTTTTTAAATATAGTTATTTTATCAGGCAGAACCTGGCCATAGCCCCATCTCTTTGTCTGGGGAACGCCTTCGTAGAGACCGAATATAAGGGAGCCTTTTCTGGCCTTTATTTTCTCCAGCTGAAATGAATCAGGTTCGTCTTCTATGCAAATTTCAACATTTTCTAATCTTTTTAGAAACCTATTGTCAATAGCCTTTATTCCCTTATTTACTATTTCTTCAAATTCTTTATCTGTCATATTTTCATAATAGCAGGAAAAAAAGCCAATAACAAATTGTCATTGGCTTAGAGTTTTCTAGCTCTCATCCAGTTCAAAAACTTTAAAAGAGCAGATTCTTCTTTTTTTCTATTTTCAAACCTTTTATACTCTGCTTTTGTCATTTTTGCCAGCTGTTTTTTCCGTCCATAAGGAATAAAAATAAATTGAAGAGGTCCGCAGAAGCATTCCGGCAGCCAATCCCCGCCGGGAAATTCAGCAATTGAACCTTCTATTTGTGATTCAAAGTATACAGGATTTCTAGAATTCGGGGTAAGATAACCGACAGCCCATTTAAAGCGGCAGGTTCTTTTTCTGCCTTTAAGGGATTTCAAGAGGCCGTCAATGCCTGAAATATCAACTATAACCTCGGCAACGCCAGCCGAACCCAGTCCATCAGCCTCAAACGATACTTCTTCCGCCATAAGGGCGGCATCATCATTAAATGTTTCTCTGGCCAATCTTAATTTCCGCCTCAATACATCACGATTATCATCCGATAATGTTCTCATTCTGCAGGAACTTAAAGGAAGAATAACATCCAATTTAATTCCATGCCTTAATGCAAGCTCAACAATCTCATCTTTTACATCATTAGGCTTGTCAATTATAAAGAAGATTCTCTTCATCTGATACCTCCGCATCAAAAAAGAATCTTGATTGTCAACGTCCTAAAAAATAATATAAAAAATATGCATAATAGTCAAGGTGTTGACATAATTTTTAAAATATAATAATAAATAATCAGCACTTATTTTTCACTGATTCTGTCTCTCTCAATCTGGGAGGAAGGAAATGACCGGAGAAGAACTTGCTAAAAAGATAGATGCTGCTTCAAAACAAATCTTGAACTTTGAACAAGACCCAGATTTCCCTACCTATTACAGTTCGCTAATCTATACCTGCGTAAGCAAGGCTAACATGAAAAGAGAAATCTCTTTAGAGGAGGTTGCTGAGATAACCCTTAAAAGAGTCTTAATGGGTCTTGATGAAGACCAAAGACAAGAATTCAGATTCGCAGTCAAACTGATTGCCGAACAAATTGAAGAAATGTTCGGTGTCAGCGTGAAATAGATTCGGTTAAATTAAAAGCCGTTGGTTATTCCAGCGGCATTTTTTAATCCAACATAAAACCCGCCAAAATGACGGGTTTTATGCTTTTAACTTCAATCGTTTATCTAGTGAATAATTCCTTTCCTTTTATCTGTCCTATTTTCTTTTCAAGTATTTTATTAGAACGATAATTCTGATATTTTTCCTTTTTTAAATCCAGCCATTGTTCAAAAGAAACAATCTTGGATTTAAACAGCCATACGGCTATTAAAGCGAAGATGAGAGGGATAATCAATGAATCAAACAGAATATTGTCAGTAATGCCTGTTATAATAGTCGTAGCCCCTCCTATTGCTTTTCTGGTAACCAGCACTTTGGCAGTATTAGTATCAGAATAATCAGAACTATACGCTAAAGCGGTATTAATCAAAGTAGTTGTTCCATAGGTGAAATTCTCAACAGAAGCAACCTGGGCTTCAAAACTGATTGTTTTTATCTGGTTAGGGGATAAATCACCTGTATTTATTCCGCCCCTTGCATCTCCTGAAACAGAAACATTGTTAATTTTCAAGTTTCCTTTATAGATAAGATTTGAAGGCAGGGTATCTTTAACGATTAAGTCTCTGGTTAAGCTGCCTATGTTTGACCTTACTCTTATTTCAAAAACCAGCAAATCGTTGGGGTCTGCATTTATAGTGTTATAGAATCCCGAATCGCCTTTGGTTAAATTCTTAACGTATTTTTCAACTGAAAATCTTTCCAGCATACCTCCAGAGCTTACTCTTTCAGCAGTCAGACTAAAACTGCAGTTATTATTTGAAGTTCTGCCTTCAAGCCCGATTACAATATCGGAATAAGGCTTTCCCTGCCAGGTTTTAGTCCAATTATTGCTCGTATCGCTGTAAATCTGACTGCAGTTTGAATCATAAATCCTTAAATAATTTAAATTACAGCCGTAACCGCTCCAATTTAAAGTTATTTTAATTTCATCTGATGAAATTCCTGTAACTTTGTAATACTTATTGCTGTAGTCGTTTAAACAGCTGTTGATTGTTTGACCTAAATAAATATGAGAATCGGGATAATAGCAGGTTGAATTTGAAATGGGACAAATTGAACCATCGTGGTCCTTGTCCAAAACTCTAATTCTGACATCGTCATAGCCTGTTAATCCAGTATTATCAGTTACTCTCAAAGTACATGTATAAGTTGTGGTAGAACTTACATAAGAAGCAGTATAAAGAGGCTGAGGATTATTGGCATTTGAAAGATTGCCGCCTGTGCAAGTCCAGTAATAATACAAAGAACCGCCTTCAGGATCTGAACCTGAACCATTTAGATAAACTGACTGACCTTCATAGACATCGCGGTCCGGCCCAGCATAAGCAGTGGGAGAAGACTGACCGGAACCTGAACTATAGAATGTTCTATCGGCGCCGTATGATACTCCTCGGCTGTTTTCAGCTACGGCTCTAAAATGATACAAAGTGTTTGGTGATAAATCATAGACAGCGGCACTGAAAGAACCAGTATTGTATTTTGAATAATGAGATGTCTCTCTGCCGTATGAGCTTGTTTGCCCCCACTCAAACCACACATTAGCAGAATCCATGCCTCCAAGATTCAGAAGGTTTCCATTAAGAGTTGCCTGATTGCTTGAGATATTGGTAGCTTGGTTTGTTTCCACAGAAAGTTCCTGTGTCTGAACGCAATAACCATTTTGGCAGGTTTGACCCCCGCTGCATACTTGCTTCAGTTTAGCTTCAGTTGAACTGGTGCATGAAGAACTTGAGGTTCCTGGATTAAGACAGGTATACGTCTTATAATCCTGATAAACATTGCCTGACTGACAAAAGGTATTTCCAACGTATCCGTTTGTTCCGCAGTCGGAATTAGAAGAACAAACCGTGTTCACGCACTGACCGTTCTGACAAACTTGATTTGAAGAACAAGCTTGATACAGCTCTCCCCTGTTTCCGCATGAATCATACCAATAGACATTATTGCCGAAACATTGCTTTGAAGATCTTAAAACGCATCCCATGCCGCAATTTGTAGCGCATCTTACATTTTGAACATTTAGAGTACCTGCGGCCGCTGGAATGGTAATCCAAGAAGACCCGTCCCACCAGCTTAAATTCTGGTCATAACCGGTGCAGTAATTATGGACGCTGGCTAAAAATGCATAAGAGTTGGCATCCTGGGTATACTGCTTGCAGAACTGATTTAGTGAATTCAAATCAGGCTTTAAACGGCTTGGCGAACCAAATATCAGCGTAGCCTTATAATCCTGCTCTAAGGCCCCTAAAGTGGATACGCTTGAAGAACAGGTAACGCCTTCAGGCGCACCTATATCCCACGAAGCTCCATTACATTGAGTCGGAGCGGGAAAATTAGGATTTTGAGCCGCATCTACGCTCAAAGAAGAAAAATAAAATACAGCAAAAACTACTGCTGTTAAAATAAACAAATTCCGAATTATCTTCATAAATAATTTATTATCTTTAATTATTTAATTATTTTTAACCGACTTTGCCTCTACGACAATTCTTTCTAAATCCTTGCCTGGAGGCCAACAACTTATTAATGTTAACATATTGTTAGAATTTGTCAATACATCTGGAACTTCTTGACCCTTGTCTAAAAAGTATTTATCTTCAACATAATAAAGATATTCTCTGTTATTGAAATTGACTATTATCTTATCCCCTTTCTCAAGCAGGTTAAGCTCGTTGAATATCCAATCATAGTTTATCTTCGGCCAGCCGACAGGCGCGCTATGGCCTAAAATTATAGTTCTGCCTTCTTTGCCGGGCAAAGCTGAACTAGGATAATAAACCACTCCGCTTCTTAAATCCTTTAAAATGTAAGAGTTGTCAGTTCCGCTTCCAATAACTATCGGGGCAAAAACATCAATCTTTTCAATCTCCAAGCTGTTCTCTTTATCAGTGTATCTATAATAATCTGTTTCTTTAAATTCCTCTTCTTTTAATTCTATTCTGGTAATGGAATTTGAAGCTTCATTGTTTTCTTTATTCGCGAAAGAAGAAAAAGCCTCTGAGAGGAAATTAAGATTAAAGAGCCAGGAGATATTAGCCCAGTTGGCAACCATAAAAACAACTAAGAAGACGACTATAAAGTATTTTATGAGTTTCTTTTCATTTCTTGATTCCATACTAGTAAATAACTATATTATGAGGAATAAAATTAATTATTAAGTCTTTGTCTATTATGATTGAAAAAGACAATAGGATTATAAAAATAATGGTTTTAAAAATTAAGTCTCTATGCTGAATATTAAATTTAACAAATATATTGATTATAAGCAATAAAACAGCCAATATCAAACTTGTATAACTTATTTTCTGAATTAAAGATTCGTAATTAAAGAATATGAAAGAAAAGATGTTAAAAGCAAAGTTGCCTTCTTGCCTGGAAACCCCTTTAATTTCTTTAAAAGAAACTTCTGGGGCTGGTTCGGTATAAATTTCCTCTTCTTTCCTTTCCTCTAAAGGAACCTCCTCTGTTGTAACTTTAACCTCTGAAATTTCGGCTAAAATTGGCTTTTTAGCGCCGAACATCTCAACAACTACAGTGGTTTCGTTGCCGGAGAATTCTCCTTTTACAACAGCTATCCCTATCTCTTTGTAATTAGAATTTAAAAGATTGTATCTGTGCGACTCTGAATTTAATAATGCCTGATGAACTTCTTCAGAGTCAACAAACCCTATAGCGATATTTTCTCCAGCAAATTTATAATTATACCCTACTAAATTAAACCAATACCAGGGAGAGAAACCCTCTGGCGTATTATGGGAGAAATAATCCTTTTCAAGCATATCTTCGGCTTTTAAAGCAGCGGCTTCAACAAGTTTTACATCTTCGCTAAAAGGCTCTATTCCTAAAGCTTTCCTTTCATTATTTATAAGGGTCAGTAAAGAAGTTCTGGTTATGTCTGCGAAAAAAGAGCTTTTAGGAAAATAAATAAAGAATGGAACGGCAACCAGCTTTAAAATAAATATAAAGATAACTAAATAAAGGAGAAAGTCTCCTTCAATTATCTTAGGCCTGTAATTATTCCCGCTTAGAGGAATTATAGCTAATTTTAATCTATAAATTATATCTTTCACAAGAATATAATAACAAAAAAACTATAAAAAGTCAATATCAACAAAAAACCCGAGAAAACCTTAAAATTAAGATGTTCTCGGGTAAAAAATAGAGTACTATTATTTTTTTGTAAGCTGAACAGAGATTACTGCCATATAAACAGCTGCCAAACCTACAACAACATATACTGCCCTAGTAAGCATTGACATCTCTCCTAAGATGCCAGCAACTAGATCGTATTCAAGCAATCCTTTTAAAGCCCAGTTTAAACCTCCTATAATAACTAAGACTAGTGAAACCCAGTCTAAAGTATTTAGTTTTTTCATATCTTAATATGTAAATTATATTATTAAGGCCGGCCTTTAATATATTATAGCATAAAAACAAAAGAATAGGTCAAGCGCTGATGCTCATTAATCCTTTAACGGCTAAAAGCGCTGATGCCGTATATAGAATAAAAGGAGGGACTACTGTAAAAAAACTAAGTAAAAACATAAGTCCGGAAAAAGCATCGAGAGCGCTTCCGATATCAAGTATGAAGATAAGGGCTTTTATAAATAAATAAGCTGTTATAAATATTAACAGCTCATGGGGCGCTTCAATATTTAAAGCAATTCCAGCCAAAAGAATTGCAGCAGATACATCTAAAATTCCTAATATCTTTAACATATCTAAGGCTGCAGGATATCTTCAGTTCTTCCATCTATTGAAATAACAACTTCTTCTACCGTAGGAAACTGCTTTAATGTTTCAGTAATTTGGGCCCTGATGGCAGCTACTCTGCAGGAGCCTCCAACCTGATATTCAAGTTGCTGGTTAAAATCCACACTTAAAACCCCATCTTTAATAGTTAAGCTTTGGATACCAACCCCTGAATTTATATTCGTAAAAAAGCCTTGGGATTTTTCTTGTTCGGCAGGACCCTTCAAAAGCTCAACTAAAGCAGCTCTGGCAACTGCTTCAGTTTTTTCTATTGTTCTTTCAACAGGAAAAACCTTATTGCAGGAAAACTCTGGGTCAAGATTATTGTTATTGAAATATAATTTTACAACCATAGTCTCTCCCGAACCTTTTGAAAATTTTATTGGCAGCCTGAATTCTCTATCGTTTTCTGAAAGACCGCTCGGATTTTCATTTCTAAAGACTAAAAAGCCGTTTTCAGGACCGGGATTATTAAATTCTAAGACAGCTTCAAAATTAATCGGGGGATTAGTCCAAGAGGTCTTTGCAGTCAATATTGAAAAAGCCAGCTCCTGATTATTTTCATCTATAAGGGTGACTGTTCCAGTCTGACCTTCAAAACCAATCCAGCCGCCTCCATTTACATAGCCAGTTATCTTTAACGGAGAGGAAATAAAGCTGTTTGATTGGGGCATTACAACCGTTATTCCTTTTTTATTATCTTTGACAAAGAATTCAAACTTATCTTCAGAGGAGAAGTTTGAAATGATAACAGCCCAAACAATAATCCAAATCAAAAGCAGTAATGAAACTATCAAAATAACCGCAAGAAAAGATTTTAATTTATCATTGTTCATATTAATTAACCTATAAATTACTCCCGGCAGCAGTCAAGTATCTTATTTATTATCCTGCCAAGCCCGGAGAAAATAGATGTTTTTTGGCCCTTTTCCAGCTTTATATCCGTTTCTTCATTCTGTTTGATATCGTCTATACCTATCAAATCAAGATTAAGGCCCCAGAAAAGGTTCCATAAATTAAAGGCATTGTCAAAAAGGTCTTTTGCCTCTTCTTTTTTATTCTCGTTATTCTTTTTGGTGCCAACTTCTATCAATCTCATTGAAGCGGCTAAGAGGTGCTTTGAAATGCACCATATTTCTCCTTCTGGATTCTTAACTATCATTGCCAAGTATTTCTTTCTCATTTCCCTTACTTCATTCGCCATATTCAGGTACTTTTCCTTTTTTGTCTTCTCATAAGTAAAAAATAGATGCTCCTCAATGGAGATAAGATTCATTATTCCTATCGCTAAATCCTCTTTTGAAGACAAATCTATTTTATCCGATTCTTTATAACTTTTAATTTTATCTAAAAACTCTTTTGTGCTCTTCATATTCTCCATATTTTTTATCTGCAGAATATGTAATACAACATTAAGCTTGCAGCTGTTAAAATTAATAAAGGAATGATAACTTTTTGGTATGGGAAATAGGCTTTATTATTATTTATCTGGCGTATTTTCTTATCAATATAGATTGATGAAAATCCCAGGATAATGCCTAGTCCTGTTCCGAAATAAATGCGATTGAGACCAAATATCTTTTGGCAGACATCTGGGATAAGCCCGAATTGATGAAGAGGAATAAATGTTAAAAAAAGATAAACTGATAATATGAAAAATAAGGCGCTGAAAGGCTTTTTCTCTTCTGACTTGAAGAATAAATTCAGGGTCCAGATTGACAAAGCTAAAATTAAAGCACCTGACCAAATGCCTAAAATAGAATCATCAATATTGAGCCACCGTGAAATTCCCAAACCAGCGGCTATGCTTAAAGCGCAAACAGGACACATATATTTTTATTTTATTAGAGATTAAAAGAAAAATCAATAGTTAATAAAAAAACAGCCCTTCCCGGCTATGTTCAGATGGATTCCTCATAGAGGTCTCCTGATGGAACATATGCCAAGAAGGGCTTGCGCAGTTATAGGTGTGGTGAAAAACCAACCACCTACGGCCAGTGCATCTTCTTTCCTCCGGTAAAGGGCCTGCTCGCAAAGATTACCTTGCAGAACCGGTTAGTATTCCTTTACTAATGGTAAATAAACTGAACCGCGTATTAACGAGATAGGCAACGAAGCATCTGCTTAAAGCAAAACCTCATTGCCTGTCTATTTTCATTGTACTGCTGACATTATATCATACCTATATAATTTGTCAAGCCTTTTCCCCTATTTCTACTATTTTCTGCCTGGATCTTAACCCTGAGATAATTCTAATCTTTAAAGGACTTATTTTGAAATAGTCTGATAAAATACTTATTAAAGCGCGGTTAGCTTTCCCTTTTTCCGGTATCTCCTTTACAGAAACAATGAAATGATCTTTATCAACCTTGTCCACTTTTTCCTCTCTAGAGCCTACTTTTACCTTTACAAATATTTTCATATTTTAAGAAATTGACTTGACTATATTTTTATTCTAACTCTTTTTCAGAAATGCATAATATCACATACATATTGGACTCCATAAGGCCTCAGCCTCATGGCGTTTTATCACAAAATACATTGTAAGTTCACTGGCATTAAAGGATTTGTAAACGCATACGAAGATGGGTTAAAGTATCGTATGCTTACAGAAAAAGCCAAATACAAGGCCAAGGTATTAGTATTCTGGGAAAAGCACGGCCTTGAGGCTACAATGGATGCTTTCCCAGTAAAGAGGTCAGTCCTGTTTCTCTGGAAAAAGACTCTCAAAGAAAACCAGGGTAAATTGATATCTCTAAATGACAAGAAGCGTGTCCCAAAAACCACAAGAAAACGAGAATGGCCATTTGAAATCAGACAGAGAATCAAACAAATCAGACATAATCCGCTTCATCCAAATTTAGGCCCGGAGAAGATATATTCCTTATTGGAGAAATTCTGTAAAGAGAAAAAGTTAAAATGCCCCAAGCCCATAACTATTGCCCGTATCATTGCAGATGACCCTGAAAAGATGAGGATATTCCCTCAGAAGATATCGCACTTTGGGAAGATTAAAAAAGCTAATCGTCAAAAGGTATTACGCAAGCCTAAGGGCATAAAACCCGAGTATCCAGGCCATTTAATCGCTTTAGACACCATAGAGAAGTTCATCAACGGTACGAGACGTTATGTGATTACCTTTGAAGACATATATACACGTTTTTCTTTTGCCTGGGCTACCAAATCACATGCCTCGTTAGCTGCTGAAGAATTCTTTAATCTATGCCTGAAAGTATTTCCGTATTCGTTTAATTTCCTTTATGTGCTCACAGATAACGGTTCTGAGTTCAAGAAACACTTTTCTAAAAGATTAAAAGAACTTCATTTGATACATTACCATACTTATCCTAAAACCCCGAGAATGAATGCTTATGTTGAACGTTTTAACAGGACTATACAAGATGACTGGATCAACTGGCATCTTCACCAACTGATAGACCCTGATGTTTTTAACCGTTCTCTTATCGATTACCTGATTTTCTACAACACAGAAAGAGTGCATTATGCTTTTCAAAACAAACTATCTCCGATACAATTTATGATACAATGGCAGAAAGAGCAAATGGTTAAAAACAGCCTTTCATTACAAACCATTAAATTCCCTTATGAGTCCAAAATTGGGTGGTATTATACAAGAAATTGACAAAAGTCTCAATTATGATAAGATATATGTGTCTTAGCAAGATGAGTGACCGCTCCGCTTTTGCGGGGAGGAAAGTCCGAACACTCTCCCAATAATTGGGATAAAAAAGTAATGGCCTATAAAGCCATCGTCTCTGGCAGAATACTGCTGGAACAGAGGTGCGAACAGAAACGCCTTGATTTTGAAAAAAATCAGGTGCCCGAAAGGGCAAGTTCTGAAGGAAACTTCAGAAATGAAACGGCTAAATCCTTACTGAGTGCAAGAACAAACCAGAAGTTTATGCAGATTCATCTTAAACTTTTGGAAAAAGTAGTTCGCTTAGACAGATGGTCACATAAAACAGAATTCGGCTTACGGTCTTGCTAAGACAATAAAGAATCCGCCAAAAGCGGATTTTTTATTCCTTTATCTTTAGAAAAGTTTCTGAGAACCTAATTTTTCGCTAAACGCCTCATTAACCAATTTATCAGCTTCTTTGTTTTTCTCCCTGGGAATTAATTTGAATTTTACTTTTCCAAAATCAAGCTTTAAGTTCCAAACTTCTAAAAATAATGGCTGGATTTTCTCATCCACTATTTTATACTCCCCGCTTAACTGTTTTACCATAAGTTCGGAATCTGACCTTATTTCCACATTAGACTTTTTCGCCAATTCTTTGCCAAAAAGCGCTTTAAACTTCTTTAAGGCAAAAATCAAAGCTCTATACTCTGCCTCGTTATTTGTGAAATTATCACCTAAGAATTCAGAGTATTTTTTAATAGCTTGCTCCTTCTCATTTAAGAAAACAACGCCTATTGCTGCTGGCCCCGGGTTTCCCTTAGAGCCTCCGTCTGTATAAATAATTATCTTTTTCATATTATTTAAGACATATTATACAGCCGTCCCAGTTGCCGATTACAGGCTTTAATGAACCGGCCCAGCCGTAATTAAAGGTAATATCGGCAGACCCGGCGCTGTTTGAATTCTTAAGCATAAAAGTAGATGTCTTTGGACTATATACGCCAATAGTATCATTTCCGTCATTATCCCAGTCACCAATCACAGGCATTAATCCTGTATTTGGAGCTCCATAGTTAAAAGTAATATCAGCTGGTCCAAAAGAATTATTGTTTTTTAGATAAAATACGGATTTAACAGGATCATAAACGCCTATTGTATCAATACCGTCATTATTCCAATCCCCTATTATAGGTATTAGTTCTGTATTAGAAGGTCCGTAATTAAACATCATATCAGCCGAGCCGGCGCTGTTTGAGTTTTTCAGCATAAATGTTGAACTTTTAGGATCATAAACACCTATTGTATCAACTCCATCGTTGTTCCAGTCTCCTGAAAGAGGAATTAAATCTGCATTAGAGGGACCATAATTGAAAGTAATATCGGCAAATCCGGCATTATTTGAATTCCTCAGCATAAAAGTGGATGATTTTCTGCTGTAAACTCCTATTGTATCAATTCCGTCATTATTCCAATCTCCTCTAAGGGATATAAGGTTGGTATTGGGAGCGCCGTAGCCAAAGGTGATATCGGCATAACCGCAAGAATTATCATTTTTAAGGTAAAACACGGACTTGAAAGAATCATACACAGCTATCGTATCCTTTTTATACTCCTTAACCCTTTCATACTCTTTTAATATCTCATCAGGACTCAGCTTGTAATTCCAAATCTTTAATTCATCGATAATTCCTGAAAAATAATTGCTTCCTTTAAGACCTCCTATCGTTAAATTAGATTTTTTATCAATGTATGAATTATTAAATGTTAGTTTCGATGAAAATGCTCCGTCTATGTAAAACTCCCAGGTTTTTAAATTATTATCAGCAATTATATCAAATTTATGCCACTTATCATCTACTTTCATATTAAGTGTTTTGCTTTCAGTATTTGAACCGTTGTCGCTTACAAAAACACTCCATTTATCAGTTGAAGCTGGAATATATACAGCCCACATTCTTTTATTAGCAGCATAGTCCCACATAGATATAGGGTAGGAGTTAACAGCATAATCACTCTTATCTGACTTGGCCCAGAAGCTGATAGTCATTGTATCTGAATAAAACAATGAATTGTAATCAACCTTTACATAATCATTGATGCCGTCAAACCTTAAAGCCCTGCCTACTTTTCCATCAACATAGCTTCCTCCATAACTTGTTGCGCTATTATTTTCAGTCTGGTCATCTATATTATTTTCAAAACTATAATAAGCTACCAACTCCTTAAAAGGAACTGCTGAGGAAACTTTAATGTCTGTTGTTCCTGTAACAGGTTGTTCTAATTCTTCATTTGGCTTAATATCTTCCAAGATAACATTAGAATCATAGATGCCAGATTGAGGGTCAATATACCTTGCATAAACCTCATAACTATCTTTAGTATCAGAAATCTGATCTGCAATATCTGGATTTTCCTCCAAGAATTTCTGATTATCATAAGATGATACTACATAATGACAATTAGCAATATCCTTGGGAATAAATATCCATTCTGGAGAATCCTGATTATCCCCTGAAATGATTGCTTCTGGAATCTGATTCTCGTATTCCCCTGTTTCATAATTAATTCCTATATGCCTTCCATCATCGCAGTAAAGGTGAAGATCTATATCGGGAAGGGTTATTGTGCTAAGTGATGAGTTAGAAAAATTAGAAATTAAATTTTTACCATCAACTATTATTCTAGGAATAATACTGAAACATACTAAAATAAAAAATATTAAAGACGCTATAATAACTATCAGAATCACTAATGACAAAATTTTTAATGATTTTTTAAGCTCTTCACTTCTTATATTCTTAACTAGCAACCAAATAGCAATGATTCCTGCGAAGAAGATAATAAGCGAATAAATTATGACATCGTTAACTCTATAAATAATCCTGCTCCATAACCAGCAGTCTGGACCTAATTCGGCAAAAATTATAACTCTATCGCCAACTCTAAAAGAATATCTTGTATTCGTAGAATTTTTTACTAAAATTTCATTAATTTCTCCCGTTGAAGATTTTATTTTATAAATAAAATAATCAGGCGGAACAGGTTCTAACCATCCTTCACTACCGTACATAACAGAAGGAGCTGGCTGAATTTCATCAATAGTTCCTATTATATAAGTTTTTTTAGTTAAACAGGGATTACTAAAATCAGAATTCTGAATCGTTTCCTGCTTTATTATATTTCTAAATAATGATGATGGCCTTAAAATAACTCCCCAGAATTTATCACTAAATGATTCTTTAGTTATTTCTTCAATTTTTGCCTGAATTTCGTATTTATTATTAATACTTCTATCAGTTATCGCTGAGAATTTTACTAAATTATCTAAATCTCTATAGGTTTCGTTTATCAGGGGACTTAGAACTCCGTCATTTATTGAACCACTACCAGGAATAGTTATATATCTATATTGATTCCACATCATTCCTTTCGGATAATCGCTAAAATCATCTGAAATATAACCATATTCTTGTAATCCTTTTGTATCCACGTAATATAAAATCATATTTTTATCACCTATCAAAGGCAACCCAGGCGTAGAGGAATCCCATGTTTTTAGATTTCTATTCCTTACTTCTAAGATATAATATTTTGATGATTCATCATTTATATCATCTGTTAAATTATATCTAAATACACTATCCCCGAATTCGCTTGTCTCTAAAGAATTAATCCAGTATTCTCCATAAGCAGATTTAGGATAAATATCATATTTTAACCATCCTAAGAATTCTTTTAAGTAAGAACTCATATAAGGAGGATCAGTACCCTTAATATTCAGCAAACCCCCGTTCCAAGAACCTTCTGCCATTAAATCCCATTCCTTTACATCGCCCATTTTATAGATATCAGGAGTTATGGTATTTTCAGGAGTTATTAAAGCTCCAATTATATGTCCTATTTCATGACACCAGGCACCTATAGGATCATCTTCGGCAACAATAATCTTATAAGGAGGATAACCTAAAGGATGGCCGGTTAGAGACCATGTTTCTGTAATTAATTTATTTTCTGTCCGTTGCCCAGAGGTCCCGGAATGAATAACAATAACTATATCTTTACTAGATATATCAATACCTTTATTTATTGCTAAATTTATAGCATCTATAACAAATTCCTGCTCACCCTTTCCTTCTCTCTTCTTACTTGAAAGATAATAATCATTTTCATTCTTACTTGTTTTAAACCACTCTCCATCATTATCATAAATTGTGAATTTTAAATTAATCCTGTCAAAAGAATTTTCTTTATGATAATCATTTACACAATAAGCTAAATCTTGATAATAATCTTTATTATAGCCGTTTGGATAAGTTCTTTCTGGTAAAAGCTTACAAGGTCGTTCAGTTACAGAACCAGTAATATGAGAAACATCATTTGGCTCAGCCAATATTACAGCAACATTTATAACCTTTTGTTCCGGAACCTCAATATTTTTAAAGCATCTGCTTGACTTACCGCCAACATCTTTTATCTCTACCCAAACCTCTTTATCCCCGCTGGTAGCAAACATCCAATCTTTAATCTTAGCCTGGGCATCCCAATCTCCTGATGAATTATTCCAATTGTACCAGCTTGTCCATTCTCCTTCTGGATTATTATTTTGAGAATCATCGCTTGAAAATCTTACCTCTTTAATACCGCTGTCATCAGTAGAATCACCGACATAAATATCAAAGAATTCTCCAACACCTACTTTATCTGTTGAATCTAAGGTATCTTTCTTACGAAGCTCAATAGAGCAAGAAGGCGGCTCATTTGCAATCCCAGCTTTATAAAACTTGCCGCCTGTTACTGGAGAATTAATATAAAGGGATTTATCAGCCCCCAGAGAAATAAACTCGCCTGCGTAGCTAAAATTAAAATCAATAAGCTTTTTTTCTCCTAATTGGTTAAAAATATATAATCTTGAAGATGGATAAGACCTTAAAAGAACATAGATATTATCTTCTGAATCGATCAATAAATAACTGGGATTTCCGTATGCGTCAAATTTCTGCTCAAATAATTTATAGCCTTCTGGCGTAAAAGCAACCATTCTCGAAAAACCGCCTCCGCTCGGCGTATAAGACCAGTTAACTATGTAAATATTTCCTTTGGAATCTATTGATTGGCTTGGACGCCAGGTTTTAAGGACTTTTTCCCATTTATCCGACATAGGATTCTCTATATCAATAGCATGGAGATGATTACTAGTACCTTCATCTGTAAGATTTCTCCAATCGCTTTCACCATTTACTATCACGTAAATTATAGAATTATCAACAATAGACGGGATACCCACTTCAGGCTCACAAGTATAATATTTACACTTAGAAACAAACACCCTATGCCACTTTTCAACTCCTTCAGAGCTAACAGAATAAAGATTATTTTTATAACCGAAATAAGCTGTCCCGTCAGCGCCAACCGCAAGAGAGAAAACGCTTTGGATAAAACGACCTTCTTTTTCAAACTGCCAGACAATATCTCCTGTATCAGAATTTAAAACCACTAATTTGATGAAATTTCCATCAAAACTGTTAGCTAAAAAATAAATTCTGTTATTAACCGCTATGGGATAACCTACGGGATAGAATTCATTGATAATCTTCTGCTGCCAAATAATATTTCCATTATAATCAAACATTAAAAGAGATGCCTCTTTAGTTGTATTGTCTGTAGAATAGAAAAAAATACCTTTGTTAGGCGCCACAATAGGACTGCCGCTGAGGTTCAAAGATGTTGGATAATACCATTTTTGGGTTCCGTCAGGATAAAAAGCATATAATCCTGTTTGATTATTAATCTTTGCTGTAAAATAAATAACACCAGAAGAATCAACTACGGGTACATTAAAGATGGCTTTATCTCCTCCATCAATAAATACCCCTGCCTCTATATTATTATTAAATCCAGGTCCAGCATAAGAACTTTTTCCCGTGCGGCTGGCATTATATTGAAACATCGGCCAGGGATCTTCTGCTATTTCAGCGCAGATAGAATTAGCAGATAAAAATATCCCCATAAATAAGGATATTAAAAAGTAGTATTTTATTCTTTTCATATATTTTAGATTTAATAACTAATTATTTCTCAAAATATTTAACAAGGCATTCTCTAAACTCCTCCAAATGCTTATTTAATATCCTGAACCCTGCTGCCTGGGGATGACCTCCGTAGGTCATAAGGTGCGTGGAGCAATTCTTCATTGCTTCAACCAAATTGTATTCAGACGGAGCCCTGGAGCCCGCTCTTATATCTTTTTTGCCTTTTTTATACAAAAATACAGGCTTTCTATGCCTCTGGACTAAAATTGAGGCTGCTACTCCTAAAAGTTCAAGTTCCCAATCTTCTTTTCCTTCAAAGATTATAATATCTGAATCTCTGCCGAAAACCCTTCTCTCAACCGCATCTACTATTTCTTTAACTCTTTCTTTTTTCTCTTTTCCTTTTAAAACCAATAATTTAGCCAGCTTATGAGCTTCCTTTTCATCAGAAGCGGTTAAAAGCCTAAATGAAGCAGGCATTCTGTCTTTAACATCCCTTATATTCAATAAAGAATTTACCTTATACACTCTGTCTAATAATTTTAAGGAATCTGATTCCTCAAGCTTAAAAAGGGTTTGAATGCCAGGCCTCCAGCTTGACTCTAAGTAGCTTAAACCCTCGTTTATCATTTCTTCATTTTCCTCTATCTTAGGCATCATATCAGCAATGGTTGCCATAGCAGCAAGCTCTAAGAAATTCTTCCTTAAGGTCTCTGTAAGTTTTTCCTTTAGTATTGCTTCAGCAAGCTTAAAGGTTAAGCCAGCGTTTGCAAATTGCTTAAAAGGATAATTATCCCCCTTCTGTTTAGGGTCAACAATAATGGAAGCGTCTGGAAGCTTATCTAAAACTTCATGATGGTCAATTATAATCACCTCAAAATCAAGCTTATTCGCCGCCTCTACTTCTTTAAAGTTTCCTATTCCAAAATCCAACGTTATAATCAATGCTGGTGCATGCTTTTTAAAATACTTCAAGGAATCAAGCGTTAAACCATATCCTTCGCTTTCTCTGTCAGGAAAATATATCTCTTTAGGCTCTCTGCCAAGACTGGTTATAACTTCCTTTAAAATAATAACAGAGGTCACTCCGTCCAAATCAGAATCTCCGCAAATGATTATTCTTTCATTGGATTTTATCGCCTTTAAAATCCTTCTTGCCGCTTTTTCAAGGTTTTTTATTTCAGGCTTTTTTATCATTTTTCTAATGCTTTAAGACCGGGAAGCTCCTCATTTGCCAAAAAACTAAGCATTGCTCCTCCGCCGCCAGAAACATGGCTGAAATCATCTATCAGCCCGAATTTAGAAACTGCGAATAAAGTATCCCCTCCCCCAACCACTTTATAAGATCTTTTATTCTTAATAATGCCTAAGCCTATCTCTTTAGTGCCTTTTTCAAACAAAGGATTTTCAAATAGGCCCATTGGTCCTGACCAGACAATTGTCTTTGAATCTTTAATTATTTTTAAATAATAATCTATTGTCTTTTTCCCTATATCCAAACTGAACTCATTCTCTTTTACTTCTTTTACGTCTTTATTTAAAACTCCCTCTCTGCCTGATATATCCAAAGAAACCAAAACATCCTCTGGCAGATAAATCTTTGAAGAATTTATGTCAAAATCTCTTATTGCTTCTTTTTCTTTTAAAAAATCATCTTTTCTATGAAATACTCCCCTTGCCTCTAAAATAGTATTAGCCACCTTTCCGCCTAAAAGAATATAATCTGCTTTTTCCAAGAAGTTCTTGATTACTTTCGCCTTGGTGGATATTTTAGCGCCTCCAATAACAGCAGTAAAAGGTTTTTCAGGGCTTTCAATAATTCTATTTAACGCCTCAAGCTCTTTTTCCATTAAAAAACCTATTCCAGAATCAAGATATCTTGAAACAGCTGATACTGACGCATGGCTCCTATGAGATACGCTGAAAGCATCGTTGATATAGATATCCTTATTTCTTGCCAATTCTTTGGCAAAATTGATATCATTTTCCTTTTCCTGATTATGAAACCTTAAATTCTCAAGAAGGATAATTTCCCCCTGCTTCATATTTTGAACCTCTTTCTCTGCCTCCTTTCCGATGCAGTCTTCTGTTTTCTTAATCTGCCTGTTCAGAAGTTTAGTTAATTTATCTCTGACTTTATCAAGCTTTAAATAATTTCCTTCTGAGTCTTCAAGATGGCTCATTAGAATAACCTTTGCCTTGTGTTTTAGAAGATATTTTATTGTCGGAACAGCTTTTTTTATTCTGAAATCATCTTCAATCTCCCCCTTTTCATTTAAAGGAACGTTAAAATCGCACCTAACCAATACTTTTTTATTATTAAAATCAAAATCTTTTAAAGTTTTCATACTACTCTTTATTCTCATCCTTAAACCTGTTTAGCGATTCCTTTAATGTCTTCTTTAATTCCTCTAAATTAACCTCTTTCTTTTTTTTCTTTAAAGAATCTGTTTGAGGCTTTTGAACTGGTTTCGGACTTCTTCCAAATGTAACGGTTTCAGTCTCTATTGCTTTATCCAAAGAAATATTTGGAGATTCCTTTATTTTCTTAAAGCAGGATTTGCAGTAAACAGGCCTTTTTGAATCAGGAGGAAAAACAACCTTTGTGTCCTTTCCGCATAAAGCGCATCGGGCATCATAGAGAGTTTGCTCCTTCTGCTCTTTTGAAGCCTTTTTTGAAACAGCATCAGTTTTTAAAAATCCAATCCATTTGCTTATCTTTTCTTCTACTTTCTTTCTGGGAGTAGCATATTTTTCTCTTGAAACGTTCACTATCTTGTCTTTATTTGAAGTAGATGGTTTTGGAAAAGGCTCAAGAGTTCTGGCGGAGAATGCCCGGCCGGCAAGCCCGTCAATCATCAGTTTTAAATAAATATCATATTTTGCCAGATTTACAAAGTCTTCAGCGTTAAACTCCGGACCGAACTCTTTTTCTAAAAACTCAGCGTCCTCGGCTCCGATTCTAAACGAGATTATAGTGCCCACATTGCCGAAAACCGCATCTCTTACTTTTTCATCCATCTGGGCTATGTACTGATGGGCTAAAATCAAAGCTAAGCGGTATTTTCTGGCTTCAGATAAGATATTAACAAAAGATTCTGTTGCGAAATTCTGAAATTCATCAACGTATAGATAGAAATCTTTTCTTTTCTCCTCGGGAATATCAACTCTAGACATAGCGGCCAACTGAAGCTTGGTAATTAAAAGCGCGCCTAAAAGCATAGAGTTGTCTTCTCCTATCCTGCCTTTGGATAAATTCAGAATCAATATCTTTTCTTTGTCCATTACTTCCCTCATATTAATAGAAGACCTCACTTGGCCGACAATATTTCTTATCAAAGGAGCGGAGATAAATTGACCGACTTTATTCTGAATTGCGGCGGTTGCCTCTACTTCATAGCGCTGGGTATAGTTTGCAAACTCATTGAGCCAGAAAGCTTTTACAATCGGGTCGGTGACCTTTTCTATTACCTTCTTCCTAAAATCAGGGTCTGAAAGCATTCTGTTAATGCCTAATAAGGTAGAACCGGGATATTCTAAAAGAGCCAGAATGGTATTATTTAAGATGTATTCCATTCTGGCAGACCAGACATCAGGCCAAATCTTTTTGAAAACCCCCATTAAGCCTCCGGCAACCAAATGCCGATGCTCTACATCAACTTTCTCCATTACATTAAAAGCAATGGGCCAATCAAGGTCTGCCGGGTTAAAATAAATAACATCGTTGATTCTATTTGAAGGAACAAATTCCAACAGCTCTTCAGCCGCTTCTCCGTGGGGGTCTACAAAACCAATGCCTTTTCCTTCTTGAATATCCTGAATTGCCATATTCTCAAGCATCTTTGACTTGCCCATTCCTGTTTTCCCTATAGCATAAACATGCCGACGTCTATCGTCGGTCTTGATGCCAAACTTCTTCCTTATATTCCTAAAAGTTGTTTCAGCGAAAAAGGCTATCTGTTTAGCCATTTAAGATATTTATATTATTCTTCTAATAAATCTTCTGTTGGGAGCCCCATAGGAGCTTCTCCTTTTTTAGCTTCAACCCTTGAAACAAAAGGCGCAGAAGCATAACTTTTTCCTGGGAAATGAAACAAACTTGCCAGCTCTTCTGTATTTAGAATAAACGAAGTAGGGAATTTACTATTCTTTGGATAAAGCGGGTCAAATCTCTCGCAGTAATATCTAAACATTCTTCTTTTCCTAAGGTATAATCTTCTCTGTCTGGTAAGGTTTTTAGGCAGAAACCAGCTTTTCTTTATCTTGGTTAAAGTAGGACCATAAGGAACCAAAGCATTAAGATTTTCAGTGAAATAAAAAGCGAAATAGCCGAATGCCAGTCTTAAATTTATTCTTTTAAAAGCGCCCTTTTTGCCTAAATAAATAAATCTTGCAGAGGCTTTAAATCCCGGCTTTGATATCTTTTCTTCAACAGCGCTGATTACTTCTTTTTCTCCCGGAGTTAATTTCATCTCCGGAGGAAACATCGGCTCCTCTTTCTTCTTCTCTTGGGGCGGCTCACCAGTGATTAAAACATCAGCAGCTTCCAAGATTATAGGTTTTCTGGGAGCCTCTTTTTTAGTTCTTTTAGCCAGTTCGTCTCTTATCCTTCCGCCCTCTGTTATCCAGGGCAGATCTTCATTACTGACCGGTTCAGCCATAATTTGGATCCAAAGCTGCTCGCCAGGCTTTAATTTAGCCATCAGCTCTAAAAGACCGGCTATCGGGTCAATCCTTTTTTCTTCTTTTGTTTCGTGCTCGGTCTCAAACTTGGGATAGGTTTTAATGGGATAGGGACTGGGCTTTAATACCTTGTAGTCAGAAGCCCAAAGATCCCAGTCTTTATTCGGAATATCTCTTGGAACCAGTTTTGTATAATCTTCTGCTTCAGTAATTTCTGCTTCTGGATACTGGGAGTAAATTATTGCTTCTACCCCGTCTTTAGGAACAGTGTCAGGAATCCTGACATAGAAATGAGGTTCTCCGCCGATTGAAGCAATCTCAAATGAATATGATAATTGAACCTCGCCGTCTATCCATTTCTCCCAAAAATCAGGAGGCTTGTAAATAATCTGGCGAAGACCTGAAAGCACGACCTCCATTGCCCTAATAGGCTTTAAGACCTCTTTGGGCATTTTTATTTCCAGAACAGTGAATTTCCTTTTATTGAGCCAAAGATCTACTCGCCACCATCTGTAGAGAAAACGAACAGGCTTAAATAAAATAAAGGGAAGCAGAAGCCACCACCACAGCTTTAAGATCTCATAGAGCTTAAAAACAATTATGTTGAGTTCTTTTAATAAATTTAAAAAATCAAATGGCATTATATTATTTTTATGCGCTTTTTGATTTTAATGCCGGATTAACGATGTATGTTCCATCAGGCCTTCTTACAAACCAATTCCTATCTGAAAGATTAAGAAAAACCGTATTCTCTTTAACAAATCTCTGGGCTAAAACCCCTTTTATAATATCATCTTTAGGCAAAGGTTTTTCAGCCTTATTTAGGACTTTTAATATTACTTCTTTGACAATTCCAGACTCGTAGCCCCATTCCTTCAGACCGTAAAGCCCTCTGCCGACTAAAATAAATCTCGGGTCTTTAATCAGTTCGTTGTGAACAGTAGCGGTATGAATCTTATTCTTTGAAAAATAAGGGGAGTTCTTTATTAATTCAGCAACTTCGCTGAAATGAAGGCATTTGCCCTGTTTCTTTAAAACTAAATAAGCTTTATCCTTAATCCCCTTAGGATTAATTTCCACCCATTCTTTGAATCCAAACTTGCCTTCGGGATTCCTTCTGATTACTTTTGAAATCTCTATATATGAATTGAAAATATCCTTATCTATATCTCTGTTTAAAGCTTTAAAAATATCAGTGTTTTCTGATTCAAAAAGCTCGTCTAAATCAAGGGGATTTCTTTCTGATTTCAGCTTCTTCATTGTTAAATCAATCACTTTCTTGGCAGAATTTAATATATCTTTATCTTTGGCCCAGTAAGGATAATAGTTCTTGTCTTCTGAATATCTTTTAAAATCATCAGACAGAGTTAAAAGAAAGAATATCTGATTCCTTAATTTTCCTTCACCAAGATAATCAAGTAGGGATTCTTCTTTTTTCAATCCCCCGAATTTCTCAATAGCATCGTTAAAATGTATAAATACATTATTAAAATTGTTTTTCCTCTCGCGTATCTTAACCAAGGCTTCATTTTCAATCTGACGAACTCTTTCTCTTGTAACTCCATAGCTTTTACCGATTAAATCTAAAGTCTCGGGACTGCTTTTTAATCCAAAGCGTCTTTTTACAATATCTTTAGCTCTGGGCGAGAGGTCCTTTAATAATGTTGAACAAATCTGCTGATAGTTAAAATTCATATTGTTTTAATGAGTTATTTAGATATTAACAATGTTTATTTATTTAAACACTTTTTATAGATAATATCAAGTGAATAACTATCTTTTTTCTCTGAACTTAAACCAAGAAATTAAAATTGAGTTTGCTAAAAAGATAGAAGAGTATATTCCTGCTAAAATTCCAAGACTTAAAGCCAAAGAAAAGTATTTCAAAGTCTGGCCGCCAAAAAGAAATATAGCCATGCTCCCAAAAAGAGTTGTCAAGCCGGTATTAACCTGCCTGGAAAGAGTCTGAGCGATGCTCGTATTAATAACATCTTCAAAAAACCCTCCTCTTTTTAAAAGGTTTTCCCTGATTCTGTCAAAGACAACTACGGTGTTATTGATTGAATAACCTAAAATTGTTAAAAAGGCGGCAACTATAGGTATTGAAATCTCAATATTGTATATCCTCCCTAAAATTGAAAAAACCGAAAGAGGAATTAAAATGTCAAACAAAAGATTAAAAAGGCTGCCAATGCCGTAATACCAGGAGCTGAGCGGCCTCTGTATCCTTCTAAAAGCCAATGCGATATATATAACTATTGCGAATAAGCTGAGGATTACAACAAGATAGGTTTTATCTTTAAGCTCTTTCCCTATAGAAGGTCCTATTGTCTCAAATCTCTCTTTTACTATTTCGCTTCCTGATAAACTAAGCTTGGAAATTATTTGCTGGACTGCTTCTTCATTTATATCCTTCATCTTTAAAATAACTCCCTTATCCCCGATTGATTGAACCGAAACAGAGCCTAAGTCCAAGCCGCTCAACTCTGTCAGTATCTGCGGGTTTGAAGGCCTGTCTTTTTTATAGCTTAACTCTAAAATACTTCCTCCGGTAAAATCTATTGAAAGCTTCAGTCCGAAAACAAGCACAAAAACAATGCTTAAAATAATCAATAAACCAGAGAAAACCAGGTAAATTTTTCTATACTTCATTAAATTCATATTATTGCCAAAGCCAGGAAACATTTTCAAACTTTGTTCCCGCAAAGATTTTTAACATATTTCTTGTTATGAAAATGGCAGAAAACATGCTTAAGACAACCCCGATGCTTAATGTAAGGGCAAATCCTTTAACAAAGCTTGTTCCGAACCAGAAGAATATAAAGGCTACGATTAAGGTAGTAAGATTTCCGTCCCGAATAGAGAGCCAGCTCCGCCTGAAACCCTCTTCCAGGCAAACATTAAAGCTTTTTCTCTCCTTCAATTCCTCCCTCATTCTTGAGAAAATCAATACATTGGCATCAACCGCCATTCCTATTGAAAGAATAAAGCCTCCTATGCCTGCTAATGTCAGAGTGACTGGAATTAGCTTAATAATGGATAGAAATATAATTACGTAGATTAAGAGAGCAAAAGAGGCTAAAATCCCTGGCAAACGATAAAAGATAATCATAAAGATAATAACTGCTAAAAAACCAAATATCCCCGCTCTTAAAGACCTTGAAAGAGAAACCTTGCCCAAGCTGGGACCGATGGTCTCTTGGAATATAGGAGCTCCTATCTTAACAGGAAGAGCCCCTGAATTAAGTCTGCTGACTATTTCTCTGGCTTTCTCTATATCCATTTCTCCGGTAATTACTGCTTTGCCTCCTTCTATTTTTTCTTTAACAACTGGAGCATAAATATCATTTGGAGTAATCTCTTCATCTCCGTCGGTATCTACGATTGAAAGTCCGTCTAAGAAAATTCCAAGCGGTTTGCCAACGTTTCTTGAAGTAATATCGGAAAAAAGTTTAGTTCCTTCGCTGTTGAAAACAAGCTCTATTTGAACCTTGCTTGTTGTCTGGTCAAAAGCAATATTTGCTTGTTTTAAATACTCTCCTGTTAATTCTGTAGTTTTAAAAATGCCTGAAGTAAGCATATCAATCACTTCTTCTCTTGTTATATCCTCTCCTGTCTGGCTTCTATACAAATCCATTGTATTTAAAATCTCTTCTTCAGATATAGTTTCAGCCAGCTTCTGTTTTTCTTCATCGGATAAAAGCTCTTTAAATTCAAGGTAAGGAGTCTCCCCTATCATCTTTATGGCTTCATTTACATCTTTGACGCCTGCTAATTCTACAATCAGCCTGTTTTCTCCCTGGATCTGGACAACCGGCTCTGAAACTCCGAATATATTTACCCTTCTTTCAATTAAATCTTTAAGCTGCTCCATTTTTTGAGATTTGTCGCTGTCTGAAATATCGGATAAATCAGCCTGATAGATAAGCTGGGTGCCTCCTTGGAGATCAAGGCCCAATCTAAAGGGAACCTTCATAAATTCAGGAACGTGAAAACCCAATTTATTGTCAAATTGTTCTGGAAGGATTAAGACAAGTCCGAATATGCTGATTATTAAAATCCCGGCTAAAATTAAAAAACTCCTCTTTTTGTCCATTGTATTAATTTTTCTAACTATAACACAAATTATTCTAAGTTAAAAGAGCTGAAACAATGCCGACTAAAAATATACCGTCAAACACTCCAGCCCCTCCTATGGAAATCAATCCTGGATTAAGCCTTATGGCTTTTCTTAAATTTAGAATATCAGCGCCTATTAAGGTTCCCAAGACTCCTGATATAAAGGCGCAGGCTGCTGAAAAACCCGGGGCAAAGATAAAAGAAAATCCCAGGGATAAAAAAGGAGGAATCAAAGCCGGAATAACTATTCCTTTATCAGGAACTATCCTTGCTAAAAACTTCATAGCCAGAGCGGTAAAAAAAACAGCGCCTAAAACAGGCTGCCAGCTCACTTTAAAAAGAAGATAAAGAGAAACTATAACCGGTATTAAGGCGCCTCCGACATTCACCGCCACCCCGGAAGTTCTTAATCTCTTTGTTTTAAAGAAGCTTAAAAATGACCTTTCTTCGGTATAAAAAAGCTTTTTTCTTGTAATGGGTATGTTTATAACAGAGCCCATAAGCATGAACATAATGATTATTATAGTAATTTCAGAAGAAAATCCAAGCTTTTCAAAACCTGTTGTGACTATCTCAAAATAGCCGAGCATCAATAAAAACGGGATGAATAAAATGAAAAGAATGAAAAGAAAAATGCTTATTGGAAAAAAAATCATAGATATTGACAAATTATTATATAAATACTATAAATATCCTGCGACTCTAACCCTTTTTAGAAGGAGGAAAGAATGAGTCAAGCAGTTCAAAAAACAAAAGGGTTAATTGTTTTTTTAGGCACATTGCAAATTACAGGAATCGCATTGTTTGTTACAGCGATTCTTGACCATAAGTACGGCTATGATATTTTTCTGCCTTCTGTCTGGGCTTTAATAGCCCTTTCAGGCTTTATTACGGTAGCGAAGTTCTTTCTCTTAGCAACAGAACAATACGGAATTAACAGATTTATCGTCCGGCTCTTTGGCGCAATGCTCGGAGCTGTTATGATAATGATATCTGTCATTGTTCTTCAGGGCGGTTGAAAATAGGGTTTAATTTACTGCATTCGCTCACTTTTATTGGGGTGAGCGTTTTTATTACTTCCTTATACACAGCATAAAAGGCATAAAATATCTTTCTAAATCTTTAAGCGAAGTATTGTATTGTTTGTCATTTTCTACAGCGCATAAGAATAATTCTCTTAATCTCGCTATCTCATACAATCTGCCTTTCCATCGCTTATCTTCTAAAGTTAAATCAAAAAGCTCCAAAGCTCTTAAAACTGCACCCTCAAAAATCTTAGGGTCTTTATTCTGCCACTTAGCCGCTCTGCCAACTTCTGCCCCTATATTAGCAAACTGCTCTGCTAAAGAAAGCTTATTCCATTTGCCACAAGCTAAATCTTTATGAAGATAACCCATATTTATTAAAGAATTAATTTGTCTACTATTTCTATTATCTTTTTTTTAATTTCTGGATTTTCAACATTGCGGGTACGATTTTGATAGGATGGTTTAATATTTATAACGGAATCAAATTCAATCATTTCGTCTCTTGGTTTATCAACATATATATTTATACCCCACGTATCTTCTCTTTTTGAATCATAGTTTTCGCTAAGTAAAACTTCTTCGTCTGCATGAAGTTCTCCGCCTACTGCCATAACTTCTTTTCTTATATCAACCACTACTTTCACTAAATCACCAAATCGCTCTTCCGCTATTTCTTTAAGCCTCAATCTCGTTATTGGTTTTTTAATTATATAAATTTTTAACATAGTGATTTTTACTTCTCTATAATTAATATAATATCCTCTTTATTATTTATTTACTGCCATGACACCTTTTCTACTTATTAGCTGAACCTCATGGATTATACTTCTTTGACTTCTGATAACTCTTTCTCAAGAATAACATCTGATTCTCCAAACAAGAATTTCCCTTTGAACATCTTATTATCCAAAAATAACGGCATCCAGTATATATCATCTGGCCACATCTCTTTGAATGGAATTTCATCAACATGGAACCATTGCGGTTTCATTTCCTCGCTTTCCTTTGGTTCTCCTGAAAATTTCTCGGACTTGAAAATATGAACTTCTAGAATTTCTAGATTGTCCTTAAATTCAAACTCTATGACTCCAACTTTATTCATACAATCAGTTTCTATTCCGGCTTCTTCTCGAAGCTCTCTTTTTGCCGCATCCTCTACCGTTTCGTCTGGAGAAACTTTCCCGCCAAACCCGTTCCACCGCCCTGCCCCAAATCCACGCTTTTTCATCCCAAGCAGTATTCTCGGATGCTGATGAATTATGGTAAGTGTTAGTAACTTTTTCATATTCTCATCTCCCGTGGCACTTTTTATACTTCTTCCCGCTTCCGCAGGGACAAGGATCATTTCTTCCTACTTTTTGCTTTCCAATTAAAGCATTATTCGGCTTTTCATAGTACTGCTTATTATCCTGTTTTTTAAACTCTGTCTTTATAATATAATTTGCAATGATATTCTCAATATCGTCCAACAGCTGTTTAAACATTCTATGACCCTCTCTTTTATATTCTACCAGAGGATCCTGTTGTCCGTAAGCCCTTAAGCTCACTGAATCCCTTAAATAATTCATATTCTCTAAATGCTCTGTCCAGATATCATCAAAAACCTTAAGGCAGACAAACCTCTCAACCTCCTTGATATTCTCTTCTCCTAGTTCCTTTTCTTTCTTTAGATAATCATCTTCATTAAATCCAGCTTTTTTAATTATCTCTATTAGATATGTCCTTAAACTATCTACATCACTTCTTTCTTTTTGAGCTTTCTCAAGAATCTCTCTCCTCTTTTTATAAAACACCTCCCTATGTTTATTCATAACATCATCATATTCAAGGATATGCTTTCTCAGGTCAAAATTCATTCCTTCTATTTTTGACTGGGCTGATTCAATGGCTTTAGAAACCATACCTGCTTCAATAGGCTGATTGTCAGGTATTTTTAATGTTTCCATTAGAGACTTTATTCTGTCTCCGCCAAAAACTCTCATTAAGTCATCCTCTAAAGATACAAAGAACTGGGAAGAGCCTGGATCGCCTTGCCTACCGCTCCTTCCTCTTAGCTGATTGTCAATTCTTCTTGCTTCGTGCCTTTCTGTTCCTATGACATATAGCCCTCCAAGCTCAATAACCCTTCTTTGTTCATCTACCTCAAAAGGATTGCCTCCCAAGATTATATCAACCCCTCTGCCAGCCATATTGGTTGCAATAGTCACTGATTTTAATTTCCCAGCCTGAGCAATTATCTCTCCTTCTTTTTCATGATGCTTGGCATTTAAAACCTGATGAGAAATTCCTTCTCTTTCAAGAAGTTTTGAAAGATATTCATTCTTCTCAATAGACACAGTGCCTACCAGTACCGGCTGGCCCTTTTGATGCCTTTGTTTAATTTCATTGACAACTGCCCTAAACTTAGCTTCCAGATTCTTGTAAACTCTATCTGGCAAATCCTTTCTTACCATCAGCTTGTTAGTGGGAACAGCCACTGCGTCTAATTTGTAAACCTTATCAAATTCTTCGGCAGAAGTTGAAGCAGTGCCGGTCATGCCTGCCAGCTTTTTATACATCCTGAAATAGTTTTGGAAAGTAATGGTAGCTAAGGTTTTTGATTCTTCTTGAACCTTTAATCCTTCTTTTGCCTCTATTGCCTGATGAATCCCTAAAGACCAGCGCCTGCCGGGCATCAATCTTCCTGTAAACTCATCTACTATGATAATCTGGCCGTCTTTTATCACATAATGATGGTCTCGCTTGAAAAAGGTCTTTGCCTTTAGAGCCGCTTCAAGCTGATGAGTAGTTGAAATATCATTTTCTGACCAGGGATCAGAACCTAAGCTTTTTACAATTTTATTCTGTCCATTTTCGGTAAAAGCGGCTGTTTTAGTTTTTTCATCAACAGTATAGTCCTGAACTTCCTTAAGCGCAGATATTAGCCTTGCAAACTGATAATACTTTTGGGTTGACTCTTTGTAAGGAACTGAGATTATCAAGGGAGTTCTTGCCTCATCAATTAAAATAGAATCAACTTCGTCAATAATTGCGTAATTGAATCCGCGCTGAACCCTATCATTTAAATTATAGAGCATATTATCTTTTAAATAATCAAAAGCAAATTCATTGTTTGTTCCGTAAGTTATATCAGCAGAATAAGCTTCTTTCCTTGAAACAGGCCTTAAATAGCTCTTTACAACTTTAAATCCTCCTACGATATCTCTTTCTTTGTCTTCATCCTGCTCTGCTTTATAATCCGGATCATATATGTAGGAGGCATCGTGAACTATGCATCCTACAGACAAGCCCAATGAGTTGTAAATCTGGCCCATCCAAACAGCATCTCTTTCAGCCAGATAATCATTTATAGTAATTAAATGAACGCCTTTTTCTTCCAAGGCGTTTAAGCAGACGGCTAAAGTTGAAGTAAGAGTTTTTCCTTCGCCGGTTTTCATCTCAGCAATCTTGCCTTGATGAAGGACGAATCCGCCGATAAGCTGAACATCAAAATGCCTTTGGGAAAGATTCCTTTTCGCAGCTTCCCTTACCAGCGCGAATGCTTCAAAAGAAATATCGTCTAAAGTTTCTCCTTTTTTAAGCCTTTGTTTAAACTCAGAAGTTTTTTCTTTTAATTCCTTGTCTGAAAGCTTTTCAAAATCATGTTCGAAAGAATTTACTTTATTTAATTTGGGCTCAAGGCTTTTTAAATATTTCTTTTCAGCATTAGGAAAAATCTTTGTAAAAATAGACATATAGGTTTTAATTATATAATATCTATATTTTCACTTTTTGTAAATAAAAATAATCCTGCCCCCATAGCCTATTGAATAAAATTCTGTCGGCTTTGGGGGCAGGATACAAAAGAAGGAAAGATTATTTCTTCTTCTTTTTCTTTGCCTTTTTTTTAGCCATTTGTCTAAACTCAAATAGCGAAAAAAGATAAACTATTTGAGCTATTTATTTGGTTTTTAAATTAGGACAGATAGTCGACTGCTATCTGAAAATAATTTTGAAATTTTAAACTGCTCTCTTATTCTATTTTTTCACCTTAGAAATCTTTGTCAAGTGTGTAAAAATAAAAAATGATAAATTTTTATTCTATTATCTGAATTTCTTCTTTTAAAACTACTCCAAAAGTTTTTTTAACCCTTTCTTTTGCAAGTTTTATCAGGTCTTTTACATCCTTTGATTTTGCTTTGTTTAAATTGATTATAAAATTGGCATGCTTTTTTGAAAACTGAGCTCCTCCTATTTTTTTTCCTTTCAATCCGCACCTCTCTATCAAATAAGCAGAAGGAATTGCTCTTTTTTTATTCTGTTCTTCTAAATCAGGAAACTTTTTAAAAAGCCTTTTATCGGTTATCTTAATTTCCGGGTTTATAAAAACAGAACCAGCGCAGGGGTAGTCTAACGGATGCATTCTTTTTCTATGCCTTGTGTAATCTTTAATCTTTTCTTTAATTTCTTTTTTATTCCCTTTCTTTAATTTTAAAACAGCTGAAATTATTATTAAGTTTTTATTATTTTTAAAGATGCTGTTTTTTAAAGAAAAATTACACTCTTTCTTGGAAAAGTTTTTAATCTTGAAATCTCCTGTATCAAACGCCTTAGCGCTTTTTACCGAATCAGACATTCTGCTTCCAAACGCCTGAGCATTCCCAGATACAGCTCCTCCCAAGGTCCCTGGAATCTTTACAGCCCATTCAAGACCAGTCAGAGAATTATCTAAAGCGAGTTCAACTAAGTCTTTTAAAAGAACGCCGGATTCAGCTGATATCATATTGTTTTTACGCTTAATGCCTGACGTTTGGCATTTAATAACCATCCCCTTAAACCCTTTATCTGAAAATAAGGTATTGGAGCCTCCGCCTAAAATAAAAAACGGCGCTTTAAACTTTTTGGCCGTTTTAACCGCTTCAATCAACTCTTTTCTATTTTTAACTGTTAAAAAATAACGGCCGGGTCCGCCGATCTTAAAAGTAGTGTAATCTGCTAACAAAATATTCTCTTTTATTTTTGGAAGCTCTTTTTTTATACTCATTTAAAAGAGCCGGGAGAGTTAACTCCAATTCTAAGTCTTTTGTGAGTGCTGCCTCCCGACTCAATTTAATTTTAAACTATCTTAAAAAATAAAGCAAATGTATGTATAATAATACTTATTTTCGGACCCCATGAAGAAAATTAATGTCAATTGTTTTCGTTGCGGATTACTTCTCCTTTCATTGTAGCGTAAATTGCATGAGAGAGAGTTCGTTTTTCTACTGTAAAACAAAAGCCCTTTGCAAATCGTTGAGACGAAATGCAAAGGGCTAAAAGTCCAAGGCCAAAGAGCAAAAGCTCAAAGTCCAAAGGACTAATTGACACTTGCGAGCAAGGCGGACGGGCAGCCGGCGCTCCAGTGATTGCCGAGCCAGTCGTAGCACCAGTCCCGCTCCCTGCCATCAAAGTACAGGTACAAGACGCGGCGAGTGCCGTCCAGGCCGCGCAAAATGGTACCAAAGAAGTGAATACAGGTCATGTTCTTTGACCTGCGCAGCTTCTCCAGAACACTCTCTTGGGGCTTGCCTTCGGCCTTATGGGCCTGGTAGTCATTCCAGAGAGCCAGGAAGGCCCTGGCTCCAAGACGGATGTTCTTGCCTTCCTTGAGCCTCCGAAGCTTTTCCTCGCCAGAGATTGAGATTTCCCCAGTCTGAAGATTGGTCTCCAGGATGAGTTTCTCAAAGTCAATGGCAGTGAGGCTGTCTTCCCGGACATCCCTGTCCTCCTCACCCTCCAGGCCATTGCCGTTAGCTGGGCCTTTCCAAACACTCCAGTCCTCGCCGATGAATTTGGCGAGATTAAAGCTGGGGGCCAGCTTAAGGGGAAACGACGTAACGGTAGCCGTCTTGGCGCCGTTCTTGAGGAACTGGGTGAAACGCCTGCCCGAACCTTTCGGATCGGCAATCACCTCATCTTGGAGGGCCTTGCCGTCCAGTTCGTCCCAATCAACATTAGACATCAAGACTGCCATCACGGCAACCGCCTGCTCTCGAGAAACCGCCTTCATCTCACACCATCCTTTCTTTTCCTGCATGCTTTTAGTCTCAGAACACCCGAGATTTTAAGCAATGCGCTAGGATACATCTTTTAAAACACCTCTTAATGTTTTACACCTCTTAATGTTTTAAAAGATATATCCTATTCGCAAGTATTATATTAACTATATAAAGAACTATGTCTTAGATATTAGCACATATTAGCGTTTGTGTCAATTTACATTTACATTTAAATTGAAAAGAAAAAGACCTCGCAGAGCGAGATCTTTTGCCGACTTAGACGAGTTCCTAATAAGGTCACTCACAATTATATGTTATCAGATTAATAAACGTTTGTCAATAACTTGAAAAGGAAGAGGGGCCCACAGACAGCTGAATTAAGTTATTTATCTTTGTTCTGGTATTTATCCCAACATAACCGGTTCCTTTTTTAAGCCCGAAAGGATCTAAAATATCAGAAGCGTATTTTTCCTGAAACCTTATTACTGCTGATTTGGTTAAAGAAAGAAAATTGCCGGTAACTAATCCCTCGGGATATATTTCGCTGCCCTGACTTTTCAGAAATTCCTGAAGAATCTGGACTTCGCTGTTGTTTGTCAGGCCATAGTAAAGATTATTTCTGATAGAAGCGTAAGATTCATCCTGCTGATTATTATTCTTAGCTATAATTTCAGCTATTTGAGCTCTTATCTGAGTAATCTGATTATTTAACTCTTCTATTCTTGAAAGCAGTTGGTTTATTAAACTCAAATCATCTCCTTCTTTTGCCACTGAAATGGACATGGAAAAAGAATAGTAATTCACTCCGTCTGACCTATTAACTATAGGGATAAGATAAAGAGAAAGATTTTCAGTGCCGAAATCCTCTATCTTAATAGTTCCTTTTTTTGTTGCTTTGTCTATTTCAATAAAATTAATAAAATAGTTGCCGTTTTTATTCTTTATAATGTAAGGAAGTGTAAAATAATCTGTCCAGTTGGTTGTAAACTCCAAGTTTAGATCTCCTTTTCCTCCCACCAAGCGGTACCAGTTTCCCGTCCAATTTCTTGTTAAATCAACTATCGTCAAAGTGCTGCTGCCGACAGATGATAAAAAGTTCGTTTGAGTAGAAACATAAAAGTTTCTTAAATTCTTATTTAAGTAGCAGTATTTGGAGCCGTAATTGCAGTTGTTAACCAAAACAGCAATACTCCAATCTCTGAAGATGTCTGAAAACCTTTCGCTGAATCCATTCTTTTCTAAAGCATAATCAATGCTTTCTATGCCTACTTTATTAGAAACAAGAGAATCTTTTAAGATATTTATTCCGTAGTGGTCGACCAGATACTGGGTGAAAAGGTTTAAAGCTCCGTAATCTTCTTTTTTATCGTCCCAATAAATCAATGGGTCGCTCGGACTATCGGAGAAAATCTGAACTCTTTTTTCTAAATTACTGCCTGTAAAATCATCGTCGTATCCCAAAAGAGTCGAAGCGTATTCAGCCCGGGCTTCATTAAGCCAAGTCTCCTCTGTTATATTATGATAATTCTCTTTTTGATTAAAAGTGATCAAATGGACGAATTCATGAGCCAAGAATGTTTTAGAATAAGAAGTCAAAATATACTTGGAATTAAGATAAACCATTTCCCTTTCGTTTGAATTAGGAGCCTCTAATTTCGTGTACTCATCTTTGGGACTGAAATACCCGCCAGCTTCATCTCTCATAGAATGGATTAAAATAGTTATTCTTGAATCTTTATCAATGCCTGGATTCCATTCGGGCCCAAAGTTTGAAGTTAGAACCGGATAAATTTTACTTTCAAACTCAGAAGCCAGTTCTCTTAAGGAACTAAAAACCTCTTCTTTGGGAATTGAAAGAGAGTTCCACCACATCTCATCGGCGTAAAAATAAATTTTAGGGGTGGCTTCAACTAAAACTGCATTGATTTTTTCTCTGCCTAAAGAATCATAAACTGGTTCAATGTAAAAAGAACGCCTTTCTTCTGCTTGTGCTTCGCTTACATTTATTGCTGAAAAAAGGATGAAAAAACAGAAATTGAAAATTAAGATATTTTTAAGAATCCGTATAGTCATTTATTTATTTTATCACAACAAATAATGTAAAATCAATCTTTTATGTAAAAGGTTAATAAATATTTAATATACCTAAGACTGCTGAAGACTGATTTTATTATTCTTCCACCAAGTTTTAAAAGATACTGCAAAAAAAGATAATAACAGGCCGGCAAGAGCCCCGAAAAATACGCTGAATATGGTACTTATAAAACCTGGGGCTGAAGTAATCTTAGGCTCTATAATTACCGATGTTGGTTCAATCAGGCTCATCTCTTTTTTTATCTCGTAAAGTTTTATCTCCAGCATTACAGTATCTTTATTGTTTTTGTTAAGATTATCTATTTTATTCTCCAATTCTTTGGCTAAATCCGCCAACAAATCCCTTCTGTGCTCTAAGATGTTATTGTGTCTTTTCAGAATCATTTCATTGGTAGCTTTAAGAATGTCTTTTGCATCTTGAGGATTTCCCGAATAAGCCTCTATTTTAACCAAATCAGTAGATTCAAAGTTATGCGCTTTTATCTTTTCCAAACCGTAAAAGCCGGAATTTATCTTCTCAGCCAATTGAGAAGGCGCCACTACATTCTTTTCTTCATAGATTTTCCCAACCTCAAGATAAGTCTCTGCTTTATACAAACGAGGAGACAAAATAGCAATCAGCCCTCCTGACAAAAGACCGATTAAAAAGAAGATAAAGATTATCTTCTTCTCTTTTATAAGGATTTTAATATAAGATGCCAAATCTATTTCCTTGTCTTGTTTTTGATAATTAAACTCATTCATAAATTTTTATCTATTATATCAAAGCTAATTATTAGGTCAACAAACTAAAGCTTTGGGTTATACTGAGGGACAATATCTTTTAAAGAATTAATTATCTGAACCTTATCTAAATAATTTATATCCCTCTTTAAATTTTCCAAACTGTCTTTTAGCTTTAATTCATCTACTTGAGAAAGTTTTGCCATAAAGATTCTTTGATTTTGAGTAGCGACTGTTCCTTCTTCAGCCGTTAAAATCTCTTCAAAGAATTTCTCGCCCGGCCTGGGATTGGTAAAAACAATAGGGACGTCTTTATCAGGCTCAAACCCCGAAAGGCGGATCATCTCTTTGGCCAAATCAATTATCTTAATAGGTTTTCCCATATCAAGAACAAAAACTTCTCCGCCTTTTCCCATCTCCGCAGACTGCATTACCAAAAGCACTGCTTCGGAAGTTATCATAAAATATCTTTTCATTTCCGAATGAGTGACTTCAACTGATTTGCCTTTTTTAATCTGCTCCCTAAAAATGGGCAGAACGCTGCCTCTGGTGTCTAAAACATTGCCGAACCGGACAGAGATAAACTTAGTCTGATTCCTCTGATTTAACGTCTGGCATATCATTTCCCCTATCCTTTTTGTAGCGCCCATAACAGAAATGGGATTAACCGCTTTATCAGTGGAAATGAAAATAAACTTTTCAGCATTGAATTTCAAAGCTGAACCGGCAACAATTTCGGTGCCGAAGATATTATTCCTTACAGCTTCATCAGGCTGGTTTTCCATAAGCGGGACGTGCTTATAGGCTGCGGCATGAAAAACTATACTGGGCTTAAACTCCCTAAAAACCTTCTCTATATTATCTCTTTCCTTTATATCTAATACTATTGAATTAATCTTTAAATGCGGGAATTTATACTCAAGCTCGGAAGAAATATTGAAAATGCCAGTCTCATCCTGGTCTAAAAGTATAAGCAGAGAAGGCCTGAATTTAGCAGCCTGCCTGGAAAGCTCTGAGCCGATAGAGCCGGCAGCGCCGGTTATTAAAATTGACTTATCGCGGATAAAACCCTCTATTGCTTTTGTATCTAATTTAATAGGTTCCCTGCCTAATAAATCCTCTACCTGAATTTCCCTTATGTTCCTTATAGAAATCTCCCCGTTGATAATTTCTCCTATTGAGGGAACAATCTGTATTTTTTTAATCCCAGCCTCTCTTCCAAGCTCCACTGACCTTTTAATCGCTAAAGAGCCTGCTGACGGCAGGGCGATAATCAAGTTTTCAATCTGATGTTTCTTTGTTATTTTTGAAATATCGCCTATTTTCCCCAAGACCTTCAGGCCATGGATAGTCAATCCTTGTTTAGAAGAGCTGTCATCTAAAAACCCAATAGGCAGATAAGCGCTGTTTTTAGAGCTTAAAATACTTCTTAAAATCTGTTCTCCGGCATCCCCTGCTCCGACAATTAAGGTTCTTTCTTTTTGAACTCCCTCTATTTTTAAAGCATGAAGGTAGATCCTTTTGGCAAAACGCAGAGCGCCTGAAAAGATAAAAACTAAAAAATAGCTTATTATAATTGTTGAACGGGGAAACCCTATAAATGTCTTAAGGGTGAAAAAAGAAACTGATAAAAAGATAAAACTAATGGTCACTGCCCAGAATAAAGAAATAAGTTCAGTGGTGCTTACATAAGCCCAGGAAAAGGAGTAAAGCCTGAGGAAATAAAAAACAGGCAGGCAGAAAATTAAAGATAAAACAATCATCTGGGGCAGAAACCCTTTTTCTATGTATTCTAATGGAATCTCTCCGTCAAAACGAATAAGAAATGCAAGATAAACAGAGAATACTATCAACAAAGCATCTCCCAAAACAAAAAACAGCATTCTTTTATTTATTATTTTTTTAAAGAAATTATCCATTGGATTTATAGAAATTTATAATACAATCTATGACATAGTTAACCTGCTCATCTCTAAGCTCAGGATACATTGGAAGCGAAATCACTTCTTCTGCAAGCTGTTCTGTCAGGGAAAGCCTGAAATGGGAAAGGTCAAGTCCTTTTTGGAGATGAACGGGAACCTTGTCTTTAATTAATGTCTCTATTTCTTTTTCTTTCAAATAATTAAATAAGTCATCTCTTTTTTGAGCTTTTAAGACATAATTCTGGAATACATCAAAATAACAGATATCGGTTTCAGACAAGGGCGGAAGAATTATTTCTTTGACATCTTTAAGCCCATCGCTGTATATTTTAGCTATCTCTCTTCTTCTTTTTATCCAACAAGGCAGATATTTAATTTTAACATTTAAAATTGCAGCCTCTAAATTATCAAGCCGAGAATTGAATCCGTAGCAGACTATTTCAGTTTTTGTTTTTTGGCCGTGGTCTCTTAATAAACGGATTTTTTCAGCTATTTTTTCATCGTTGGTGACAATTGCTCCTCCGTCTCCGAAACAGCCGAGGATTTTAGCCGGATAAAAGCTAAAACATCCAATAAGACCGACTGAACCGGCATTTTGTCCTTTAAATTTAGCTCCCAATGCCTGGGCCGAATCTTCAATTACAGCCAAGTTGTATTTTTGGGCAATATCCATTATTTTATCCATCCGGCACATTCTGCCGTTTAAATGAACTGCGATAACAGCTTTGGTCTTTTTAGTTATTGCTTCTTCAATTTTATCCGGATTAATTAAAAAATCATCGCCTACATCAATTAAAACAGGTAATGCTTTAGCTTGAACAATTGATGATATTGAAGCAACAAAAGTATGAGAAACAGTAATTACTTCATCTTTATCTTTAACTCCTAATGAAAGAAGAGAAAAAAATAAGGCATCGGTTCCTGAATTCAAAGAAACAGCGTATTTTGTTCCAACAAATTGAGCCAAGTTCTTTTCAAAATCATCAACATCTTTTCTTAAAATTAAATCTCCTTGGGATAACACCCTATGAATTGCTTCATCTATTTCTCTTTTAAGATTTCTGTATTGAATTTTATACCCTACAAAAGGAACCTTCATTTTAGTATGTTTTTAACTTCTCTTATGATATCATCTTTGGTTAAATAATAGGCTTTTTCCAATTGAGAGCTGGCAGGAGCCGGCGCATCGTAAAGGCATAATCTTTTAACAGGAGCCTTCAGCGAAGATAAAGCATTCTCGGAGACTAAAGCAGATATCTCTGAACTTACTCCGAATGACTTCCAGGAAGCATCAGCTATTAAAAGCCTGCCTGTCTTTTTAACTGATTTTAATATTAAATCAGCATCAAGAGGCTTTATTGTTTTTAAATCAATAACTTCTGGATAAATGCCCTTTTTATTCAATTCATCAGACGCTTTTAAAGACTCGTTGAGCATATATGAGGCTGAAACAATCGTGATATCTTTTCCCTCTCTTTTAATTTCCGCCTTGCCGATTGGAACTCTGTAAATTTCTTCGGGCACTTCTTGTTCTAAATTATAAAGCCACCTGTCATCAATGAATATTACCGGATTATTGTCATAAACTGCTGATATCATCAAACCTTTGGCGTCATAAGGGTTAGAAGGCATTACTACTTTTAAACCAGGTATGTGAGAAAATATGCCGTAAAGCGCCTGGGAATGCTGGGCTCCCTGTTCGCCTCCCCTGTTTATTATCCCCCAGATGACAAGCGGCACTTTAATGCCTCCTCCGTACATATAATTCCAATTAGCCGCCTGGTTAATAATCGGATCCATGGCATAAAGCATAAAATCCATTCTCGGATGAACAACAACAGCCCTTGAGCCAGCCAAAGCCAAGCCTAAACCTATACCAGTTACAGCATTTTCTGAAACTGGAGTGTCAATTACTCTCTTTTCTCCAAATCTCTTTACTAAATCTCTAGAAGTATTGCCCACATACCAAGGGCTTTTAACTCCCTGCCCTAAAAGAACAATTGAACCATCGCTTTTGATAAGCTGAATTAAAGCCTGATTAATGGCTAAGCTATATGAAATTTTATTCTTGGTTAAAGACATATTTATTAATTTCTTCTTTTTTGCAAATTGGGCTTGATTTAGCGAATTTATACGCTTCTTCTACTTCTTTTTCTATTTCCTTTTCTATTTTCTCAAGCTTTTGGCTTTCTAAGACTTTTTTATCAATAATCAAATTCCTTATTCTTTTTACCGGGTCTTTCTTCTTCCATGCCTCAACTTCTCTTTTAGGCCTTATATCCTTATTCTCGCTTTGAATCCTGTCATTTGGACCTACATGTCCGCTCTGCCTGTAAGTCAAACATTCAATAAAGACCGGCCCCTTTGAAACTAGACACATTTTTTTAGCTTTCTTGGCTGTTTCATATATTTTTAATACATCATTGCCGTCAATCTGAAACGCTTTGATGCCAAAAGGCTGGGCAATTTTAAAAATACCAATATCAGGACGGCATTCTCTAATCGGCAGATGGGTTGAATAAAGATTATTTTCACAAACAAAAATCAAAGGCAGTTTTTTCAAAGCAGAGAAATTCAGCGATTCATAAAGCACGCCCTCGCCGGTCGCCCCGTCGCCGAAGAAGCTTACAGATACTCTTTTTTCCATTTTTATCTTTAGAGCCAAAGCGGCTCCAAGAGCCAAAGAAACAGTTCCAGCTACAATCGGGGCAGAACCCATAAAGCCCTGCTCTCTGGCAATGATATGCATTGAACCTCCTCTGCCGTAAGAACAGCCTGTCTCTTTACAGAATATCTCAGCCATAAGCTTTTTGATATCTCCTCCTTTAGCCAAATAATGGCCATGGCCTCTATGATTTGAAAAAACATAATCTTGTTTATCAAGCGCAGAGCAAACTCCAACAGCCACAGCCTCTTGTCCGATGCATAAATGGCAGGGGGTTTTAATCTCTCCTTTTAAGATCAGCTCCCCTGTTTTCTCTTCAAATCTTCTAATTAAAAGCATCTGTTTGTAAAATTTTATCAAATCACTCTTTTTCATTGGAATATCTTTAATATAGTTTTAAAAATTATCTTCAAATCCATGACAAAGGAGCGCGTTTCTACATATTCTTTTTGCAGTTTTAATTTTGTCGGCCTTATTCTTTCCATATAGGTTTTCTCGGGGTCTAAACTTCCTTTTAGAATTTCCCCTTCATGGAAATTCCACAAACTGGCTAAATCGGTCATTCCGGGCTTAACAGACAATATGATGTCTTTTTCTTCTTTGCTCATCTTATCTACGTAAAAAGGCACCTCGGGCCTAGGACCCACAAGACTCATCTCCCCAATTAACACATTAATCAATTGGGGCAGTTCGTCAAGCTGATATTTCTTTAAAAACCTGCCTGATTTCGTAAGCCTCGGGTCATCAATTGAAGTTGACGACCCTCCTAATTTCTCTGCATCAGAAACCATTGTCCTGAATTTATAAATCCTAAAAGGCTTTCCCTCTTTTCCAATTCTTAATCCTTTAAAAAAGACAGGGCCCTTAGAATCAATCTTTATGATTACTGCGATGATTATTAGAATCGGGAAGGTTGTTATAAGGCCTATTAGAGATAAAATAATATCAAATAATCTTTTAAGCATAATATTTTTATTTCTTTGGTTCTGAAAAAACAAAGACGATTTTAAAAGCGTATCTTTTCAGAAATGGAGCTTTAAAGAGCATCTTATCCAGCCTTTCAAATAACCTTAAAAGAGTTTTTCCCAAAGGCAGATTTAGAAATGGGAAAATCAAGCAGGAAACTATGTGAAAAGAATAGACATCTATTTTATTGAAATATTTTTCTGCTTCTTTTAAATCCTTCATCTTAAAAATATGAGAAGCCGCCCAGTTTGTTCTTTTTTTCAAAACCTTATTGATTAATCTTTTAAAATTTGCCAGAGGATTATGGCCGAAAGTCTCAATGCCTATCAGACATCCGTTCGGCTTTAGAACCCTTAAAAGCTCGGGCCAAGCTGATTTTAGGTCCAGTGAAGAAAAGGTCCCTCCGTCAAAGATAATGTCAAAAGAGCTGTCATCAAATTCCATTTTCTCGCAGTCCATTTTATAGAATTCTATTTTGTCTTCCACTTTTTCTATCATCGCTCTTTTTCCTGCAATTTGCAAAGAATTTTCTGAAAGGTCAATGGCTTTTACCTCTGCTTTGGATTTTGCCAGCCAAACAGAATGAATCCCGTTTCCGCAGCCGTAATCTAAAACTTTTTTATCCCCGCATTTATCTTCCAATAATTTTTTTAAAAAAATATAGCTGTTTAAAATAAAAGGGTCAAACCCCTCAAAATCTCCGTCTTTTATGCCGCACACAGATGCCTTAGCGTCATAATAATTAATTTCTTTTTCTTTTCTAGACTCCATAAATTTATTTCTATAGTCTTAGTATGAGCTTTATTATTCCCCAAACTGAACCAAGCCCGTATCCAATGTGCCTTAATGGAAAAACTACTGCCAGAGAAAATATATACCTTATATCCTTTTCTTTAAGCGAGGCATATACAGAGAATAAAAAATCAAATAGAAGGTATAACAAGAAAACAGCGAAAAACAGCTTTAAGAAAAACGGGAAAAAAATCCCTAACTTAAAAAAAGATAAAAGGACAATAACAAAAATAAGGGGTATATAATGCCTTATTCTAAACGGGAGTTTTATAAATTTAAAGGGATAGGTTATCCAAACCCCGTCTTTAAAATTATGAATAAAGAACTCCCCTATCTTTGATTTGGGATAATAATAACTTACAATGTCCGGAGCCAGAAGAATTTTGCCTCCGCTTCTTTTAAGCCTTAGATTGAATTCTAAGTCCTGGGTCCTTTCTAAGTTTTCATTAAAAAAGCCTATCTTGTCAAAAACTTCTCTTTTGTAGCATCCTCCAAATACCGTATCAACCCATTTAGGCGAATCAGCGCCTGTTCTAAAATAAGCTCCTCCAGCTCCAAAAAAGCTTGAAAGACAATAGGCTATGCTTCTGGCAAATAAGCCTTTATCCGAAGGAGTAGTCTTTATTATCCCTCCAACATTATCAGCCTTATATTCTTTTAAATATCTTATGCATTTAGAGATATAATCTTTTTGGCATCTTGAATGAGCGTCCATTCTGATAATGAATTCCCCTTCTGAATTTTTAATCCCTATATTTAAAGCAGAAGGAGTAATCTTTTTAGGATTTTCAAAGAGCTTTATAGAAGGGTATTTTTCAATATATCTTTTAACGATTTCCAAAGTTTTATCTTCTGATTTTCCGTCTACAATCAAAATCTCCAGCCTGTCTTTCGGCCAGTCGTTTGAAATTATAGAATCAAGGCAAGGTCCTATGAATCTTTCTTCATTCCTAGAAGGTATGATAATTGAAACTTCTTTATTGTATCTCATTATCTTCTTTAATAAGTTTAAAGGAAGCCATTGCTATAGCGGCGAAAATCCAGTAAACTTCAGCCGGTTTTACCACCAAAAACGGCTCTGTGGCAAAAGACATAAAAATCATGCATAAAGTTGCCACTAAAAGTCCTGAAGATATGCCTGTTATAAAAATATTTACGCTTTTTAAGAATTCTTTAAAAGACGTCTTTAGAATTAAAAATATCATAATTAAAAATATCAAACTTCCCATTATCCCTGTTTCAACAAAATTTCTCAAATACTGGTTATGAGTTTCTCCGTAGCCCTTTCCGATTCCAAAGAGATAAATATATAAGGGTCTCTCCTTAGCTTTTTCAAACTCCGGGCCAATCACTCTTTCATACCTTGCTTTTTCAAAGGAAAAAAGGGCTTCTTCAAAAGAAAGAACGCTGGCAAGCCTTTGGGTTTTGGGAAGATTAAGATTAATGATAAGAAAGCTTAACACGACGACAGCGGCAATAAGAATCATCAGCAGAAATAATTTTAGATTTCTTTTTTTAAAAACTGCAAAGAGAAAGGTTAAAAATAAAACAAAGAAAAGGCTTAAAAAGTTTGTCTTTGAACCTGAACCAAAAACTCCGATTATCGGAATGAAGCTTAAAAATCCCAAAGCCGCCTTCTTAGTTTTTGAGATATTAAGCTCAAAAAAATAATAAAGAAAGATATTAAAAAAGAAAACAAACGATATGAGAAAAAAAGCTCCGGTTGGAAAAGCGCCCCATTCAGAAATTGCTCTGGAGCCGTATTCTCCCCATTTTATTTTAAAAACAATTTGGAAAATAACAAAAAAAGTATTTAAGGCTATTAATATAAGCCAGACAAAAACTGATATTTTCGCAGTTTTAATATCTTTGACAAGATAGAAAATATAGAAAAATAAAAAGAAAAACTCAACCTCTTTCAATAAATAAAAAAGGCCTCTGTCAACAGCCATATTATTCAAAATAAAGTTTATCAAAAGACTAACAAAGCTGAACCCCAGCCAGAGGCAGATTATCAAAAACATAGGCGGTTTCTCAATTTCTTTTTTTCCAAAAGCCAAAAACGATAGAAAGCTAAAAGATATAAAAAGAGCAAGCAGAATATCTTCTGCCCTTATTTCTATATATTTATCTTTATCCTTCAACTCCCCTGCGTTAAACGAAGGCGAAAGAGCGACCGCTGACAATAGGACAATCAAAATGACTAATTTAATATAGTTATTATTCATTTAAAAAAGATTTCAATATTTTTAAGTTTTCAATATCTTCGGAAACTGAATTAAAATCGCTTTTCGGGGTTTCTAAAGTTGCTATCCTTGATTTGTTTTCATTGATGCATTTTAGAAGAAATTTAAAATCGTAATCGCCCTTGCCTATTGATAGATGGCGGTCTTTTAAATCATCTGTTTTCCCGTCAGAGATATGAAACATATCCGGCTTTATCTTTAAAAACTCTTTTATATATTCTTTATAATCTTTTTTCAAACCAATCGCTGACTTTACAGCATGGCCGAAGTCAAGACAAAATCCGAATCTGCTTCCTTTTAATCTCTTGACTTCCTGAACCGAAGACCCAGTCATTCTTAATCCGTTTAAGGCTTTATAAGGCATGTTTTCAATCAATATTCTTTTGTCATTTATATTTTTTAAAAAATATTCAGCATTTTTTATTTCTCCGAAGCCGAGATGAAGTATCAGATACTTTGCTTTAAGCAAATCAGCCCAATTCTGAGCTTCTTTTATAATTTTTAAACTGAAATTATGTCTGGATTTATCTGATATATTAAGCCCGAATTCTTCATGGGGTATGTGAATAATATAAGGGATATCAACTTTTAAAAAAGGAGTGATATCAGAATCCAAAACAGGCAGCACTTCAAGATAATCAATCAAATTATTTTTGATTAACTCTTCGCTTTTTGCGGCAAACTCGGTATTTGTTGAATAAGTTTTAAGCCCGAATTTAATATTCTTTATTTTATCCATCGTAATTTGTCATAATTATGTTGTTATTTATTATATATCTTGTCCCTTCTTTTCCGCAGTTAAACAATAAATCAATTATTGAAAGAAAAGGTATAAACTCTCCGTACATTTGGGGATATTGAGGATGAGAAAGAGAGTAATTATGATATTCTAATTTAATATTATTCTTTTTAAATTCATCTTCATTTAAATAATTCTTAGAGCCTAAATTTGAAATGTAATGGTCTGCTTTGACGCTTTTTAAGATATTTATAACTAAATCTGTTTTTGCTCCTGAAACTGAAAGTTCCGAAGAACGTATTATTTCCCTATTAATTCCAAAGACCTCAAGCATCTTTTTAATTAGATAGATATTCAAGTCATTTATAAAAGTCCATTCTTTTTCATAGGCTTCTTCAAAAATCCCATAAAATTCATTAAAGAACCGAGCTTTATTATAATTAATCCTTATTGCCTTTAAATGATTTCTTTTAAAATCCTTGCTCCGGTCAATCTCTGCATCTAAAATTGATTGCACTGACTTTCCTTTTGTCTTTATCGGAACTGTTAGATACAGAAAACCGTTGGGAGTCTTTATCTTATTTCTGTTAATCCATTCATTTTTCTCATATTGAACATGGTCTAAAAAAACAAAAACATCAGAGTTGTAAATTAGATTGAAATAACCGATCCAGGGAAGATAAGTAGGCTGATTAATAGAGCATTTCATAATTATCTAAGAGGCGCCTGCTTGACCTCTTTATTTATTTCTAAAAGCTCGGGATTCTGATTTAGGTATTCTAATATCTTAGGAGTATAAAGGCCTTTATCTTTTTTAAAGCGGCTGAAAATCTCTCTGATAAGCAGAATATCAGGGGCTTCATCAACGCAAAGCCGCAGATTGGGGAAATAAAACTTTTTAGGAGCTTTTAAAATCTTTATATCAAAGATAGCTGGATTTTCAGAAAAGAAGCCGAAAACATGCTCTAGATGAGACGAATCATTGGTTAAAGAAGCGGCTTTCTTTAAGCCTTTTAAGCTGAATATCTCAATATCTCCAAGCCCTCTGGGATAGCCGTAGATGAAAAAATAATCAAGGGGCTTTTTAAAGCTATTATATCTTTTTATGCTGCTGTCTATTAAATTAGGGTCTATTAAAGGACAATCTCCGGTTATCCTTATTATTGGGTCTATCTTAAATCTTTCAGCAGCCTTTATATATCTATCTAAAACATTTTCTAAACTGCCTTTGTATAAATAGGCATTGCTTCTTTTAATTATAGGGACTAATTTAGAGCTTAAGGGAGTATCAGCTATTGCCACAACTGTTTTCTTTGAAAGCTTTGACTCTTTGCATCTTGAAATAACATGCTCAATCATTGTTTTACCCATTATCTCTTCTATTACCTTATGAGGAAGCCTTTTTGACTCCATTCTTGCCTGAATTATAATCCCAAAATTATTCATAAAATCTTTTTTAATGCTTTTAATAAATAATCAATCTCTTGTTCTTTGAGCGAAGGATAGATCGGAAGGGCCATAAGGGAAGATAATGCTTTTTCTGTATTTGGAAAATCTAATGGATTAATCCCAATAAGCTGATGAAGAGCCGGATAAACTCCTCTGCCAAGCTCTATTTCATAGTCTTTGGCTTTTTCTATTGCTGCTTTAGGATTTTCAGTTTCAATAATATAGCGCCAGAAAACATTATTATTAAATTCAATCGGAGCAAGAACTTTATTCTTTAACTCGTTTGTGTAAATTTCAGCAATTCTTCTTCTCTTTTCAATAAAATCATCAAGCTGTCTTAATTGGCTTAGGCCCAACAAAGCGCCCAAAGGATTCATCATATAATTATACTGGATACTGTATTTTGGCTTAAGTTCGGTTCTCTGGGACACAAGAGTTGCTTCGTAATTGCATAGAAACTCTGCTTTTTTAAACAAATCCTCTGAATCAGTTAAAAGCATTCCCCCTTCGCCTGTTGTCATCATTTTAGACTGATGAAATGAAAAAACTGAAACCTCTCCAAAGCTTCCCAGCTTTTTATTATCTAAAGAGCCGCCGAGCGATTGAGTAGCATCTTCTATTACCGGAATGCCCAGAGATATTATCTTGTCTATTTGAGCCGGAAAGCCAAAAGCATGAGGGACAATCACAGCTTTGCAATTCTTTGTTATCTTATTCTTTAAATCATCAAACAAGAGATTGAAATCATTATTCTTGACATTGAAATTGCAGTCTATTAATATCGCTTTGGCTTTAACATAATTTAAAGCGTTTAAAATTGCCGCACAGGTATAGGAAGGACAAACGACCTCGTCATTTTCGCCTACTTCTAAAGAAAGAAGGGCTAAATGAAGAGCGGCGGTGCCTGAACTGGTTGCTAAGGCAAACTCTCTTCCTATGTAATTTTTAAAACTATTTTCAAACTCTGCAATGCCCTGCTTTAAATCAAAAGGCTTAAAACTCTCAAAATCTTTTTGAGTTATAGATGCTTTATTTAATGGTATTTTTATCTTTTCCATTTTAACTCTAAATTACTTCTCTAAGGTAACAACGTAATCGTAGTCCTGAATTTCCTGATTATTGTAGCTGATTATCTGTTTATCAATATCAACTTTTCTAAAATCCTTAAAAAGCTCTTTTATTTCTCTTTGGCTAAAAAAATGAATTATCATTTTATTTTCTTTTGAAGCATTGTATTTCTTATCAATTTTAGACAGCCTAAAAGTATTCTTTGATATTTCAACGCCTCTGCCAAAGCGGTAATCCTTTTCCCCCCTTAAAACCAAGAGCGCCAATCCTTTGTCTTTTAAAACCCTTCTGATTTCAGAAACTGCTTTTAAGATATCTTTTCTGTTTAAATAGTATAAAACACCGAATGAAATCACTGCATCAAAAAAACTATCAGGATAATCAAAATTATTATTCTTCATTACCTTGACCTCAGCAGAAAGCCCTTTCTCTTTTTTAAAACCTTATTGGATGCTGATATCCCTCCTTTTGAAACATCAATGCCGTAGCTTTTGACTCCTTGTTCGGCTAAAAAACAAAGATGCCTTCCGGCTCCGCACCCGTGGTCTAAAATCTTCAAATTCTTAAAGTCGCTTCTCTTAAAATTCCTGAATAAGAACCTGATTACACTTTCATTGGGATATCTGCCGCAAGAGTCAGGATTTTGAAAAAAACTATCCCATATATTTTTTGTTATTTTCCTGTAATTCTTCATTAAAGCAGTATTATTTTATCAATATATCCTCCCATAAAACCCCGGCATATCTTTTAATAGGATTAGAAGCTTTCTTTCCCAAAAGCATCTCAAAGTAGCGGGGATGGATGCCTGGTTTAAGGTATCTTTCTGCTCTTAATACTCTGATGTTATCTTTTGTAAGCATCTCGCCTTTATCAATATCTTTCACAGAAAAGATGCTTCTTTTATCTCCTGGATAGAGCTCTTTTTCAGAGTCAGCAATGACTTTCTGGCTTAAACCTAATACTTTTTGGCATTCAGGCCTGTTTAACAGCTCTTTCTTCTTGTCATCTGTTAATCTCTCTGTTTCTCTTATCTTTTCTATCATAAGCCTTAATTCATCAGGCTCAATAGATATTGGGTGGTCTGCTCCTTTGAGCTTTCTGCTTAGGGTAAAATGCTTTTCAATGACATCTATGCCTAAAGCAGTGGCAAGCATAGGAACAATTACAGGATTTAAGGAATGGTCTGAAACTCCGACAAGAGTCCCAAAGGCCCTTTTTAGGGTCTCAATGACATTAAGATTGTAGTCTTCTTCTTTGGTAGGATAGCCGCTTACGCAGTGAAGAACCACTATGTCGTTATTCCCTTGATTTTGTATTGTTTCTACTGATTCCTCAATATCTCTTAGTTTAGACAGGCCCGTAGAGATGATTATGGGCTTATTCTTCTTAGCAATATGCCTTAGAAGAGGTATGTGGTTTGATTCAGGAGAAGCAATCTTATAGGCTGAAACCCCTGCTTTTTCAAGCTCATCAGCAGTTTCTTCGTCAAAAGGAGTGACGATAAAGACAAGTCCTTTATTTTCAGCATATTTCTTTAAACTACTAAGCCATTCATAAGGGACTTCCATTTGTCTGAAGAAATCATATAGGTCAAGCTCTCCAGTTAGGGTAGGTATCTTTCCGCAGTTGGGCGGATAAACCATAGAGGCTCTAAACAGCTGGAACTTGACTGCATCGGCCTTAGATTCTGCTGCAACATCAATGAGTTGTTTAGCCTGCTCTAAACTGCCGTCATGATTTGAGGCGGCTTCGGCTATTACAAACACTGGGTTGTTATCTCCTAATAGTTTGTCAGATATTTTTATTTGAGGCATTTGTTTTTTTAATCTGTCTTTTAATTTGATTTTTAAATATGTATTTTTTCAATGGCCTTATATTCTGTTTTATAAATCTGCCTGTGCCAATCAGCGTTTTGTATAAAGCAATATTGAAATAGCTTGGAACTTTCACAAAACAGCGCCTGCAGTAAGTTTCTATGTCAATTTTCTTTAAATTCTCACGCCAGTTCTCATCAGCTAAAACGCTGATATTATTTAAATCTATATTCTGCCTCATAGCCTGGCCGAAGATATTGCAGCAGGGATAAATTCTGCCTCCGACTATATGGGTTACCTCTTTATAAATGCAGCGGTTATAGATATTCTTTTTATTAAGATTATTTTCCCGGTAGATGTCTTCCAACTCTGTATAGTCTTCTTTTCTAACAGGTATTACATTGGAAAGATTCATCTCAGCTATCTTATCAAAAACTTCATCATTTTTGCCCGGATACTGGCTTAATTCAATAGTGTCAAATACTTTTATCTCATCTAAAAAATTCTCTAATTTAAAGCCGTTTGTCGCTAAATAATAGCTTTTGGCTGGAAAAAGCCTTTTGAGATTCTGGCATATTTTGGAAAATTCAGGATGCATAGTCGGCTCCCCTCCCCCTATTTTAATAGTATTAAATTCATAGGGCTTTATAATCTTAGAAATTTCTTCAATTTCATTATAATAAGTAAACCTTTTATCCTTTTGAAGAGGAATTCCCCTGGCGCATAAATCGCAGTTCAAGTTGCAGAAATCTAAAATATCAATCTCCAGCTTAAATTTATTTAATTTCCTGTTTTTATTGCTTTTCATAATAGCTTTTTAACTGTTTTAATTACTCTTTCTACCTCGTAATCAGTCATTTTCGGGAAAAGGGGCAGAGTCAGAGCTTTTCTGTAATAATTTTCAGCAATTGGGAAGTCTCCTTCTCTAAAACCGAATCTCTTTTGATAAAAAGACAAAAGGTGGACTGGGATATAATGGACCTGAACCCCGATGCCTTGTTCTTTAAAACTTTCAAACAGCTCTTTTGTTCTTCCGGAGTTTATTTGGATTATATAAAGATGCCAGGCTGATTTAGCATATTCTTTTTCCCGAGGCAGAGAAATGTTTTTAATATCTTTAAAGGCTTCATTGTAGCGGCCTGCAATATCTCTTCTTCTTTGGATAAATTTATCTATTTTTTTAAGCTGGCTTAGGCCTAAAGCGCATTGAAAATCGCTAATCCGGAAATTAGAGCTTGGTTCTTCTATATCATAACACCAGCCGCCCTTTTCAGGTATTTTCACTATTTTATGATGCCTGAGAACTTTTAGCTTTTCATATAATTCTTTATTGTTTGTTAGAACCATGCCGCCCTCTCCAGTAGTGATATTTTTTACAGGATGGAAGCTGAAGACTGTGAGGTCTGACAATGAGCCTATTCTTTTATCTTTGTAAGAAGAGCCTATGGCATGAGAAGCATCTTCTACAATTAAAAGATTGTGCCTTTTAGCTATCTTTTTTATCTCATCAAAATCGCAAGGGTGTCCGGCAAAATCTATAACAGCTACTGCCTTTGTCTTTTTAGTAATCTTATTCTCTATTTCTTTCGGGTCTATATTCAAAGTATCTTTTTCAATATCTATGAAAACAGGTCTGGCGCCTAAATTGACAAAAGCGTTAGAAGTCGCTGAAAATGTCAAAGGGCTTGTTATAATCTCGTCAGAATCAGAAATCCCTATAACCTTATAAGCTAATTCTAAGGCAGCGGTTCCTGAGGAAACTGCGACTCCGTATTCTGCGCCGGTGTATTCGGCAACAGCTTTTTCAAATTCCTCAACCTTAGGGCCTTGAGTCAATAAATCTGAATTAAGAGATTTTACAACCTCTGATATATCGTCCTCATCTATCCATTGACGTCCGTATGGAATAAAGCTATTTTCCATTTTCTAATTTAAAATCTTGAATGATTTTTTTAATTTCTTCTTCTTTGAACCATCTGGGATTGTTATCGCTTGAATATCTAAATCCTTCAGACAAGGCTCTGCCCCCTGGAACTTCCTCCTTATTCCAAGAAGGATTCTCGGGTTTAACGATATAATAATTGTCGTATTCTAAAGCGTGTTTTGCCTCTTCTTCGGTTAAAAGCGTCTCATGAATCTTTTCTCCGGGCCTGATGCCTATTACTTTTATCTCCAACTCCGGATTAATTGCTTTGATTAAATCAATTATCTTAACGCTGGGCAGTTTAGGGATAAAAACCTCTCCGCCCTTCATGATATCAATGGAATTAATTACAAAATCAACCCCTTGGTCTAAATTTATTAAAAATCTGCTCATCCTTTCGTCAGTAATTGTGAAAAATCCATTGCCGTTCTGCTCTAAAAATAACGGAATAACGCTTCCCCTTGAACCAATGACATTGCCGTATCTGCAGCAGCTGAAAATCGTATCTTTCTCGCCGACGTAAGAGTTTGCCTGAATGAAAAGCTTTTCAGCGCAGAGCTTTGTCGCTCCGTAAAGATTTGCGGGATTTACAGCTTTATCGGTTGAGATAAAAATTGCTTTTTTGATATTTTTATTTATAGCGGCGTCAATGACATTGGTCGTGCCGAAGATGTTTGTCTTTATCGCTTCAATCGGATTATATTCTGCAATGGGAACATGTTTTAGAGCCGCTGCATGAATAACGATATCAACTCCGTCCATTGCCCTTAGAACTCTGTCTTTGTCTCTTACGTCTCCGATAAAAAACCTGACTCTTGGGTCATTGAATTTTTTAGCCATTTCCCATTGGAGATATTCTCCTCTGGAAAATATCCTAATTGATTTAGGATTGTATTTCTTAAGAGCCGTCTCGACAAACTTTTGGCCGAAAGAACCGGTTCCTCCTGTTAATAATATTGTTTTATTCTCAAGTGGCATATTTGTCATAGTTAAACATTTAATATTTTCTGATATATCTTCAAATCAAAATTATTGGCGCTTTTTAAATTATCTATCTTCCCTATTTCTTCTATAGAAAAGATGTGGAAAAGGAAATCTGACTTTATATTCTCATGGTCATACATATTATCAAACCTTTTAACCCCGTCAGAATTATAGATATAGCGGTAGAAAGTGTATGATGGTATAGAATAGAAAGAAGAAAAGACAGCAGAAGTTGATAAAAAGGTATAAACAGCCTTGATTCTATCGCTGTATTTATCAATAAGATATTGAGCGCTGGCGCTGTTATCAAAAAGCCTGTATTTCTTTATGTCAATTCCGGCGATAAACACCCCCCTTTCATCCTGGGGATGGGGTTTATAGTATAATTTATATCTTTTATATCTTTTTTCAAGAGCCTTAAAGAATTTCTCCATTTTCTCAAGAAAGACCTTCTGCTCGGACATATATTCAGGATAACAGCTGAATATGTCTCCTAAGCCGAAAACTACAACCATATCTTTTTTTGCCTTTTTTCTAAGCCGTATATTTTTAGAAAAAATCGGATAAGGAAGGAAATATTCTTCTTTATTTGATGATATTTTTTTAAGAAACTCTCCTTTAGGGTTGGCTATCTTTATTATTCTGCCAATAGGATTTTCGCTGTATACAAAATTTGAAAAAGTTCCTTTGGTGCTGGTAATAACTTTAACTTTATAGCAGTTAAAAGGCAGACTGTACAAACTGCAGAGGAAAGTCTTCATTCTGCTTACTTTCGTTTCAGCGTCTTCAGGCTCTATATACGAAAATCTATTTATATTCTTAACTTTTTTAAACCGAGAAAGGTTATAAAGTATGATATTTAAAGGAAGCCAGGCGGAATTGTCTAAAAATAAGTCTATTTCATCAAAGCTGTTTTCAAAGCTCTTCATTGCTTTTCTGAATCTGCTTAAAAACTTGAATATCTTATACCAGCTGGAAATAATATTTTTAGAATAAGTTATAAAATCAAATTCCAGAATTTCATCAAAATGCTTCAGATAGGGACCCAAATCAAAATCCTTATAATAAACATGGTTTATCTTAAATAAGACGGCTTTTGTATCTTTATCCAGCCTCTTTGCCATATAAGACATATTTCTATAAAGCAGAAGATTTGAAGGATGATGGGAAATAAATATCTTTAATTTCTTCATAACTAATTACTTAACAGCCTCTATATTTAAACTAATAGGCCATTCTTTATTATAAAGATTGATTTTTCTTTTAGACCAATCGTCAAAGCTGTGAAAAGACGCATTTTGAGGGTCCCACTTTCTAACTTCTTTAAACCCGACGGAAATTAAAAGGTTTCTGAGATATTCTTCGTCAAAAACAGAAAAATGAAAGTTGCCGGGATATCCCTGGCCGCCCATAAGCGGAGCAATAATACCTGATACAGAGCTTTTTTCTTGATACATTCCGACTATGGTTTCAAAGTCAGGAACCGAAAGGCGCAAAATACCGCCTTTTTTTAAGCAGACATAAAGCCCTTTTAAAGTTTGGGTAAGCTTAAGATGAGAAACATGCTCTAAGACATGACATCCATATATTAAGTCTGCGTAATTTTGAGGAAATAACTTGGATATATTTTCAATTGTATCAACATAATGAATATGCAGGCCCTTGCGGGAATCAACATTGATATACCGCTTGTCATTGAATTCCCCGCATCCTATATGAATTAAAATAGGACCGTCTTTGGGCACAGATGCTTTTTTGAAGTGACTTAAAAAAGCTCCTATTTTAAATAGATAAAAATTGCGCATTACTCTGACTATTTTATTATTTATTTTTTTAATAATCTCCATAGAAAGTATATTATAAGGGATTAAAAATATCTTCTCTATTTATAATTCTCCTGCAAATCTTCATCAAGTCGCTCTTGTCGCTGAACAGCTCTTTGTGATTAAATATCTTGTTCCAGCAAATCTTAGCCCATTTCTTGTCATCGTAAAAAGGCACTCTGACAACTGATTTGATAAAATAAAAATAGGCATATTTTTCCGCTATCTCAATGTTGTTTTCTGCAAAAGAAATAATCTTTTGAGGGTTATCTATCAAATTAAAATATTCGTCTTTAGTTTTAATATCATAGACAACGTCTGCATCCTTATAATGAGCCTGAGCGACTACCAGCGCCGGATAGCCTAAGGCCGCTGACTCAAATCCCACAGAGCCGTTAAAAGTCAAAGAAATGGTTTTATTATCAAAAAAATCATAAGCGCTGTAAGGAGCATCTGCTGACAGAACTATAATATTTTCAGGCAAATCTTTGTGCTTTTCTTTTATATACTCGGCAATACTCCTGCTGGAACCTTCAAAAACCAGTTCCGCCGGATGAGGCTTTATGATGAGCTGGTAATCTTTTTTGTTTTTAAAGAAATCTATTGTATTGTCGAGCCACTCAAAAACATCTTCAAAGATATCGGATATCTGTCCTTTTATTGCGGCATCCCAGGCTAAATTAGGATACATTACATATCTCCTTTTATAACCCTTAAAATCTAAATCTTTTTTATTTCCATTATCAAAATTGCTGCGGTACATCATCTGGTCCCCTGTTTTCCCTTTTATTCTTTTATCTAAATAATCCCTTATTTCTCTCTGTTGGTCTTTATCAAGAGGAATATCTCTAAGGCGGCTCCATTCTTTTTTTGAAACTATGGCATTGGTCTCATCATTTCTATTAAACATAAAATAACCGATTCTTGGGGTCATTCCTCCGTAAATTATAGTATCAATGCCCTTGGTTCTGAAATATTCATAAAAGGGTCCCCAGCTGGAATAAATTCCGTGAAGCATAAAAACTGCATCCGGCTTCTCCATAGTGCGGAAATTCTCTGCAATTTTAGTCATAACCATGGCGTAGAAAAGCTTTTTTCTAAAAACTCTTATTTCATTTTCATCTTCTAAATTCAATTTTCCGAACAGAAAATATCTTATTGCCGAGGCTCGAGCCTGCTTTCCGACATCAACCCCGAGATATCTAAGGCTTGAAGCTTCGCTAATATCTATATTCTCTGAAATCTTTTTTATCTCTTCCATTTCCGAAAAAGATATGTATTGATTATAGGATGCGCAGTCTAAGTTCAATGATTTTTTAACCAAGGGTCCGAATTTCTGACATATAAAGCATTGGGGGTCCTGGCCTCTGAAAACTATATCAGCATCGCAGGAATCCAGAAGGCCGTCGCAGTAAAGCATTTTTACAGAAGCTCCAAGCTTCTCGAAAGCATGTCCAAAAACCGCATCAAAATAAACAAAATTGGTGGTTGGGATGCTTCTTACAGCTAATATCACAACCTTGAAATTAATTTTCTGATTATTCTTTTTAATTCTTTTAAAAATAATTCTTGCTCTAAGAATCCAAAAAACAGCCCAGAAAGAAAATATCATCTTCTCTAAGTTCTTATGCTTATGGATAAAGTCTTTTATCTTTTTAATCATAATATTATTTTTGCCTGTAGTGTCCGGTTTTAATAAGGTTCTCGTCATTTAATCCTAACTTCATCTTTTCAGAAATCCTTTTTAAATGATATTTTACCAAGCCTTCTATTTTATCCTGGTCCATACTGGTAAGGTTTATCCTGAAATCCTGCCTATCCCCCATTTTCATTAAATAATCCTCTTCGTCTGAAATCTTTCCAGCGCTTTTCGCGTAATCATACATTGGAGTGCCCGGCTGAGGAAGCAGATAGCCGGCGCTGGGATAGATATCGTTTTCATAACAGCAGTCAAATGTTTTCTTAATCGTTTCTTCGGTCTCATTGGGGTAGCCTATCACCAAACTGGTATTGGGATAAATTCCTGCTTTTTTTAATACTTTTGACTGAACGATAAAATCACTGACGCTTATATTCTTATTCATTGCCTTAAGTATCTCCTTATCGGCTGACTCCAAAGAATAACCCAATGTCATGCATCCTGATTCTTTCAGCTTTATGGCAAGGTCTATATCATTTTCAGAAAATAATCCCGCCCTGCAGTCAGCTGACCAGAATATCCCAAGATTCTCTTTTAAGATATAATCGGCGAATTGGCTTGTCTGTTCTTTTGAAAAAAGAGTCAACTCGTCAAAAAACTGAACATAGTTAATGCCGTATCTCTCACGAAGGAGCTTTATTTCCTCTACAATGTTTTCTATTGATCTGGTTCTGTATCTTTTATTCTTAAAAACATGATAGCAGAAAGTGCAGTTATAAGGACATCCTCTTGCCGTATTTATAGGCAAAGCTCTCAACGAATCAAACGGAACCGGATAAGGTTCAGTGATATTATAGCGGCAGCCTCTTAGATAAGTATTAATATCAAAAAGAGCGTAATCTATAAAAGGAAGGGTATCAATGTCGGAAATAAGCCCCCTTTCAGGAGTAAAGAAAACCTCTTTATCTTTTAAAAAAGCAATGCCTTTTACTTTCTCTAAAGAAGCCCTGGTCTCAAGCGCTTTTAACAATTCCACTATTGTTATGTCCCCTTCACCGATAACAGCTATATCAACCTTTGTTTTTTCAAGAAGGGTTTCAGGGATAGAAGTGGCAACTGAATTCCCAGCTATTATTGGAACTTCTTTATATCTTTTAATCAACTCTGATAATTTTTTAACATATTTGTAGCCGGTAACGATGCAGCCCATTAAAACAACATCAAAATCAGCTTCTTTTATATATCTTTCAATTTCTTCATCCGAAAGCCTTTTTGCGTCCAAGTCTAAAATCTCAAAGTTAAAGCCAGCTCTTGAAACAGCTGTTGCGATATATCCCAGGCCTATTGGGAAAATTGTCTTCTCGCTGTTAGGCCTTAAACAGATGTTTATTATAAGTGATTTCATAATTTTCCTTCATTAAAAATCTGTAATTATTGTATTTTGGATTTTTAAAATCCTTTATATTCTTTTCTTCTATGAAATTCTTTATTTCAATCACAGCTTCTTCTATTGTTTTATTAGGAGAAAAACCCAATGATTTATTAATTTTATCAAAAGAAACATTGTAATTTCTTAAATCTTGTTTTTCTTCTTTAATCTCTACATTTATATCTGGAATAATCTTTTTAATAATATCTCCGATTTCAGATATCTGATGGTTAAAAAGATTCCCTCCGACGTTAAAAATACGGCCGCCGGTGATATCAATTGAAGACTCAAGCCAATTAATGCAGGCCGAAGCCGCATCAGAAACATCCAGATTAGGCCTCCATTGGCTGCCTCCGAAAATAGTAATTCTTTTCTCTGACGCCGCCTGAGCAGTAAGCAGGTTAACAAACAAGTCAAAACGCATTCTTGGAGAAATCCCGTACAAGGTGGCAAAACGAAATATCGTTGGCAGAAAATTATTGTCTATAAGCTCAATTATTCCCTCTTCTGATCTGATTTTTGTCTTGGCGTACAAAGATATCGGATTAAGAGGTGAGTTCTCGTCAAGCAGTTTATCGGGATTTTCATTTGCGCCGTAGACGCTGCAGGTTGAAGCGAACAGGAACTTATTAACCTGGTTGAACTTGCATATTTCAGCAATCATCTTTGTTGACAGATAGTTTATCTCCTGGGTCCTTTCAGCATCAATCTGACAGGCCGGATCTCCGACAATTGCCGCTAAATGAATCACTGCATCTGTCCCTTTTATCGCTTCTAATACATTTGAAACATTTCTGATATCTCCTTTTAAAAACTCAAAGTTCTCATTGCTTAGAATCCCCTTAATCCCTTCATCTCCATAAGTTAAATTATCTAAAACCCTTACTTCATATCCTTTATCTAAGAGCTTTAAAGACAGAACCGAACCTAAATATCCTGCTCCCCCGACAACTAAAACTTTCTTTATTCCGTCTTTTCTGTAAACCTGTTTCTTCCTTCTTTCAATAATCCTTTTCTGGCTGTCTATGTAAAGACAGGCTATATCTCTTAAGAAGCCTTCTTTGTCTAAAACAGGTATCTTCAAAGTGCTTCCAGCCGGCATTATTCTTTTTATCTTAAAATCATTTTTCAATTCAGATATCTCCTTATCTTTCAATTTTTCATTGATGATTATTGGCCTTTGGTTGGCAATTTCTTTTATCTTTAAATTGATATCTTTTCCTTCAAGAATCGCTCTCCTTATGTCTCCGTCTGTCACCAACCCGAAAAACTTCCCGGTTCCTTCATCAATAATAAAGGCTATGCCGGAGCCCTCTCTATCTATTACTTTCATTGTTTCTTCAAGCGAAGAATCCTTATTCACTATTAATTTTTTGAATATCTCATTATCCATAAAAGTTTTTAATCTCTTGGGCAATGTAATTTATCTCTTTGATAGTCAGATCAGGATAGATAGGCAGACTGAGAGCTTCTCTGCTTACTTTCTCTGTAACTTCCAGTTTGCCGCTATAGCCTAAGACATTTTTATAAAAATGGGTCAAATGAATCGGCTTGAAGCTTATCCTGGTGCCAATCCCCTTCCGGCTAAGATATTTTTTAAGAGAATCTCTTTTTTCCTCCCCTGATTTAACTCTTATCGGATACTCCTGATAAACATGATAAAGCTCTGCCGGAAAGTCATAAATAAATATATCATTTAGCATTAATCCCGAAAGGGCTTTTGTCAGATATTGCGCTTTTTCCCTTCTTTTCTCTATAAGCTTATCAACCTTTTTGATTTGAGAAACCCCCAGTGCGGCAGATATATCAGCCATTCTGAAATTATAGCCCAAAGAAACATAATCCATATATTCTCCAGTTGAAAAATAATTAGAATCCTCTGCCCTGCCGTGAGCCCTTATTAGCTTAAGTTTTTCAAAGATATCTTTTGAATCCGTTACGATAGAGCCGCCCTCTCCTGTTGTAAAAACTTTTGTCTGGCAGAAGCTGAACATAGCGGAATCGCCGAAGGTTCCGACTTTCTGGTCGTTAAGCCTGGCTCCGAAAGATTCAGCGGCATCTTCAATTAAAAGCAGGTTGTTCTCTTTTGCTATTTTCTTTAACTCTCTAATTTCCTTAGAAACAGCGCCGCCGTAATGCATTGCTATAACAGCTTTAGTTTTAGGAGTTATTTTCTTTCTGACATCTTCTGAATTAAGTCCGCAGGTTTCTTCTTCAATATCGGCAAATACCGGCTTAGCCGAGACAAACAAGACGGGGTTTGAAGTGGCGATAAAGCTGAAAGAAGGGACTATCACTTCATCGCCCTTGCCTATTCCATAAGCTAAAAGCAAAGCGTGCAAAGCCGATGTACCCGAATTAAAAACAACTGCGTATTTTCTGCCTGTATATTTTGATATCAAATTCTCAAATTCTAAAATACTTGGACCGGCTGCCCAGTTCATTCCTCTTTTGATAGAATCTGAAACTGCTTTTAAATCATCATCATCCCAATAAATTTTAAATAAAGGTATATCCATATTTAATAATGCCTTTTGCCGTCTATTATCTGACCTATTTTACGAGCAGGTCTGCCCGCCCAGATTTCGTTTGCAGGAATTTCTGTATTGCTTTTAACCACGGAACAGGCTCCGACAACAGAGTTTTCGCCGACTATGACATTAGGCAGAATCACTGAATTAGCTCCTATTTTAGAATTCTTTTTCAGAACAATCTTCCCCTGGGTCTCATCTATTGTATTTACTGAATAAATCTTTACTCCGCCTCCAATCTGAACGTAATCCTCAATTACAACTTCGTTTTTGGCATTGATATAAGTAAAGGCACCGATGTCAGTAAATCTGCCTAAACTCAACCCTTCTTTGTTCTTTATAAGCCAATAATATTTTGTTAATTTTCCTTCTTCAATTTCAGGATACTGCCAATTTTCAAATCTATTTTCCATAATGTTTTAATAAGCCAACTTTTTATCTAATAATTTCTTATCTATTTTTATGCCAGATAAAAGCTCACTAATCTTTTTAGCGGTTCCCTCTTTGTAATAAGGGTTCTTTATTTCCTTAAACTTATGTTTTACAGCTTTCTCAATAGCTTCTTTTATTTGTTTTTTATCATAATCTGATTCAATGATATTTGACGCTTTTTCCCTGCCCTTTTGTCTTGTTCCGATATTTACAACTCCCAAACCAAAACAAGGCGCCTCAATAACTCCAGAGCTTGAATTGCCGATTAAGGCGCTTGAGACCTTCAATAAGCTCAGATAGTCTCTCCTTTCCATATTTTTATATATTCTAATGAAAGGGTATTTTCTGTATTTTTCAATAACTTTTATCATCTTCCTTGAGCCTGGATCCGAATTCGGATAGATGACTACTGCAGGCCAGCCTGTTTCTTTTACTGCTTCCATAGTTTGCTTTATCTGAAAAGAAGCATTGTCTGATTCTAAGCTAACCGGATGCTGAACCACAATAATAATCGGTTTTTCATCTTCCAATTTATACTTCTTAATTATTTCTTCTTTAGATAAAAGCTTTTCTTTTAGAATTCCATCAAGACCTGGCGCTCCAAATTCTTTTATTCTCCATTTATCTTCGCCCATTCTTATCAATCTTTTTTTAGACTTATCCGTTGCTGGAAAATGAAAATGGGAAAGCTTGGATATGGCATGCCTTGAGACTTCGTCAACAGTAGAGCTTACTTCTCCGCCGTGGCTGTGGACCACCAAGATATTTAGGTAAGCTCCGACAATTGCCGCAGAAAGCATTTCAGCCCTGTCTCCTTGGATAAAAATCACATCTGGTTTTACTTTTTTTACCATCTTTAAGAAATTCAAAATAAAGGCTCCGATAAACTCCACAGAAGAGCTTTTCTCATCATTTCCGTAAACAGCTCTGACAGGAAAAACTTTAAATCCGTCCTTTCTAATCTCAGCTATTGTTTTCCCAAATTCAGGCATCAAATGCATTCCAGAAGCAGCTATTACAATATCAAGCCTTGGATTTTTCTTGATTTCTTTTAATGTCTTTTTCATAAGCCCGTAATCAGCTCTGGTTCCTGATACGTATATTATCTTTCTTTTTTTCATAATTAATATATGTTTTTCCAAGATATTAATTCGTCCTTTTTAATATTCTTTTTGGCAAATTTCCCAATAATCTTGTTTAAGTATTTTGGCTCGATACCGGTGCCCGGTCTTTTTACATCAAGCATATCTTTTGTAATTCTTAATCCCTTTATAATGTCTTTTTTAGCAACAATGCTTTTTCTGACAATCTTCTTTATTACTTGTTCAGAGGAATAAGGCTTTTTTATCCCGTCTCCCATCGCCTTTTCAGCCTCTCTTATAAGTTTTATCGCTGTCTTTAATTCTTTTGGCTCAAGGCTTGATTTATGGTCAGGACCAATCATATTTTTATTTAAAGTGAAGTGCTTCTCTATAACCTTGGCGCCCAAAGCTGCTGCTAATTGAGGAATAGTGGTTGTTAAAGTGTGGTCGGAATAACCCACCATCAAACCAAATTCTCTTCTTAACGTTTCCATTGCCCTTAAGTTAACTTTATCAATCGGGCAGGGATAGCTGGTAGTGCAGTGAAGAATAATTATCCTGTTGTTTTTTGCTTTCTTTAATACGCTTAATGCGCTTTTAATCTCTTTTAAATCCCCCATGCCGGTAGAAAGTATTATCGGCTTTTTCTTTTCAGCAACTTTCATCAAGAAACTATAATTATTCAAATCTCCAGAGCCTATTTTATACAAAGGAACAAGAGGCTCTAAAAAATCAATGGCATCTTCAGTGTGAGGAGCGGAAAGAAAAATTATCCCTTTTTTATCGCAGTATTTCTTTAATTCTTTAAAGCTCTGATAGCTTAATTCTAAACTTTTCAGAAACTCAAGCTGAGTCTCTTTCTTCCCTTTTTTCTTTTGATGCTTGGCAGTTGATGAATTAAAAGTAACGAGATTCTCCGACTTAAAGGTCTGAAATTTAACAGCATCGGCACCGGCGTATTTCGCCGCATCAACCAACTTTTTTGCCAAGACTAAGCTCTTATTATGGTTTACTCCTGCTTCTGCGATTACAAAGCAAGGGTCGCTGATGCCGATATACCTTTTTTTAGATACTTTAATTCTTTTAGATCTCTTCATTTTTTCCTCTTGTATTTAGTATTGATTCAGCTAGAAAATAATCATATTCGTTATCTATTTCAATTGTTTCGTGCTGAGACTGGATTATAGCCCTTATATCCTTTCCAAAAGCCGGATAAAGAGAAATCCCGTCATTTTTCATCAGCGCTTCTTTCTTAACCGCAACAACCGAGCCGTCATTATAATAATACTTTGGCAGGTCCTGCCTTCTGTATATCGTTGTCGGAGAATAAAGGTCTATTCTTTTCTCGTCTTCTACTTTTAAAAGCCAATTAGGATGAAACTGACCGATATCAGACACCGTCATTACGCAGTCAGGATTAAATTTAATAAATTCAGATATAGTCTTATCAATTATTCCCTCTTTTCTGATAGGGATATTAGCGTAAAGCAGAACTACAATATCTGTTGTGAATTTATCTCTTTTTTCTAAAAACTTTACAGTATGCCTTAAAACATCATCAATTCTTGCCGTGTCGCAAGCCAATGCTTTAGGTCTTTTGATAACTTCTACGCCGTAACTTTTCGTTATTTCCGCTATCTTGGAATCTTCGGTAGAGCATACAAGCCTTGTTAGAAGCTTGGATTTCTTAGCCGCTTCAATCGTATAATATATTGTCGGTTTGCCGGCTAGAGGCTTGATATTTTTATTTTTAACCCCTTTGCTGTTGCCTCTGGCTGTGATAACCCCTAAGATATTCATAAATTTATGTATTATTTATTATTTTATTATTTTAAAGTTCATTAAACCCATGAAGCTCTCTGTGTTTTTTAAAGACAGGGTCTTTCAAGTTATCTATATATTTCTGCCATAAGTGTTCGCCGTAAAGCTCTTTATAATATTTCTCAATCTCTTCTTTAGGCATCGGCTTAAAGCCCTTTCTAACTTCTTCTATCATCTTTTCTTTTAAAGAAACAAGCTCTTGGTCTGTAAACTTCTTGGTTAAATTAATCGTAAAATCAACGGCATCTCCCAGGCTTAATATGAAATCTTCTTCATTTTCAGAATTAATGATTCCGCGGTTTTTCGCGTCTTTGTATAAATCAGTGCCCGGATAAGGAACAGCGAACATCAGCGCCTGAAGAGGAACATTGACATCCAAACAGAACTTAACGGTCTCAAAAGCTGTTTCATACGTTTCCTCGGGCGTACCTAAAATGAAAGAAGTAGGATGCCTTATCTTTAATTTCTGGCTTATTAGTATTGCTTCTTTTGCCTTTTCAATATCTACATCTTTTTTAATTGAATTAAGAATCTTCTGGCTTCCTGATTCAATCCCGTAACTTACCGAAATACATCCTGAATCTTTCATAGCCTTCAATAAATCTTCACTTATCAAGTTAACTCTGCCGGTGCAGGACCATTTTATATCCAGACCGCTCTTTCTAAACGATTCGCAGAATTCTAAGACGCGATTTCTGTCCGCCATAAACTCATCGTCTTGAAAAGACACAAAATCAATCTGATAATGCTTCTTTAAATACTTAAGCGCCTCCATGATATAGCCTACTGAATGGGCCCTGTATCCTCTTCCAAAAGCCCTAAAACAGAAAGTACACCTGTAGGGACATCCTCTGCTTGAGATAAAATCAATATCTCTACCTGCTCCAACCTTAGGGTTGTTAAGATAAACCTCCATGGGCAATAAATCCCAGGCAGGCAGAGGAATTGAATCTAGGTCAGATATCAGCGGCCGAGGCTCTGTCTGAATTATTTGATTGTCTTTTTTAAACCATATCCCTTTAACATTGCTTAAATCAGCTTTGCTCTCTAATGCTTCTAAAATATCGCACAAGGTTTCTTCCCCTTCCTGATTGCAAACTATATCAACCTTAGTTTTATTAAGCACGATCTCTGGAATGGAAAAAGCAACGCTCCCTCCAGCAATAATAGGCATTTTAGGCTTTATCTCTTTTATGGTGCCTGAAAGCCATTTTAAATAACGATATACAGGAATCAGCCCTCCGATTCCAACTGCATCAAAATCATATGACTTTATAATAGAAATGACTTTCTCGTTTGAATACCTGTTTCCGTTAATGTCTAAAAACAGCACTTGATGGCCTTTATTTCTCAGGACATTTGCTAATATGGCGGTGCCGTGAGGTATGTGTCTGGGGCTGTCATTTTCCCTAATCGGCGGATTGATTAATAAAATCTTCATATTTTTAATTAGCTAAACCCACTTTATAGAAAAAGTCTCTAATATCCATATATTCGCTCATTTTCCTTAAAGTAACATTTCTGTTTGGATGCCTATACTGTTTAAATAATAATTCCAATGATTTCTTCTGCTGTAAGGGAAGATAAAACTGAAGATTCTCATCTTTAGACCGGCATAATTCTTCTAAGTTTTTGGAATAACCTAATTCCCTCCATTTCAAAACATCGTACTTGGATAAAACACTTTTCTCTTTTAGGAATTCGCCTTCGTCTAATGTAAAATCAATAATTGAAGCAGAGAGCATATTCAATATTTCCTTAAAAACTTGTTTCTTGGATTCAAAGAGCTCAACAGCAGTATTGTATAAATAAGCCTCAAAATCTTCTTTAGTCTCTACCAAAGTTTTAAATATGTATTTATTGTTCATCTTCCCGTAATTGCCCTTTTCAAGCTCTTCAAAATGAAAAGGACTGCTCCAGTATTTTATCAAATCTTCATGAGAGTCAAACCATTCATTTTCAGCTTCTTCTTTAAATTCCTGAAAGATTCTCTTAATTTTCTCAGGCGCCTTTTGTTCGGCATCGTCTATAAGCTTAATTATATAATCCAAAGGGTTTATTTTTAAAAACTGAATATATTTAAGCAAATCGTAATAGAATCTGTAGTTCCATAAAAACTGAATAAGCCAATGAACGGGCCTGAAATAAAGAATATCTTCTTCTGACATAGTCGGGCTCGTTCTGATGCTTTCTTCTGATTCAAAAGAAATTATACTGCCGTATCTGCCGAAAGCATTGTCAACCAAGCGGAACTTAGTCTTACAGTTAAATTCTCCTCTCTCTCTTAAAAGCGACATTTCTGAACCTTCTAAGATAAAACAGTTGTAGCAGATTATATAGGAAACATTCCAGTCAAACAATTTTCTGATTGAATCAAGATGGCTTTTTTTAGTCTCATTTGGCAGAGCTAAAATAATTTCAGTGCCTGATATTGCATTCTCTTTATTGATTTTTTCTATAATATCTTTGAAAAAGGATATCTGGATATTCTGCCTTTTAATGGCTTTTAAAACCTGTTCGTCAAGAGATTGAAGAGAAATTATCAAATTAATGTTATTTAGAATTTTAGCTATTTCAAATATCTTAGGCTGGTTCTTCGCCCAATTCATGCTTATTCTCCTGGGATAGCCCGTTTCTTTCATCAGTTCTGCGAGATGCTCTGCGATTTCTATATCCCTTTCTAATATTCCAAAATTAGAATCAGCAAATATCAAGATATTGGTGTTTTTGACCTTTTTAGCGATATATGAAAGTTCTTGTTTTACTCTGTCAAAATTGAAAAATTCAATCTGATTATACGAAGAAAGCCCCTGACAGCAGTAAGTGCAGGTATAAGGACAGCCTCTGTTTGTTTCAACAATTGGGATTAAATTTGTATCAAAGAACTTGTCTAATATGCCTGTTAGATAAGGAGAAGGAATGGAATCAACATCTTTAATCCTGGCTAAAAGCCCGCCTAAAATGATTTTATTATTCTTTTCAAAGACAATGCCGTCAAGCGGTTCTGATTTTAAAATAGAGATATCTTTCCCTTTTTCAATAATGTTTTTTATGATGCTTATAAAAGCTCTTTCTCCCTGATAAAGAATGTAGAAATCCACTGCCTTATATTTGCTGAAGAACCTTTGATACCCTATCTTTGAATAATTTATATTCGGACCGCCGAAAACGACAATAGTTTCAGGCGAGATTGACTTCACCCAAGAAGATATGCGGTTATTTAAATCTGCGCTCCAGGTATAATTTGAAAAACCAACCAAATCAGCTTTTTCTTCTTCAAACTTTTTCATAAAATCATCAGGATATTTAAACAATTCAACCTCAATGTCGTCTTTATAAAACTTATTGGCATAAGCAGCTAAATATCCGATGTTTAGCGGAAACATATGAGTTCCGGTTCCAAGATAATTGTGCATAAAATCGCACAGATATATTTTAATCTTTCTCTTTGTCATATTTATAATGTAAAACCTCCATCTACTATAATATTCTGACCGGTAATGTATTTTGAGGCCTGGGAAATAAGGAATATCAAAACACCTGTTAAATCACTGCTCTCTGCCATTCTTTTTCCAAGAACAACTTTTTGACAATAATTTCTGACAAAGTTCTCTTCTTGATTGTCAAAAACTCCTCCCGGAGATATAGCATTGACTCTGATGTTGTATCTTCCTAAATATGAAGCTAAATATCTGGTAAAGTTTATTATCCCGCTCTTTATCGCTGAATACTCAACAGGCATTGTCTTTTCAGTATCTTTATAAATCTCAAACTTAGGGGCTGTAAAGCCGTAGATTGAGGCGATATTTATAATATTCCCGCAGTTTTGTTTAATCATTACCTTTGATATCTTCTGGCTTATTAGAAAATAACCTCCTAAATGCATATTTATGTTCTGGCAGAAATCTTCATAAGAAACATCCTCAAACTTTCTGCCGTAATTCTTATTCTTAGGATAGGCGCTGTTAACCAAAGCGTCTATCCTTTTAAACCTGTCAAGCGTTAATTCTATCATATTTTCAACATCTTTTTCGCTTGTTATATCGCATTTTACAAAAACTACATTGTCATTTTTTGTTTTCTGCTTAATATCTTCTAAAAGCTTATTTCCTTTCTCTTCATTTATATCTATAATTACAACATTTGCGCCAAATTCAGCGCACGAGGCGGAAAAAGCAGAACCTATCAGTCCGCTTCCTCCTGTAATAACAATTGTTTTGTTTTTAATATCAAACATTTTGATTAAGTTAATCTTTTAAATCCTGGATTGATAACCGGACCTTTCAATAGATTATAAATATTGTTGGTTTCTAAAGCGTTTTTAATCAGGCTGAAAACTTCATCTGCGTTTTTAAGATAGTCCTCTATATGCTCTTTTGTATGAGCGTAAGAAAGATATACGCTCTTTGAAACCAAATATCCTCTTTTTAGCATTTCTTGGTTAAATAAAGTATGAACAGCCTGAGAATCCTTGCCGTAATTGAATTTAAAAGTAATTAGAGGAAGAATATTCATTATCTCTATATCTATATTGTGCTTCTCTGCCAGTCTCTCCCAGCCGTTTTTAATCAAACCCCCAAGCTCGCACAAATGTAGAGGAACGTTATATCTCTTTAATTTATTAATTGTTGCAATAGCCGCAGCCGGTCCTATCCTCTCGGTCCAAAAAGCGCTGGAAATAAAGCTCTTGTCAGCAGCCTCCATAACCTCTTCTTTTCCAATAATCGCTGCCATAGGAAAACCATTGGCTATGGCCTTGGCAAAGACGCTAATATCAGGATATACGTTGTAAGTCATATGAATGCCGCCAACATTCATGCGCCAGCCTGAAGTCACTTCATCAAAGATTAAAACTGCGCCAATATCATCAGCAATCTTTCTGACATCGGCTAAAAAATTATCCTTTGGCTCATGCTCCCTTCTCGGCTCCATCACAATCACCCCTATATCATTTTCTTCTGCGATTTTCTTTAATTCTTCTATGCCATTATATTTAAAAGGGAAAGAACTCCCTTTTAAAGAACTGGGCACGCCTAAGGGCTCAAGGCCCGGAAGAAGCAGTCCGTCTAAATTCCTTATATCATTTAAATTTGCTGATATATACCAATCGTGCCATCCGTGATACCCGCAAAAAGCTACTTTATCTTTTTTGGTATGGGCTCTGGCTATCCTTACAGCTACTGCTATTGCCTCTCCTCCTGTTCTGGCATAGCGGACTTTCTTTGCCCATGGATGCAATTCAAGCAAAAGTTCGGCAAGCTCTACTTCTTCAAAAGAATTCAAGGTGCACATAGAGCCTTCTTTTATTACTTTCTCAACCGCCTGGTTTACATCTAAGTCAGCATAGCCCAATATGCAGGTTCCGATGCCCATATAAGACATATCAATGAATTTGTTGCCGTCTAAATCCCAAACCTCTACGCCCTGGGCTTTTTTAAAATAAGAAGGCCAGCCATCGGGCAGAAACATTTCAGACCTTTTTGACAACAGCTGAGTGCCCCCCGGGATAATTCTTTTTGCCTTATTCCATAATTCAATTCCTTTTTTTATTTCCATAATTTTTATAACCTATTTTGGATTTCTCTTTTTAAATAAAGCAAATATCTAAAAAAATAAAAAGAAGAAAGCTTTGATAGAATATTTCTAAAAAAAGCTGGCTTCTTTAATCCTTCTTTTGTCAGAACCCAGTCCGCCTCTCTAATGGTAAGCATGTTTATAAGCCCTCCAGCCAGCCTTATATTCTTTTCAAACTCCGCCCCTTCTATCCTTTTCTTTTTTTCATTGGCAAAAGGAGAATGAGCGTAATTATGGTTCTGATGAACAATATCCACTGCTTCTGTTAAATCAATAACAGGAATCTTCAAAGATTTTGCTTTGTATATCAGCCAATTGTCCCAGCCGGGCCTGCCTACCGCAAAATCAGGAATCTCAAAAGGAAAAGGCTTTAAAAAAACAAAGTAATCAATCCCGGAATACCCGTGAAGCTCTCCTTTATCCTCTATCATCTTATAAAGCTCTTTATCCCAATCGCTTTTTTCAAAGTTAATTTCCTCTTTTATGTCTAAATCCCATCTTCTCCCATTTGCTAAAAAAACAGGATGATTAATTTTCTTTACTGCCTCAATTATATCTTTGGTGAAAATAATGTCGCAATTTACATAAGCTAAAATTCTATTTGAAGAGAACTGCTCGGCTGATTTAAAAATAGAGCTTATTAAAGGAACATTATATTCATTTCTGGCAATTTCCTTAATGTGCCTTATATTAAACTCAAAAGCTGTCTCCTTTATCCCTTCTTCGTCTCCCAATAGAATAACTTCAACAGAACCATCAAGCTTTAGCCAGCTTTTAATTGCATTTCTCTGAATTGTATTTATATGGCCTATGAAAGGCTTGGGCGCTGAAAAAATAGTCAACATAACAAATTAAAGAGGATTATTTTTATACCAATCAACAGTATTTTTAAGGCCGTCTATGAAATTGGTTTTAGCCTTAAAGCCGAATTCTCTTTCTGCTTTTGAAATATCAAGACAGCGTCTCGGCTGGCCGTCAGGCTTTGAGCCGTCCCACCTTATCTCTCCTTTAAAATCCATAATCTCAGACAGCATAGAGACTAAATCCTTTATGGTGATTTCCTTGCCGGAACCAAGATTTACAGGTTCGCCTTTGTCGTAATTTTCTGCGGCAAGTATTATTCCTTCAGCCCCGTCTTCAACATAGAGAAACTCCCTGCTTGCTTTCCCAGTGCCCCAAACTTCAATATAGTTCTTTTTGTCTCTTTTAGCCTCGTAAATCTTTTTTATCAAAGCTGCTATAACATGGGAAGATTCTGGATTAAAATTATCTGATGGACCGTACATATTCACCGGCAGAAGATAAACAGCGTTTAAGCCGTATTGGCTTCTGTAGGCTTGAGATTGAACCAAGAGCATTTTCTTTGCCAAACCATAAGGAGCATTTGTTTCTTCAGGATAGCCATCCCATAGGTTTTCTTCTTTAAAAGGAATAGGGCTGAATTTTGGATAAGCGCAGACAGTGCCTACTGCTATAAACTTTTCTGTTTTAGTTAAACGGGCAGCTTCCATCATTTGAACTCCCATTATAATATTGTCATAGAAAAGCTCTCCCGGCTTTTCCCTGTTATACCCTATACCTCCTACTTTAGCCGCTAAATGAATAATAATATCTCTTCCTTCTGCGGCTTTTTGGCAGTTCTCCCATTTCTTTAAATCTAATTCTGATTCTTTGGGCAGATAAAGGTCTGATTCTAAAACTCCTCTTTTTTCAATAAGGTTTTTTACCAAATGTTTTCCTAAAAAACCATTGCCTCCTGTTATTAAAATCTTTTTGCTTTTTAAATCCAGCATACAGCTAATCGTTCTTCCACCAAACGTCTTTAAATTTATCTTTTAAAACTTTATCTCCATCGCCCAAAGGAGCAATGTTTAACTTTCTTAAGTCAGCATCAACCATTATTTTTACCAAATCTTCAAACTTTACCTTAGGCTCCCACAATAACTCCCTTCTCGCCTTTGAAGTATCAGCCAGTAAATCATTAACTTCAGCAGGCCTTAAATAACGGGAGTCAATCTCAACATATTGTCTGTAATCTTTCAAGCCTGCGTAATCAAAAGCTCTTTCTAAAAATTCTCTTACGCTGTGGCTCTCGCCTGTGCCTATAACGTAATCTGACGGATTTTCCTTCTGAAGCATCAAATACATAGCCTCTATGTACTCTGGAGTAAACCCCCAATCTCTTTTAGCATCAAGATTGCCGAGATATATCTTTTCATCCAAACCGGCTTTTATCCTGGCAATGCCCCTTGTTATTTTTCTGGTTACAAAAGTCTCCCCTCGCCTCGGGCTCTCGTGATTAAACAATATACCGTTACAGGCAAAAACTCCGTATGCTTCTCTGTAAAGCTTTGTAATATCAAAGGAAAAAACCTTAGAAACGGCATAGGGGCTCCTTGGATAAAAAGGGCTTTTTTCACTCTGGGGAGGAATACAGGAACCAAACATCTCGCTTGAAGCGGCGTTGTAGAATTTTATAGCCAATCCCGAATTATTTATTGCTTCTAAAATCCTTAAAGAACTCAAAGCAATAGTATTGGCGGTATATTCAGGCATATCAAAGCTTACTCTTACATGAGATTGGGCTCCTAAATGATAAACTTCATCGGGCTTGATTTTGTTTATAAGCTTCTCAATGTTCCCGGTATCAACCAAATCGCCATAATGAAGAAACATTCTATTGTCATTTACATGAGGATCCTTATAAAGATGATCTATTCTATCAGTATGAAAAGTGCTGGCCCTCCTTATTATCCCATGAACTTCATATCCTTTGCTTAAAAGATATTCTGCCAAGTAAGAACCATCTTGGCCCGTTATTCCTGTAATTAATGCTTTTTTCATATTTTTAGCTCCATTGTTCAATGGCTTTTGAATATCTCTCAAATGTGCCGCAATCCATCCATTTGCCTGAGAATTTAAACCCGGCAAGCTTTCCTTCTTTTGCCAGTTTAGGAAAGATATCTTTTTCAACCATTAAAAATTTAGGACCTTTATGATAATTAAAAATATCAGAGGAAAATAAATAAAATCCAGAATTAATGTAATTTGAAGAAGGATTCTCCGGCTTCTCCAAAAACTCTTCAATTATATTATCCTTACAGACAGCTACTCCGTAATCCTGGGGATTAGAAACTTCAATCAAAGCAACCGTTGCGCAAGCTTCTGATTTTAAATGAAAATCAGCCATCTTTGACAGATTTATTTCTTTTAACTCATCTCCATTGGTAAAAAAGAAAGGTTTCTTGCCTATCCATTCCTTTAAAAGAAACATTCCTCCGAAAGTTCCAAGAGGTTTTTCTTCTTCAAAGAATATAATATTCTTTTTAGGAAAATATCTTTTTTTCCACCACTTGAATTCCTCTTTAAATTCTTTATTTATCAAAACAGCAACTTCAGATACTTTTTGATTGTAAAACAGCTCAACTAAATAATTTATAATCGGCTTCCTCTTTACCAAAAGAAGAGGCTTTGGAATCTCTTTTGTGATTGGATAAAGACGGGTTCCTTTGCCTCCCGCCAGTATCACCCCTTTATATCTTTTAATATTATTAAAATTCATATTTATCTTTTCTCTTTTGAGGTTAAATAATCAACAAATCCGGTAAGTAAATAATTAAAGACAAAAAGCGCAAAGAAATAGACAAGAGAGCCCAAAAGAACTGATATCAAGATATTGGCGTAGTAAACCTTTGGATAGGCTATAACAAAATACATTACAAAGCCCGCTAAAACAGAGCCTAAAACCGCTAAAAAGGTGTCTTTTGACAAAATCTCAACAGAATCTGACTTTTTAACAAAGATTAAAGACAAAATCAGCATTATAATATAGGTAATCAGGCTGGCTAAAGCTGCCCCGTAAAAGCTGAATCTAAATATTAAAAAGATATTCAACACTATATTTGCAAGAGCTCCGATAAATGCCATCCAGAAAGTTTTCCATTCCTGATTTATTACAATTAAAAGCTGAGAAAAGGTATTCTGGATATAGAAAATGAAAACCATGATTAAAAGAATCTGAAAGGCAAAAGTTGAGGGATTATATGAAGGCCCGTAAACAAAATTTATAACCTGGGGAGCCAAAACCAATCCTCCTATCAAAATAGGAACTGCCAGAATAACCATCCAAGACATCTCTACGTCAAAAACTCTCTGGAATTTCCTTTTATCTTCTCTGTAAAAACGGCTGAGCAAAGGATAAAAGCTTAAAGTAATTATTCCAGCAGGAAGAATAATGATATTTATAATCCTTAAAGCGGCATTATAATACCCTGTTTCAGCAACCTGATTGCTGATGCCTAAGATAGTTGAATCAATATAGCCGAAAATCATTGCTGATACAGAGGTTAAGGCTAAGGGAAAAGACATTCTTAAAAAATCTTTAGCTGTTTTAAAATCAAAGACAAACTTCAAAGGAAAGAATTTATAGCTGAAAAAAACAAAAAGCATTATCAGAGGAATGAGTCCGGCTATAAAATAACTGATGCTGATATTTAAAAGATTGAAGAAATCAGAATGGGCTAAGAAATAAATAACTAAAACAAGTAAAACAGCCTGAAAGAGATTAATCAACGATTCATATTCCATTTTCTCCCTGCTTCTGAAAAAAGCATAGAACAGCTCTGGAACCTGGTTTAAAAAGGTGACTAAAGCTAAAACCCAAATCACTATTTTAATTTCAGGGCTTGAACCGGCCAAAAAGGAAAACATTAAAATAAGCATTACTCCGGCTATCCCTAAAATAATCTTGAGCCAGAAAAGAGAATAAAAATCTTTAGGGTGTCTTTCTTTTTTAGCAAATTCCCTGGTAATTATATTTGACAGGCCCATATCAAAGAAAGATACAAAAAGAGAGACAAAAGCCAAGGCAAAAGCGAACTTTCCGTAATCTGTAGGACCTAAGGCGCGGGCTATATAGATGACAAGAAGGGCTCTTAAAGCCTTGCAGATTCCTCCAGAAATCCCAATCCAAAAACTATTCTTTAAAAGAGTCTGCTTTATCGTCTTGTTCTCAAAAAAAAGAGATCTTAGATTGATAATAAGTTCAGTCATTTTATTTCTTTTTCGGCTGGTATTTTAAAATTAAATCAAGAGCCGGGCTATTGATATACTTCTTTAAGATTTTAGCATTGGAAATAATGCAGTGGCCCCCTATTCCGTTTTTAGAAGGATAAAGAACCGGCCTTATAACATTCTTTTTTCCTAATTTTAAATATCCTTCATTGTAAGTCCTGTCAAAATCATTAACTGCTTTTATAAAATCAACTTCAGCCTTATCGCAGATTTTCTTTGCTTCAGAATGCCAGGTAATGCAAAAGCCATAATAAGATGTATCTAAGAGTTTTCCTATTTCTGTTGTAACCGAAGGTGAAAATACCTTTGTTTTAATCCCCAAAGCCTTTAAATGGTTTTTGGCTAAATTCCCCGCTTTCTTATTATCAGCCCCTATATATTTTATAAACGTTTTAATACCCTCATAAAGTTTCGGATGCACTCCTCTTATCGGACTGTGAACCACCATTCCTTTAAAATCCTTTGCCAGCTTCTCGGTAGTATAAGGAAAAACCGTGGAATGAATAATCGTTAATTTAGGATTTATTCTTTTTATCTCTTTTTTTACCACAGCGGTGAAGCTATTATTGTAAGGAATGCAAATATGGAGGAATTCTACTCCTTCTAATCCATCATCTCTTTTTAAATCCTTTATCTTAGCCTTTCCCTTAAAAAACTTAGAAACAGCCTGTCCAACCTCTCCATAGCCTAAAATCCCGGCATTGTAATTATTTTTTGTCATTTTAAAATAAAAAAGCTACCAGTTGTCGATAACTTTTTTGGTTTTATCTTTAATATTATAATAAAATCTCCTGGCTTTTGTCTCAACTTCAGGAGAAATTACGCGGAGCACTTCTCTTCCCAAAAACTTATACCTCCCCCCTACCTTATTGGCATTGATTATTCCTTTTTTAAGCCACCTTTTAATAGTGCTCTCGCTTATTTTTAAATAGGTCTGAACTTCCTTGCTGTTATATATTTGATTCGGATCTATTTCTTCAGGCATTTTTAAATTAAAGACTCTTATTAATTCTATAAATTAATAATAGTCCTGATACAATATGATGTCAAGAGGTATCAAAAGATGTCAATTCAATTCAAAACCAAGGGAAATTAATCAGGCAGACTCTTTAAAAAGGCATCAACATTTGGTTTTGATTCAGGCGAAAGCTCTAAAACAATATATGCTTCTTTTCTGGCATTCTCATAATCCTCCAGCCTCATGTATATGAAGGCTAAGGATGCATGGTTTTGAAAATTATTATAGTCATACTCAATCAAAGTCTTGTAAAGGTCAGCTAATATTTTAAAATACTTTAAGTCATTTGTTTCTTGAGCTATCTTTGTATAAGCGTTTATCAGTTGAGAGACTGATTTTTGAGAAGTAAGGCTGTAGCCTAACCTGGCAGCTTGGTCCAAGCTTTTAGCCGCCTCATCTGTTTTATTAAGCTCTATTTCAACAAGAGCCTTCTGCCACCAGCAATCGCTTAAATCGGGATTAAGATTTACGCAGTTTAGCGCCTCTTTTTCCGCTTCTTCATACTTCCCGTTGATGAAGTTAATCTTAGCCCAGGCTAAAGAAACCTCCTGGCGCTTGGGACTGAATTCATAAGCCTTCTCAATTGCAGAATAGGCTTTTTCAACAAGCTCTTCTTTTTTCTCTTTATTCAAGCTATTATCTTCGTTTGCCAATTGATTAAGAAAGCTTCCATAAAAAAGCCAGTTTCTTGTGTAATAAGGTCTTATCTCTATTGATTTTTCAAGAATATCAACTGTTTTTTTAATTAACTCCAATCTTTTTGAAGCATCCTGATTAGAAAGGTTTACCACTGAATAATTTAAAATATCAATATAATTAAGATAAACATAGCTGTCTAAAATGCTTCTGCTGTCCAATATATTATTAATCATCATGAGTGATTGGTCGTATTTCTGTTGTGATTTCAATATATTCGCTATATTTATCTTTTTATTTATCTCAAGCGGTTTAAGATTATAACTCCCAATAAATAATATTGTAATTACAGCTAAAATAGAGATAGCAACATAGCTTAGAGCAGATGGTTTGTTGAAAAATCTTCTTTTCTCATTTATTTCTTCAATATTCTTATCCCCTTTAATTTTTTCATAAATTAAAGAAAGACAATAGGAAATTAAAAGAAAGAATACTAAATAAGTGGAAAAAACATCAAAGCTGAAGAAATCAGCTATAAGATAACCAATGAAAGTGGCTTGGATTCCATGCAGTATTATGTTATCTTGAGATGTTTTTTTAAGTTTCTGGAAGATAAAGAAAATAAACCCTATAATTAAAAGATATATTATTAAAGCTGGAATTCCTGCCGTGACGCTAATGTCTAACATAAAGTTATGGGCTCTGTCCCACCAGCTTGTTCCTCCTGGTCCTTTTGATATCCCTGGCAATGAGGGGTCATAATATTTATCAAAGGCGATTGAAAAGTTTTCAGGTCCGTAGCCTAAAATAGGCCTTTCTTTTAGTCCGTTAAGCCCGACTATCCAGCCGGAAGCTCTGCTGGCTATGATCCTGTCAACAGAGAGATTCCCAACAATATCCCAGCTCCTCTGAAATAGAACGCCAAACAGCTTATTATTTGAAAGATTTTCAACTGATTGAGGGCTGTTTCTAAGGGCCAAAACTGAAAGGATTATAAGGAATAAGATTAAAACAACAGAACCTCTAAGCCATAATCTTTTTTTAAAATCAGATGCTGGATAAAAAAATAGGTAAAAAAGAAGTCCTATGGATAACCCAATGAAAGAAGCTCTATTTGCAGTAATTAAAATTGCAGAGATATAAACAATAAGGCAGAAAAAGTAGAAATATCTAAGTTTATTCTTCGTATTTAATCCAAAAGACAAGCAAAGAAATGATAAAAGAAGGAGGTAAAGAGCTAAGAATATAGGTCCGCCCATAGTTGAAACAGGCTGCCAGGAATAACTCATAATATATTTACTGAATAGGCCGAATTTCTGAATTATCCCGATGCTAGCCACTATCAAGCCTATTCCAAAGGAAAGGTTCCATAACCTAATCCAGTCTCTTTTATTGATAATGAAAAAGACTAAAACAGAAAATATGATATAAAAAGAGAATGTCAAAGAGCCCCCTCCCCTGTAAGGAGAGCCGAAAAAGCTGAATTGAGGCTCTAGGGAAAATAAAGTGGATAAGAGAATTATCAATCCGTACAAGACAAGAAGCCAGAAAGGAATAAAAACAAGGCTTTTCTTGTTAAGTATTTCCTTTTTTAATTCATCAAAGCCTCTGATTTGTTTTTTAAAGAGAATCTGATAAACAAAAACTAAAATCAAAACAGATAATATTATTCTAAAGACAATACTCTTGGCAAAAGAAGGAGGATGCATAAGAGGAGCAAATGAAGCCAAAGGAAGAACAAGGATTAAAAGAAATCCAATAAAATAAAACAGATAAAACTTATCTCTATAATAAACATTGTTCATAGAAATTAATAAAGTTAGTATTATAACTATATCATAGCAGAATAATAGTTTTAAAATCAAATCTCAAACATAAAACCGCCCAAATGAGCGGCTTTATGCTTTTATCCTCTTCAGTGTCTCACAAGGAAAACACAAGAGGTTCTTATCAGCAATTATTAGCTCGGGTTGGTAAAGAGACCAGCAATTACGTCTCCACGGAGAATAATATTGCCGAGGTTGAAGGAATTGCTTGAAGTAACTCCATCAATACCCCAATCAATGTTGTTTCCGCTGTTACCGTCGTCTAACCAAAGCTGAAGGAAGTCTCCATCACTATTAAAATCGGTACTAGTATCACAAGAAATTGAAATGGTCTTTGTACCTCCTGCTGGCACACTTAATCCAGCAGCGTATTCGCTGAAGTCAAACGTTACATATGTGCTCATCAGATTAGTACTGTTTGAAGCAGCAGCATAGGCAGTATCTAATACATTATTCGCATCATCTTTCAAAGTAAATGCCATTTGCTGGGTTGTAGTATCAGCCATATAGGCACTGATTTCGACTCTCAAACTATTTCCATCAGAATCCTTAAAGGTGACGTTTTCTGTACTTTCAGCTCTGATATCGAATTTAGCTAAAGCACTTGCATATGGAAGAACACCCGAAGAAGGACTTGTGCTGTTAAGCGTAACATAAGGTCTGGTCTTGTAAATGTACATGGTATTACCCATGGCATTATCATCAGATGTGATTGATTGACCTGATGCAAGCCCTGTAGCTTGAACATTGCTTGAACCTTCAAGTCCTACCTTTATTGAACCGTTATTGGAAACCAAGCTTCCATCAACTGCCTGGGTATCAGCTTTTACAGTAAGAATTTTATTGCCGTCAGCTGGAATAGTCAAGGTTCCGTCAGCAAGCACCCAAGTAATTGAAGGACCGCCAGGAGCTGAATCTAAGAGTGTACTTCCATCGTAGAAGTATACTGTGCTTAGGTAGTTGCCTCCTGTGACATGGACCAAAATCTGGTCTACATCAAGGTTTTCAACATTGTTGGCAGCTAATCTGAAAGCGCCCAATGTTACTCCAGTCTTGCTTCCAATCACAATATCAGAGATTGGGGTAGAAGCGTCAATGCTAACTGTCAAGGTACCATTTGCTACAGCACTGATTGTCTGCATGGCATCAGTAGTATAAGTTACAGTAGCAGTACTGCCGGTTGAGTCTCCATTAGCTGTTACACCGTCTGTAGTTATCTTGAAGGTATGATTTCCTATACCACCTCCAGAATTAAGGTCAGCAACTAAAGCAATTTTTCTGAATGTTCCTGCTGGAATAGTTAATGTCGGACTGATTGTAAATGCCTGAGTAGCAGTTGAGGCTGCCCATTGATAAGTTGAACTTATCTTTGTCTCGTAAATATCGCCTCGCGAGCTGTTGGCTGAAGTTAAATCAGCCCAAATCTCCGCATTATCAATATCCGCATTAGCTGCGCTGCCTCCCAAGGATTCAGTAATGGTGATTGAAGTTACCTGAATGCCTTCACCAGCTGAACTGGCATCTAAAGAGAAAGTAGCAAAGACAAAGTCATTGGTTCCCTTAGGAATGCTTCTTGATGCTGGGGTAGGAAGAGTGGTGGCAACTAAAGATGCTCCGGCAATTGTCAAAGTGTTACCGTTGACATTGCTTGAAGCAGGAGTGACAGTAATAGTGTTATTGCTGATCATTCCTGTAGCGGTAACATCCCCTGTTGTTATCCTTGCATATAATGAATTTCCAGTGTCAGCACTGTCTGCGATATTGGCTTTAACCGTATATTTATGAGTTCCTACTGGAACTATAAAGGTATCGGTTAAAGTAGAATAAGGAGAACTGGCAGCAGTGGGATCCATTGGTCCAGCAACTATTGTTCCATTTTCATCGTATAAAGAAATTCTTGTTACATCATTGTTAGTCAAGTAAGAACTGACAATAGTAACTTTAACCTGGGTAATCTTTGCCTCTTCACCTTTTGCTTCAAAATCAAACACTGCCAAAGTTACATCTGAACCAGCTGAAATATTTCCAGTAGCTGGAGTGGCTGATGATTTAGAAATGTTAAGCGAACCGTTCTGAATTGTCTGGTCTGAAGCACCTTTACCATTGTCACCATTGGTCCAGCTAGCAGTTCCGTTTGTAGGTGTTATATAGAATCCATATGTATTACCTTTTACGGTAATTAAAACATCGGTTCCATCAATCAAGTCAGCGTTAACAGTCTTAGAACTGCCTGCGCCGTTGATTATATCCACCATTACTTTAAACCTAATAGTTTTTCCTTTGGCAACCTGTAAATTAAGGTTTGACCAGCTTGCCTTGTCAAAAGTATCCCAAGAAGCAACAGTGCCTAAGCTTACTCCATTAGTAACATCATAAAGTTCGATATTGTTAACGTCAGTAATAGCAGCGCTTCCAGTTCTTTTAACTGTGATTGATTCAATTGTAACGTTTTCAGTAGAACCAGCTGTGGCTTTAAACTGATTAACAATTACATCAGTATCTCCGACATCTGGCGCTGAATCAGCTACAGTTCCATCTTCATAAACAGTTAAAGATCCAATCGTTAGAGAAACAACTGACATAGCGTTTCCTACGACTGGGAAGCTTCCAGTTACTGCTGAAGCATTAGACGTAATGTCGCTAGCAGCACTTATTCCAAAAGCTGCGGTTTTTCCAGCAGTGGCTGTGCTGATGACTCCAGCCCTGATGTAATAACTCTTTGATGTCCCTTTAGTAATTACCAAAGAAGGAACAAAAGTTATCATTGCTCTGCTGTCAACATTCAGACTGCCAATGCTTCCTTTATAAACTCCAGTTTCCACATCAACAATCTTAATGTTCTGCAGATCTGAATCTGCTGAAAGTCCGCTTCTGGTTACATAAATCCTTGAAATACTTACATCAGCCTCAGGACCAGCAGTCAAGGTAAACTTTGTAAAGTTTCCATTAGCTCCGGTGGCAATTGTCCCAGCAGCAGGAGTATCAGAAGCTAAAACAACTGTTAAACCAGCAGCTGAAGGCGTAGTAGGAGTAGTAGGCTCGGTAGGGGTAGTAGGAGTAGTAGGAGTTCCTGAAGTCAAAACAGCATTTAATTTAGTCCTTGTTGAAGGACCAACATAGCCGGTGCCAGCAGTTAATCCCACTGGAGTTAAAATATCAGAAGCATATTTTTCCTGATACTTTACAGCAGCTGTTTTGGTCAAAGGACCAAAATATGTTGTCTCATTGCCTAATGAGCCAGGGCCTGAAGCAGCAACCTGGGTATCGGATGCTGTGTTGAATATTGCTTGTAAGCATTTAACATCATTTCCGCTGGAACCTACTGTTAGGTTGCGAGTAAATGTTACTCCAACGCAAGCAGCAGGAACTGTACCACTTACAGGACTGCCTCCTTGAAGCGCAGCCAGCTGATTCTGCAAAGTTGACAAGGTAGCCAACAAACTATTGATTTGAGCTTGAAGCTCTTCTGCAGTAACAGCCTGGGCTGTCTGAGGACCGCTCATCATTACGGCAACGGCAAACATTGTTGCAATCGCAATAATTTTTTTCATTGTGTTTTTTATCTTTTTAATTTAATAATCGACTTTTTAAATTTAATAACTATTATCGACCTTTTGGTTTTATGATTATAAAATATTTTCAATACTCTCTAAATTATTAGAGATGGTACCAAACAATCATATGACCAAAAATAATAGTCATTTAAAATCTCTTTCGGCATCATTTTCATGAGGCCTCAAAGATGATTTTTAAAATAATTATTCTATTATGATTTAAAAATGCTTATGATGTCAATCTGTGGAAAACTTACTGATTATTAAGCCAAACCACTAAAGCATCTGTATATTTTTCTTCCGAGTAGTTTTCTTTCATCTCTTTGAGCATTTTCTGTTGTTTTTCAGTTAAATCCTTAGATTCTAATTCCATAATCTCCCTTTCTACAAGCTGAGCCAAAGCATCATCTAATTCTTTGGTTTCTCCGATAATCACTCCCAAGCTTTCTATTTTCTGCTTATTTTCTTCAAGCTTTTTAACCTCCTGGGCAATTCTCTTTATATTATCCTTTTTTGCAATTTCCTCTGTTTTTAAATCCTTTGCCACTGACAAGACGCTAGATTTATATTCACTAATCGCAGGAGCCAAGTTTTTAACCGAATTAACCTCAGCAGCTTTAGCTAAATCTTCAAGTCTTTTATTCGCTGTTTCAAGGCCTAAAACCGAATAATCCTTGCCAGAAACAAAGACTGTTCTGACATCCTGGCTGAATTTTTTAGCTGGATAAAGAAAGTCTCCTGGCAAAGCCTTATCTAAAGCATTTACAGCAGTAAATATAAAAACTGCTATCAATGCCATAGAAAAAGCGTATTTGTGATGGAATATCATTCTTAATCCTTTGGTAAAATTGCTTATTCCAAATACAAAAAGCCGATCCTTGCTTGTTTCGGCTCTATAATCAAATTTATCGCTTAAAATCCTGTTTTTAGCTGATAAAACCCATTCATTTCTAGGTTTTATTCGGCTAAGCTTCTTGACTTCATTTATAACTTGATATTCCTGCATAATTTTATCTGATACTATATTATGAAGACGGAAAAACAGGCGCTTTATTACACCTCTATCGGATAGCTATATCGGTTCCGCTTTCTGGCTTTTTTCAAGCTCTTTTTTTAAGGATTTTAAAGCCCTTGAAAGCATTACCCTGACAGCGCCCTCTGATTTATGAATTAAGCCTGAAATCTCTGGGATTGAAAGTTCATCAAGATAGTGCCAGATAATAACATTCTGATAATCATCATTTATATTTGTCAAAGCTATTCTAATCTTATCAAAATCAGAGTTTAAAAGGGCTTTTTCTTCTAAATCAGTATCTGGGTCGCTTACTGGCAGATAATCAGCTGAAATAATCTGGGCTTTTCCTTTTTCCCTGTAATAATCAGTAACTAAATTTCTGGCAACTTGGTATAAAAAGGCTTTAATATTTGAAATTCTCTGCGGGTTTTCTTTAAAGATTTTCCAGCATCTTGTAAAAGTTTCAGAGGTTAAATCTTCTGTAATGTCCTGATAATTTACTTTAATAAAAATAAACCTGTAGATTTTTTCTACATTATCATCGTATATTTTGCTGAAGTCTTCTTGGGGGTTATTCATTGTTTTTATAGGACATAGGTCATATTATTATAACCGATATATTATTGTCCTATATCTGATATCAGAATATAGTTAATACAATTATTTTAAATAATTATTACTAGGACAAATAAATAGGACATTATAATCATATTTCTGTCCTATCAAACTAAAATTATGTCCTATCTAATTTCAACTTATAAAATGTTTCATTTTTCTCTCCAACTCTTTCAATTAATCCTTTTTTTAATAAATCTACAAAATCTCTTCTTAGAGTCCTTTTAGAAACCTGTGGAAAAACCTTGCTTACCTCCCAAACCTGAATTCTTTGTCTTTGCTTTAAAATCTCTATAATCTTCCCTTTTCTCTTATCCAAACTATTTCCTTCCACTTCCTTTTCTCTCTCAATAAAATCTTTATTATTTAAATCCAAAGGAGCTGTTTTATCAAAAGATGATTCTAATTCATCTAACAAAGACTTTCTGGCTGTTAAAGCTTCTTCTTTTATCCCGCTGTATTCTTCTTCTATATCCAAGATATCGAAATAACTTACCCAATTCTGCCATTTAGCTATTGAGAAATAGGCTAAAATTATCTCTATATCGCTTTCCAGCAAAAAAAACAGCTCTTCTTTTTTCCTGATTAAAACTTGATTAGACTCCTCTTTAATAATAAAATGATTATTTTTAAAATTATCAAGATTAATTATATCATGCAAAATATCATTAGCTGATTCCCTTATCTTATAGCGCAAAGGCTCTTTTTTAGGAAAAAGAACAGTTAATCGGTAAATTTTATTGGTAAGTTGAACGATTTTTTGCTTTTCCACTATAATTTATTATTTTAACAGAAAAATTATTAAGATTCAAAAATAAATATCTCCCAAAAGATTTGGGCTGAAACTCACCTTTTTTCAGAATTTAGGATTTTTGGCTTAGGGTTTTTAAATTAAGCTCTAAGACTATTGCTTCAATTCTTTTACTTACCTGACTGATTTCTTTTTCAATATCCATTAAGATTGATAGTTTTTCCACGTCTCTTTTAACCCTTTCTGTTTCAAGCTCAACCTCGCTTAATTTCTCCTTAATCTCAATCAAACTCATCTGTTTAGCGACAGAAACTTCTGCTATCCCTTCAAAAGGAATAATAGCTTCTTCCTGATCTGAAGTTATTTCTATTTTAGGGCTAGATACAAGATTTTCAGGATTAAAATTGGAAAAATCAATGCCTGTATCAGTATTATTCTGGGATATATTCAAAAGCAAACCTGCTCTTAGAAAATTAACTTTGGATAACAAGGATATAAACCTGTCTCCTAAAATAGAGTTTTCCCAGAACAAGAAGATAACGACAACAAGGAAAACAATAGCTAAAATAAAGGTTCTTCTGCCTATTAAGTTAAAGCTTTTAAGCTCCATGGTATTTTATGGTTAATTTATTTTAAAAGATATAGCATTAAAGTGCCTATCTCTTAGATATTATATACTACCTAAAATACCAAAAATGTAAATACTTACTTGCTTTAATAGTCTATTGAATATTCAATAGACAAAATTAGGTGTTCTTATAGATTATTAAAAAAGCATTCTCAAAACAAATTATCTCTTTTTAGCTGCTTGTTGATATTCAAGTATCTTTTCGGCTGGACAAAGACCATTTAAGGCTTTATGGGGGAAATGATTCCAAGCATCATTTACCAAATTCAGTATATTTTCGAGTTCTTCAAAACTGTGTCCAGTATCAAACATAGTAATAATATGAGTTAAATCATCAACATTTTCCTCATCATAAATAATTTCTTTAATATCTTCTAATCCAAAATCGCTTTTAGTTTTATTCAACATCTCTAAAAGTTCTTTTTCTATTTCTTTTCTTTTTTCAAGAATTTGTTGACGAGCAATAATAGCTTCGGTTTGTTTCATTTTTATTATAAAAATCACGCAGAGATTTAGTGTTTTTTAATTATAGCTATTCCTTCAAATAGGTTAGGATTTTTTGTTCAAGGATTCCTTTAAAATTTCGTAGATGCATAGTATGGCTATACGGTAAAAACTCCCTTAATTCTGAACGCAAATCTATTCTTGTTTCTTTTAATAACTTAAGCGCTTTCTCCAAGTTATCTTTTTCTTTAACTATTGGGTAATTACCAGACAGTAAAAAGAAATAGTCATAAAAATCTCTTGGTTTATAACGCTTAAAAAGCGCCTCTAGTTTTTCCCTGATAATATCTTCTTTAGAAAGGTGAATAAGAATGTAAGCAAGAATATAATCGTTCTCAATTAACGTTCTGACTATTTCCGGTTTTTTCCCGTTTCTTAATGAAATTTCAATATGAACAGAAATTGTTTTTTTGTAAGCGTGGAATTTTATGATTCCAATATATCCGCCAGTAGTATTTTTAGCTTCCTCTAATTCAACGTCAATACCTGTTTTCTCTAAATCCAGTAAAGTATTTGTGAAGATTTCTTCAACCTCTGATTGTTTAATATTGGTACCGGTAAAATCTAAGTCTTCAGAATAACGAGGACTACGAAAGATAATTCGTAAGGCGGTACCTCCTTTAAATAGCAGTTTCTCAGCTCCTGGTTGTTTGTATAAACAAGATAAAAAAAGATGCTGGCAATATTCCCTGATAATATTCTGAATAGATGTTTGAGCCTGATCAGTAAACTTTTCTAGGTTTTTTATATTCAGCATATATTTGATCAACTAATTTAAACATACTTTCATGTTTAAATAGCTTTACAAACTTAATAAGCTCATCTTTTTTGATTTTTTTTAACTCAAGCCTATCACTTAAAGATACTTTTTTGAGATCAACGAAGTATAAATAGTCTGCCAAGGCTTTTTCTGGTTCAGCAATTAAAACATTATCATTGTCAATTAATTTCAAGCCATATCCGGTGAATGCTTCTTTCTTAATTTTCTGATATATTAAACTGCCCTTAGGGGTATTAAATTCCCGAGACGCTTTAGTGGTTATTGAAGTTACAGCATAAACTACTTCAGGAATAATACCATAGTGCGATAAAGCCGTATTTAAAGAAACATAAGAAGGCTCATAAAGCTTATTGGCAATTAGATAAAGAGCTGGATTTGAATCTGATATCATATAAAAACCGCTTCTCAATTTTAAAAACAAACCGCTCTTAATATTCCTTTTAATAAATGCTGAAGCAGTATTGGGCGAAACGCCAAAAATATTCCGAAATTCAATCGGGCTAAAAATAGAGATTCCCATTAATTTAAGTTTTTTTTCAACGTTAATACGATTTAGTTTTTGTATCATATTGTACAAAAAATGAAATAACTTATTCCAGTATATTCGAGGAGGTTAAAAAAGTCAATGTTTTATTATTATATACATCTTCTTTGCACCTGAAATAAATACGCTGCCATCTCCATTTAGAGCAACAGGACCTATTCTGTTGTCTTCAAGATTAATAGAGTGTTTCTCAACGCCTTTTGAATTAATAACTTTAAGTTTATTGTTAAATATTCCATAAATCAACTCGTCATTATCAATTGTTAGAAAATAATTTATACCCTCATAACCCAAGTTAAGAGGCCAATTAGATAAACTGCTGCCGTCTGGATTAAAACCAAATAGTTTAGTTATCCAAGAACCTGCGGGCGAATATCCGCCTGAAAAATAAATATTGCCGCTTGAAGAAACGGATATTGGACTAGAACCGAAAAACTTATCGCATAATTCAGGCCATTTCTCATCTTGGGTATCTGGATCAAGCGCATGAAGGCAGTTTTTCCAGCCTCCGTCTGTTAACGTCTGCCACTCTTTTTCCCTTCCAATTATTACATAAATCGTCCCGTCTAAACCTATGGTTGGAACTCCTACTAAAGAGTCTTTAGTTTCAGAACCATCAAGACGAATAGCCGGAAATTCTTTTCTCCATTTCTCGCTGCCGTCAGATGAAACAGCATAAAGAATATTATTAACTCCAAAATAAATAATATCATTTTGGGCAATTGTCGGAGGAAAATTTCCAGCACCTATTCTTGATCCTATTTCATAGCTCCAAATCATTTCTCCATTTAAAGAGTTTAAAGCAATCAAACTGGAACTATCCAAGCTGTCTGCAAAAAGATAAATTCTGTTATCTTTAAAATTAGGATAAAGACGAGGGGTAAAATCAGAATAAACTTTTTCCCATCTAACCTTTCCTTCCCTATCAAGCGCTATTATCTTTTTATCAGAACAGGTATTAAAGATATAAATTAGGTCATTGTCTAAACCTGCAACATACAAACAATGCAGAGCACCTTCAAAAAACCATTTCTTATAACCCTTTTGGTTAAAGGAATAAATTCCTTGTTTATCGTTAATCCGCGCTGAAAAATATAAATTAGAGTTTGAATCTATAAAGGGATTATAGAAGTAATCATTACTCTTTCCGCCGATAAATATCTCAGGCTTTGGATCCAAAGAATCTTTTAAACCGGTAAAAGGACTATTTAAATGGTTTTGACTATCATGTAAAAAAGCAGGCCAGGGATGTTCATTGTGAGAAGAAGGGATAAAATCTTCATTTTTTGAATTCAAGGGGCTGACTAAACCTGATTCAAAATCGCTCTTATTATTATCGGTATCCTGATAACCTTGTCCTTCTTTATTTATCTCCCTCTGTAAACTTTCACCCTCCTGCGGCAAATCAGCTGCTTCTTTTTCTTTTACGTTTATTCCTCCCCAGCCAACAGCGTCAATTCTCCCTAAATTAGCTTCTTCTATTGTTTTATCTTCAGGGTCCCAAGGAAAAACAGCTACTGCCCCTAAATCGTTATTTAATTGGGCGTTTGAGTACGGCTGCCAGTCAGAATTAGGATTGCCATCTAGGACTGGATATCCTTTTAAACCTATAAGGTAATAGCTTTTTTTATTGATTATTGTGTTATCTGAAAACTTCTTTTTTCTCCAAGGATTATTCCAATCCCTATCAGAGGAAAAGTAAGAAAGATAGCAGTTTGAAACATTAATATCCTGTTCTCCGTAATTGTATAGTTCGATAAATTCGTCGTCTTTCAGCAGGATTTCAGTAATTATCAATGTTTTATCAATGCTGATTTCAATTAAAAAACCAGACTCTGGGAGCCAATCGCTTTCATTGCCAGCAATATCTTTCGCTTTTATCTGAAAATAATATCCTTTTTCATCTAAACCAATAAATTCTTTATCGCCCAGATACGTTACCGGTCCGTCCTGAACTTCTTGGTATTCAAATTCAGTCCAGCTTTCATTATCTTTTTCTCTCCATCTCAAAGAAAATCCCGAAATGCCCGATGGCGTCTCAAATTCTCTAACGCCTTCTTTTATCTCAAAAGTTATATTAAATGTCAAAGAATCAGATGATGAAGAAAAATTAAAGAATGCTGTTGGAAAAGCACTATCCTCTTTACTTTCTTCAATAAAAGGCTGGCTATTTTCTGCTTTAGGCGTTCCCATTATAGAAAATTCTCCAAGGCCGGTATAACTATGCCAGGATAAATCTAAACCCCTCTCCATTGAGAGTTTCTCTTCTTTATCACCAGCAGGCCATTCTGGTTCAGCTGCTGTCTCATCTTCTAACCGGCATTCATTACCAAAAAGATAAAGAGCTTCATTTGAATCATTTAAAGCCCCGGTATATATAAAATTGGCGGGTGCTATTGGAACAGAATTATCATCTGTTCTTTCTAAAAGGTAAAAACCATTTGGGGCTATAACGTCGTTTTCACCAAAAACTATCTTTATCTGTTTTTCCCTATCAAGCAGCTGCCAGCCTGAAAGAGAAATAGGATTATCAGTAATATTTTTAAGCTCTATCCATTCATCACTTGAAGATTCTTCTGTTCCCATCCAAGAAACTTCATTAATCACCACTTTATCTCTGAAAGCTTGGTTTTGCTGGCTTTTCTCGCAATAACTTATTTCTTGTTTTGACCCGCCGCCGGTATATTTTTTGGTGGTTTTTGACTTTTGGCTTGATTCCTGATTTAAAACAATCTGATTATTTTGTTCCTCTTTATTATCTTCAATATAGTCGTCTTTATCATCTTCATTTTCTTCATCGCTTTCTATGCTTAATTCTATGACAGATTCTTCTTCATTAGCTTCCTTAAAAGATAGGGAAGTTTCTATCGTGTTTTCAGCCATTTGACCAAGTTTCTGGCTTAATATGTCAATTTTCTCAGAAATATCATCTACTATCTCTTGAGCTTTCTCTAAATTGAAAGAATCTTGTTCTTTATCTTGATAACCATATTCTGTATTTATAATCTCCTGTCTAAGATCAGCTGATTTATCAGTTATTTGTTCTATATCTTTAAAAACTATATTATCAAAATTAATTTTAGCTAAATCTATCTCTGTTTCTTTGAGAACAGAATCAAAAGAAACTTGAGCCTTAAAAAGAGCTAAATTTTTGAAAATAGAGCCTAATTTATTTAGAATATCATTAGTTTTTGCTCCAAAGATTTTAAGATTTTTTTTGCCGATATCCAATATCTGCTCTATTAAAGAAAAAGGCTCTTCTAATTTTTCTTTAATCTTAGAAGTAATTTTTTCAAAAAAAGTTAATTCTTTATACTCAACTTCTGGAACAGGCTCGTCAAATATAATGTCTATTGAGTAGGGCTTCTGCCAGCTGTAGCCGCCGCCCTCCCCTTTTATTGTTTTCCCCTTAATTCGGATTATAAAAGGAGGCAAGCTCTTTTTATTTAATCTCTGCCATTCCTCCTGGCTCCAATAAGTGCCGTACATTGTATAGGCCCCATTAGAATTAGGAGGATAAATTTCTTTTGGGGAATGAAACTCAATAGAAACATCTGCTTCTTTTTCACTATTAGGATGATAAACAATATTATAGCCGATAATCGGCTTTTCTTCTGTTCCTTTATATGATTTATATGAATAATTGCTTAAAACACCTGAAGCTATTTTTATTTCTTTTTGAAGAAACCAGTCTTTTGCTATCTCAACCGCCTTCTTAACAGATTCTTTTTCTATTTCTTCTATTATAGTTTTAACCCCTTCATCTCCTAATGATAAGGCAAGAAGCAGTCCTGATTTTTTAACAAGAAGCAAGAGAATTTCCTGAGGCATTTCTACCATTGCGTAATTCCAACCCTCTTTTTCAAGCGCTTTTTTAATCAAAAGAGAGGCTATTTGTTTTTCTAAATCTGAAATATTATCCGTTATAAGGAGGTCTAAATACTTCTGGCTTACCACTTGTTGTCTTGCAGAACCCAATAAAAGCTGAATATCATTATTTTTTAATTCAACCTCAGAGAGGGCAATATTTGGTATAAAAAGAAAAAATATGCCTAAAGCAATAAAAATTAAGCTCTTTTTCATAAACTAATAATAAATTATTTAATTTTAAAGAGCCTTAAAAAGAGCTATTTATTAAATGAAATTTGTTCAACGAATTTATTAAATTCATCTAGACATTTTTCTTTATAATCTTCTCCTGAGTAAACTTCAAAGCCTTGTATCTTATTATCTGTTAAAACAAGCAAACCTTGATTATAGCCAAGCATAGAAGATACAAAGCTGGTTTTTAAAGAATTATAGCTTTTTAATTCTACGTTCTCAAAATCAATCTCTCCCTCTAGTTCAAAAGATTCTGCCCCTTTTCTGATTTCTTCCTTCAGCTTCTCTAAATCTGATATTTCTTTCTCTATCCCTAAAGAAATTAAACATCCCTCTTTAGAATTAAATATGTTTTCTTCCTGTTCTTCAATATAGTTTTTATATAATTCCGGACTCATTATCCAAACCGGAGTTGCTAAATATTTCCCTTCTTTTCTTAAAAACCATCCTTGAGGGACTTTAAAGGTCAGACTGCCGTCTTTTGTTGTTATAATCTTTCCGTCGGGCGTTTCCTCGACTATATAATCCGCTAAGTCCTCTATTGTCTTTTCATTATCCTCTTTTTTGTATTCCTTCCAATAAAAAAATAATCCTATAATAAAAATAATTAGAATTAAAATAAAAAGAGTTTTTCTTCTTAAAAATCTGAAATTCATACCAATAGTCCGAAGAATATTAATTTTAATATTTTATAATTTTTAGAGAAATCAAGCTATCTAATATTGTGGAAAACTAAAAACTCACTCTGTTTATTATTCAACATTAGGTTTAAAAAAAGAGGTTTTTTAGAGTGCGGAATTATTAAGATATAATCACCTCTCTCCATATTTATACACTATATATTAGGTTTAACCTTATATCCAGTCTAAATTATAAAGAAAACAATATCAATGTCTTAGAATATTTTTGATATAAAACGAAAAGATTCTTTTATTTAAGAACAATTATTAAATAGATGATTTTACTATTTTGACAAATTCTCTCTTATCTAAAGAAGCTCCTCCTACCAAAAGCCCGTTAAATCCTGCTTCTTTGATATATCCTCTTGCATTAGCGCTGTTTACGCTTC
>JAQTZP010000003.1 GCA_028687715.1 Minisyncoccota bacterium
GCAAGTATGAATTGATTCTTGGCTTTATCTAATCTCTCTAATTCTTGTCTGGCTTTCTTTTCTATTTCATAGGCATTCCTTATTTCTTTTGTTTGTTCGTCTACTTTGGCTTGGAGGTTTTTATTTAAGTCTTGGATTTGTTTGTATAAACGGGCATTATCTACAGCTATGCCTGCCTGATAAGCCAATATATTTAATAGCTCCAAGTCTTCTTTAGCATAAGCGTCTTGAGAGATTTTAGAACCCAAAACAACAATTCCTATCAGTTTCTTGCTGCTCATAAGGGGCAAACATAAAGAAGCTTCAATGCGCCTCATATTGCTTTCTAGTTCTAAAAAACCATCTCTCTCTTGTTGGCTTTTAGAATCTCTTGCCAATAGAACGAGCTCTTCTTTAACCAATGGTTTTTGGGTTTTCTGAAGATGCCTTGTTAGAAAATTATCTTGGACTAAGCTTATTCCGTTTTTCTCGTTAAACCCAATGACTTTGGTAATTCTGTATCTAATCAATCCATCGCTTTCTTCAACAAGCAATACTCCTGCTTTGTCCAGCTGCAGCGATTTTTTAACGGTATCAACAATAAGGGTTATTATTTCATCCAAATCATTGAGATAATTCAGCTTTTGGCTTAAATTATTTATTGTCTCTTGATAATTGTATAAAGAGAAGAAGAAATACCTATTTGCGATTCTTTGAATAAAATTAAAAAACCATAGAAAAATGATAACAAAAATAGGAGCAATGAATAATCCTAACAAATAGGTAGAAGGCTTAAAGATTCCTCCAAAGTAGTTATTAAAAAACCAAGCTAAGAAGAAAAATATACCGTAAGCAAATCCTGCGGAGAAGGAATAAATAATAATTTTTCTAAAAATAATTCTAATGTCAGCTAACCTGTATCTGGCAACGCCGTAAATAGTAAAAGATGCCCAAATAACAGTTGCTACTTGTCCTATCCAATTAAGTTTAAAATAATCAAAGGAAGGCAAGATTAAATTAGTAATCATCCCGATAAAACTGGAAATAGAAACACCGATTAGGATATATAAAGCTTGCGACCTCACAAGACCTGAATTTTCTCGATATCGCTTAATTAAAATTCCAAACGACCATAAAAAATATAGTGGTATATAAAGGACATATAGAAAATAAAGCTGCCCCCAAACAATAAAATGTTCTTCGCCGTTAATTTTGTATGCGTCGTTAATAATAGTACTGGTGAATAAAGTTAAATATAAAAGAAATAAAGCTGGCAGTGATATAGAGAAAATTTTAAACCAAGAATGCGCTCTAATTCCTTTTGGAAAAAAATAAGAAAAATAAAGTAATGTGATAGGAATTAGAATAGCAGTAACATATAAAAAGCGGCATAATATTAATATTGTTTCATTTTCTTGGCTAAAACGATAAAAAAACATCGCGACAATCCATAAAAAAACCGTAACAACGTTAAAAATAAAAAAGTTAGCGATTTTCCGATTAATACCACGAAAATATGACCGTAAAAATAAAACAACCCATATAAGATTAAATAGTCCAGCAAAAATAAGTAATAGATTCCTATCATCCATAAAATATTATTTTGTATTAATTTACTATTTAATTATCACTTATTAGTATATTATAACATTGTTAAAATAATATTTGAAATAACAGAAAAGGGCACCCAACATCTAATAGGTGCCCTAGACAACTCTAAGGAACAAAGCTTTCATATTTTCAGACGGCCAAGCGGCACAGCAAGGAATTCCTCCTTGATAACCGTGAGGGAAAGAAGGCAATGCCTTCGCATCTACGCCCACGATATGGTAACAATGACATCCGATTTTCCGTAAATGCCTGACAGTATCTTTCGAAGGCTCAGGATAAACTTCATTAATTACCACTACCTTAGACCACAGAAGGTCAAGATAGTCGGTTATTACCGAGTTTAAGCTAATGTTCACAAGTAATACCGGCTTACCAAATAAGTGGCTCGGCCAATCGTATTTTCCTCTTCCACCAGCAATGTCAACACTGAAAATATTATACGCAGATAAGGCAGCTACTAACTTCCTTCCAACAAATCCCCTTCCGCCCAAAATAATAATGGGCGTATCTTGTTTTAATCCTTCAAGCAACCTAATTTTTTCCATCACTTGCTTAACTACCTTTACAGTAACTTCTGCTTCGTACACTTCTCTAATCATCCTCATAGTAAAAAGTATCCCTGGAAGAATCCCAGCAAAAGTTTTTCGTTTTGCATACAAGAATTTCCTTATTTCCTCCATTCTCAATACAACCCTACGAAGCTTCTCTTTATTTTCTGGGTTACGGAATTGACCGTTATGCGCTGAAATAGCAAACTTTATGCCCAACTTCCCATTCTGCCAAAAAATACCAATGGGTCCTGGCTTCCATTCATGCCATCTCGAACGATAATGATAAGCATAAGCTGAGATATAATTTTCGTTTGCCGGATAAACTAGAAAAACCGATTCAATCAAGCTAATCTTTTTGTTGATTAATCCAATCAACCAAAAAACCCAGTTGTAATTGAACAATAAGTTAAGTATTTCTGTTGCTAAACAACGAATGTGAGAAATCAAAAATTGCTTAACAGTTTTCTTTTCGGACTTTCTGATTCCCTCATCAGAAGGAATCGTCTTAGCCCTATCAAGCCCTGAGACTTGATGCATTGAATTCCTCCTTTCATTCGGGATATTCGTTTTTCAAAACCGAGAGGTTCGGTTTACTGATTTTAGTATATAAGGTTTGGGTGGTTTAGTCAAATTTTAAGATCTGATTGAATTTATGAAATTTTAAGTTAGAAAATTGAGATTTATTTCGCTCTAATATAAAATGAATAAAAACTATGAATAATAAAATTAAAGATAAAATAAACGGAGGGAATATCTATCTTAAATATAAAGCAGAAGACAAATCTGTTAAACAAATAAAAAAATACATCATAGATATTTTAAAAAAATTAAAAACTTTCTATAAAATCAATAATTTAAAATTTAATATTGAATTATTCTATTCGAGAAAAGAGTTCAACAGAAAAATCGGCTATAAAACTCCTGATTGGCTGGTTGGTTTCGCTTTCAAAAATAACATTTATTTAGTCCCTCTATAATAAAGCAGGTAAGCAAACATAAGAAATCAGAAATCAGGAAGATATTAACGCATGAAATATGTCATATTTTTAACGGTAAGTTAAATAAGAATATTTTAATGTGGATAAATGAAGGAATTGCTCTATTTTTAGCAAACCAGAATAAAAAGAAAGATTTTACGAAAAATGATTTAGATTTCTTCTTCAATAATTTTTTCGATAAAAATATTAAACTAAGATTATTCGCAAAGAATAATGGTTATAAAGTATCTTATTGGGCTGTAAAAACAATAGTTAAAATGTTTAATAGAAAGAAACTTTTAAAGATAATTAGAATTGATTACAGAAAAAACTGCAAACAAAAAATAGAAAAAGTTTTAAAAATATCAAGAGAAAAATTCCAAGAGATATTAAATAAAAATACCTCCCTTTCTTAATTAAGAAAGGGAGGTTTTCGACTAGTCATTACAGCTTTTATTTATTCAACATATATTCTGATTTTTACCTTCCATCTCCTCTTTAAGAACCTGCCAGCTCATATCCCCTGATTCTCCGATGCTACAAACCTCTTTAAACTGGCAGTAGCGGCACTGCCAATCATCTGGATAACCATAAATTCTTGAAGGAACGATATCTGTATCAATCTTCTTTTTTAAAGAATCAAATTCATTAATTAAATGTTCTGCTTTAGCTTGGTCGTAATCAATCAAGAACTCTTTAAGATTTTGATTGTCTTTATTTACATAAAGCAGAATCCCTTTTGGTATTTTAAAATAGTATAAATAAAGCTGGAGCTGATTGATATTCTCTCCTTTAGGTTCTGCAAGCGCTTTAAAAACCATACTGTTCATGCTTTTAATATCTAAAACATAAAGCTCTTTCCCGTCGCTTATCACCGCATCAGCCCTGCCGCTTACAAGCTCCTGAGGAGGAATCTTTACTTCTGAAGAAACTACATGAATATCTTTAGAGCTTAACAATGAATTCATAATAAGCTTATGAATATGGTCTCCATGATCAAAAAGCCGAAGGATATTAGCTTCCATTTCTTTTCTTGGCGCTTTTTTAAACTTAAAGAAAACTGAACGCGGGCATTTTCCCGCGTCAGTAATGTAAAAATGATTCTGCTGTCTATCTTTCTGCCTGTCTAGATAAAATTTATCAATGATTTCTTTAAGCATATAATTATCTTTTCTGCCACTGAGGAGCCCGTCTGGCACGCTTTAAGCCGAATTTCTTTCTCTCTCTTTCTCTCGGGTCTCTGGTGATATATCCAGCTCTTCGCAGCCTTTTTCTAAAATCAGGATTGAATTTCAATAAAGCTCTGGCTATGCCGTGCCTTACAGCTTCTGCCTGAGCAGAGATTCCCCCTCCCTTTACCTTTACAGACACCCTGAAGCGTTCCATTCCATTCATTTTTATTAAAGGAGAAATGGCAGACTCTTGAAGATCTTTAGTTGGAAAATACTTATCATGAGGCTTTTCATTAACAATCATTGATTTCTCTCCCTGGGTAAAAAGCCTCACTCTGGCAACAGCTGTTTTTCTTCTGCCTACTGCTTCAAAATAACGATTGCTTTTTAGGTCTTTTTTCAAATCTTTCTCATCCTCTGAAATCTTCTCTTCTTTAACTGATGGCTTTTTAACCTTCTCTGTTTTTTTAGTCTTTTTTGCGACTTTAGCTTTTTTCTTTTTTTCCATAAACTTTAATCTATTTTTAAGCGTTTAATCTGCTTGGCTCTTAACTTGTTCTTCGGCAGCATGCCGAAAACCGCCCTTTTTAGAACCTGCTTTGGATTATTTTCAAGCATTTTCTTCAAAGGAGTCTTCTTCAATCCCCCCAAATATCCTGTATGGCGGTAAAAAACCTTCTTGTCTATTTTCCTTCCGGTTATCTTAACTTTAGAGATATTCTTTACAACAACAAAAGCGCCGCTGTCTTTATTAGGCATAAAATCAGGTTTGTTTTTTCCTCTTAATAAGACAGCGATATCAGCTGATAATCTTCCCAAAACCTTTCCGTCAGCGTCAATTGTATAAGTTTCCCTTTTCATATTATTTAATAAGCTCTATTTCAGCCATTTTTGCTCCGTCTGATTTTCTAGGTTCTAACTTTATTATTTTCGTATAGCCTCCTTTTCTATCTTGATATCTTGGAGCAATCTCATCAGTGATTTTCTTAACTACTTCTTTTGAAAAATAACCTGCCAAATATCTTTTCGAAGATAAATCCTTTTTCTTTGCCCTGGTTATAATCTTTTCAGCGAAACTTCTCAGGTCCTTTGCTTTGGCTTGGGTTATTTTTATCTTTTCTTTTAGAAAAAGAGAACGGGCCATTGATTTTAATAATGCCTTTCTCTGATCTCTTTTTCTTGAGAATTTTCTTCCTTTTTTGCGCTTCCACATATTTATTCTTTAGACTTCAATTCTAAGTTAATCTTTTTCAAAGCCTTTTTAATCTCTTTTATTCCTTTTTCGCCCATTCCCTCCAGCTTCATCAAAGACTCCTCTCCCTTTTTCAAAAGCCCAGATACATTCTTTATATTATTACTCGATAAAACATTTAAAGTCCTGCTTGATATTTTCAAATCCTCTATTTTTATCTTAGCGGCATCATCTTGGGATTCTTTTTCTGATTCTTCTTTAACCGGCTCTTCTTTGACAAAAGCTTTGCAAAATAGTGAAAAATGCTTTAATAAAATGTCATTAGCTTTTAAAAACGCTTCTTGAGGAGATATTGTTCCGTCAGTTTGAATATTCAAAGTTAAACGGTCGAAATCCGTCCTATCCCCCACTCTCATATTCTCTACCTTAAAGCTTACCCGCTCAACAGGAGTGAATATGGCGTCAATCGGGATAACTCCTATTTCCAGCTTTTCTTTCTTTTTTCTCTGCTGAACAGACTCATATCCTATGCCTTTTTCAATTTGAATCTCCATTTCAAGCTCTGTTTTCTTATCTGTAATAGTAGCAATATGGCATGATTTATTAACTAACTCAACCTGGCTCGGAATATCAAAATCAGAACCCTTTATTTCTCTTTCACCTTTTATTTTTAAAACAGCTTTCTGGGGCTCGTCAGAATGCATTTTAAACCTCATCTTCTTTAAATTCATTATTATAATAATCATATCTTCTAAAACTCCTCCTATTGTTGAAAATTCATGCTGGACTCCTTTTATCTTAACTTGAGTAACAGCCGCGCCCTCAAGCGAAGACAATAAAACTCTTCTTAGGCTATTGCCTATAGTGATGCCGTAGCCCGGATAAAGGTTTTCTATCTCAAAGCTTGCCCAGTTGTCTTTCTCATTTAAAATTTTAGGTTTGGTTGGAAGAAGAATCATGTTTTATTAAAACACAAAGGATAATGTATAAAGTATTGATTTCTACTTCATATCTTATGCTTTGCGTTTCATAATATTATCTTGAATAAAACTCAAAGATTGCTGATAATTCAGCCGGCGGATTCGCTTCTTCTAAAGAAGGTTCTCCAATTACCGTCCCTTCTAATTTATCAGCATCAATTTTAATCCAAGAAGGCGGATTATACTTGTTTAATTTATTGCGAAGGTCTTGGAAAATAGTTTTTGAGGCTGATTTTGGATTTATAGAGACAATATCTTTTGTCTTTACATGATAGGAAGAAACATTAACCTTTTTCCCGTTAACCATAATGTGGCCGTGGCTTACCATCTGCCGGGCAGCAGACCTTGAAGAAGCGAAACCCATCCTGAAAACAACATTATCCAAAAGCGTTTCAAGCCTTTTTATCAGCAAATCTCCTGTATCTTCTACCTTCCCCCTGGCCCTTAAGGCCTCTTTAACATAGTTTTTGAACTTCCTTTCTCTAAGATTGTACCAATTCTTCAGCCTCTGCTTTTCCTGAAGCTCTTTGCCGTATTCAGAAACAGAGCCTGTTCTTCTTTTCCCTTTTTGGCCCGGAGGATAAGGCTTTTTAACCATTGTGCATTTTATAGAAAGGCATTTATCCCCTTTTAGAAAAAGCTTAGTCCCGACTCTTCTGCAGATTTTACAATTTCTTGTTTCCATTTTAATGATTATTAATTTATACTCTCCTCGCTTTCTTAGGCCGGCATCCGTTATGAGGAATCGGAGTAACGTCTTTTATAAAAAGCATATTGAGGCCCTGGGCGGCTAACGACCTCAAAGCTGATTCCCTGCCCGAGCCTATTCCTTTGATATAAACGCCTATGCCTGATATATTAAACTTCTTTATAACTAAAGATATTGCTTCAGCAACCTTTGAAGCGGCAAAAGGAGTTGCTTTTTTGGTTCCCTTAAAACCTATTGAACCGGCGCTTTTCCAACTCAAAACCCTGCCTGATGAATCAGTCAGAGTAATAATGGTATTGTTATAAGAGGAACAAATATAGATTCTGCCCTCTTTTGACGTCCTTAAAAAAGGAGAGGCCTTAACATCCTTTTTTACTCCTGCCTCAACTATTTCTCTTTCCTTTAACAATTCTTCTTCACTTTTTTGGATAATGCGTTTTTTTCCCATATATTTATTATGTTGGACCTGGAGCAGGTTTTCTGCCCGAACCTACAGTTTTTCTGACATTGCCCCTTACGGTTCTGGTATTAGTTTTAGTTCTCTGGCCTCTTGCCGGCAGATTTTTAATATGGCGAATCCCCCGCCAGCACCTGATTTCTTTTAATCTTTTAATATCAGTCATTATCTGCCTTTTTAACTCTCCTTCTGTCTTGCACTTCTTCTCAATCTCATTTCTTAATCTGCTGATTTCCTCCATTGTCAAAGCAGAAGCCTTTTTAAAAGGGTCTATCTTCAATTCTTTCAGGATTTTTCTACTTAAAGAAGGGCCTATACCGAAGATATAGGTTAGGGCAACTTCTATTTGTTTTTTTTCAGGGATGTTAGCCCCTGCAATTCTAAGCATATAAATTATCCCTGCCTTTGTTTGTGTTTAGGGTTTTTGCAGATGACATAAAGCCGACCCTTTCTTTTTACAGTTTTGCAATGGCGGCAGATTTTTTTAACTGAAGCTCTTACTTTCATAAATTAAAAAATCGTCTTAACTAAATAAGTTGGATTGTAAAGGATGGCTATTTTTCTCTGTAAACTATTCTTCCTCTCTTTTCATCATAAGAACCCATTTCAACCGTTACCCTGTCTCCAGGCAGAATCTTAATCTTATTAATCCTTAATCTTCCTGCTAGATGGGCGATTATCTCTCTGCCGTCATCATCTAGACGGACCTTAAACTGAATACTGGGAAGCGCTTCCAAAACCATTCCGCTTTTCCTGACAACCTTTTTATTAAAATCTTCCATTAAATTGAATAATTATATAATTTAACAAAGTTTGATAAATAAGTCAATAATTAATCAAAAACCAGCTCTATTTTTATCTTATCCAAATCATTGGGAAATCTCTTTCTTAAAAAGAACAATCCCGGTTCAACCTCAACATTTTTAATCTGATAAGAATCCCCGTAAAGAGACATTTTAACCTCGTCAAACAGCTTTTCCGAGACTGCCCGTTTAATGCTGTCTAAGTCAATATCTTGATAAACTATTGCCTTGATTTCCACGTCTAAATACAGAATGTTTCTTTCATTGTCAAAAGAATCAAAAGAATATTTAATCTCTAATTTATCCTCTAAGAATCTTTTATTATCGGATATATTCTCTGTTAAATAATTCTTAACAAAATTCTCAATATCTGACTGCTTGAATATCAATGACCTTGATTTAACCATAATTTCAGCTGTAAAGTCTTGAGCTTCTTCATTTAATTGTTTTGAGAATTTCTTATCCGTTATCTCCTGAAAAATAGTCTCATCTATTAAGATAAAACCCTCGGGCAATGATTTCTTTAAAAAGCTAAGGCTTTCTTTTTTAGCTTTGTCTGCTGATGCATTCTCCGCCCTCTTTAAATCATCTTCTGTAACCTTAGACGCCTCTCCCTTAAACCCGCCTGACATTTTAGAAAAAGATTTGCCGTAGAAAGCAGTGTATCTTGGGGTCCCGGCAAAACCAGGAATGGCGAAGGTTGAAGGCCCTATGTTATAGTTTTCTCCGGGTTCAGCCGCCTGGACTTCTATATCAACTTCACCGGGGATTAACTTTCCATTTTCATACCTTCCTCCTGGGATTACCTCTTGTTTTAAAGACTTAAAAATCCTTCCTTCTGTAGAGATAAACCTTGTCTGGGCCAAAAGCGGCTGATTAGCGGTAGAATACGAGTTGTAAACCCTTATTACTCCCTTTGCCTTCTCTTCTTTTATAACCCTGCCGGTTGAGGAGAAAGTTTCTGAAACAGATTTCTGATCGCTGAAAATCTGTCCGGAAACAGCCCCGTCATTGGATAAAGAACTATCTAATTTGTTCTGGCTGGCATTAACAGCAATTTTTTTAACTAAAGTAAGAGTTTCTGTCTCTGGATATAATTTAAGCGTAGTTTTTGATATAAAGGATAGTCCCAAAAACCCTAAAACTGCTAAAAAGATGAAAAAAATGAATATTCTTAAAGCAAATATCTTTTTAAAAATGTCTTTATTAAAAGATTTCCGTAATTCTTTTTTAAAAACTAAAGGCGGTTCATTAATTACTTCTTTTTTAATCCCTTTGGGCGGAATGATATCAAAGATTTTCTTAGGCATTTATTTTAAAATTATATGAGAAATTAAAAGACAAGGAATATACTGCGGATTATTCAATCTTTTATTTTCATCTTCAACCGTTTTAAAATCTTTTAAAGAAAGCACTTCTGTCCTTCTGCAGTCAAAATCTCCAATCTCTTTAAGCGATTCTTCAATTTCAGGAATCTGAGAAGCTCCTCCGAAAATAAAGCAAGGAAAAGCCTCTCTGTTTTTTATCCTTTTTAAATGAATTTTTATGCTTTTGGCCCAGGCTGATTTATCAGGACTGAAAACTTCTTTGATTCTTTTGGCTGCCGATTCTGTCAAAAGCCTCTTAGAATAATTGATTATCATTGTTCTGATTGTCTCTCTGTCTAAGCCCCAAAGCTCAGAGAGGGTTTGATTAAACAGTCTGCCCCCTGATTTAAAGTCATCAACATGGATTATTCTGCCTTCTTTTAAAACAAATATCTGGGTAATATCAGCTCCGACATCTAAAAAAATACCGCAGTCTTTTCTATCTTTTGAGAAAATAGGCAGCGCCTCTGATAAATGAACTACTTCTTTTATTTCTAATTTTAAGGAATTAAAAATACCATCAAAGCTCTGCCAGTAGTTTTTCGGCAAAAAAACACCTATAATTTCAAATTCAACTATTTTGCCCTCATAACCAACTATTGAAGGGACCAAATACCCGTCAATCTTACTCTCAATTATCTTTAAAGAAATCCAATTAATATCTTGGGATAGAATTCCGAAATTCTTTAAGAAATTATCAGATATTTTTTTCTTGGCTGACTCTAAAACATCAGATGATATGATATCCTTTTCTCTGGCAGATATTTTCTTATTCGGCAAAGACCTGAGATAGCTCTGGCTTACAACTTTTGCCTTTAAAACATTTGGAGGCAGTCCTAAGAAAACCTGCCACTTTTTCTTGATTTTAATTCTTTTTTCAGAAGACTCTAAAATAGAAACAGCATTATTTACTGCCAATGAAATTGATTTTTTCAATGATTCATTTTCCAGCTCTGTGAAGCTGAACTTCATATATTCCTCCAAATAAGCCAAACCATCGGCTAAAACCTTTATTTTCTTATCATTATTATTATAGGAGAAAATAAGGGCTTTTATTGATTCGGTTCCTATATCCAAAGCAAGAAAAAGCTTATCTTTTTTTATACTTCTTTTATTAAAAAACCAGCTCATTAATTAATTTTAGCAGATTTTTACAATTCTTGAAAAACTATTTTAAAACCGCTCTTATCCTTCTTACTCCTTTTGATGAAGATTCCTCCTTTATAATCTTAAAATCGCCAAGCTCAGAAGTCCTTTCAACATGAGGGCCGGCGCAGACTTCTTTTGAGAAACTTCCGATTGAATATACGCTTACATTCTGAGGATACTTCTCTTTAAAGAACGCCAATGCGCCCCAATCAAGCGCCTCTTTAAAGGGCATCTCTTTCTTATCAACCTTTAAACCTTCTTTAATCTTTTGATTGACAATATCTTCAACTTTTTTTATCTGCTCCTCTGTCATCTTTTGAGGATAAGAAAAATCAAAACGAAGCCGCTCCGAAGTAATATCAGAACCCATCTGCCTGATATCCTTGCCTAAGATATCCCTTAGCGCCTGATGAAGAAGATGGGTTGCGGTGTGAAGCTTTACTGCCTCATAACTATCAGCCTCTTTTCCTATTCCTCCGAATTTTCTTTCAGCTCCTTTGCGGGAAATCTCCTGGTGCTTCTTTAATTCTTGCTTAAAAGACTCTTCATCAATCTTAAATCCCTCCTCTTCTGCCAATTCTTTTGTAAGTTCAAAAGGAAAACCGTAGCTCTGATAAAGGTTAAAGGCTAATTTTGAAGAAATTAATTTTGATTTGGAATTCTTTATCTGAGATTTAAATTCTTTCAAGCCTCTCTCTAAGGTTTTCTCAAACTTCTCTTCTTCATTCTGAATCAATGTTAAAATATCTGTTTTTTTTCTCATCAGCTCAGGATGCTCTTTATTATAATTCTCAATAACCTTTACGGCTAAAGGAATTAAAAAGTTATAAGGCATATTGATTATCCTTCCGAATCGGACAGCTCTCCTTATTATCCTTCTCAATATATAGCCTGATTCAACATTAGAAGGAAAAACGCCGTCAGCTGTTAGAAAAACCGCTCCCCTTATATGATCGGCAATAATCCTGAAATTCTTTTTATTATCCTGGCATCTTCCTTTTGAAATACTCTCAAGCTCTTTGATTATCGGTATAAAAAGGTCGGTCTCATAAGCAGAATCTTTATTATTTAAAAGGGCTAAAAGCCGCTCAAAGCCAATCCCGGTATCAACATTGCGCTGAGGCAGTTTGATATAAGAGCCGTCATCTGTAAGCATATATTCCATAAAAACCAAATTCCACAATTCAACAAAACGCTTGCATTTGACGCAGTTTGGTCCGCATAAAGGGTCTTTGCATCCGTATTCCTCGCCCCTGTCGTAATGAATTTCAGAACAAGGCCCGCAGGGACCAACTTTGGCGGTCGGACCCCAGAAATTATCCTTTGATCCGAATTCTTTTATTCTATCGGATGAAATGCCGTACTTCTGCCATAGATTGAACGATTCCTGGTCTTTTGGAATTTTATCACCTCCTTTGAAAATAGTTATCCAAAATCTATCTTTATCCAAACCAATTTCATTGATAAAGAAATCGAGAGCCAGCTTAATAGCTCCTTCTTTGAAATAGCCGTCTTTTGAATCTTCTCCGATTGACCAATTGCCGAGCATTTCAAAAAAAGTATGATGAGTGTCATCTCCGACCTCATCAATGTCATCTGTTCTAAAGCATTTCTGGACAGAAGCCAAGTGACGACTGTTATAATCAGCTAAAACATCTTTTTCTCCTGAAAGATAAGGAATAAACTGCTGCATCCCTGCTGAAGTCAAAAGAACGGTTTTATCGTCAGGAATTAAAGAGCTGGAAGGAACTATTTTATGTCCCTTCTTTTCAAAAAAGCGTATGAATTTTTCTCTAAGGTCCTTTGCCAGCATAAGATAAATTATCTATTAGCTGTATTTATCTGCTACAACTGAAGCAATATATGACTCTGGCTTGATTTTCGGCTCAAACCCGTTTCCCCTTATAAGGCCTGTAAGCTCTTTTATCATATCTTTGGTTCTGCCGTTCTCGCCGATGTCAGCGTGGATATATTGAAACTGATAATTAAGAAATCCGTTTAGGGGCTCAATCTTTTTATTAAATATCTCTTTTAGAAATAAAGCCATTTCGCAGGATAAAAGCACTTCCTCCAAAATCCTGTTTTTCCAATTGGAAAACTTCTTGTTTACAGAAACAGGATAAGTAATCTTCTTTAAGAAGAACCTTCCGCCTTCTCCGACTCTTAAAATAGCCACTACTACCGGGAAATTCGGAGTCTCCTCTGATGAAGAATCGCAGCCGACAATAATATCATAGAATCTTTCCGGCTTTTCTCTCATATATGAAATCATTTCTTCTATGGTCTCTTCGGTTGACAAACTTCCTTTGGTAGGATTGTAGAAGTAAATCTCGCTTCCTATGCTCATAAAGATATATTAACAGAATGGAAATTACAAAACAATAAATTATTTAAATTATAGCTCTTTCAGCTTTTTTCAGGCAGTCGCACGACCTCTGTTGGGGCATATTCTCTATAATAGACGATACATATCTTTTAAGCTTTTCTGTATTCTGTCTGAAATTCGCCAGAACCTGCTCTATTGAAACCGGCTCTATTTTCCGGCTTGAATAAATGCCGACATCGTAATCTGTAATCAAAGATATGTTTAAATAACAGATGCCAAGTTCAGAAGATAAAACTACCTCTGGATATTGGGTCATATTAACTAAATCCCAGCCCATTTTGGAAAACCATAAACTTTCAGCCAAGGTTGAGAATTTAGGGCCCTCAATTACAACCACTGTTCCTTTGGGATGAGCCTTGATGCCAAGCTCTTTAGCTTTTTCCAAAGCAATTGTTCTTGCCTCAAAACAGTATGGATTTGCCATTTCAATATGAGCCACCTCCGGACCGTCAAAGAAGCTGTCCTGGCGAAACTTGGTCCTGTCAACAAACTGGTCGCAGATAACAAAATCACCAGGCATTAGCTCTTGCTTTAAAGAGCCCACTGCGCTGGGAGCGATTATCCTAGAAACTCCAAGCTCCTTTAAAGCGTATATATTCGCTCTGTAGGGAATTTTATGCGGAGGAATTTGATGTTTTTTCCCATGCCTGGGCAAGAAGGCAACTTTCTTGCCGGCTATCTCCCCTATTGTAATCTTATCGCTGGGTCTGCCGAACTTAGTCTCAATTTCCAACTCTTCGCCCCTGCCTTCAAAAAAATCATAGAAGCCGGTGCCGCCGATTAAACCTATTTGAGCCTTTATTTGAGAATCATCCATATTAGTATTTTGCCAAGCTCCTTATATTATATCCTTTAAGCTTGCCTCTGCCGTTTAAAGATATCAACTCAATTAAAAAATCAATGCCAACTATTTCTCCTTTCAGCTGATTAATCAATTCAACTGTCGCCTCCATAGTTCCTCCGGTAGCTAAAACATCATCAATTATTAGAACTTTCTCTCCCTGATAAATTGAATCTTCGTGCATTTCTATCGTATTGCTTCCGTATTCTAAGGCATATTCTTTGGAAATGGTTCTAAAAGGAAGCTTTCCTTTTTTCCTCACAATAGCCAGTCCCGCTCCAATCCTATAGGCCAAGGGAGCTGCTAAGATGAATCCTCTGGCGTCAATTCCTACCACCTTATCAATCTTTCTATCCAGATAAGGAAGAGCCAGTTCATCAATAATCTTTTTTAAAATATCTTTGTCCTCAATTAAAGGAGTAATATCTTTAAATCTTACTCCTTTTTTAGGCCAGTCGGGAATTTCTCTTATCTTTGATTTTATTAAATCCTCCATATTGGTTAAAGCCCTATAAACTCCCTTATTATATTGATAGGGACAGCTGAAATCTTTCCTAAAGAATCAACATTGGCAATTCCAACAAGCTCTCCCTTTATATTAAAAACAGGGCTTCCTTTGACATTTGTCTTATCTGTCATATTTGTCTGGATTATTTTATCATTGTAATTTTTAATAATCCCTTCGTTTACTGATTTATTCAGTCCTTTTTCAAAAAAAGATGATACCAGAAATATCCTTTTTCCATACCTTAAACTGCCGAAATCAGCAAAAGCCACTGTTTTAAGATTTTCTTCGTTTATCTTTATCAAAGCCAGGTTTTTATCCAAATCCCTTTTTAAAATCTGATACTCAAGAACTTTTGAATCTACATAAAAAGCAAAAGCGCCTGAAGCAGGAACTAATTCTGCCAGAGTTAAAACCAAGCCGTCAGAGGTAACAATAATCCCTGAACCTGATATATTTTTGCCTGATACAGCTGTCCCTATCCCGATTACAGATTTTTCAACATCTTCAACAATATCCTCCAACAAAGTATTTTCTTCAATAAATACTTCATATTTTTCAGTGACATAGACCGGAGACTGCTCTAAGCGGTACTTATAGAAAAGAGGCCTTTCAATAAAATAAGGCCAGAGAATCTGGTCAGCGAAAATCCCGCCGATTGTCCCTATTGTAAAGATGATAATAATTTTAAATATATTCTTTAGCATTTAAGCCAAGATTTTCTCTTTGCTATTTTTAACTAAATCTAAAGGAGACCTGATTATAATCTTTTTGTCCTCTGCGTCAATTAAAACCTCATCCTTTTCTTTTACCATTCCAGTTACGATTTTTAAAGCTAAAGGATTTAAAACTTCCCGCTGAATCACCCTCTTTAAGGGTCTGGCTCCCAAGTTCGGATCAAAACCTTTTTCAGCCAAAACTGCTTTTGCTTGTTCTGAAACCCTTATTTTAATATTCTTGGCTATAAGGCGCTCAGCAACTTTAGCCAGTTCAAGCTCAACAATCTTTTTAATCTCGGGCTTGTCAAGATAGTTGAAAATAATAATATCATCGACTCTGTTTAAAAATTCAGGCCTGAAGTTATCTCTTAAGGAATCCATTACTTTTTCTTTAAGCCTTTCCTTTTCAGAGCCTTCTTTTTCTCCTAAAAATCCCAAAGAACCCATCTTGGCTATATATTCAGAGCCAAGATTTGAAGTCATAATCAAAATGGAATTTTTAAAAGAGGCTGTTCTTCCTTTGGCGTCGGTTAATCTTCCGTCTTCTAAAATCTGAAGCAGGATATTGAAAACTTCAGGATGAGCTTTCTCAATTTCATCTAAAAGAATAACGCTGTAAGGCCTTCTCCTTATTTTCTCTGTCAACTGCCCTCCTTCTTCATATCCGACATATCCTGGAGGAGAACCAATCATTCTTGAAACAGTATGCTTTTCCATATATTCAGACATATCCAGCCTGATTAAAGCGTTTTCATCATTAAATAGAAACTCGGCCAATGCTTTGGCTGTTTCAGTCTTGCCCACTCCGGTAGGCCCTAAGAACATAAAAGAGCCCAAGGGTCTGTTTTCCTCAGAGATTCCTGCCCTGGAGCGCCTGATAGCATTGGAAATAACAGATATTGCTTCTTTCTGGCCTATAACCCTTTTTGAAATTATTTCTTCTGTTTTCTCAAGCTTTTTGGCTTCTTCCTCCATTAATCTGGTTACTAGAATTCCAGTCCATTTTGAAACCACGTTGGCAACATCTTCTTCGCCTATCTCTTCTTTTAGAATCTGATTATCCTGCTGAACTCTTATCAATTCCTTTTCAGATTCATTTACCTTTTTTAAAAGCTCTGGAATCCTTCCGTATTTAATTTCAGCAACCTTGGACAAATTAGCCTCCCTTTGGGCAACTTCTGCCTCAAAAGAAAGCTCGTCTATCTCTTTTTTTAAGTTTCTTATCTTTTGAATCAATTCTTTTTCAGATTTCCATTTAAGCTCAAAAGCTCTGGCTTTTTCTTTTAAATCAGCCAAAGCCCTATTAATAGCCAATACCCTTTTTTGAGACCCTTTTTCTTTTTTTATCGCTTCTTTTTCAACCTCAAGCCTTTGAATCTCTTTTTTAAACTCCTCCAGCTTATTCGGCTCTGACTCAATCTCAAGCCTTAAAGCAGACATTGCCTCATCCATCAAGTCAACCGCCTTATCGGGCAAAAACCTGTCTGTAATATACCTTGAAGCAAGTTCAGCTGAAGCAACAATGGCAGAATCCTTGATTCTTAAACCATGATGAACCTCATACTTTTCCTTAATCCCTCTTAAAATAGAAATCGTATCTTCAACAGAAGGCTCTTTAACATAAATAGGCTGGAATCTTCTTTCAAGGGCCGGATCCCTTTCAATATATCTCTGGTATTCTTTTAAAGTAGTAGCTCCTATTGCGCGAAGCTCTCCCCTGGCAAGGGCTGGCTTTAAAAGATTTGAAGCATCAATAGCTCCTTCAGCCGCTCCGGCTCCGACCAAAGTATGAAGCTCGTCTATAAAAAGGATGTATCTGCCTGCCGTTCTGTTTACTTCTTTAAGCATAGCCTTGACTCTGTCTTCAAATTCTCCCCTGTATTTTGTTCCGGCAACCAAGACTCCTAAGTCCAAAGAGATGAGTTCTTTATCTTTTAAGCTTTCCGGAACATCGCCTTTGTCAATTCTCTGAGCCAGTCCTTCAACAATAGCAGTTTTTCCAACTCCAGCCTCTCCTATTAAAACAGGGTTATTCTTTGTCCTGCGGGATAAAACCTGCATCAGCCTCCTTATTTCATCTTCTCTGCCTATTACAGGGTCAAGCTTTCCAGACCGAGCCATTGAAGTAAGATTTCTGGTATATTTCTCAATCACCTGGTATTTTGATTCAGGCTCCGGGTCTGTAATCTTATGACCGCCTCTTATCTGAAGCAAGGCCTTCATTACTGTTTCGTAATCAAGCTTGGCAATTTCCAAGTTTTTCAGGTCTCCTGATTTGAAAAATACTGCTTTATCTAAAATCTCCTTGGCTTTTGTAGGAGAATCAACCAAAGCTAAAAACAGATGCTCTACTGATATAAACTCATCTCCCATTTTAACTGTTTCCTGCTTTGCTCTCTCTAAAATCTTAGCCATATCCTGAGTTAGATAAAACTGGCCGAATACTTGAGGGGCGGCAAGAGTAGGAATCCTGTTTAAAGCAGCTTTTGTTCTTTTTACCAATCCTTCCAAATCAACCCCTATTTTTCTAAGCAATGCCAAAACAACGCTTTCTTCCTGGGAAAGCAGAGATAGTAATAAATGCAGAGCATCAACCTGCTGCTGGCCTCTTTCCTGGGCCAAGGATTGAGCTTGCATCACTGCTTCTTGGGCTTTATGGGTAAAATTAGCTCCGTTCATACTAATAATTATCTTTTATCATATTTTTTAAAAAAAATCAAACTAAAAAGACCTGATTTTTCAGGTCTAAAAAAAGAACTATAAATATCTTGAAGAAACAGGCTCTTCAAAATCCCTAAAATGGGACAGAAAATAACTATTATCTTTTACAACTCTTTCTACTCCTTTCATTTCTCTAAAACCTTTTAAGGCAACAGAAGTTATTATCGGCCCGAAAAGAGCAACCAGCACTTGGCTATTTCTTTTATTTACCTCGACGACAAAACCTTTCTTTAAGGCATAGTTTAATAAATCATCAATATCTTTTTGATTGGCGCTCTTTTTCATCCAGACAATCATTCTTTGCCTCCAGCTAGAAAAAGAACAAAAAAGCCTCTTTTAAAAGAGAGGCTGATTGAAATTGTTTTTATCTTTGATTAACAACTTAAATCAGCCCCTTTTTAAAGAAGATAAATAAGAAGATAGATAGATTATTATAAAGTTTAATCATAACTACTCTGTTCTTTCTCCTAAAACAACCTCTATATTCATTTCATCGGCTTCCCTTAAAACCTTTAAAGATATTTTATCATTAGGATTGTATCTCATTAATATTTTAGCTAAGCTGTTTTCCTGGGTGATTCTTTCCCCATTTACTTCCAGAATTACATCATTTTCCTTCAGTCCTGCTTTATAGGCTGCTGAATCAGGCCAAACAGCTTTCTCGCCGTTATCCCCTTTTACTATCAAAGCGCCGTAATCTACGGATAGATTGTTATCTTTTTTTATCTTTTCATTAACCAAAACGTATCTGACTCCTAAAAAAGGATAAACAATTTTCCCTAATGATTTTATCTGCTCGATATCTCTTTTAGCCCTGTTTATAGGGATAGAAAATCCAATGCTTTGAGCTTCAAGCACAGTAGCGGTGTTAATACCGATAACTTCTCCTTTTAGGTTTACCAAAGGCCCGCCTGAATTTCCTTTATTGATTGCCGCATCTGTTTGAATAACGTCCTCTAGCGTTTCAATTATTCCTCCGCCTGAAGCTGTAATAGTCCTGCCTAAACCCGAAACCACTCCCTTTGAAACAGTATTTCTGAATTCCCCCAAAGCGTTTCCTATGGTAATCACAGTCTGGCCTATCTCTAAACTATCAGAATCTCCCAATCTTGCTGTTGGAAAAGACTTTACAGCTGCATTTCCGCTCTCATCCATTTGCTTTTCAGGCTCAATCTTTATTACCGCTAAATCCTGAACCGGATCTCTGGCTAAAACTTTTGCCGGATATTTTGAACCGTCATTTGTAAAAACAATGTATTCGGCTTCTTCATCTGAAACCACGTGCTTGTTAGTCAAAATTATGCCATCTTCTGAAATAATTACCCCGCTCGCTCCTCCAATTTCCTTTTTTTCCGTTCCTATCTGGCGGTATTGAGGAATCTGATACTCAAAAGGGCTGGGACCAAAGAACTGCTCGTATTCTTTAAAAGGGTTGTAAAAGTATTCTTCTACAATAGGGACGTCTTTGGAAACAATAATGCTTACAACTGCCGGTGAAACTTCTTTAACCGCCCTTACAGCAGCTTCTTCCTCTGAAATGCAGACTTCTGATTCTAAACTGGTTCTCTGGACTCCTCCGATAAGCGGCAGATTAATATTTTTAAGATAATTCCCTATTGGGTAATAAATGTATGTTATAAAAAGGACTCCGACCAAAAACCAGAATAAGGCAAAGACAACAAAGGTAAAAACTGACAGCTTAAAATTCTTCTTTTCTTCAAGAGATTTAATAAGTTTTTTAATAGAAGGCATTTTTAGGTTCGGGAGGTTATATAGATTCATAAATAAAATTAATATTTCTTAATTTTCTGATAATAGTGGCCGAATCTGTATCTGAATATATCAGATTTTACAGGACCGATTAAAACCATATAAAGCTCGCATAAAACGTATTTTGTATAAGTTTTAAACCAGCCGTCTCTTTTAAAGCGTCTTTTGGATATATAAATAACAGAGGATTTTATAAACCCATATTTTGCCATTTTCTTTGCCCTTCTTGCCAAATCATGGTCTTCAGCCAGTTTAATGTCTTCATCAAATCCATTGATTTTATCAAAAAGCCCTTTATCAATTAAGATTCCTGCTGAAGCGTGGGCGAGAAATCTCTCCATAAAAATAACTGGGAAGTTGTAGAAGATGTTAAAAAACAGAGCTGTTATTCTGCCTTTATCCGGAAGCAGAGGGAAGCCGGCTATTTTCAACTCTCTGGCATTAAATTCATCAATAGCTTTTTTGAAGAAATTATCAGGTAAGATAGTATCAGCATCCAAAAACAATAATAAGCTTCCCTGGGCCGCTTTAGCCCCGTTATTTTTTCCTTGAGCCGGAAGACCGCCTTGGATAATTTTAACATTATTCTGGGCAGCTATTTCTCTAGTTCTATCTTTTGAGCCGGCATCAGCAACAATTATTTCATAATCAATATCTATGCCTGAAATCTCCCTTTTTATAGATTCAAGCAAAAAAGGCAGGAATTTCTCTTCGTTAAATGTTGGAATAATTATTGAAAGCATAAGTAGAATTTAATTAAATAATAATTTAGCTTCTTCCCAGATTTCAGGCTTGTTGTTTTTTTCCTTCATAAAATACCACCATTCTGCGCCCCAGAGATAAAATTCTTTTAAACCGGTATTTTTAGCAAATTCAATATTCTTTTTAAACTGAGTTAAATTCATTGATTTTTCCTGCTCATCCAATGAAGAATAGTATATGAGGTTGGGAACCCAGGGCTCTGCTTGAAGTTCAACGCAGATTACTTCTTTGTTGAAAACCTTTTTAATCAATTGGGCTTTGCGCCAATAGAAAACAGAAGGATAAGGAAATGACAGATAAGAGCTTAACTCCGGAGACCAGACAATCTTATACATTGTAATTCCGACAATATCTCCCAGCATCGCTGGTTCAATCCATAAAGAAAGCTCTCCTGTATCTGAAATTATAACTGGTCTTTCTTTATCGTCAAGCGATTTCACTAAACTAATTTCTTCTTTCAATAAGTTTTTATCATTTTTAGGGCACTGGCCGAAAGGGAAAAAGGGCTCATTTTCAACCTGCCATCCAACAATTGAATCCCTGTCTTTATATCTTAAAACAATCTCTTTTATTAAATTAAGCACCCTCTCTTTTCTCTGATTTTCATCAAACCCTTGAACCCAAACAGGAATATGGCATTCAGGCCAGCGCGGCGTCTTCATCCCTATCGCCAAGATAAGCTCTATGTCTTTATCATCGGCAATTTGAACCTGCTGGTCTAAATCTTTAAAATTATATTCGTTCTCTTTAATTTCAACTAAATCCCAATTAACAGCTATCCTTATTTTCTTTGCCCCTAAATCATCTATTAAAGAAAAATAGACGTCCTGCCAGCTAAATCCCAATTTCTCTGAATGGTCTTGAGAAAAGTTTATTCCCCATGATATATTTTCTGCTGGTTCGCTTTTCCCTGTAAAAAAATAACCGAAAAAAGCAATGAGCAAGACAAAAACAAGAAGAAGTGTTATTTTTAAGAAATTAATGATTCTCATTTGACCCAAAGCAGACCTTAGATATATTATAGACTCCTAATTTCTCTGTTTCAATAAACCCCTGCATTGCCGCTTCAGCAAACCTGCCGCTGTTTATATAATCAAAAAGCCATTCTCTTGCGTATTTAGGGTCTTCTTCAATTATTCCGGCTCCGGTTCTAAGCAGCCATTTTCTATTTAAATCTTCTTGAGAGCCTATTGAAGGAGCGATGATAATCGGAAGACCAAGGCCGCAATAAAAAGACAACTCGCTCGGTTTAGTCCATAAAATGTCAGTTTCTTTCAGTCTTTGGTTGAATTCATAGAAATAATCATATATTTCTTTTTCAAAAATTATCTCAATATTATCATTTACATTCTTGCCCAGCCCAAAATCTGTTATTATCTTTAAAAAATATCTTTTAACTTCTTCTCTAATTCCCGCTGATAAGATTATCTTAATCTTTTTATTCTTTATCTCTTCTTTTAAGTTTTTAATATATTGAGCCACCAATTCTTTCTGAGAGCCAGCCCCTCCGATAGAAAAAAGAATAGTCAGCGGATGGTCTGTCAAATCAGGCAAGTCGCCGATATATTCATTGATTAAAAACTTGTAATTATGGCGGTAGCGGGCTTCTGGGTCTAAGTTTAAAATCCTGTAAGAGATGTCATTTTTCAAAAGTTCCATATTTTCTGTTCCAATATTTTCTGTTGGGAGGGGAAATCCGGTTAAAAAGATATTTTCATCTTTAACTCCGTAAAGCTTTAGTCTGTTTACAACCCAGGAATTGGGAGCCAGATATTTAATCCTGCTTTTAGAAGACAAAATAGGAGCCCAGCTTCTTGAAATATCAGCATCGCAGATTACGCAGAATATCTCTCCGGGGTAATTGAATGATTCAGCCATAAATGCCGGAGTAAAGAATGTTGTAATAAAGGGAATTTCCCCCCTATCAAATCTACTGCTTATTAATGAATTTCTGTCTTTTAATTTAGAAATCAAATCTCTGCCCCATCCTTTTTTAATCATCTTAGATATTCTTTTTAAAAATAATGATGGTTTTGAAAGATCTCTTTTGGGGTAAAAGCTTGGAATCTCCTGAAATCGGTCAAACAAAGAAAAAGCAAGGTCTCCGGCCAGAGGAATCTTTTTAAATCTTGATATGAATTCGTAAAACTCCCGGGTGGAATGCCATATTCTTTTATCTTCTTTAGGCATCCCTTCGTAGTTATTGGCCCTGATAACCCTGCCGCTGAAAGCAAAATCACGAAGAGTATAAGCTGTTCTCTGATGGCCGTATCCCATATCTATGCTTACAACCCAGGCTTTTCTATTAATGCTGTTCATATCTAAATTATACCATAAAATTCAACTTTTCTCTCCTTTTTATCAGCCAAACAATAAAGCCTAAAATCAAATAGAAAACAAAAAGCCAAACCCAGCTTACATAACCAATATTTATCTGGAACCAGCTTTTAGAGAAAAAATCAATTACTAAAACCATATAACCAAGAAAAAACCAAGAGAAAAAAGATGAAATCCAGCCTAAGAAGCCCCAGATAATCCCTAAGAAACCGCTGATAAATCCAAATATCATAATCCAGTATAAGATAGGGAGTATCAGGATATTGCTAATAAGGGAAACAAGTGATATCGTTCCAAAGTTATAGATTAAAATAGGCAGAGTAAAGACTTGAGCTGAAAAAGTTATTGAAAGGTTGCTCCTTAGATTTATAACTTTCTGAAGGGGTATGAATCTAAGCCGCTTCTCTAAAACATCGCCAAAAAGAATTATTCCTAAAACTGCTAAAAAAGAAAGCTGAAATCCCACATCGTATCTTAAAAGCAAAGGATTTAAAAAGAGCATCAAAGAACCAACAAAAACAACTGTTATAAAGCTGGTTGATTTTCTGCCGAATTTCTGGGCTAAGAGAAAAAGAGAACCCATTATTCCGGCTCTTATTGCTGAAACCTGAACCCCGGTCATTAATACAAAAATAAAGATAAAAAAGATTGAAAGATAAAAAGCCTGATGGCGCCAAAAGCCAAGCCCTAAAAACAAACTCATCAGAATGCCTGTTAAAATAACTACGTGCATTCCTGAAATTGCAGTAATATGCCTTAATCCCGAGGCATTGAGTTTATCCTTTAATTCTTTTGAAAGTCTGCTTTTATCCCCTAAAATCATAGCGCCTAAGATTGAACTGTAAGGAGGAGATAAGTTTCTATAGACGCTTTCTGATAGCTTTTCTTTAAAAGACAATATGCCTTTTAGAATCTTGAAATTAAAGCTATTGTCTGCCTTATTGCCTAAAACCCTGATTTCGGAAAAAGATGCAAGACCGTAGACTCTGTCTTTTAAAAGATAATCCTTGTAATTGAATTCTTCAAGCTCTTGGGGTTCGTAAATTATGCCTCTTACTTCCAGGATATCTCCGTAGCTATATTCGGGATAGCGGCTTGAAATTAATAGAATTCTTCCATCAACAGGAGCCTTTTGATTTTCATTTATAACATTAAGCTCCCCTAAGGTTAAATTTAAAACATTTTCTTTGACAACAGGCTCTTTAACAACTACTGCTGAAATTGTCTGTTTTGTCCCAAAGTAATCAATGATTTCATTGTTTCTTGCTTTAAAATATACAGTTTGATGCCTCAAGAGCCCGATGCTGAAAAGAATGAAAAGCAAGCCGCAGAGAGCAGTTTTTTGATGCCTATAGAAAACGACAAAAACTGAAATGCCTAAAATTAAAAGAACAAGCGTTAATTTATCAGAGATTTCAAAAAAAGAACTTAAAAAGACCCCAATGATAAAAGAAAGGCACAAATAGAAAAATATCCTTGATTTTCCCATCTAATTTAAAGCTTGAACTTATCTTATTAGACAAACATCAAAGAAAGGAGAAACAGCTTCTTTTATCTGATAAAGATACTTTTCAGGATAAGGTTTTAATTTCTCAAACCTTGGATTTATTGTTTTTTGAGGCCTGAAGTTCTGGAGATAATACCTCTTTGCGCCGGAAAGCCACTGGCCTATCTCTATTATGTCCTCTTTTTCCAAAAGGCCGGGAACCAATGTGGTCCTAAATTCATAATCAACTCTATTTGTTTTAATTAAAGAAGCGCTCTTTTTAATGTTTTCTATATCAAAATTCAAACCTATAAGCTCTTTGTATTTTCTAATCGGACCCTTGATATCCATTGCTATATAATCAATAAGCTTATTGTCTATTAATTTTTTAAGCATATTGGGATTAGAACCGTTAGTATCAATCTTTACCTCGTAGCCAAATTCTTTAATCTTTAAAATAAATTCAGGCAGGTCCTTATTTAAACAGGGCTCTCCCCCGCAGACAACGATTCCCTCTAGAAGATTCTTTCTTGTTGATAGAAAATTATAGAATTCTTTATCAGAGATTTTAGGCTGTTTTTCTATTCTCTCAGGCAAGACCAGTTCGGAAGAATAACACCAGGGACATCTAAAATTACAGCCTGCTAAAAAAACAGTGGCTGCTAATTTATGCGGATAATCTATTAAAGTAAGCCTTTGAAGTCCTCCGATAATCATAATATTATTTTCTTATTGTATCAAAAAAACCTCTCAATAGTAAGAGGTTTTAATTATTATTGATTATAGTTTTACTTTAAGACGAATTCTTTTCTCTCCTTATACTCCTGAACCTTTCCCTTATTCCATTGCTGAACCGGCCTCAAATAACCAACTATTCTAGAATAAACTTCGCAAGGCTGTTTAATGGTGCATTTAGGACAGGTGAAATGCTCTCCTGTTAAATATCCGTGAGTAGGGCAAATTGAAAAGGTAGGCGTTAGAGTGATATAAGGGAGATGGAAGTTTTCAAAAACCTTTTTAACTAATTTCTTTACTGTTTCAACATTAGAAACAGCTTCACCTAAAAAAAGATGCTCTACGGTGCCGCCTGTATAAAGACATTGTAATTCATCCTGAAGTTTTAACGCTTCAAACGCATCGTCTGTATGACTAACCGGCAGTTGAGTAGAGTTTGTATAATAAGGTTCTTCTTTCGAACCGGCGCTAATAATATCTGGATATTTTTCTTTGTCTTTTAGAGCTAATCTATAAGAAGTTGATTCTGCGGGCGTTGCTTCTAAATTGTAAATATTTCCTGTTTCTTTTTGATAATTTACCATTTTTTCTCTCATAAAATTCATTATTTCTAAAGCGAAAATCATTCCTCTTTTTGAAGCGATGTCTTCTTCTAAGAAATTTAGAAGAGCTTCGTTCATTCCAACCACGCCAATAGTAGAAAAATGATTAGCGAAATATCTTCCTCTTGATTTTTTAACATCTGATAAATAAAAGCGTGAGTAAGGATAAAGGCCTTTTTCAATAAAGTTCTCTATTGTTTTTCTTTTTATCTCCAAGCTTTCTTTTGCTAAATCCATTAAATGTCCCAATCTTTCAAGAAATTCTTTTTTGGTTTTCGATAAGTATCCTATCCTAGGAAGATTAATTGTAACTACGCCGATTGAGCCTGTTAGGCTTCCGCTTCCGAAAAGCCCGCCGCCGCCGCGATTATAGAGTTCTGTCAAGTCTAATCTCAAACGACAACACATGCTTTTAACATCTTCCGGCTTCATTTCAGAATTTATATAGTTTGCGAAGTAATTAGTTCCGTATTTGCCTGAAGCTTCAAATATTATATCAAAAGAATGATCATCCCAGGGAAAATCTTTAGTGATATTAATCGTAGGAATAGGAAAATGAAATGGCCTTCCGCTTTTATCTCCTTCAAGCAGTGATTCGTATAAGGCCTTATTAAATATTCTCATTTCTTCTTGAAAATCACCGTAAGTTTCTTTTTGATTTTGTCCTCCGGATATTACTGGCTGTTTTTCAAAAACAGGAGAGGGTTTAAGATCTAATGTAATATTGGAAAAAGGACACTGGAAGCCAACCCTAGTGGGTATCGCCATATTAAACAGAAATTCCTGAAGGGATTGCTTTACTTGCTGATAATTTAAATTATCATACCTTATAAAAGGAGCAAGCAGAGTATCAAAATTTGAAAAGGCAACCGCGCCAGCTGTTTCTCCTTGAAGAGTGTATAAAAAATTTACTACCTGACCCAGGGCTGCTCTTAGATGTTTTACTGGCTTTGCCTCCACCTTGCCATTAACTCCTCCAAAACCTTTCAATAAAAGGCCATAAAGGTCCCATCCGCAACAATAAGGACCCAAAGTATCCAAATTATGAATGTGGAAATCTCCTGATTCTGATGCTTCTCTGACTTCTTTAGGATAAATTTTATTAAGCCAATACCTTTTTATAATATAAGAAACCCCGTAGTGATTCATTCCTTGCAAAGAAAAGGCCATATTGGCATTTTCCTGAACCTCCCAATCTAATTTTTCCAAATAATGATCTATTCTGTCTACTGCCTCTTCGCTGACTAAAGCCGCCTCCCTGATTCTCCTTCTTTGTTCTCTGTATAAGATATAGGCTCTAGCTGTTTCAACCAATCCTTCTAAAATCAAAACTTCCTCCACAATATCCTGGATCTGCTCTACTTGAGGGATTTCATCATTTTTAAATCTTCTGTTTAAAATCTGAATAACTTTTTCAGAAATTTTTTTAGACAATACGCCGTCGCCCTGATTAGCAGCGGTAATCGCCTTAAAAACGGCGTCGGTAATCTTTATCTGGTCAAAATTAACTATTGAACCATCTCTTTTTTGAACTTTTGTTATTTTATTATCCATTTTTGGCGATAAAAAAATAGGCTTTTGGGGACTAATTACTCTATTTTAACCCATAGAAAAAGGGGGTCAAGGTGTGGAAAACCCCCTTTTAAAATTAAGTTTGAAATAATAAAATCAGAGGCTGAATCCAGTAGCAACAACTGTAACTTTTATTTCTCCTTTTTTCAATTTCTCGTCTTGGATTGCGCCAAATACTGACTTTGCTTCAGGAGAAACCTGCTGGGTAATGATTTTTGCTGCTTCGTCTATTTCTGAAAGACTAATATCCTTCCCTCCTGATATATTGAACAGGACTCTTTTAGCTCCTTTAGAGGATATATCTAAAAGCGGAGAGCTGAGCGCTTTCTGCGCAGCTTCTTTCGCCCTTTCGGGTCCGTTTGAAATTCCAATACCGAAAAGAGCGAATCCAGAGTTTTTCATAATTGCTTTCACATCGGCAAAATCAATATTTATTATTCCGGGAAGAACAATCAAATCAGATATGCCCTGAACTGCCTGCCTTAAAATCTCATCGCAGAACCAAAAAGCGCTTACCACCGTTGTTTTCGGTTCTAAGATAGAAAACAATTTATCATTGGAAATAGCGATTAAGGTGTCTACTTTATCCTTTAATTTTCTTAGGCTGTTAAGAGCAATTTCAGCCCTCTGATCGCCTTCAAAGGAAAAAGGCTTAGTAACTACCGCTATTGTCAAGGCTCCATTCTTTTTAGCTATCTCTGCGACAACTGATGAAGCTCCGCTTCCGCATCCCCCTCCCAAGCCGCAGGTGACAAAAACTATATCAGCTCCTGCCAAAGCTTCTTCTAAATCTTCTCTCTGCTCTTCAGCCGCTTTCTGTCCTATCTCCGGATTCATTCCCGTGCCAAGACCCTTAGTTATCTTTTTGCCTATCCTGACTTTTCTATGAGCTCTGGCTTTTTGAAGATCCTGGGCGTCAGCATTAACAGCTATCATTTCAACTCCTTTAATTTTGCACTTCATCATTCTGGAAATAGCATTGCAGCCTGAACCGCCCACTCCAACCACTTTTATTTTATTAGAATTCATAATAAATTATTTGGGGAAAAATAAGGGAGAAAACCTCCCTTAATACTTATGGTATAAAAACTCTTAATAAGCTCTTAGCCTTGTGCCAGAATCCTCCTCCGCCGCCTGAATCCCTTATATCGTCTTCCTCCATCTCTATAGCCTCTATTAAAAGCCCGTAAAGGGTTGAATGGCCCGGGTCATCTGAAAGTCCAAAAACCTGATGGCGCCCTTTTTCTTCTGAAAGAAAGACAGGGGTTCCGATTCTTATCGGAAGCTTCAATTCTTTTTTCGCAAAATCTCTAATCCCTAAAATCTTGGCGCCGCCTCCTGTTAGAACAACTCCTGCGGGCAGTTGCCCTTGTTTTGAAATCTTTTTAAGCTCTTTGTTGGTTAGGTCAAAAATTTCAGAAACTCTGGCTTCTATAATATCATTCAGGGTTTTTTTAGAAAAGCTCACATTATCTTCTCCTTCAATCTTTATCTTTTTCTCATTCTTTCTGTTTCTTTTCTCTGAAGCTCCGCTTTCTCTTAATGCTCCGAACTCTATTTTTATCTTCTCGGCAGTATCAATATCTGTTTTAAGGCACACGGCAATATCGTTCGTGATATGGCCTGAACCAACGGGAAAGACCGCTGTATGAATCAAGCTTCCTTCTTCAAAAACGCTCATTGAGCTTGTCCCTGATCCAATATCCAAAACACAAACCCCTAATTCTTTTTCTCTGGGAGTTAAAACTGCTTTTGAACTTGCCAAAGGAGTGGGAATAAGGCAGTTGATTTCAAGCCCTGAAGTTAAAATAGATTTTTTTAAATTATTTAAATAAGGAGAAAATCCGCAAATAGCTAAAACATCTGCCTCAAGCCTCACCCCCTGCATCCCTACCGCTTCTTTGATGCTGTTCCCTCCATCAACAATAAAGTCTTTTGGAAAAACCTCAATTATCTCTTTATTTGAAGGCAGAGGAAATGTCTGAGCCGCTTGAATAACCCTGTAGATATCTTCTCTTGAAATCTTTTGATCTGCCCTTGAAACAGAAACCAGTCCGCGGGAGCAGACGCTGTTTATGTGCCCTCCCCCGATATTGGCGTAGATTCCGCCTATCTTCTTTTTGCTTTTGTCTTCTAATTTTCTAACTAAAGAAGAAATGGTATCAGATACCTGCGAAGCATTAATCACCACTCCCCTCCTTATCCCTAAAGAAGGCTCTTCTAGATATCCTAAGATTTCAAAATCTGAATCACCGCGCCTCTTTAAAACAGAGACAAGTTTTACTGAACCGGAACCAATGTCTAAAGCAGTGATATTATAGGGCTTTGGCATAATTTAAATAATACTCTTCTTTTTTATTCATTATTTGACGCTCTTTGTTTGAGCCTTCGTGCTTATATCCCAAAAGATGTAAAATTCCGTGGATTAAGACCCTTGCAGCCTCCTCCTTATAATTCAGTTTAAACCTCTTGGAATTTTTTTCAACTATTTTCAAGCAGATAACAATTTCCCCTAGTCCTTCTTTTAAATTACCCTGATTAAAACTAAAGGATAAAACATCTGTCGGCTTATCTTTTTTCCTGTATTTTTTATTAAGAAACCTAATTCTTTTTTCTCCTGCAATCACAATAGATAAATCGCTGTCTTTTTTTCCTTCCTCTTTTAAAACAATCTCAGCAGATTTTTTAAGAAGATTTTTATCAATCTTTGCCAGAGTTAAATTGTTAATCTCAACCATATTATAATTCTATCACTAATTAAATTTTAAGCGAGAGCTTCTTTAACAATCTTTGAGATGATAGAACCGTCTGCCTTTCCTTTTAATTTAGGCATTACCTCTGCCATTATCCGGCCCATATCCTTTATTTGGCTGGCTCCTGTTTTTCTTACAGCTTCCTCAACTATCTTTTTTATCTCTTCTTCTGAAATCTGTTCTGGCAGATATTTTTCAAGAATTTTAATTTCAGCCTTTTCTTTTTCTATTAAATCATTTCTTTTGCCTTTTTCAAACTCTAAAATTGCATCTTTTCTTTTTTTAACCTCGGAAAAAATAACATTGATTATCTCTTCGTCTATAAGCTCTGATTTCTCAATAAGCTCTTTTTCGCCAAAGTCAGGATTATCTTTAGCTATTTTATACCTCTTCTCTTTTTCTTTTGAGAAAATTACAGATAAAAGCAAACGTAAAACACCCGAGATATTTTCATTTTTTTCTTTTACCGCTTCCAAAATCTCGGATTGAATCTTTTGTTTAAGCATAATATTATTTATTGTTAATTTTGCCTAACTTAGAAAGCTTCTCGTATTCCTTTTTAAGCTCCTCTCTCCTTAGAGCTGATCTTTTCTTCATCTGCTCGCTCTTGGGCCTTTTTTTGAATTGAATCTTTCTGGCACGGATTAAAATACCGCTTTTTTTAATCCTTTTTGAAAAGCGTCTTACTAAACTTTGAGAAGTCTCTCTTTCCTGCTTTTTTATCTCTAAGCTCATTTTTATCTATTTGGATCGCCCATTAAATGAATATGAAGGTGGTCAACAATCTGACCCCCTTTTCGTCCAATATTAATTAATAATTTATAGCCTGAAAGGTTTTTATCCTTGGCTATTTTCTTAGCTGTAGATATTAAATTCCAAACAAGGTCTTTATCTTCTAATTCAATATGGTCTAAAGAAATAATGTGTTTTTTGGGGACAACAAGGATATGAACCGGAGCCTTGGGATAAATATCATTAAAAGCAATAACTTTTTCATCTTCATAAACAATTTCTGAAGGCGTTTGATTATTTATAATTTTGCAGAATATGCAGTCTTTAGTATCCATTTCTTATTTATTTTTTAACAATCTTTTTATTTCCTCCAACACCTTTTCAAATTTTACTATGTTTTGCTTTCCAGTTTTCATATCCCTTATTATCACGGTGTTGTCAAGAGATTCCTGCTGGCCTATGATTAAAGAATATTTAGCGCCTATTCTGTCTGCTCTGTTAAGCTGGGCTTTTAATGAATCTTTTCCGAATGATTCAGCCACCTTAATATTCATCTTTCTGAACCCATCCATCAGTTTAAGGCTTTTTCTTTTCGCCAAGTTTCCAAGCTGGGCTATAAACACTGAAACCTTATTTTCTTCTTTAAACCTTACATCCTGATTTTTCAAAAGAGAAACGACTCTTTCTATTCCTACCGCACCGCCCGAGGCCGGCATATCTTTGCCTCCTAAAATCTTTACAAGCTTATCGTACCTGCCGCCTCCGCCCAACGCAAGCTCTTTTTCTTTGCTGTCCTGATCCTGCTTTTCTGAAATAGAGAAAATCTCAAAAATAGTTTTGGTGTAGTAATCAAGACCTCTGACTAAGTACGGATTTAAACGGTAAGGTATTTCAACCTCATCTAAAAACTCTAACACTTCTTTAAAATGAAGACGGCATTCCTCGCATAAATGGTCGAGTATTTGAGGAGCATCGGCCTTAACCGGCTGACACTTTTCTTCTTTGCAGTCTAGGATTCTCAATACATTCTCTTTAAGCCGCCTCCGGCATTCAACGCAGAGACTGCTTTCTCTGTTTCTAAAATAATTAGATAAAAGTTTTTTGTAATAGGGACGGCACTGGCTGTCTCCAATGCTGTTTATCTCTATAATCAAGCTCTTTAACTTTAATTCTTTTAAGATATTGTAAAAAATCTGAATAATCTGAGCATCAACCACTGCTCCTTTTTCTCCGATTACCTCAAACCCAAACTGATGAAACTGGCGGTATCTTCCTGACTGAGGCCTTTCATAGCGGAAAAAAGGACCAAAATACCAGAGCTTTACCGGATGAGGAAGATTCTGCATTCCATGCTCTATATAGGCTCTTATTATCCCCGGGGTTCCTTCAGGCCTTAAGGTTAGAAAATCTCCGCTTTTAGTTCTGAAGCTGTACATCTGCTTTTTAACAATATCTGTTGCTGTGCCGGTAGCAGTTGTAAAAAGGTCTGCATTTTCTAATATGGGGGTCTCTATTTTTGAAAATCCGTAAAAGTCTGCTATTTCAGAAACTACTTCATAAACCTTCTTGAAATACTTTTGGTCCTCTGGCAAAATATCATTCATTCCTGCCTGAGACTGGAATTTTAATTTCTTCATATTATTTATTATAGAGGGGCGTCTCAAAGATATTTAAGGAAGCAAAAGGCCAGGCTCTCAAAAAGACTCTGCCTATAATATTGTCTTTAGGCAGAATACCGAATCTTCTTGAATCAAAAGAGTAAAGGCGATTGTCTCCCAGAACAAAATACTCATCATTTTTTAAAACAACCCTTACATCTCCCAAAGTCTTTATTGAGTCGGATAAATAAGAGGACTCATTTAAAAATTCTTCTGTTTCCCCAATAGAGATTTTTATCTGTCCGTCCTTAATTTCTACTGTTTCTCCGGGGAGCCCTATAATCCTCTTTATAAATCTCTGGGAGGGATTGTCAGGATACTGAAAAACAATAACCTCTCCCCTTTTAGGCTCTCTGAAATAATAGGAGATTTCATCAACAATCAAATAATCGCCGTTTTCAAAATTAGGTTCCATTGATTCTCCCCTGACGAAAAACGGCTGGAATAAAAAATATCTGATTGGAATTACAATTACTAAAGAAATTATCAATACCTTTATAACCTCCAAAGTAAAAGAAAGAATCTTTTTCATATAATTTAAAGTCATTATAGCAAATTTTACGATAAATTGCAAGTCCTTTTTAAACAAAAGAGCTGCAGATAAAGCTCTACAGCTCAAACCTTCAAGAAAGGAACGATTAGAAGCGGAGACAGCGGGGCTTTTTCACACAGGGAGGAGGCCTCCTGCCAAGCAGGATTGTTGAGGCTGACCTCTTCCTGCGCCTTCTAATGTTTGTAATGAGGCGCCTAACAGTATGCGGATTCATCTCGGCGCCAAACCGGATTGAGAACAAAGACGCAACCTTCTTCAAATGGCTGTAATTATTAATATCACAGCCCTCCCCGCAGAGAGAAAGAAAACGCTGCTGGTCAAAGCTGAGGTCTCCGAAAGAGACAATCCTGTCGTCTCCATTCCTTCTTGCCCTCGAGCACATTTCAGATCTCCTTTTCGCACCAGTTGAACCAGCCAACTCCCGCTGCGCCCCTTCTCTTTCCTGTTAAAGCTAATCTCCTTTCCTGAAAGATACAAAGAGCCAATAGTTAATTCTATTAAAAATAAATAAAGTGTCAATAGTTGCTGTTGAAAAACAAAAGTAATATAATGAAAAAAATATGATTATTATTACAGGATTAGGAAACCCAGAAGAAAAATACTTAAGAACAAGGCACAATGCTGGTTTTACAGCTGTTGATGAATTTCAGAAAAAGAACAACTTTTCTGATTTTATCTTTTCTAAGAAAATTAATTCTTTAATATCTGAAGGAGTTTTTAACAATGAGAAAATAATTATTATAAAGCCCCAAACCCATATGAACAATTCAGGAAGAGCAGTAAGACTGGCCCTTGATTATTATAAAGGGAAGTGCTTGGATTTATTTGTTATCCATGATGACAGTGACCTTGTCTTAGGCAAGATAAAGATTGTTAAAAACCGGGGCTCAGCCGGACATAAAGGAGTAGAATCAATAATAAACGAGATTGGAAGCCAGGATTTTATAAGAATTAGAATCGGGATAAGGAGTAAAAACTTAAAAGACGCCTCTGATTTTGTTTTAAAGAAGTTCTCCCAAAAAGAAGAGGTTTTGTTTAAAAGAGCTGTTAAAAAAACAATTGAAGCTGTAGAATATTTTAAAAAAGAAGGACTTAAAAAAACAATGAACAAGTATAACTAAATATATGAACTTAGTAATTGTAGAAAGCCCGACTAAAGCAAAAACTATTTCCAAGTTTTTAGGCAGGGGTTATAAAATAATGTCTTCTTTCGGTCATGTAAGAGACCTGCCTGAAGATAAACTGGGAATAGATATAGAGAATAATTTTAAACCCGAATACGTAATCCCTTCAAAGTCAAAGAAAGTGATATCTTCATTGAAAAAAGAGTCAAAGAAGTCAGAAAGAGTGATTTTAGCGACAGACGAAGACCGAGAAGGAGAATCTATCTCCTGGCATCTGGAGCAAATCTTAAATCTTAGAAATCCCCAAAGAATCGCTTTTCACGAAATCACTAAACCAGCTATTGAAGAAGCGCTTTCAAATCCGAGAAAGATTGACATGAATTTAGTCAATGCCCAGCAGGCAAGAAGAATACTTGACCGAATTGTCGGCTACAAACTCTCTCCTTTTTTATGGAAAAAGGTTGCCAGACGTCTCTCTGCCGGAAGAGTCCAGTCTGTTGCAGTAAGACTTATAGTTGAAAGAGAAAGAGAAATTGAGAAATTCATCCAAGAACAGTACTGGACTATCACTGCCCTATTGTCTAAAGACCAAAAAGAGTTTGAAGCTCTGCTTTTTAAAAAAGATAAAAAGGTTATCCCTAAAATGGGAATAAAGACAGAAAAACAGGCAGATGAGATAATTAAAGAGCTGAAAGATTCAGAATACATGGTTGAAAAAGTTGAAAAGAAGGAAACAAAGAAGAATCCCCTGCCCCCGTTTACAACCAGTACGCTCCAGCAGGAAGCTTCAAAAAGACTAAGGTTTCCGGCAAAAATGACAATGAGCATTGCCCAGAGGCTTTATGAAAAAGGACTAATCACTTATCATAGAACCGACTCTTTGAATCTTTCAAACCAGTCTCTTTTTACAGTCAAGAAATTCATTGAGGAAAGATACGGAAAAAACTATTGGCCGGGATTCTTCAAGAAATATAAAGCTAAAGGAAAAGTCCAGGAAGCTCACGAGGCAATAAGGCCTGCGCATATTGAAAGGACTCCTGACAAGATAAAAGAAGATAAAAACTCCCAAAGGCTTTATGAGCTGATATGGAGAAGATTTACTGCCTGCCAGATGGCTCCAGCTGTATTTGACTCTCAAAGCTATGATATAAAGGCAAAAAACTACGCTTTTAGAGCAACGGGTCAAACTTTAAAATTTGAAGGGTTTCTAAAGGTGTATCAGATGTCCTTTGAAGAAAAAGATCTGCCAGCTCTTAGAAAAGGAGATATTTTAAATATTATAAAGTTAAGCCCTTTAAAACATCTGACTCAGCCTCCTCCAAGATACAATGAAGCATCATTGATTAAAGCTCTTGAAGAAAACGGAATTGGAAGGCCGTCTACCTATGCCCCGATTATCTCAACAATCCAAGACAGAAATTATATTGAAAAAGATAAAGATAAAAGGTTTTCTCCCACTGAAATAGGAACTGTTGTCAATGACCTTTTGGTAGAGCATTTCCCTGAGATTGTAGATGTGAAGTTTACAGCAGAAATGGAACAAGATTTGGATAAAATAGCCCAGGCTGAAAAAGACTGGGTTAAAATATGCAGAGACTTCTATGCGCCTTTTGAAAAGAATCTTAAAAAGAAATACAAAGAGGTTTCTAAAAAAGATATCACAGAAAAGCCAACTGAAAAAATATGTCCAAAATGCGGGTCTCCACTAGTAGAGCGTTTGGGGAAATTCGGCAGGTTCTACGCCTGCTCAGCTTTTCCCAAGTGCCGCTATACTGAATCATTAAAAGAAAATATCTTAGGAATAAAATGCCCTAAATGTATAAAAGGAGAAATCCTTGAGAAAAGAACCAAAAGAGGCAAGCTATTCTACGGCTGCAGCCGCTTTCCTAAATGCGACTTTGCTCTTTGGGACAAGCCTACAGGAAAAAAATGCCCTATTTGCGATTCTCTTTTAACAGAAACAAAAAGAAAGCAGGTCAAATGCTCAAATAAGGATTGCCAATACAATAAAAAAATGGCAAAATAGCTTATCTGCCTGGGTGGCGGAATTGGCTTACGCGTACGACTCAAAATCGTATGACCGCAAGGTCGTGTGGGTTCGAGTCCCACCCCAGGCACCAGTATTAAACTTTCAGGAATTTTGCCGACCGATTCGGCCGCGCGAAGCGCGCCATCAGTTCCGTTCAAAAAAGGTTCGGATTTCGTCAAATAGACGCACCGGAATCTAATTTTCGGAAAAATTATAGCTTTGTAAATCCCTTCTGAAAGACCTTAAGCCATTCATCAAACTCACTTCTAACATCTTTGCTTATTTGGTTAGAAATTTGTTTTAAGTCTTGATTAAATCCAAAATTCCCTTTAATCTGATCGACTATTTCAATAGCAATATTAAATAAAGATTTAACTTCATTGATACTCATCGAATTTTCTCTTAAAAATTCTTCTCGAGCAAGCATTCTCTTTACATCGAGATGTGCAAACATCTTATTCCTTAAATTTGTAATCCTTTCAATCAGTTCATCGTAATCTGATAATTTATAATCTAGGAAATAATAAATGGAAATGGTTTCTTTAAACCTTTTAGGAACTTCAAAAATTTTTGCTAAACCTAACAAATAATCTTTTTCCAAACTTATAAGAATTATATTCCATGTTGGAATAAATTTATTGTAAAAATCTCCATCCACTTTCTCGTGCATAATTTCATTAAGACATAACTGACGATAAGAAAATAATAGATTTTCAATTAATATCTCAAATTCTTCAGCTTGCGCCATAGGAATTAAAATACTTATTTAAGCATAAACAAAGCCTTAAAACCGGCGGTATTTACCCAAAAATTCTGCGGATTGTGAATTAGATATTTCTTAATCTCTTTTCTTTGCGTTGTTATTTTATCACCACCATTTTCATCGCTTAGAAGAATATTTGAGTAACTGCCGTCCAAAAAAGCGAGATAAGAGATATTTTTATTCTGTTCTCTTAGGCTAATAATTTCAATCAATTCGGCAATTTGCTTATCTTGTCCCCCGCCCGAAGTATTTAGATGTTTAGCTTCGCATAAAAATATTCTTCCATTCATTTTAATAATCAAGTCTAACTTTTTATTCTGTTTCTTGGCGGCCAATCTAATACCTAAATTTTTTCGGACATTTTTTACGCTGAAAATCTTTGAAAATTTAGCTGTGCATTTTCGTTTATCAGAAAAATCTTTCCAAGTCCTTACTTCTTGAAAACCATATTTGGCTAAAATATACAGAAGTTTTTTCTCGCCGCATTTTCCTTTTTTGCGACCAGAATTTGAATCTAAAATAGCTTGTATCCATTCTTCGGGAACGGATTCATTCAAAATTCTTTTCTCAAAATATTTTTGGGCGATTTTCTCTAGTAAAATAATGTCCTGCTTGGCTAAATCTAAAAAGCTATCGCAGGCGTTTATAAAACAAGCAAATTCCGAACAATTTGAGAATTTCCCCAGCGCCTTTGAAAGCTCCAAGAGATATTTTCTTATAACTTTTTTGTCCTCGTTTTTCTTTTGTAATGTCCTAATGGTAATCAGGATATTTTTAATTTCTTTTGTATTGGTAATATACTTCTGAAGTTGCGGGTGTTTTCCATCAAAAATATAAAAACTATCCAAAATTTTCTCTGGATTTTGCTGTGATATTTTAAAATAATGCAGGTTGTTTTGAATTTTTTTCATCATAAATATAGTTCAAAAACTTATAAGTAAGCTCAAAAGAAATTCTTTTCCTGTTGTTGTCTCTAAAATTAGTCAGAAAAAATGAAAGATATTTACTCCTCCCGCGATTCAACTCTTTGTTAAACCGCTTCATCAGTTCTATTTGGTCGTTTATCGGTATTTCCTCCTTGAAAATCAAATGGGCCATATTACGGGAAGTGTTTTTGCCCACAAGCCCGACAACGCCATACTTTCTTATATCTTCAAGTTGAATTTTCTTTCCGTTTTTGCTGTCTATGGCCCTTAAAAAGAGGATGTTTTTTTCTATTAACTTTTTAATGTCTTTGCTGATACGAAGCGGTTTTTTATCTTTAATATTCTGAAACGCCAACTCAACTTCGTATTCACCGGATTTCAAATAATCTTCAGTTAAGCGAAAAATTCCTAAATGATTTTGGGTATTTTTAATTCTGTTGATAAAATCACCGCCAAATTGCCAGTTGTATTTTCTTTCAATCGTAAAATCAATCTGTTTCTTTTCGGGGAAAATAACGGCGGGAATTCTGATCTTTTCTAAATTATCTTTTTTTCTTCTGAAATAAAAAGATATTACGTTATAAGTTGTGTCTTCAAAAACTTGTTCGGAAAAGATGTTTAACTTTACAATTTCAAATTTATCAAAGAATAGATTTCTGATTTTTCTGGAATTTTCAGCGCAAAGAAAATTCAATGGAACAATTAAAATTCCTTCTTCGCAATTCAAAATTGAGAATACAGAAACTTGATATAAATCCTCAAAACCTGAATGCGTTCCGGAAAAAAACCTTTCTTTAGTTTTTTGGTCCGTCTTGTTTTTGTGTAAATAGGGCGGATTAGTACAAACGAACTTATATATCTGCGGAGAATTTATTGAATCATTATAGAGGGTATTTTTGCCGTCAACATAGTTTTTATCACAATCAAAACCAACGACTTTTTTGCAGCCATTTTTGCGAGCCCACCCTATTAAATCCTGATTGCCGGCAAAAGGATCGGTAATTTCTTTATTTTTTACAAATCCCTCAAGTCCCTGCAGAATATAATCAGAATTTGTAGTGAAAAATTGTCCAAATTGCTTTTTCATATAAAGAATTCTGCTTTATTATTATTTTACTTGATTTTTAATAATAGTCCAATTTTCACTGGTGCGCTTGGATACGATAGAATTTCAGGGAAATGGTTGCATAATTAAAAAAAGCAGATTGTCTGCTTTTTTTATATATCTATGTCTTCTTCTAATTTTATTAGAAACTCTTAAACAGGGATGTCAATTTCTTCCTTTTAGATATCATATACCCTCCCCACCCTATAATTATTCCAATTACTGCTCCGTAAAAAACATCAGAGGGCCAATGAATGCCTATAAAGATTCTGGATGTGGTTATTAAAAAAGCAGAGATATAGAATAAAAGGCCGAGTTTTTTGTTATACAGATAGACAGCTGTTGATAAAGCGAAATAAAAAGAGGCATGGCCTGAAGGAAAAGAAGCCTCATTAGAATTATAATTTACAAGCAGATTAACATTGTTAGTTATAAAAGGCCTGGGTCTGAACCAAATAAAACGAATAAAGTCAGTTACGATAAATCTTGATATCAAAGCAGACAAAAACCCAGAAGCAGCCATTCTGCAATATTCTTTAAACTTTAAAGCCAATAGCCCAAATAAAACCAAGATTAAAACATACTCAAAATATTGAGCTAAAAATACGGCAAAAGCATCTAAACAGGCCCATTTCCCCGCATAACCATTTATTAAATTAAATAGATATAGATCCATATTCTTCAATTATTTCCTTTTTTAATTTATAACTCTTGCAATGTTTTAAAATGCCGAAATAAGATTGAATAGTTTGACCAAAAGATTGTTTTGAGATTTTATTGTTTTTTAGGTCTTTAATTCTCTTTTCTATTCTTTTTAACATTCTTTTTTTAGTCTTAGTCCTTAAGATAATATGATGAGGGAAACTGACATATCCCAAGAAATCAACTCCCTGGTGATATCTCTTTATTACTATCTTACCTGGATGAAGAGATAATTTCAAATTACCTTTTAGAAAAGTTTTAATCTTTGGAATAATCCCTGTCAGATATCTGAAATTATTAGACACTATCAAGAAATCATCGCAATAACGAACATAATATCTTATTCTTAGATTATCTTTGATAAATCTATCTAACTCATTCAGATAAATATTAGCAAATAATTGGCTTGTAATATTTCCCAAAGGAATACCTTTTAAAAGCGAGGTTGAATAGCTTTTAATTATTCCTTCTATCAACCAAACAGCATCTTTATCTTTTATCTTTTTTTTAATTAAACTAATTAGTATTTTATGGTCTATTGAATCAAAGAACTTTAAAATATCGCATTTTAGAAAATAGCAATTTCTAGCATTATTCTTACTTGCCTTTTTAGCGAACCTATTAAGACGCACTACTGCCCTATGAGTACCTTTGTTTATCCTTGAAGAATAGGAATCAAAGATAAAAGAATTATCAAAAATAGGGTATAATATTTTAAAAACAGCATGATGTAAGACCCTGTCTTTTACGCAAGCTTTATGAATATGCCTGAGTTTCGGGTCTTTTATATAGAAAGAGGTATAATCAGAATGTCTGTAGGTTTTTAATTTTAATTCTTTATGAAGACAAAATATATTATTTTCTAAAAAGAGGTTAAAATCTAAAACATCTATTTTTTTAATTTTCCCCCTTTTAAATTCATCCCAAGCGCAAAATAGATTTTCAAGAGAAATAATCTCATCAAAAGTATGGCATTTAATACCCCCGACTTCGATTTGCCGATTATCCATAAAGTTTATGATTTTTACAACCTATTTTATCGGTATTTAGAAACTTTTCCCAAAAAAGATAAATATATCTTAGGACAAAAATGCGAGAATATAATTTTAGATATCTTAGAACTGATTTTTACAGCAGCTCAAACCAAGCAAGAAAATAAATTAGATTTATTAGAAAAAGCAAGCGTTAAGTTAAATATCTTAAGAATAATAGTGAGATTAGCAAAAGATATAAAGGTTTTAGACTTTAAGAAGTATCTAACAATCCAAAAGAATATAGATGAAATTGGGAGAATGCTTGGCGGCTGGATTAAATTAACCAAAGACCGCTGAACTAAAGGTTCTCCAAAAAAGAGGGTGTTTTTATTTTAGATGAGAGATAGAATTTCCGAGCAGAGGAAACACCCAAGTTAGCGTTGCGGTTGTCATCCCAGTTGTTGTTGACGTTGAGGCCCCTCAAATCGAAGTTGCCGACGTAGATACGGTTGCCGTCCGAATCCACATTATTTGCTTATCCTCGTCCATGTCACTGGAAATTGGGGTTTACTACTCATAAGAGTTTATATCCTCTCTTTCCTGTATTTTATTCGGGAGCAGACAAATTTCGTTGCCATCTCCTCTAAAGACAAGCAAGAAGTTCTATCTCTATCTTTTATCACACGCTATCGTTATCCGTAAACAACGATATTCTGGTGATGTCTCAAAGATGAGACGCCTGCGAGGTGAAGCCTTGACCGCACCTGCATTAGCAGACATTTATATTTTATAAGATATTTGAAGAAAAGAAAAGAGCCTCCTGCGAAAATATCGCCGAAGGCTCAAGGACTCAAGAGATTCAAACTCTCGAGTCTCAAAGTTCAGAACTTCCGAGCAGAGGAAACACCCAAGTCAGCGCTGCGGTAGTCATCCCAGTCGTAGCAGACGTAGAGGCCCCTCAAATCGAAGGCGCCGACGAAGAGACGGCGGCCGACCGAAGCCACAGATGAGGTTCGAACATAGATGTGTTCAAACAAGCGTTCATCAGTAGCAAGATAGTGTCCAATGATGGTGTAGACCATCACTTGGGCAGTGGGGACTTCATCCTCTTCGCCGATAAGAGCCAATTGCTCTTCCCAGTTCTTCGAGGTTGAATTGTTCACTGGGGTCTTGGAAACCAAGTGCCAGCTTGTCTTGCCACGGTCACGAGCGACTGACTCCTCGTTGTACCACGACTGGTCGCAGAACAACCTGGAATCCACCTTGCCCCGAATCTCAAGGATTGAGAGCGGGAAGACTGCCACCAGAACGTGCGTGTCCTTTGCCTTTTGGAGCACCTCTTCAGAGAAAGGAATCTCCGACAAAGCAAGCGTTTGCTGGCGGGTCGGGTTAACCCCGAAATGCTTGATGGCTTCTTCAATGCCGAAGAAGTTCCTGCCCATGATTTCACGGGCACGCTTCTGGCTGGTTGTGGGTTCGAACCCGCCTTTCTGAATCAACCTGACCACTTTCGTAGCAAGGTCGTTGCCCTTCGAGTCGATGACTTTCTGGGCGAACTCTCCTGTGAGACCAGCGACTTCCAACTTCTTCAGGAATTCGTGTTCCTGATGCACCGAAATGGTACGTTCGTCTGTAGAGCTTACCATGGCTTTCATGGCACACCCTCCTGTCTGTGAAGTTATCCGATTCGTCGGATATGCGACTGCCTCGGAATGAGACTAGCGCTTTACACCCTTTTTAAAGTTAAAGGAGGTAAAACGCTAGCCTCATATTTCTGAAACATTTGATATAAAGAACTATTCTGCCTTAATTATAGCAAATTTAAATAAATTGTCAAGTAGGCAAGCTACAGCCACAGGCCCAATTCCATTTGGCACCGGAGCTATAAAACTTGCCTTATGGTAGGCATTTTTATCAATATCCCCTTTTACCCTTCCTTCTTCAGAAGATGTTCCTGCGTCAATTAAAACAACGCCTTCTTTTACCATCTTATCAGTTATAATCCCGGGCGAACCGGCCCCTGATATTATAATGTCAGCTTCTTTTGTAATCTCTGATATATTTTTTGTGCTTCTATCAATTACAGAATAATTAATATTTCTGTTTTTAAACCATACGGCCAGGGGTTTTCCAACCAGCCTCCCTTTCCCGACTATCACCACTTTTTTATTATTAATATCAATGTTAAATTCTTCTAAAAAGCATTTCACTGCGCCGACAACAGGAGGAAGAATCATCAGCTTGTTCCTTTCAAACTTATCAAAATTAATGTCTGTTAAAACATCAATATCTTTTTCAGGCGGTATCATATTTAAAATATCAGGCGCATTGAAGCCTTTAGGCAGAGGAAGCTGAATAACAATTGATGAAACGCTTGCGTCTTCGGCTAATCTCTTTACTTCTTTCTTTAAATCGTCTTCAGAAACATCTAAAGGGAAAAAAGAGAGATTAAACTCAATTCCTATTTTCCTAGAAGCCTCCTCTTTCTTCCTTATAAACGACTTAGAAGCCAAGCTTTCTCCAGCCAAAACAACAGCTAACTTCAAATTAAGCTTTTTTTCAATAATCTTTTTCTTAAGATTATCTAAAATCCTATCAGCTAGTTTATTGCCGTCTAAAATAGTCATTTTAATGAGGCAAAGGGAACTTCTTGGTTAATTTCCTTACTTGTTCCCTTATTCTTTTAACTGACTTAGGGTTTGAGATAACTTCATTTATCCATAGGGCGATAAGTTTCATCTCTTTTTCTTTCATCCCCCTTGTAGTTAGAGCCGGAGTCCCAAGCCTTATGCCTGAAGGATTAAAAGGAGAAGCAGTGTCATAAGGAATAGTATTTTTATTTACCGTTATGCCTGCTTCTTCTAATAATTCTTGGGCATCTTTGCCTGATATGTTTTTATTCCTTAAATCAATTAAAATCAAATGATTGTCTGTTCCGCCAGTAATTAAATTAAAGCCGTATTTCTTTAATTCCGCAGCTAAAGCTTTTGCATTCTTTACGATTAAAGCAGCATATCTTTTAAAAGAGGGCGTTGAGGCTTCTTTCAAACAAACTGCTATTGCGGCAATCTGATTCATATGAGGCCCCCCTTGAAGGCCTGGAAAGACGCTTCTATCAATCTTAATCGGCAGTTCCGGGTCCTTTTTTAGTCCCTTTTCTGTAACCATTATCATGCCTCCTCTGGGACCCCTTAAAGTCTTATGGGTTGTAGTAGTAATAATATGAACATAATCAACAGGGCTTGGATGAACTCCTCCGGCTATTAAACCAGCGATATGAGCTATATCGGCTGCGAGATAAGCGCCTATTGAATCAGCTATTTGACCGAATCTCTTAAAATCAAAGACGCGGGGATAAGCTGTTGCTCCAACCCAGATTAATTTGGGCTTGTTTTCTTTTGCCAGTTTCTCTACAGCCTCATAATCTAAAAGATGGGTTTTCTCATCTACGGGGTATAAAACAGGGTTGAATAATCTGCCTGAGAAGTTTACCTTCCAGCCGTGAGTCAGATGACCTCCGTGAGGCAGAGACATCCCCATTGTTGTATCAGAAGCATTTAAAACAGCGAGATAAACTGCTTGATTTGCCGGAGAACCAGAATAAGGCTGAACATTAACATAAGGGACCTTAAAAAGCTTCTTTGCCCTTTTTTGGCATAATGTTTCAATCTCATCATAGAATTTTAATCCTGCATAGTATCTTTTTTTAGGATAGCCTTCTGCGTATTTATCAGTTAAAACAGAGCCTAAAACTTCTCTGACCGAAGAAGAAGAATGATTCTCTGAAGGAATCATCTCAAGCGCTGTTCTTTGCCTTTCTTCCTCCAACTCCATCAGCTTTGCTAACTGAGGGTCTTGTTTTTCAAGTTTCATAATATTATTCTTTTAGTATCTTAATACTTTTTCTTTTTTTCCTGTCAAATCAATAACCCTTGAAGGTTTATTATATCTTAAATTCCCGTTATCTATTATTAAATCAGGCTGATATTTAGAACTGATAAACTGAATAATCACTTCCTTTATCTTTGTTGAACAAGGTTTATCAGAGATATTAGCTGAAGTTCCTATCAATGGCTTATTGAACTTTTTAATCAGGATATTAACTAATCTGTAATCAGGCGCTCTTATGCCGATAGTGTTATCCTTGGCTATTGTCTGTTCTGCTAACTTGCAGTTATTTTTTGCTTTCAGTATAAAAGTGAATCTGCCGGGCCAGTGCTTTCTTAATATCTTTTCCTGTCTTCCGTCAATTACGGCTAATCTCTTGGCTGTTTTAATATCTTTTACAAACACAGGAAAAGGTTTGGTTCTCTTTCTTTTTTTTATTTTAAAGACTTTCTCAACTGCTCTTTTATTGGCTGCATCAGATAAAAGCCCGTAAACCGTATCTGTTGGAAAAACAACTGCCCCCTGATTCTTTAAAACCCTTAAAGCTCTTTTAATTATTTCTTTTTGAGGCACAAGGGATGTTTTTAAAACCTCCATTTTTATTTAAAGCTCTTTTAAGGCTTGTGATGCTTTTTAAGAACTTGGAAACCTTGATAATATCTGCCGGGTTGCCGAAATCAAGCCATTTGTCTTTTAATTCTTTGATTTTAACTTTCTTTTCTTTGGCTAAAAGATTTATCGCATCAGTAATCTCATATTCTCCTCTTTTTGATTTCTTTATTTTAAAAACCTTGTCAAATATCTCATAGTTAAACCTGTAAAGGCCCGTGTTGATTAGGTTGCCTACAAACTCCTTGGGCTTTTCTATTATCTTTATCAGAAAATCTTTATCAGAAACCAAAACCCCGTATTTTTCAGGGTGTTCATTGTAAATCCCTCCGATATAATTGTATCTGTCGCCTTTATTTATAGCTTTTAAGTCTCTGACTGAATAAAGATTGTCTCCGCAAAGGTATATAAAAGTGTTCTTTCCAACTATATCCTTGACGCATTTTAAAGGACAAGCTGTGCCGTATTCTTTTTCTTTAGGACCTAAAATCTCATACTGGCTTACAACTATTATTCTATAACCTCCTTTTTTCAAGCTTTTAAGAGGCGGCAGGTATTCTTTTAAAAAGTCTTTGATTAAATCCTCTTTGTACCCAACCACTAAAATCAATTCCCTATAGCCTGCCCTGAATAAATTATCAAGAAGATAAGACAGAAAAGGCCTCTTTCTAACTTTTATCAAATGCTTGCATTTATTGTTAGTCAAATGAAGCATTCTTGTTCCCTGTCCTGCTGCGGCAATTACTACTTTTTTTGTCATTGTTTTGAAAGCTTGAAAGCTTTCTTATTAAGCTCTACGTATTTCTCAGGCACTATTTTCTCAATCGCTTCTATTACAGAATCAGCTGATAGAGGTATTATTTTATTAAATACGCCTATCGATAAAAGATAGATGCCGCTTACTACTTCGCTGTCCAGCTTGTCTTTGCAAACCGATAAAGCATCAATGAGATATTTCCTTTTGATAGATATAGAGTTTATCTTTTTAATTGCTTCTTCTTTATCCAAAGCATCAGGATAAAAAAGCTGGTATTTATCTGAAATAACGGCTCCTTCGGGTTTTAAATAAAAGATATTTCTTAAAGCTTCGGTGATTTCAAGCCCGATAATTAAATCAGCTTTATTCTCAGTGATTAAAGGAGACCAGACGCGCTCTCCAAAACGGATATGAGTCTGGACGCTTCCTCCTCTTTGAGACAAGCCGTGGAGTTCTGAAGTTTTAACATCTTTTTTCTCAATCCTGCAGGCTTCAGCTATTATCTTGGTTAAAGTGATAAGGCCCTGTCCTCCAACTCCTGAAATAATGATATTGAAAGTTTTATTCATAGTTTTATGACTGCTTCTGTTTTCTTAAAATATATGCGCAGGTTCCTCTGGCAATTATCACAGAAACCTCATCTTTATTTAAGAATTCTTTAACAAAGGACTCAAGTTCTTTGACATTAGAGAAATTAACAACCTTTAAGTTCTTGACTCCGCAGGCTTTGACTATTTCTTCTATTTTTATCTCTGAAGTTGCTTCTCCCATTGCTGTTTTTCCTATGCCTGGATTTACCTGATGCCCGGTCATAGCAGTAATTCTGTTATCCATAATAATAATCAAAGGATTAGACTTGTTAAAAACCGCATTTATCAAAGCTGGTATGCCTGAATGGAAAAAAGTAGAATCTCCGATAAAAGCTATCAGTTTCTGGTTTGCAGATTTCTTAATCCCGTGAGCAATTCCTATTGATGAACCCATTGAAAAAAGATAATCCTGCATATTATGGGGAGGAAAGCCGGAAAGCATATAGCATCCGATATCTCCTCCAAAAACAGCATCTGGAGATGATTTCTTTACAGCAGAGAAAATAGTCCAGTAAGGGCATCCTGTGCATAATCTGGGAAACCTTTTAGCTAAATTAAAAGAAATAACCTCAGGCTTTTTATACTTTCTCTTTAAAATCTTAGAAAGAGCGAAAACAACCTTTTCTGAATCAAGCTCTCCAATAAAAAGAAGAACATCTTTTCCAAATACCCTGACCTTGCAATTGGTATCCTTTGCCAGGGCCATTACTTCTTTCTCCAAGTATCCTTCAAGCTCTTCAACAATTAAAACATTATCAATGTTTTTAATGAAATCTTTAATGCTTTTTTCAGCCAAAGGATAAAAAGAGCCTATCTTTAAAACAGGCAGCTTTAGATTCATCTGGTCTAAAGCTTCTTTGACATAAAGATAGCAAATGCCCGAACATATAATACCTAAGGATTTTGACGACTTGATGTCTTCTGTTTTGTTTATCTTCTCTATATAAGGCTTTATCTTGTCTAATTTCTCAAACAGCTCTTTTTTCATCTCCAAAACTCTTGGAGGCATTGTCACAAACCTTCTTACATCTTTTTCAAACCTCCCTTTAGCTTTAGAATTGTTTATCTCTGACCTGCAGACAAGCATTCTCTGATGAGCCACCCTGGTAGTAATCCTTAAAATCACAGGAATACTGAACTTCTCTGATATCTCAAATCCTAATTTAGTGAAGTCTTTCGCTTCTTGGGCGTCAGAAGGCTCAAGTATTGGAATGTGGGACAGATATGCAAAACCCCTTGAATTCTCTTCTGACTGGGCTGAACTAAAGCAAGAAGGATCATCAGCCACAACTATTACCGCAGGACCCTTAGTGCCGGTATAGGCAAAAGGCATAAGACTGTCTGATGCTACATTTAATCCGAAATTCTTCATTGCAACCAAAGACTTAAGGCCTGAAAAGCTGGCTCCAATAGCGGCTTCTAAAGCAACCTTTTCATTAGTTGAAACTTCAAAATAGACTCCATGATCCTTGGCAATCTCGGAAAAAACATCTCCTATTTCAGAGCTTGGAGTGCCTGGATAAACAGAAACAAAATCAACGCCTGACTCTAAGGCGCCCCAAACAATAGCCTCGTTTCCCAAAAGTATCTCTTTGTTAATGCATTTTTTCATAAAAATAGATTACTTGAAATTAAACTACTATATTAATTAATTTATTCTTAACAAATATTATCTTTTTAATTTTTTTGCCCTGCATCCATTTATTAACCTTTTCTGTTTTTAATACTGTTTCTTTTGCATTGTCTTCAGAAATATCTTGGCCAACCTCTATCTTGTCTCTCACTTTTCCGTTAATCTGAACTATTAACAGAACCTTATCTTCTCTAATGAATTCCTCATCATGCTTAGGCCACTTCTGGGAAAAGCATAGTCCTTTAAAGCCAGATTCTTCCCAAAGCTCTTCTGATATATGAGGGGCAAAAACAGAAAGAATAATCAAGAACTTTTTAAAATCATCTTTATCCAAGCCTGTTTTTTCCTTGTGCCATTTATTTATAAACTCCATCAAAGCACTTACCGCAGTGTTGAATTTCAAAGAGTCAATATCAAGAGAAACCTTTTTTATTGTTTTGTGCAGCAATCTTTTAAGCTCGCTGTCTTTAGCTTCTATCTTAGATGGAAGCTTATACACCCTTTGTAAAAACCTATAAATTCCAACAATTCCTTTTGTGTCCCATATAGCAGCCTGTTCAAAAGGGCCTATAAACATTTCATAAACTCTTAAGGCGTCTGCCCCGTATTTATTTATAACTTCATCCGGGTTGATGACATTGCCTTTGGATTTTGACATCTTTATCATTTTTTCCCCTAAAATCATGCCGTGAGAGGTTCTCTTTCTGTAAGGTTCCGGGCCTATGGATTTAGGCACGACTCCAATATCCCAAAGGAATTTATAAATAAAGCGGGAGTATAAAAGGTGGAGGGTGGTATGCTCCATTCCTCCGTTATACCAGTCAACCGGCATCCAGTAGCTGAGAGGTTTTTTGCCAGCCAGCTCATTGTTGTTATATGGGTCGCAGTAGCGCAAATAATACCAGTTAGAGCCTGCCCAATTAGGCATTACATCAGTTTCTCTTTGAGCCTGTTTTTGGCACTTAGGACATTTAACTTCTAAAAAGTCTTTATTCTTTGCCAAAGGAGATTCCCCTTTTTCCGTAGGCTTGTATTCTTTTACTTCAGGGAGAACAAGGGGCAGGTCTTTTTCCTCTACTGGAATTATTTCATATTTTATGCCTTCTTTTACTATATAATCATAGCCTTCTCTCGCTTCATCTTTTTCTTTTTTCAGCTTTTTTTCCCAGCAATAAGAGCAGTAAATAATGGGTATTGGTTCTCCCCAATAGCGCTGCCTTGAAAAAATCCAATCCCTCAATTTATAATATACCTTATTTTCTGCTAAACCCTTATTGCTTAGCCATTTGGCTATTTTATCCTTAGCTCTTTTAGAGTCCATGCCGCTAAATCTCTCGGAATTAACCAAGAATCCTTCTCCTTCATACGCCTTGTCATAATCAAACTTCTGGCCTTTATTATCTCTAATTACTTCAATAATAGAAAGATTATATCTTTTAGCAAAATCAAAATCCCTTTTATCATGAGCCGGAACCGCCATTATGGCTCCGGTGCCGTAATTAATCAAAACGTAATCTGCGACAAAAACAGGTATCTCTTTTCCGTTTGCCGGGTTTACTGCTTTTATCCCAATCAGCTCTACTCCGGTTTTCTCTTTTATCTCTGAAATCCTTTCTCTTTCCAGCTTGCTCTTAGCCTTTTCAATATAGCTTTTTACAATTCTGTAATTTTTAATTCTGTCTTTTAATTTCTCTATTAATTGATGCTCTGGAGCTAAAACCAAATAAGTGCACCCGAATAAAGTATCTATCCTTGTGGTAAAAACACTTGCTGAAAGAGTGGTTTTAGAAATCTTAAACTTAACCTCTAGTCCCTGGCTCTTGCCTATCCATTCCTTCTGGCCTATTTTCACCCTTTCAGGATAATCAACCAAGCCTAAATCATCAATTAATCTTTGGGCATATTCTGTAATTTTTATCAGCCACTGCTCTTTTTCCTTTTTAACAACATTAAAGCCGCATCTCTCGCATTTTCCATCGAGCACTTCTTCGTTAGCCAGCCCAATCTTACAGGAAGGACACCAGTTAATATCCATTTTTGCTTTATAGGACAGGCCTTTCTTAAAAAGCTGGATGAATATCCACTGAGTCCATTTGTAGTACAACGGATCTGAAGTATTAATTTCTCTTGAAAAATCAAAGGAAAGACCTATTCTTTTTTGCTGTTTTCTGAATTTATCAGTATTATTTAAAGTAGCGGCAGCTGGATGAATCCCTGTCTTAATAGCATAGTTTTCTGTAGGAAGCCCAAAGGCATCCCAGCCCATTGGAAATAATACATTAAATCCTTCTAATCTCTTTTTTCTGGCAATAACATCCAGACCAATATAGCTTCGGCAGTGGCCCACATGAAGCCCTTCCCCGGAAGGATATGGGAATTCAACAAGAACATAGAATTTTTTAGAGCCTGAACTATCTTTTGCCTTAAAAACATCCGAGCTGTACCACTTATTCTGCCATTTTTTCTCTATTTTCTTAGGATTATACTTTCTCATAACTTATTTTATATAATAGCACGATAAAAAAGAGTCATCAATTTATAGCTTAAACAGCTTTGCCGCATTCTCAAATGTCATATCAGCTGTTTCTTTAAAGCTTATTCCTTTAAGCTCAGCTATTCTTTCAATGATATATTTTACAAATAAAGGTTCGTTGCGGCTTGCTTTTGCTTTATAAGGAGTAAGATAAGGGCAATCTGTCTCAACCAAGATTCTATCCATAGGAGCCTTTTTAATTACTTCATTAAGGTCTAATTTAAAGATTATTCCGTTAAACCCTAAATAATAACCCATATTAAGATATTTCTCGGCATCATCCCAAGCGCCTGTAAAGCAGTGGATTACCCCTTTTAAACTTCCATCAAGAATATCAATTAAATCATTGTGCGCCATCCTTGAGTGCAGTATCACTGGCAGATTAAGCTCTTTTGCTAAATCCAACTGCTTTAGAAAAACCTCTTTCTGCTTATTCTTAAACAATTCTAATTTATTATTTGCTTTTGGGCGATAATAATAATCAAGACCTATCTCTCCTATTGCAACCACCTTATCATTTAAAGCAAGCTCTTTGTAGTTATTGATGTCAAAGTCTTCTTGATTGATTGCAAACCCTCCTTCTTCTTTATCAGCTCTTACTTTTACAAATTCACTGGCAGAATAAATAGGGTGAAGCCCTACTGCCGCATAAACGCCTCTGTTATACTTTTCGGCAATCTCTACTGCTTTTTTGCTGGTCTCATATTTTGAGCCAACATTAATCATCCAGATATCATCTGATAAGGTTTTTGATATGACAGAAGCTAAATCTTTATTATACGCATTGAAATTAAGATGGGCGTGGGTATCTATTATCATAATTAATTGGTGTATTTTAGCTGAATTGGGAAATAAACTCAAATAATAACAAAGCGGCAAAGTCTTTTTGCCGCTAAAATGAGAATGAGAAGAGAATGAGCCTACGCCCTCTTGGCGTGATGAATTGCCTCAAGAATCTCTTTCCTGTGCACAGGAATATCCTTGGGCGCGTCAATGCCCAACCTGACGCTCTTGCCGTAGATGGCAAGGACAACGACTGACACCCTGTTTTCTCCGATGACGATTGACTGACCCTTCTTCCTTGAAAGCACCAACATTTCCCTTTCCTTTCCAAAGAGTTAAACTTCTCAGATTCCCGTTCTGAGAAAAGAACTAATTTCTATCTTACTGGAATTTAAGGGATTGTCAAGGTTTTAGAAAATATACTGCCTCAAAAATAATGCCCAAGATAAAGATGAAAACAAGGAAGTAATTAATCGGGTTCATTTTAAAAGACCTTTTCATCAGAAATGCCCTATAAAGAAATACAATAACAATGCCTTCAATACCCAAAGACACAGCTCCTAAAAACCCTATTATCTTAATATACTCCCTTAGGCCTAAAAGAAAAAGAATAAAAGGAATAAAGCAGGTAAAAAGCCAGGAAAGCCCTTTATTTATGCCAAAGTCATAATTAAGCATCTTTTTCAAGGTCAGGGCAATTGTTAGAAAAGAAGTAAAACAGCATAAAAGTCCGAAAATAAAGCCCAGGCCTAATATATTTACGCCAAGCTTATCAACCAATCCGGATATTGCTTCTTTTGAGGTTGAAGGCCCTGATACGCCAAGGGTTATAAAGATAAAGAATAGGTATAGAAAAGCTGAGAAAACAATTCCCAGCGCTATTATCTTTTTTAAGTTTTTGCTTAAAAGATTCTTACCCATTTCCCTTTTAAGCATTTCTTTGATTTCAGGAATAATGGAAGCTCCCCAAAGAGAAAAAAGAACCACTCCATAGGGAAAAGTAAAAAAGGCTGAATCAATCTTTTTAAAATAATCTGTGTTTATAAAAGAATAGGAGGTTATGAAAAAAAGAGAGAGGATGAATATGAGTATAAATACCAGCAAAAGCTCTATTTTAGAAATGCTCTTTATGTCCCTATAAACTAAATAAGAGCCGAAAAGAAAGAATATAAGGGTGTATAAAACAGGGCTTCCTCCAAATATGGGGTAAAGTAAAGAAAACAAGAAATCTCCTCCAACAATCAGATAGGCAATAAGAGAGCCTCCCAAACCTATTAACCCTATAACAAATACCGACCTCTTCCACCCTGCTCCCAAATATTCTTCTGTATAACCAGTAAGCCGGTGGATTTTCTCTGTCTTTAAAACAACTTCTGCGTAAAGAAAATGAACCCAGACAACAACACCTGCCATTGATATTAAATAAACAGCGGTAATAAAAAAGCCGGCTTTCAAAGCCACAAAAGGCAAACTAAATATGCCTACGCCTATTACTGTTCCCAAGAAAACAGCAAGCGATTTAGCCAAGACCATTTCTTTGTCTTTTAACGCTAAATTTTATACACCTTATACCCTTCCCTTACCTTATCTTTTACCTTTAAGCCAATAGAAGAGCCTTTCTTGGCTGTTTTAATCTTTTTATGCTCGTATTCCATTGACTTTACCGATTGAGTAAAATCAGTCTCTTCTCCGCCTGCAATTCTAATCTTGTCTCCAACAGAAAGCCCTGATGAAAGTTTAATAACCGCTACTTCAATTTTTGAAAAATAATGGGTTATTCTCCCTATGGGCTTGCCTTCTTTTTTAGCGCTTTTTGAAGCCTTTGCGGTTTTCTTCTTTGCCATATTATATAGCCTGTTTAAGGCTGATTTAAAAACCCGACCTTTATTAAAGTAATTATACAATAAAGAAACTAAAAATGGAAACCTAAAAAAATTAAGTTTCCATTTTTAATGAGGGAGGCGAGATTTAACGAACTCGGTTGAACTTCAAAGCTGGTGTTAGGACAAGTTCCAGAGACGTCTTTGAACCTCCTCCATTAAATCTCGTTGTCCTTTTGGGAATATTCTTTTAATATCCCGCACCCCCTCAATTTTAATCTTACAATAAGTTGAAAATCCTTGTCAATATATTGCTGTAAAACAAAAGCCCTTCACAAATCGTCAAAATGACAAGATGCAAAGGGCAAAAGTCCAAGGTCAAAGAGCAAAAGATCAAAGACCAAAGGACTAATTTGAAGATACCTGCGAGACAGCGAATGCGAAGCCGCTGCCGGAGTGCCAGTCGTCGTCGGGCCTGACATAGTAGGGGCTCAGCCAACGACCCTCATCGTAGCGGTCGGCGTAGAGCAAGTTCGGATCGCCAGCGGAATCATTGATGGGTTCGTGGAAAACCACAATCCACCAAAGATCCATGGCTTTCAGTTCCTTGTCCGAGAACAATTCGCGGATAAGGCAGGTAACCTCAGCATGCGGCTTCTCCAACTTCCGACGCTCAGCCTCAGCACGAATCTTCCTGGTGATGCGGTTCTTGTCCGTGAACAACGTACCCTTAAGCACAGCGACCTTGTAGGTCACACCCGTTGTAGGCTTGAAGTCCGAAGAAAGCAAAACATCCTTGGCCCACTTGCTGAGCCGAAAACCCTTCTTCTCCAAGCGTTCAATCCACTGGGGACCGGTGGTGCCGTCAGAGGTGACCTCAAAGTAGATGACTCCGTTCTCTTCGTGCCAGCGACGCGATGAGCTCCCCTTAGGCGGACACAAAGCATCGGTCAAAGCCTTTTGCAAGGTCTTGGGGTTCTCTACCCACCCGCTCATGACGTCCTCAGGGACATTGACAAGGTTCTTGACCACGCACGAAACAAATTCCAAGACAAGCGACATGGCGCATTCTCCTTTTATGAGCATTCGCCGAGTTCTTGAATCTGACCGCCACCATAGCAGTCATAGCCAGAAAATACCGATAAGTTATTAAGATTAGTATCTTTTGGCTATGACTGATAATACGCAAGCAGCTTTGTTATTAAAAGAGCTATTGATATATTAATAGCATAGTTATTTTGTTTTGTCAAAAAATATGCCCCTGGAAGGAATTGAACCTTCGTCTAGAGCTTAGGAGTCTCTTGTTCTATCCGTTGAACTACAGGGGCTTATTTATAAAATAGCAAGTTTTCCACTTGATGACAACATTTTTTATGGTATTATTACTAAATAATCAACTTAATTTAAAACTTATGAAAATTCATTCTCCCTTGGTGGAAATTGCTAAAAAGGTCTGCCCTGCTGTAATTACTATTGTAGTTTCCAAAGACCTTCCAAAGATAGAAGGTTTTTATCTTCTTCCCTTCGGAGGCAAGGAATTCATTATGCCTAAGATAAATGAAGGGAAAAAACAGATGACTAAAATAGGAGGAGGCTCCGGCTTTATAGTATCTTCTGACGGCTATATACTTACTTCCTGCCATGTTGTTCAGGACCCTAACGCAGACTACACTATTATAATAGAGCAGGGAAAGAAACATCCGGCAAAGATTTTAGCCAGAGACCCAATTAACGATATTGCTGTATTAAAGATTAAAGCTGACAATCTCCCCTATTTGGACCTCGGCGACTCTGGTTCGATAGAGCTCGGAGAACAGGTAGTGGCAGTAGGCAATGCTTTGGGAGAATTCCACGATACAGTAAGCTCGGGCATTATTTCAGGCCTTTCAAGGTTCATTCAGGCAACAAATAATATCACTAATCAGGCAGAAAGGCTAAGAGGACTTATCCAGACTGACGCCGCAATCAATCCCGGCAACTCCGGAGGCCCCTTGATAAATATGGAAAGCAAGGTAATTGGAATTAACACTGCAGTAGTCTGGGGGGCGCAGAATATAAGTTTTGCCATTCCTATAAACTATGCCAAAAAAGACTTGGAAGAAGTTAGAAAATACGGCAAAATCAAGTTTCCATTTTTAGGAATAAAATATATTATCATCAATAAGGAAATCGCTCAAAAGAACAAACTGCCTACTGAATATGGCGCCTTGATAGTAAGAGAAAGCTTGGGAGAACCACCCATAATTAAAGGGTCTGCTGCTGAAAAATCAGGTCTTTTGGAGTTTGATATAATTAAAGAAGCAAAAGGCAAAAAGATTACTGTAAAAAACCCTCTTTCTCATATTCTTGAAGAATGCAAAATAGGAGAAGAAATAGAATTAAAAGTTCTAAGAGATGGAAAGGAGATAACGCTTAGGGTTAAGCTGGAAGAAAAGAAGTAACATTTTAATTTAAAAAGCCCTGTTAAATAATAGGGCTTTTTATTTTACTTCAATTATATCTAATACCCCCATCCTTATCTTAATTACCTTTTCGTATTCCTTTATTATCAGCCAGCTGAAAAGACCTGCTATTAAGAATATAACAATAAATGCAACTTGGAGTGAAATCTTTCTATTGAAAAAATCAAACATAATATTCTTTTTAAGATTATAACTTTTAGGACCTAAAAAAGAAAGACCCTTAAGGGCCTTGATTATAAATAAAAGGGCTTTTCACCTTTGGCTGTGAACGCGAACTAATTGGATTTCAGCATCAGGTTTTATTTCTATTCCTTCTTTTTCCTCATAACCTGAAAAATCAACAACCTTTCCATCTCCTGTTTTGCATAAAAGAGGCATTTCGGAATCAGGATTTATAACAACAAAGTATCTATGACAAGGAGCCTCGGAAAACCTCATTTGTTCCTCCTTCCTTTTAAATTGGCAAACAGGGTGACCGACGCGACTCGAACGCGCAACCACTTCGGCCACAGCGAAGCGCTCTGCCAATTGAGCTACGGTCACCAAAATAAAGCATTACACTATAACTGCTGCGCCCCCGAGAGGAATCGAACCTCTATCTAGAACTTAGAAGGTTCCTATTCTGTCCATTGAACTACAGGGGCAGACAGGATTTTAGATTATAACCAAAATAGACAGATTGGTCAAACATTTAATCGCTGAAAGGACTCTTGTATTCCTTCAAATCTATATCTTTTAATCTTTCTTCTTGCTCATGCCAGAATCTTAGAATTTCCTGATAAGACTTCTCTTCTATTTTCAAATTTAGAACGTAATCGTTTTTATCCTTATAAGAAAGGGTGGAAGCATAAAAAATAACTGCTCCGATAATCAAAGATAATAAAAAAGAAAACAAACAAGCCCAAAAGATATGATATACTAAAAAGTCAGAATAAATCAGCAGAATTCTCTTTATTTTTTTAACTGTCATTTTCATTTTGCAAAAACTTTAACTGTTAAATTGGCCTCAATAGCGCCAGGAGACGTAATCTGCCCTATATCTAATCCCCGGCTTGTTATGTTCATATTATAGATTTCTATAAGATAGGGGCCATTTTCTATTTTATTTAGGAATTTCATGAAATTATTGAAATCACCGAATATCGTTATTTGAAAAGGTATAAAATTCCAGATATCTAAATCGCTTTTCTTCAAACCCGATGAATTAATCTCGACTAAAACCTCTGATTGTCCTGCCGCTTCCTCCCAGAACTTTATAACATCGATAGGCATGTTTAAATCGGCAAAAAGAGTGTCAATCTTAGCTAAATCCGCTTCGCAAGCTCTAAAGCCTTCCTTTATTTTATCAAGATTCTCAATCTTTTGATTAAAAGAAGACAGCTCATTTTTTGCTCTTATAATCTCTTGGGAACTATTCTTAATGACTATCAAAAGAGGATAGATTAAAAAGAAAATCAGAACTATAATTGTTAATCCGAATAATGACAGAATCTTAATTTTTCTTTTATTTATTTTCATAAAACTAATTTTTTGCCTCCAAGGTGAAAGTAAACGAAAAATCAATATCTTCTGGCTTTAACCAGTTTGAAGATGGAAAATCAGGAAATTCCTTGAAGTAGCTTTCCTGTTCAAGGTTACTTTTAAAATTAAAGAGAAGCTCCCTTGTCTCGGCAAAACCTGAAAGAGAAATCTTAATAATATTTTTACTACCTTCTCTGTCAGCTACTATTGAAATATTTTTAAGATAAACCCCCGAGGGCAAGGTTTGGGATATCTTTTCCATTAAATCACTAAAGTAGGTTCTATTGGAATAGAATTTATTAAGATTTGTTAAATCTGTATTAGCTGATTTAAGCTTTTCCTGAAGGCTTTGAACTTCTGAATTCTCAAATTTTGTTTTTTCATTTTCAAGAACTATCTTCTGAAAATCAGCTTGGCCATTGAGATAAATTATTATTGAAACCAAAATCAAAAAAAGACAAAAGGTGAAAAACAAAAATAATAACCATAAAATTATTATTTTTTTCTTTTGCCTTTTCCAATAAAGATTTTCTTTTTCTAAAGAAGGAAGAAGATTTATCATTTTTTATTATAATATATTAATGTTTTCTTCTCCTTTTATTCCTCTAATCGCCAAGCCTAAAGCGCTGGTGTAACCTAAAGATTCTTTAAAGGGAAGCTGAGGAACTTCCTTTAAAGGAATCGGCAGGATATTTATCCAGGGATTGCCCAGCTCTACTGGGATTTTCAATTCAAGAGATAAAAAATCAGTAAATCTTTTTAAATTAGAACCTCTGCCTGAAAGAATAATCTTTTCCACCTTCTCCAGCTTATTTAATCTTGATCCGGAACCGAAATTATGGCTTTGGTAGTAAATTATATATTTTTTTATCTGCTGAGCAAGCTCGTTTAAAACAGGAAGCATTGCTTTGGCAATCTGCGGCTTGTCTATTTTTTTAGACCTTATGCTCTTTTTTGACTCTTTGATTCCTTTGTCGAAAAAACCTTCTAACCCGTATTTCAATTTTAGCTTTTCAGCTTCTTCAAAATCTATCTTAAAATATTTTGATAATTCTTCGGTAAGACTTTGGGAAGAAATAGAAATAGTAGAGGTAAAACGCAGAGAATAGCCGGAAAAAATAATGAAGCTTGCCCTGCTCTTGCCAAAATCAAATAAAACCACTGGAGAAGAAGTAATGTTGTTTTTTATCAAAGCCCGGCTTATCGACTGAGATTCAACCTCAAAAGCTTGAATATTAAGACCTGCCCTTTTGAATGAAGACACATAAGAATCAACTATTTTTTTAGGGACAGCGGCAATTAAAACTTCGCATTCCTTCCCCAAGTGCCCCTTTGAAGAAGGAACTGCCTCAAAATCTAAATAAACTTCTTCTATTGGAAAGGGCACGTAATTCTCCGCCTCAAAAAGAACAGCTGATTTTAATTCTTTCTCCTCCATCTTCGGCATCTTAATTACTTGAAGAAAGGCTTCTTTCTCGGGCAGGGAAATAACTACATTTTTTGTTTTTAACTTCTCTCCTTTAACCTTGGGCAAATTATCTTTTATTATTTTCACTAAGGCGTCTTCATCCTTTATCTCTCCTCTTTCAATTATTCCAGGACTTAGGTCTATTTCTGTCCAAGAAGCCAATTTTAAAAACCTCCCCTTTTTTCCCAGTTTTACAAGCTTAAGGGACAAATCAGAAACATCAAGCCCGAATGACTCAGTTTTTAACGTTAAACATTCTATCATAAATTAAAAGCTCTTATTAATTATATCATCAAAAAGATATTTAAAGAATTATTCAACCACCTTCCAGCTTTCTATTGTCCAGGAGCCGCCCGGGCCGCTGGAGAAATAAACATTCTGAAGACCGCTTTCATATTCTACTTCAGCATTATTGTTTATCTTTATCTTATACCCTGTTACTTCCCTGGCTTTCATGTTATTGCTGAGATAGATTAAGCCACTGGTTGTATAAAAGATGGCTCCCTGGGCATTATTGCCCACCAGAATTGCCGGATACGATGGATCTAAAGAAGGATTGGTTGAAAGAATCAATACGTAGCTTCCGGGATGTCCCGAGCCTCGAAGTATGGCATTATTTTTTAAGGTTATCCGACCGTCGGCTAAAATAACCCCGCTCGTAGAACCATACCCAGAATCAAGCTCTAATACGGCATTATTGCTTATAATAATATTGCCTGTGACATAAACAGTGCCTGTGATTTTAACCCTAGCGTTATTAGTTATTTCTAAGTTTTTAGGAGCTGACGGCGTTCCAATCTGAACAGGACCTAAAGAACCGGTAACGCTGTTGTAGACAACATTGTTATTTATAACTCCCCCTGATAAACCCTCCTGCTTCCAATTGATTATCTGACTTTCAGGGATAGGAAGGGGTTCGGGATTAATTTTTTCTGTTCTAACAAAGGTTGAACCAGAAACAATACATCCTGAAATAGTTCCCCCTGATACATAGGTTAAGTCTCCTGTTATCTTGCAGTTTTCGCAGCTGTAGGATAAGGCATCCCCTCCGATTTCAAGATTCTTAATTTTATTCCCATTATTGGCCACAACAACATTATTATCAATATATCCTTTGTTTGAACTGGAAATAGTTCCATTTGAGAAAACATTCCCTTTAACTCTGGCGTTATTACCTATTTCCATTCCCCCTTCACCGACTTGTACGCCGTAAAAAAATGATGCTTCCGAAGATAAAATTGTGTAAACTGCTTTGATTTTTTTTATTCTGCTTCCAATGTTTGCCGAAGATAATATGGTTCTTGAACCTCCTAAAACGTCTGAGATGCCTACATTAACAGTCCCCCCTTCCAAATTAAAAGCATAGGAGAATGATGTCATTTGGGGATTCTGCCTAAGTCTAAGAAGAGCATCTTCTACGCCTATTTCAGTAAGGTAGTAAACTTTTTTTGAGCTTACGGCGTTAATCAAGATCCTTTGCGAATTAACAACTAGAATACTTAATCCCAAACCCACGCTTACTACAACTATCATTATCAAAATAGTTATAAAAATTGCAATAAACCCTTTTTTATTTTTTATTCTCATGAAAATATAATCAGTTGCTCCTTATAAAAGCTGTTGAAGTTAAAGTTATTTCAGCATCATATTCTGGACGGCCGGAAATATTCCTATAAGCAACTGTCATTTCGATTTTAATTGAATAGGATTTTTCGTAAACAACTTGAGTAAAATTAATGTCTTTTATCTCAACCAAAGAAGATGTCAAAGAAACAGGATCTTCTGATTCTTTTTTAAAAAATAAGGTGCCGTTATCCTCATAAAAATCAATATAGGAAGCTTCCTCTCCCTGGGGCAGATATTTTGATGTCTCCAAAGAAATCTGTCTTGATGCGCTTGTCGGAGTATAAATGCTTTTTGCTTCTTTTATTTCCGAAATCATTGTTTCCATCGCGATTCTCGCATTATCATTTACCTCTCTCATAACCTTTATTTTAGAAGAAGAATTAATCAGCCAAAGGATAAAAAAACCAGTAACAACGATAATTACGGAAAAAACAGCTATATAAATTAAAACTTCTACTAAAGTGAATCCGTTGTTTTTCTTCATTTTTTCCAGTTTGTAAAATAAGTAATTAATTCCAAATTATTATTCCCCCACGAAACCGAAACTATCACCTTTCTCGTATTCGGATCATCATTTGAAGGGTTGTAAGTTTGCTCTATTGTTTGATTTATCGGATTCCTGGAAACTTTTCTAAACATAATTTTTCTGGAAAATACCTCTATTGTTTCAATCCCTGGCACCAGGTCCCAATAATAAAAGCCTCCTGTTGACTGAAACTTAAGTTCAGGATGATAGTAATAAGAATCGGATGTATTTAAAGAGCCTAAGCCATTAATGCTCCACTGAGTTTGTTTCCTAAAACTTCTTACTGCCTCAATCGCCTCCTGGGCTAATTCATTTGCCTGATTATTCATTTTTATGGAAACAGAGTTTTTTAAAAAAAAGGCAACAGCGCTTAAAATCGCAATAAAAGCAAGAATAATGATGCCAACAACAATCATCATTTCTATAATAGAAAATCCCTTATTAATTTTATTGCCATTCAATACTTGAAACATAAATTGAAGACGAATTCACGTCTAAACCGTCTGCGGAGTATTCAATAAGACTGCCTGAGGTGTCTCCGCTTAAAGTAACAACCAAGGTTTTAGTATTAAATCTCATATCACGATGAATGCAAAATTCTGTACCGGGATTATTCAAATTATGGGTGTGAATCTTTATCTTTTGAGCTTCTCCTCCAACAACGATCTCTCCCTCCCAAAAAATCTGACCGCCTGCTAAAAAAGTACTTATCGGCACTTCTTTAATTAGAGACCCTCCGTCAAAAGTTAAAACAATAATTTCTGTTGAGGTATCTATGTATCTGATATAATCAAAATGAGTATGCCTAAAATCTTTTATCGGCTCCGTGATGGTTTCCGGGATCGGATCCAATGATATCATACCGGAACCTGAGATATAGATGGTTTTGATTTTAGTAAAAGGACCGACCTCCAGCTTTACAGTAATATTTCCCAAATTAGGAGTTGCCCCTGAGATTATATTAAAAATAACTTCTCGACCACTCCCTGCAAGGTTAAGAGCGCTTACTTCTATATCATCGGGCATATTATACACTTTATCATAAGAAGAATCTCTTAAAGCATAGCTTGGGCCTTTAAATAAAATATATCTGCCCGAGGAAAGAGGATCAAAATAAACTCCATACTGGCTTGAAAGTTCTGATACCGTACTTTTGCTTTTAGCAAGCTCTAAGGCATTGATAACTTCTTGAACAACATTGTTTAGTCTAGCCTCTTGATTGAATGTAAAATAAACCGAAGTCATTAAAATAGCCAAAACTGCGAGTGTTGCAATCATTGTAATTACTTCGATAAAAGTCATGCCTGAATTATTTTTTATTATTCTGTAAATCATCGCTATTTTACTTCATAGCTCCAACCATGCTGTAAATCGGCTGAATCATTGAAACAGCGAAAAAGCCGACTGCAGCACCGACTATAAGCATTAAAACAGGTTCAATGACCGAAGATAAATTCTTAGCCGCGTTAGCAACCTCCTCCTCGAAAAACTCAGCCAGCTTTTCTAAAATGCCTGAGGTCTCACCTGTTTCTTCTCCAACTTCAATCATCTGAATTACTAGATTCGGATAAACATCTTTATGCTTTTTTAATATTTCACCGAGCTTAGACCCTTTTTTTACCTCTTCAGCCGCCTCTTCCATCGCTCTTCTATAATAAACATTAGTCATTACCCTTGAAACGATTTCAAGCGACCTGACAATAGGAATGCCAGCCTTAATTAAAGAGCTTAAAGTTCTTACTGTCCTGGCTGAATTTGTTTTTATTACAAAAACAGAAAATAGAGGAATTCTTAGAATTATAGTGTCAATTGCAATCTTGCCTGTTTTTGTTTTTAATGCAAAACGGACAGCTGCTACAAGGACTAAAATAAAAAGGGGGAAGAGATACCAAAATTGAGAGGAAAAAATACCTATAGCAATAACTATCCTTGTTGTCAGCGGAAGCGGAATAGAAAGTTCTGTAAATGTTTCTGCCAGTTTAGGAATAACCAGTATCATCATTAAAAAACCGATAAGAATCATAGCTCCTATTATAACTGCCGGATAAATCATGGCTCCTTTTATCTTTGATTTAAGCTCATGCTCTTTTTCCATCTGACTGACTAAGATATTTAGAGAATCTTCCATAGTCCCTGATTCTTCGCCCACTTTCATCATGCTTGAGAATAATTCCGGGAAGATATCGGGGTAATTTATCAAACTTTCTGAAAAGCTTTTTCCTTTAGTAATCTCATCAGCGATATTATTCAAAGCTATCTTGAGCTTTTTATTCTTAGCCTGTTCTACTATAATCCTTAAAGCTCTGGGCAAGGGAATTCCAGCTTTTATCATAACTCCTAAATTCCTGGCAAACATTATCTTTTCAACTAAAGAAACTTTTTTAAAAAAAGGGATGTAAAATTCTAATCTCTTTTTTGATCTTTCTTCTATTGAAGCTGAAATTAGAATATATCCTTCGCGACGCAAAACCTTAGCTAATTCATGTTCATTCTTAGCTTCTGAAGCGCCTGATTTCGGCTCTCCTGATAAGTTTTTAGCTATATATGAATAATAAGGCACGATAACAAATTAAATGTATTAATTTATTCCATTATTACCCTCAACACCTCTTCGATGCTGGTGATTCCCTGAGCCGCTTTAATAAATCCGTCTTCAACCATAGTAAGCATTCCCTCGCTTCTTGCCTGAGATTGAAGCTGATCAGTAGTCGCCTTTTTGACAATTAATTCCTTTATTGCCTCTGTGACAATCAGGGCTTCGAAAATACCCACTCTTCCGAAATAGCCGTCTGGATATTCTTTAGAAGGCTTTGGGCGATAAAAATTAATATTTTTAATGGAATCTTTTGGTTTTACTATCTTTGTTTCTTTTAATATTTTAAGAACTTTTTCAAGATCGCAGTATTTGGCAAAGTTTTTAATATCTGCTTCTTTTAAAGCATATTTCTCTTTATTAGAAGCTAATTTCCTTACAAGCCTTTGAGCCAATATGATATTTAAAGTTGATGATATTAAAAATGGTTCTGCTTTCATATCCACCAAGCGCGGAATTGCTCCAGCTGCATTAATTGTATGCAAAGTTGATAAAACCAAGTGTCCTGTAAGGGCCGCGTTAATCGCCAAACCTGCGGTCTCATTATCTCTTATTTCCCCAACCATAATAATATCAGGATCCTGCCTAACCAGCGATCTCAAGCCGTTGGCAAAGGTAAGATCTATCTTAGGATTGACCTGAGTCTGATTGACGCGAGGAATCCTATACTCAATAGGGTCTTCAATAGTTGAAATATTGACTCCTGAAGTATTTAAAATCTCCATCATAGAATACAAAGTCGTTGTTTTGCCGGAACCAGTAGGCCCAGTAATCAAAATCATCCCTATTGGCTTCTTTAAAGAGCTTTTAACTCTTTCTAAAGCCTCTCCGCTTAATCCAATATCTTCCAAAGAATAAGCTTTCACGCTTTCAGAAAGAAGCCTCATTACAATCTTTTCGCCTCCAAAAATGGGAAGGATAGAAACACGAACTGAATATTTATAATCTTCTGTTTCAATCTTAAAACGGCCGTCCTGGGGAAGCCGATGCTCATCTAATTTTAGATTAGATAAAACCTTGATTCTGGCTACAACGCCTGGGGCAATAGTTTTCGGCAAAACCATTGCGTCATGAAGAATCCCGTCAATCCTGTACCGAACTATCACTTCTTTTTCCGTAGGTTCAATATGAATATCAGAAGCGCGCTGCAAAACAGCATGCTTCATTAAAGTATCAACAATCCTTATAACAGGAAGCTCTTCTGCTACTTTTCTTAATTCATCTTTTTCTTTCAGCTCATCTCCTGTTTCCTTGATAGATTTTATTCCTCCCACTTCTTTCTTTATAATCTCTCCGAATTCCACTTCCAGCGTTTTCTGGTACTGCCTTAGGGCTGATTTGATGCTTTCTTCGTTTGTCAGTCGAGGAAGAATCTTCAAATTAGATTTCTTCTTAATAAACTCTATCGTTCTTAAATCTTCAGGGTCAAGCATGGCCACTTCTAAATTATTCTCATATTTTCTAAAAGCAATGATATTATTTTTCTTGGCTACAAGCTCCGGGATTATTCTCAGGACTTCAGGCGGGATAGTAATCCTTTTTAAATTAACAAAAGGAATGCCTAAAATATATGCTTCCAGCTTTATTAGCTCTTCTTGCTTTATTAATCCTTCTTTTACTAAAACATCTTCAATTTTCTGTTTTTTAGCTTTTGATTTTTTAAGCGCTTTCTCAAATTGAGCTTTGGTCACCAAACCCACGTCAAGGATAAAAGCTTTTAGTTGCTCTGGTTCTACGTGCATAAGATTATAAAGTGTTTTATTTTAATACTTGCTTGATTTTTGATAGAACATCCTGCAGTCGGTATGAACTTTTTACAAGATAGGTTGTCGCCCCAAGTTCAAGAGCCTTGGTTACTTCTTCGGTTCCTTCTAAATTGGTTAAGATAATAACGGGAATTTTCTCTGTTTCCGGATCTGCTTTAATTTTTTCTAATAAATCAAATCCGTGAAGCTTCGGCAAAACTAAATCTAAAAGCACTAAGTCGGGCTTTTTTACTTTTACCATTTTAAGGCCGGTTTCTCCGTCAAAAGCGCTTATAACGTTGTATCCTTTTTTCTTTAAAAACTCTCCCATTGTCTTCTGAATAGCTTTTTCATCTTCAATAAATAAGATTCTTTTCATAAAATTAACGCTAATATTATTGAATTGCCGACATTATAACCGGCATCAGTTTATAAAGCGTTTAAATTATTATTTTGTTGGAATTAAAAAATGAAAGGTTGTCCCTTTATTTGCTTCAGAATCAAACCAAATCCTGCCGCCTGACTTTATAATAATTGATTTGGCGATATAAAGACCGAGACCGCTTCCCTTTGTTTGATTCCTCATTGCATTTTCAGCCCTGAAGAACTTGCCAAAGATATATTTCTGGTCTTGCTTCGGAATGCCGACTCCGTTGTCTTTAATTGAAAAATACAACCTGTTTTTCCTGCATTCTGTTTCTATTTCAACCCTTCCTCCTTTTTTTGTATAGCGAATAGCATTATCTATCAGATTCTCTACTACCAACTTTATCAAATTAGGGTCAAAAAAAGCACTTGGAAGGCTTTCTTTCGGATTAAAAACAATCTTTATATTACAAACCTCAGCAAATGCTTTAGAGCGTTCTATCACTTCATATACCAAATCATTTAAAGAGCTTTTAGTTTTCTTTAAAGGGAAAGAGCCCTCCTCAATTTTTGAAACAATTAAAAGGTCGTCTATCAGCTCCACCATTCTTGATATGTTCTCTTTTAAATGAGTATAGTATTCATCTTTTTTATTATCAGCTATCTCTACGTCTTCCGAGGTCAAAAAGTCAGCTATCCACTTTATATTAGTAATAGGAGAACGAAGCTGATGGGAAACGATATTTATAAATTCTGACTTCATTCTGGATGCTTCAGCCAGCCTCTCAAAGCTTCGTGTAATAATGTATGAAATGATAAATAAAACGCCTGTGATAATAATGACTATTAAAGCCACAAGAGAAGGATCAGTTATATAACTGCTTCCAATTAGATAAGAACCTATTGAAGTCAAAATAATAATCAACCCCATCACCAAAAAAAGAAATTGGGGGCACTGCCAGATGGAAAGCCCGTAGCCTCTGCAGTATTTGACGATGTTTAATTGAGAAACTACTTCTTGCATAAGATTTAACCATTTATACTATTATAGTAATAAATGATATAAATTGCTAATCTTTTTAATTCTACCACATTTAACGATTAGCTTCAAAATAAAAAGGCTGTTGTTTAAACAGCTTTTTATTCATACCTTAGAGCATCAACAGGCTTCAATTTAGAAGCAGAACGCGCTGGAAAAAATCCTGAAGCGCAGCCTACCAAGAAAGAAAAGGCTAAAGAAAATGTGATTAAGCCGGGACTGGCAGAGGCTTTCATGTAAAAAAGAGGGTGAAATTGAAGGTATAATTCTATGCTTTTGGCAAGCCCGACTCCCAATAGAGTTCCCCCAATACCTCCTATCATCCCAAAGATGCCTGACTCAATCAAAAAGATAAGATTGATTGTTGAATTCTTGGCTCCTATTGCCTTCATAATTCCTATTTCCTTTACTCTTTCCCTTACCGAAGTATACATTGTATTCATTATCCCTATTCCGCCGACAACAATGGCAATTGAGGCAAATCCAAAGATAACAGCTTCTATTAAAATCATTATATCCCCGACAATTTTAGTAATCTTCTCACTGCTTAAAACAGAAAAAGACGTAGAATCTTCTCCTCTTTTTCTTTTTCTGGTTTCATTAAGATTATCTTTAATGTATTCAACGACGTCATCTGTCGAATACCCTGATTTTATCTTGGCAAAGGCCATGCTGGCGCCTTCTCTTTTGCCTGTGATATCCTGGAAAATGGTTAAATCTAAAGCAATCATAGAATCATCCTGTTTGCTCCCAAGGGAATTTAAAACGCCGACTATTTCAAATCTCCTGCCCTTTATTACTGCATCGGTTCCTACTTTCAGCCCTGGGAATATTTCTTCAGGCACCAGGCTCCCGACAATAATCTCTTCTTTGCCTGGTATCGGCCAACGACCTTCTTTAAGAGTCCAGCCCATATCCTTTTGATAAACATCAAGGGCTTCTTTCCAAGGATTTCCGTATAAAATTACAGTTTTTTTCTCATTTTTATAGCGCATAACTTCTGCTTTGTAAATCATTGGCACTACAAAATCAACGCCTTCTGTCTTTTTAATCGTTCTGATATCATCATCTGTCAATTCAACCCCGCCGATAAGAGTAGTCATCAAGTCGCTTATATCCCCCGGAATAATCATAACTAAATCTTTGCCCATCATTCTCATCTGCTGCAAAACTGCGGTTTTAAGCCCTTCGCTTAAGGAAATTAATGAGACAATCAAAAAGACGCCGATAATAACGCCTATTATGGTCAGCCAGCTTCTCAGCTTTCTGGTTTTTAAATTCTTTACAGCTATTTTAATATATTCTTTAAAACTGCCTTTCATATAATTATTATTTCCACAAGACTTTTTCTGAAGCTAAATGATTGGAAACAATCTGGCCGTCTTTGATATTAATAACTTCTTTGCTGTAGCGGGCGATATTTGGGTCGTGAGTAACCACAATGATTGTTTTTTTATTCTCACTGTGCAGTTTTTCAAATATCTCCATAATTATCTTGCCTGTTGAAGAATCTAAGTTTCCGGTCGGCTCATCGGCTATTAAAATCTCCGGGTCGTTAGCCAAAGAACGGGCTATTGCAATTCTCTGCTGTTCACCCCCCGAAAGCTCTGAAGGACGATGGTTTATTCTTTTATCCAAATTCAAGGAGTTTAAAAGGCTTAATGCCTTTTCTTTTCTTTTATCCTCATCAATTCCCTGAAAAATCATAGGAAGCATAACGTTTTCCAAGGCTGTAAGATTAGGCAAAAGATTAAACTGCTGGAATACAAATCCGATTTTTCTGCCTCTGAACTTAGCAAGTTCATCTTCAGTAAACTTAGAAACATCGCTGCCTTCTAAAAGAATCCTTCCTTTACTCGGAATATCCAAAAGGCCTAAAAGATACATCAGAGTTGATTTGCCAGAACCAGAAGGACCCATTATTGTAACAAAAGAACCTGAGCTTATTTCCAAGTTTATTTCTTTTAAAACAGCAAGCTCTATCTCTCCGAGCCTAAAGATTTTACTGACATTTTCTAATTTTATTAAAGATTGCATTTACTAGTGATATTATCTATTTTTAGATAAAACTATCTGTTCTCCTTCTGAAATACCCGAAACAATCTCTGTCATATCGTTTCCTTCAAGACCTATCTCAATTTCTCTTTCTTCAATTTTTCCGTCCTTAAAAACCTCAACGACTCTCTTTCCGTTTATTTTCTCAATGGCTTCGTTTAAAACAGCTAAGATATTTTCTTTTTTTACAGCTTCAATGACAATATCAGCAGTCATCCCGGGTTTAATTCCCTCTTTAGTTTCTATAAAATCAATGGTTACCTCATAATAAACAACATTGTTTATTAATTTCTCTGCTGGATCAATTGAAGAAACTTCTCCTTTGAGCGTTTCGTCTGGAAAGGCAACGAGATTTATCTTAACAGGATTCCCTACCTTTATATCCACTATTTCTTCTTCGTAGATATCAACTTTTACCTGAAAAGGAGCCTGAGGCAGAAAAGATATTACTTTTTCAGCAGGCTGAACTATTTCTCCCTGTCTTTTATCTATTTTTGTTATCTGCCCGTCAACTGGAGCTTTCAAAGTATATTCATTGATTTGATTCTGGTACAAAGAAACTTTTGCCAAAGCTTCTTCGGTCTGGGCCTTATAAAGGTTTACTTCTTCTGACCGGGCTGAAGCAATAAGCAGGCTGAGATCGCTTTCTGCTCTTAAAAGACTTGTTTCCTTTTCAGAAACGTCAGCCTTGGCATTATTGATGTTTTTTTCATTTGCAACTTTTGTAGATGAAATTGTCTGGACAACAGTTATTATATTTGTATAAGAAGTGTTAATGTATGATTTTTGGTTATCAAGAGACGTCTTGTAGCTGCTAGAAACAGCATCTCTGTAAAGCATTGAATCTGTCATATTTCTGACTATCTCCAGCGAGCTCCTAACATTCTCAAGAGATTCTTTTGTCTTAATCAAAGCAGCGTCAATTGAAGACTGGGAGCCTGATAAAGAACTGGAAATTGCAGAGCTTGCCTCATTTAAAGAATTCTCTATATCTATTCTTTTCTGCCTGACATTTAAACCTTCCTGGTCGTTTAAAGTGAAATAAGTGCGCTCTATGTCTTTTACCACTATTAGGGCGTTATAGATTTTCAGATAAGCATCATTTAAGGCGTCTTCACCATCCTCATAGGCATTATCTAAATCCTGCTTGGCATTCAGTTCTGCATCTAAAAGCTTCTGCCTGCTGTTTTCTAAACTGGTTCTGGCGTTTAAAACATTTGTCTCATAAACTTTAATTTCCTCCTTTGTGGCTCCGGCTAAAAGCTTATCGTAATTTGCCTTAGCAGCGTTATATAAAGCCTGAGCCTGTCTTAATTGATAATAAACATCTGTACTCTCAAGCTTTACCAGCTCCTGGCCTGCTTTTACCTGGTCTCCAGCCTTTACATAAATCTTTTCAATCCCTGAGCTGTTTTTAAAACTTAATCCTATTTCTTCGCTTATTTTCACTGTGCCTGTTTCCGAGATCTCTTTTATTACCGTAGTCCTTTCTGCGGCTTTTAAAACAAGATTATCGCCTTTATTCTTAAAAAATGCATTATATAGAACAAAGCCGATTATCAATAAAGCGATAATGATTATTATAATGGGCCTTTTTTTGATTATCTTTATAAACCTATTCATTTTTAATTTATTTTATCAGCATTCTTTTACCCCTGCCTGAAAGAATAAAAGAAGCCTATTAAAATATTATTGATTATTAACCATTTAAAAGAATCTTGCTTAAAAACATTAAGGTTATGCCAAAAAAGAATATTACAAGATGAATGATTGAATCCTTTGGACCTAAGCTATGCTTAATTTCAGGGAGCAGGTCTGAAGAAGCGATATAGATAAAATTACCAGCGGCAAAAGGCAGTAAAAAGATAATTGAAGAACCTATTTTTTCTGACACTAAAAACCCTATTATTCCTCCTAAAACAGCCAGTAAAGCTGAAAGAAAATTAAAGAAAACAGCCTTTATTTTTTTAAATCCGCCGTAAATCAAAACTCCAAAGTCTCCTATTTCCTGAGGAATTTCATGAAAAGCTATGCTTAAAGTAGTGATAACGCCTACAGGAATTGAGACTATAAAGGAAGCAGCTATTATAAAGCCGTCTATTAAATTATGAATTCCGTCTGAAATTAAAATCAGATAAGAAAAAGGCGCTGTCTTGGGACAATCCTTGCAATTTATAACATGATGATGGTGCCATCTTATTACCTGCTCCAAGAAAAAAAATGAAGAAAATCCAATAATTAGAAATGAAAATATTTGCAAAAGAGATTCTTCATTAGAACCAATTTCTTCAATTGCCTCGGGCAGAAGATGAAAAAAAGAACTGCCGATTAATGTCCCGGCAGAAAAAGTAACCAATACTAAAATTATTTTATTCAATATCTTTTCTTTTAGAACTAAAGTCAAAACTCCGATAAAAGAAATCAAACTGACTAAAAAAGTGCTGATTAAGATGTAAAAGAGGATATTCATTTTAAAAAAAGAGATTCCTAATTAGAGAAGTTTTCTCGGCAAATTAAGTCTTTCAAGCTTTTTCTTGATTTTACCGATGGCTCATCATAAGGCACTCCTACAGGCATTAATGCAACAACTTTATACTGAACCGGTATTGATAAGATTTTCCTTATTTCGTCTTGGGAAAAAGAGCCTATCCAGCAGGTTCCCAAGCCTTCTGAACTAGCGGCAAGAGTCAAATGATCCATCGCAACAGCGACATCAACTGCATAAGCAGGCACTCCTGATGTCATTATGTGCTTAGGATTTAAAGAAACGCCTACTATGACAAGAGGAGCTTCTGATATAAAGCTCTGGTTTGAAGCCTTTGCCAGCTCCTTCTTTTTATCTGAATCTTTAACAACTATAAATTTATACTCTTGAGAATTATGAGCTGAAGGGGCGAGCCTTACTGCTTCAAGTATTTTCAATAAGATTTCATCATTTATAGGGTCTTGTCTAAAAGCCCTCACGCTTCTTCTTTGTTCAATGGCTTCGTAAATATCCATAAAAATAAGGCTGGTTAATATTTTTTATCTTAACACTTATTTTATATTATGCCAAGCCTTACATTTCTACTCCTTTTACCTTATCAACGAGCCGGCACTTGGGGCAGTGATTCAGAAAATGAGCCTTGATTTCTTCTTCTTTCTCGGGCTCAAAATTTAAACTGCTTAACCAGACTATAAAGCTGTTTCGGCAGGTATCGCACTCTTTTTCAGCTTCTTTAATGTGTTTTTTTCTATCGTATTTTTTTTCTTTCATATATTTTATTTGCAAAATTTACAAATTCCATAAAAATAAATTTTATAATTTTTAATTTTTCCAAATTTTATCTTTTTATTTTTAATCGTTTTACACTTTGAACAGGCATCAAAGATGTCAAAAATCCTTCCGCATTTGATGCATATAAAATGGCTGTGGAAAGAAATATCTGCATCAAAATAAGCAACCCCGTTTACAGGAATTTCTAAAACATCTTCTTTATCTTTGAAACTGCTTAATATCCTGTAAACAGTTCCTTTGCTTATCTGAGGCAGCTTCTTTTTTGCCTCTAAATAAACCTTTTCAGCAGAAGGATGAGATTTGGTGCTTTTAAGATAATCCATAATTATCTTTTTCTGAGAAGTTAATCTCTCTTTTAAGGGATGTTTTTTCATAAAAGCTATATTATTTAATAGTAATTATTACTAATTAGATTATATTCCTAACCAAAACAGCTGTCAAGAAACAGCTGTGGATAAATTAAATTTATTCTAAAATCTTATTATTTCTTTTCTTCCTTCTCTATTATTTTAATTAGATAAAACGTTATTAAAACCACTGCAAAGGTAACCAAAACAGCATAGATGAATTTAGCCAAAACGCTGTTTTTATTAAGAGGAAAGAAATAATCTATCATTCCTTTAATAGCTTCGTTCCAAGCTAAACCGGCAACCAGCCCGAAAGCGGCTACGATATAGCTTACTGGTTTTTCCTTCATCTCCTGCCTTAACTTTCTTTGGCTCTCTGATATTTTTTTAATTTTACCTATTACCATTGTTTAAATTATAATATATTTAAAATTATATATCAAATTAGAGTTTTCCATTTCTAATTTTCTCTCTAATCTTTTCAATAAAGCTGTTAAAGAAATAAAGATTGTGAAAACTAACAAGCCTCAAGCCAGTAATCTCTTTTGCCTTTATAAGGTGGGATATATAATTTCTTCTGTATTCCCCGCATACCCAGCAGGAACATTTTTTATCCAAAGGGTTTTTATCTTTTAAGAACTTTGATTGATTTAAGTTTAAAACGCCTGATTCAGTATAAGCGATGCCGCGCCTGCCGTAATGGGTTGGAACCGTGCAGTCAAAGAAGTCAACGCCGCACTTTATAATATTCTCAATATCATCAAGCTTGCCTATCCCTAAGAGATGGCGGGGTTTCGTCTTATCTAAAAAAGGCAGAGTCCAGTTTAAAATGCTTGCTGTTGTTTTTTTGCTCTCCCCCAAATCCCCTCCTACGGCCCAGCCGTCAAAGCCAAGCGAGGCTATAAACTTAGCGCTTTTCTGCCTTAAATCCTTAAACTTTGAACCTTGAATAATGCCGAATATCGCTTGTCTGCTCTTTTTTTCTTTAAGGCAGATTTCCGCCCATCTGTGCGTTTTTTTAAGCGATGAAGCGATATATTCCTTAGTTGCCAGAGGAGGAGTGCACTCGTCAAAAGCAAAGATAATATCAGCCCCTAATGATTCCTGGATTTTTATTGATTCCTTAGGCCCTAAAAACAGCTTCCTGCCGTCAATCAATGATTTGAAGTAAACCCCTTCATCTGTAATTTTCAAAGACTTGGGCTGACTTTTTTCTTTAATCTGATTTAAAGATTTGCCTTTTAATTTCTTGCCGACTCCGAAATCTCTTCCAAAACCAAAGCTGAATACCTGGAAGCCGCCGGAATCGGTCATAATCGGCATATTGCAATTCATAAACTTATGAATTCCTCCTGATTTTTTAATAATCTCTTCAGTGGGTCTTAGATGAAGATGAAAGGTATTGGCAATTAAAATCTGAGTTTTAGCCTCTTTTACCTCCTTGTTTGTCAAGGTCTTTACAACTCCCTGGGTAGCCACCGGAACTAAACATGGGGTCTCAACTCCCCCATGTTTTGTTTTCAAAGCTCCTAATCTAGCTTTGCTTTTTTTTGATTCTTTTAAAACCTTAAATTCAATCATTTAGAAATCCCTTAATCTTTTTAAAAATGATATAGGAATAAACTATGGGAGTAAAGGCGCCCAATAATGCTGAAACAATAAAAATCCAAAAAGAATAAAGCGGCATCAGAACAGAAATTAAAGCAACTACTCCCACTACGATAAAAACCTTTCCCCCGAATCTATGAGTTTTATCCCAAACCTCTTCTGAATGAATTGTCCAAGGAGTCCTGATTCCTACAAAATAGTTTCTTTTTATCTTTGGCAGAAACAGCCCTATTATTATAAAGAATAAAGAGAGGGCTGGTAGAATAAAGTAATTTATATTCAACTCTGTGTTAAAAGCCGCCCAAAAGGTATAAAGATAAAGGCCTGTTAAAAATACCACAAAAGAGGTTCTGAATATAAAGTAGGGGCCTCTAAACTGATAATAGTTTTCTCTTAAAGGGTCTATTAAAGGAAGAAATGTCATTAGAAGATAGATAAAAAGCGTTAAACAGGGAAAGAAAAAAACAGCAAAGTTTTTATCCACCCAGCTATCAACCTCTCCGTAGATATTCCAATGACTCGGCAGTCTCTCAGGAAGATTCGGGTAGATAAAAAGACCGATAGAAAAAGAAAAGAGAATTAAAATAATTGGGATAATTTCTTTTTTAGTTATAATTTTCATAATTATTTATTTTTTAATAGACGCAATCTTCATTACGTCATATATGTAATAAATTCCTGAAACAGCTCCTATTATTCCAGTAAGAATAGAGAGAGATATTGAGAAGTTAAAAAAGCTGTATGAAGTACTGAGCATTATAGCCGGGAAAGAAACTCCTTGAAGAGAAGTGGTAAGCTTCCCTATAAATCTTACTTCAGGAACTCCTGTTTTCATAAATAAAGCAATTAATACCATCGGAAAGCTTATTATCTCTCTTGAAAGGATGAAAAATACCTCAAAGATATTGTTTCTTGATAGAATTCCAGAAGCAGTGAACTTTATCAAGAATGAGAAAGCGGTTCCAATCAATAAAATCCTGTCAGCTATCATATCAAACTGCCTGCCAAACTCAGTCTTTATCTTGAATTTTCTGGCTGCTATCCCGTCAAAGAAATCAGTAAGCATTCCTATTATAAATAATAAAACGATATAAATGATGTTAAAACCAGAAAAAATAAGGTAAGAGATAACAAAAGTGATTATTACTCTTGAAAAGGTTAAAATATTAGCTAAGTTCAAGATATTTGTTTTCTTCATCTCATCAATCATATTATTTTTATTCATAGCTTTTTTTAATAAGCCAATACATAACCCCAATAAACCCAAGCCATAATAAGACCCAGAGATACCAGGTTTTAACAAGCCAGACAAAGAAGGATTGTTTGGACTCAGAAGGCTCTAAGGTCAGCTTTAAGGCATCAGAGCTTTTAAAGTCTTCTATCCTTATATCAGATAATATCTCTTTATCTGTTTTGGATTTAATGTCTTTTGAGGCTTCTATATCAAGTGTTATTCTCTTTTCTGAATTAGAAGATACATACCCTATATTTATCTCTTGAGAGATATCCTGTTCTATTTGATTATCTGCTATCTTTATAATCCCCTTGTATCCAATCTCTTTGGGAAGCTCTAGTTTAAGGTAGACATTGTCTATATCTTCTGACTTATTGTTTAAAACTATTATTAGTATCTCTGCTTTTTCACCTGATTTTAAGCTTAGAGATTCCTGCCATTGAGAGAGATCTGATTCTTTCTTTGCGAATATGGATACAGATACGTCTATTTCCCTGCAGTCTTGAGGGCAGGTTGTTTCATCTTCATCGCAGTTGCAGATATTATCAGGGCAGTGCTGCTCGTTATTGCAGTAGTCTGTGGAGGAGCCGTCATCGGGGGGAAGCTCAGGCTGAGACGGAGGCTGAGGCTGAGGAGGCTGGGGCTGAGGATTGCAGGTCTCATCGTCTATACAGCTGTAAAGGCATTCACCGCCCGAACAATACCAGCTTGGTCTCTGGGTATTTGAGCAATTTTCATAACCGCAGGAATTATCTATCAAGCAGGATATAGGTTCAGACCACTCAAAACAAGGGTCATCATCATAGTTTTCCCCGCAAATCTGCTTCTGGGTGCTTGAAGCGCATCTTTTCTGGCCGATAAAAGAGCATTCATCATAGCAGAGAGCAGAAACATCTATCATAAGGAAAAAGCTTAGAATAAAGATAAAGATGAGATTTAAGGCTAAAAACCCTTTGTTAATTTCTAACATTTTAGAACCTATAATCATTAAAGTTATTCAGATTTTTTAAATAATTGATAAAATAGAAAGGCTAAAACTAATAATATCAGTATCAAAAGATAATACCATTTCTTTATAAATCCCCAAACGCCTTCATCTTTTTTCATCTCTTCAATAGCAACGTTCATAGAATCAGAACTTAAAAAGTCAGCTACCCTAGCGCTGCCGATAAGCTCTATCTTGGTGTTTAAAACAGCATTTGGAGAAACCTCTCCTTTGAAAGTAATTCTCTTTTCTGAGTTGGCCGACAAAAACCCTATATTTATCCCCTCTGTAATATCGCCCTCTATCTGGCTGTCTCCAATCTTTAACTCTCCTTTATAAATTATTTCCTTGGGAATATCTGCTTTTACAATGACGTTATCAAAATCTTCAGTAGTATTATTTAAAACAGACAATAAAATATCTACTTTCTCTCTCAGCCCCAGACCAATATCTTTTTTCCATTCCAAGGGATCCTGTTCTCTTTTTCCGTAAAGAAGGATATTTAGACTTAAAGAGCCGCAGTCATTGGGACAGCTGTTGTTATTCTCTCCGCAATTGCACATGCCGTCCCCGCAATGGTTTTGTTTCTGACAATAATCAGAAGAATCTCCTCCTTTCTTTGCGACACAGCTTGAATCGCTGACGCAGTTATAACTGCAGGTTCCGTTAAAACAATACCAGCTCGGTCTTTGGCTGTCAGGACAAACTCCGTATCCGCAGGAAATATCTCCTGTGCAAGCCTGATTTGCGCCCCATTCCAAGCAGGAATCCGTATCGTAATTTCCGCAGGTCTGTTTATTATTGCCTGAACAGCGGGTTTGTCCGCTTGGAGAGCATTCGCTGACGCAGGAAGAAGGAGGGAAGGCGCAGGTTGAATCCTCGACACAATTATACAGACAGCTCCCTCCTAAGCAGTACCAGCTGGGCTTCTGGGAGTCTGAACAATTCCCGTATCCGCAGGAAGTATCGCCGACACAGGAAATAGTATTGCCCCATTCCAGACAGGAATCAGCGTCATAATTGCCGCAGGTCTGCTTATTTGAACCCAAACATCTTAGAATCCCTGATTGAGAACATTCATTAACGCATAAGGTACCGCAGGTTGAATCACTTACGCATCTGTAATAGCAGGCTCCTGAAGAACAATACCATTGAGGTTTTTGGCTGTCAGAGCATGTTCCGTAGCCGCAGTAAGTATCTCCTGCGCATAAATCAGGCAAAGACCACTCAAGACAGGTATCTGAATCATAGTTTCCGCAAACTTGCCTGTGGCCGTCATCAGAACATCTAGTTTGGCCAGAAGAGCATTCTGAAGAACAGCTTTCATTACAGGTTGAATCATCAACGCAGGTATAAGCGCAGCTGCTGCCCGAACAATACCAGCTTGGCCTTTGGCTGTCATTACAAGTTCCGTATCCGCAGGAAGTATCGCCGGTACAGGCTGTTGTATTGCCCCATTCCAGACAGGAATCAGCGTCATAATTGCCGCAGGTCTGTCTATTATTTCCGGAACACCTGGTAGCGCCTATTGTAGAACATTCATTTTCGCATGAAGGAGCACAAGTTGTATCATAATAACAGCTGTATAAACAAGTGCCTGAATCGCAAAGCCATCTTGGTCTTAATCCGGTAAAACAATCTGGTCCGCAGCCGCATCTTCCATAACCGCAGGAAGTATCACCAGTACAAAGTATGGGAGCTGACCACTCCAGGCATTCATCGCTGTCATAATTGCCGCAGGTCTGCTTATGAGTTTCGTCAGAGCATCTAATCTCAGTGGCAACGCATTCATTCTGGCAGGTTATAACGCAGCTCGGGTCATTAGTGCAATTATACGTACAGCTTTTTCCAGAACAATACCATATCGGCTTTTCACTATCAGTGCAGGTTCCGTACCCGCAGGAAGCATTGCCGGTGCAAGTTATAGGGTCTCCCCACTCAAGTTCAGGATCAGAATCATAGTTCCCGCAGATTTGATATTTTGTATTATCAAAACACTTAGTATCGTTTAAAATAGAGCATTCTCCCTCTGAAGGAGTACTGCATAAAGCATCGTAACTGCAGTCATAATAACACTCTGCCACATCTCCCATTTGAGAACAGCGCCAGGTAGGCTTTTCTAAATCAGAACAAGTTCCGTACCCGCAGGATGTATCAGTCCCGCAGGGCTGAGATGGAGACCATTCCCAGCAGTCGTCATCATCATAGTTTCCGCAAGTCTGCTTATTGTAGCCGTCAACGCACCTTATTCCTCCGACAAAAACGCAATCATCTATGCATACGCCGTCATCTGGAGGGCTTGGACTGGAAGTCACTAAAACATTTAAAGAGATAATTTGAGAATATTCTTCCAGCCAGCCGTTAAAATACTTGCCTACAACTTGAGCTTGATAGGTATAAAAGCCGGGAGCGCTTTCAGTTATTACCCACTGCCTTTCTGTTTCAGCGCCGGATACATTAACCCAGTGCCAGCTGCCCTGATAAGATTGTCCTATTCTATTTAACCCGTTGCAGTCTTTTCCTCTTATGGTGATTGTTATCGGTTCTCCAACCGCAACTGTTTGAGTGGGCGGAGAAACTGACCCGTAAATCTCAACAGCGTATTCTAAATTTGGAGAAGGAGGCGTACAAAGATATTCAGCAGAACAAAAACTATCTGCGTAAAACAAAAGGATTAATAATGATAAGAATATAAGATTAGATTTTTTCATATTTTTTAAAGAAAAAATAAATAATAAATATAGTTAATGAAAATAGAATAAAATACCAGTAATTAGTCAAGAAGCTAAATATATCTATTTTTTCTTTGCAGTCTGAAGGACAGGTGTTTTTATCTTCATTAGAATCGCAGATATTATTACCGCATTTAGAATAAAGAGATTCTGATGATTTATTCTGATTCTCACAGCTTGAATCATTGATGCAGTGGTATTTACATTCTCCTTCAGCGCAGTACCAGTTTGGTTTCTGATTATCCCTGCAGTCTCCGTAACCGCAGGAAGTATCACCGGTGCATAATTCATCATCGCTCCATTTTATACAAGGGCTGTCATCTTTTAACTCGCAGACCTGCTTATTTCTATTGTCAGAACAGCGGGCCTCTCCAATATTAAAACATTGATCTCTGCAGACATCAACGCTTAGGCATCTTTCTACATAATCTGAACCGTTGTTAATATGAGCGCAGTACCTGTAAACAGCTGGAAGACTTTCTGTAAATGTCCAGCTCTTTTGAGCGTAGAGGTCAGAAACATTATCCCAGTGCCAGACTCCTTGATAGTAAGCACCGATTTTTATCAAAGGTTTTGAACAATCAGGGCAATAGCCTCTGACATTTATTGTTATCGGCATGCCTATCTTAACCTCCAAAGGAACCACTTCAAAACTCATTGACATCTTAGCAGAACAGATATCTGATATAAAGAATAAAGATATTATTAAAAATAGAATTAAATTATTAAGCTTCATAATTCTATTCTTTGCTTCTTCTTAACATCCAATACATAACCCCGATAAACCCAAGCCATAATAAGACCCAGAGATACCAGGTTTTAACAAGCCAGACAAAGAAGGATTGTTTGGACTCAGAAGGCTCTAAGGTCAGCTTTAAGGCATCAGAGCTTTTAAAGTCTTCTATCCTTATATCAGATAATATCTCTTTATCTGTTTTGGATTTAATGTCTTTTGAGGCTTCTATATCAAGTGTTATTCTCTTTTCTGAATTAGAAGATACATACCCTATATTTATCTCTTGAGAGATATCCTGTTCTATTTGATTATCTGCTATCTTTATAATCCCCTTGTATCCAATCTCTTTGGGAAGCTCTAGTTTAAGGTAGACATTGTCTATATCTTCTGACTTATTGTTTAAAACTATTATTAGTATCTCTGCTTTTTCACCTGATTTTAAGCTTAGAGATTCCTGCCATTGAGAGAGATCTGATTCTTTCTTTGCGAATATGGATACAGATACGTCTATTTCCCTGCAGTCTTGAGGGCAGGTTGTTTCATCTTCATCGCAGTTGCAGATATTATCAGGGCAGTGCTGCTCGTTATTGCAGTAGTCTGTGGAGGAGCCGTCATCGGGGGGAACGTATCCGCAGGAAACGCTGTTCTGACAGCTGTATTTGCATTCTCCATTAGAGCAATACCAGCTCGGCTTCTGAACATCGCTGCAGATTCCATAGCCGCAGGAGGTATCACCAGCACATACCTCATCCTGGCCCCATTCCAGACAAGAATCAGCATCATAATTGCCGCAGGTCTGAAGCTTTCCCCCGCTGCATCTTGTCAGGCCGCTCACAGAACACTCATTAGCGCATAAAGGGGCGCAGATTGAATCAGCTACGCATTCATAGACACAGTTTCCCTGAAAACAATACCAACTGGGCTTTTGGCTTTTATCGCAGTCCCCGTAGCCGCAGGAAGTGTCACCAACGCAGCTCTGAAGTTCAGTCTTCCACTCAAGACAATCATTTTCATTTCTGTCGCAGATTAACCTGTAATTTCGGTCATAACACTTAGTTTCTCCCTCCCTAAAGCACTTATTATTTGTATCGCAAGCCTGCAAAGGACTTCCCGGGACACAGCTGTAGCTACAGCTGTTATTGGAACAGCGCCATAAAGGGACATAATAAGAAATGCCTCCGCTTGAAGGACAAGACCAGATAGAGCCGATGCTCCCGCAAATTATAGGATTTGACCATTCAAGACACAAATCGGTGTCATAGTTGCCGCATCTTTGATAATACTTATCATCATAGCATCTAACTTGAAAGTAAACTTCAGAACATTCATTGGTGCAGCTTGAACCTAAAACAGTTAAATCCAAGCACCTTTCCTGGGACTGCTCCTCGGTTCTATCCAGCAAAAAGCCGATTGCCTTAGCGCAGTAGCTGTAAGTTCCTGGAGAATTTTCAATTACGGTCCATGTCCTTGAAGCAATTGTTCCAGACACGCTTTCAAAATGCCAGCTGCCCTTGTAAAAAGCTCCTATTTTCGAAAGTCCGTCCTTATCTTTTCCTGTGACTGTGATAACAACAGGCTCTCCGGGATTTACAAACTTCTTACTTAAAGAAAATTCAACGTAAGTTTCATCGTTAGCGGCATAACAATATGAGATATAAAAAAAGCTGGCAATTAAAAAACAGCTGAATAAAAGAATTCTAAAAGTTCTTTTTAAACAAAGAATGTTTTCTCCTGTCAGATATTCTATTTTCACGTTAAATGATATTAACTTGTTATTATGATTATTATAACATTATAAAGATAAATTAGAAGTTAATAAAGATATAAGAAAAAATCCCACCTGATTTGGTGAGATTTTTCATACTATAGAATCATCTTTAGCTATTCTATCTCATAAACAATGCTAACATTTGAGCTTATTTTGCTTTCTCCTGTTTCAATATCAGGAGCAGGAACCGCTCCTCCAAGTCCGTAACTTGAATCCTTTACTGCTTCAAGACCATAGCTGTAAAAAGGAGGGACATAGCTGTCTTCCTGGAAATTAACAATCTTTACTAATTTTATTCCTAAAGCTGAAGCAAGCTCGTTTGCCTTATTCTTAGCATTTTCAATTGCTTGAGTCCGCGCTTGATTCTTGAATTCATCTTCTTTATCAATTTTAAAATAGAGGCTTCCGACTTCATTTGAACCGGCAGCTGCTGCCTTTTCAATAACCTTTCCTATATTCTCCATATTTCTGATTTTTACTTCAATCTGCTGGAATACTTCATAGCCTGTTAGAACTCTTTTGCCCGGAGGATAAGGATAGATTTCTATTTCTACTCTTTGGTATTCATAGCGGGGATAGATGCTAAAAGATACTGTCTTTATATCTTTGTCCTCTATGCCTTCTCCTTTTACGGCTTCAATTACTTTATTCATCTTCTGGGTGTTTTCCTCTATTGCTTTATCCACGGCAGCTCCTTCTGTTCTTACTGAAAAATCAACTACTGCTAAATCAGGCTTGGCATATACCTCGCCCTTGCCTGTTATTGTAATTGTGTCTCTCATTCCTGCCTGACGGCCCAAATACTTTCCTTCTTTTATCTTATTGGGAATCTCAATTAAAGCAGAAACTGTTATAACGGCTAGAAAGACGCATAAAACTATTATTAAAATAAAGATGGGACTCTTATGTTTTTCTTTTATTTCGCTTAGAAGATTTTGATTGTCCATAGATAATATAAATTTAAATATAAAGAAGCGACCTTTGATTCTAATTTAAATATAAAGGAATGAAGTTTAAAAGTCAAAATAGTTTTCAGAGATTAAATCTAAACATTTTAGATAATCCTCTTTTATTTTCAGCCTTAATGCTGTTTGACAATTATGCGATGTTAAAATCCTTATAACCTTAATAACCTCAGGGCTTACTGGTTCAATTCTTTTAAATCCTTTGTCAGAGAATCTTTTAAAACATTCCTCGTCAATTATTCCCTCTCCTAGAATAAAATAGAGCTTGTCTGGATTAAGTTTTCTGCCGCATAAAAGACAATGATAAAGGTCTATCTGATAGCCAAGTATAGATATAAGGTTCCAGAAGAAATAATGATATATAATTTCTGATTTAAGATTTTCTGAATCATTCAATCTTCTAAATGACTGGGCTATAAGAGACCAGACTTTTTCATCGCGCTCCTCTTCCTTTATCAAATCATTCAAAGTTTTAACTATTTTATAGCCTGTCTTAGCCTTATCTAAGTTCTGCCTGACATCTTTAAAGCTATCAATAACAGAAGCATCAGTCATTGTCTTGTAATTCTTTCCCTGGATAAACTCAATTTCAGAGAGATTAAAAAGCTCTGCCTGGGGCCTGAGTTTTGAAGCAATCTTTCTTACAGCCTTGCCCAAGATTTCAAGTTTGCCGAAATTCTCTGTATAGACAGTAAAAAAGCGGTCAGCTTCCTGAAAGTCATCCTTAGATATTATAAAACCCTGGGTTCTATAATGAACAGCCATAATTATTTCTCTCCTGAAACTCTTTTTAGATATTCTATCTTTTTTTCTATCTCTTCTTTTTCAACCCTATCCCTGGCCTTAAATGCTTGAGACTTTAATTTATGCAAAGCATCTCTATAGTCTGATTTAGAGATCTGACTGCCGTATTTTGCTCCGAAGACGTCTCTTTCTATTCTTTTTCTTTCCTCTTGGTAGTATTTTTTGCCTCCAGTTTTTGGAATTACGCCGCTGTCTTTTTCAAAAACCTCTCTAAGCTCTTGTCTTGATAGGGATTGTTTTTTATCAAAAAGACCCATATTATTTGTTCCAGCCTATCCAGGCCTGATGTGAATCTATTTTAATCTCTTTTGATATTTCTATATCTTCTAACTCTTTCTCAATAACTTCAATCTCTAAAATGCCAGTTGTGTCTAAGATAACTTCTTCATTGTCTTTAAAAACGCTTATTATCTCCTTTGGAGCTTTTACCAATAGCTTTTTTATCTTATCTTTTGGCTGGTAACTGAATTTCTTTCTTAAATCCTGGATATTTCTGATTATCTCCCTTGCCATCCCTTCTTTTTTCAACTCTTCTGTAATAAAAGTATCAAGCTCAACTTCTTTTTCAATCTTATCATCAAAAACTATTTCTTTGACATTAACTTCTTCTTTAATAAGAGAATTAAGCTCTTCTTCTTTTATTTTTTTATCTTTTATTTTTAACATAGCTAATGGTTGACGTATTTTTATTTTCGCCTCCGTCCTTTTAGAAAGAACAAGTTCGACAATCTTTCTTATATGCCTCATCTTTTTCTCAATTTTTTTGTCTATTAAACCACTATTGGGCTTCGGGTAATCACAGAGGTGAACCGATTCTGAAGAAACTATTCTAAGTTTCTGCTTACTGGTTTTTGCATCCATCTTGAGTGACTGATATATATATTCAGACATAAAAGGAATAAAAGGAGCCATTAATTTACTTATAGTAACTAAAATTTCATAAAATATTTGATAATTTTCGCTTTTTTCTTTTTTATTCTTAGGATTCTGAAACTTTTTGCGCGAACGTCTAATATACCAATTTGAAAAATCATCAATAAACTCATCGAAAAGTCTAATTGCTTTTGTAAGCTCATATTGTTCCAAGTAATAAATTACCTCTTTATTTAATCGATTAAGCCGAGAAATTATCCATCTATCTAACAGATTAATTCTTTTAACTCTAAGAATATCTTTAGGTTTAAAATCTTTATCTTTATAAGTATTAAAGAAACAGAAACTATGCCATAAGGTACTAATAACCTTTCTGAAAACTTCTTCTACTCTTTCAGAAGAAAAACGATAATCCTCGCCGACGGGAGTTGAGGTCAAAAGAAAATATCTTAAAGAATCTGCTCCATAACGATTGAAAATCTCGCTAGGCTCAGGATAATTTTTTAATTTCTTGCTTAATTTTCTTCCCTGAGCATCTAAAATTAAGCCATTAACAATAACATTTTTAAAAGCTGGTTGCGATTTTTTTAATCCTATATTTTTTAAAGTAAGTGCGGTTGCAATAACATGAAGTGTGTAAAACCAACCTCGGGTTTGATCTATCCCTTCGGCAATAAAATCAGCAGGAAATGTTTCTTCAACTAAACTCTTATTCTTGAAGGGATAATGCCATTGCGCGTAAGGCATAGATCCCGATTCAAACCAACAATCAAAAACCTCAGAAACTCTTTTCATTATTCCTTTATTGCAATTTCCGCATTTAAAAGTAATCTCATCAATATAGGGACGATGCGGATCTTTTATTTTTCTTTTGCTCAATTTTTCTAATTCCTTAAAAGAACTAATTATCTTAATATTTTTGCATGTCTTACATTGCCAAATTGGTATTGGCGCTCCCCAAAAACGATTTCGGGAAAAAGCCCAATCTTTTACGTCTTCCAACCACATACCAAATCTTCCTTCTTTAACATGATAAGGTACCCAAAGAATTTTTTTATTGTTTTTAATTAATTCTTTTTTAATTTTTTTAACTGCAATATACCAGGTTTCTAATGCGTAATAGATTAAAGGAGTATCACAACGCCAACAAAAAGGATAGGAATGTAAAACTTCTTCCTCATTATATAAAAGAGCTCTTTTGGATAAATCATCAATAATTTTAGAATCAACATTTTTAATAAATTGTCCAGCGAATTTACCTGCTTCTGTTTTGAAGAATCCTGATTCATCTATAAGATGAATTAAAGGTAAATTAAATTTTTTCCCTAACTGAAAATCATCATCACCATGCATAGGTGCTATATGAACGATACCGGTTCCCTCTAATAAACTTACGAAAGAAGCGGGTAAAACCTTAAAACCATTCTCTATATTTTTAATCTTTGTTTTTTTAAAAAAATCAAAAATAGGTTCGTATCTTAAGCCAATAATATCCCTGCCTGAAATTTTTTTAATCACTGAATAATGCCCTTTTAAGACTGATTTTCGTGATTGAGCTAAAATTAAATTTTCATCTCCTTGTTTAACTATAATATAATAAGATGTCGGATTAATTGCTAAGGCCAGGTTGTTCGGTAACGTCCAAGGTGTTGTTGTCCAAACTAAAAAAAAGGAGTTTTTAAAGCTTGAATCCTTAATTTTAAACTTTAAATAAATTGAGTTTTCTTTTATCTCTTTATATCCTTGATTAACTTCAAAGTTAGAAAGAGGAGTGCCGCACCTAGAACAATAGGGAGAAACCTTATAATCCTTATAGACCAAGTCTTTTTCCCAAAGCTGGTACAAAACCCACCATACTGATTCGATATAATCTCTTTCCATAGTACTGTATGCTTTTCTATAATCAGCCCAACGACCAACCCTTTTTAATATTAACTCAAAATCTTTGACACAGCGGAAGACAGAAGCCCTGCATGCTTGATTGAACTTCCCGATACCGAATTTTTCAATCTCTCTTTTGTTTTTAAAGCCGAGTTCTTTTTCAATTAAATTTTCGACAGGAAGGCCATGACAATCCCATCCAACACGACGGCTAACATTATATCCTCTCATTGTTTGATAACGTAAAACCGTGTCTTTAATAGTAGTTGCTAAAATATGACCATAATGAGGTTTACCGGTAGCAAAAGGAGGTCCATCATAAAAACTAAATTTTGAGCTGTTTTTCCTTTGAGAAATTGATTTCTCAAAAATCCTATTTTCCCCCCAAAATTTAAGGATTTTTTCTTCTATTTCAACAAAAGATAAGTTTTTATTTTTATTCAACATAATTATTCATATTATATTCTATTTAAAAAATAATTTCTTGTGTCCCCAATTTAAAAAATATATAAAGATATAGAAAATCATTCATTTGAATATGCCGCGCAAGCAAATGGATCCTTTCCATAAATATTACCATTTAAATAGGCTCGTCCCCTACATCCTCCATGACAAATATCAAATTTGGAACATTTACCACAAATAGTATCTTTATAAATGAAATTCTTAATAGGATTAAAGATTCTACCCGGTTTTTTATAAATATTGATTAATTTTCTTTTATTTATACTTCCTAGTTTAAAATTAAATAGCAAAGGACAAGGATAAACATTGCCCTCTGAAGAAATGTAAAGAACATCTTTACCTGCTTTACATAACATTTCAGAGCTACAATTTTTCGGCAAAATAGATTGATCATATCCGGAATTATAATAATTTTTTAATTCTTTTTTAAGTAATAATAAATCTTTATTCTTATTAACTCTGCCCATTTCTGTAATTGGAGCTGTTACTAATAACTTTACCCTTATTCTCTTACAGAAGTTTCTAAACTTTTCGTAGGAAGGAATACTTTTTTTATAATACATCATTCTTACAACTACTTCTATATTATTCTTCACTAAAGACTTTATATTATTAACAGTTTTATTAAAAGTATCCTTACCTCTAATATATTCATGGCTTTTTTTAAAACCATCTAGACTTACTATAATTCGTGCAACTTTAAACTTCTTAAAGTTGTTAATTAATGAATTATTAATTAATAATCCATTCGTAGAAATTGTAATTTGAAAATTTAGATCTCGGCAAAATTTTAAAATCTTAGAAATATCTCTATGTAAAAAAGGTTCTCCTCCTGTAATACTAATTAAAAATCCTCCTAATTTTTGAAATCGAAGAGAATTTCTTTTATTTTATCATAGCTCAATTCTGTAATCGGAAATTCACTCCATAGACAGTGACGACAATTTAAATTACATCTACTAGTAATTTGCAAATCAAGTTTTTCTAACTTTCCCTGATTATAAGGTAAATCACTAAATCCCTTTCGAATAAATTCATATTTTTTTAACTCGTTATATAAAAATATTTCCTCTTTATTTAATTTATTTAATGATTTTTTAGCGATTTTTTCTAATAATTGAAGAGTATAAGGATTTATTTTAATAACAACATTTGATGTTAATCCATACAAATAGTAGTCTTTACCTTTTCGTTTTATTAAAAAATTTAAATATCTCATAAATTTTAGAGAAAACAAAAAAAATCCGTCAATAAAAATGATTTTGACTATTAATTTTTAAATTAAGTTTTTCAGTTGTATTAATAACTATTTCTTCTAAATCAGAAATATTATATTATGATAAAAAGTTCTAGCAAGCACACCCAAAGGCATCGCAACCAAAGACTATCATTGATCTTTTTTGTTCAAACCTTTCTTCTATTTTTTCAAATACAATTTTTCCTTTTTCTTCCTTATCATTTAATCTTGTCTTCCTATCTGGCTTTTTGTTTGTTGTACTCATAATAATTTGTTAATTATTTTTTATTAATCGACTTTATTTAAAGAAAATATCTTTTTCTATTCTTTCTAATTTTGGAAAATCAAGCATGGATTTTAGTTAATTCTTCGAAATTGTCCTGTTTTGATTAATTTATCTGATGTATACACTCTGAAGATATCCAAATCATCAATATCTTTTATCTTAGCTTCAATAAAAGTAAGGGGTATCTGGTGACTGATGATAAGAATCTTTTTATTGGTGTATTTTCTATCTGTATCAGTTAGAAAATCCATTACTCTTTCTATTATATCTTTATACGTCTCTCCTTTTTGAGGCTTTTTTTCAAAGCGCTCTTTAGGGTTTTTTAGAAATCCTTGGTATTCATCAATAGGCCTTGCATTAAAAACCCCGACATTATACTCTCTCAGCCTTTTATCATATGTTGGTTTTATTTCAAGCTCATAAGAAACAATCTCGGCTGTTTGCTTTGTCCGCAAAACATCTGAAGAAAAAATTAAGTCTATATTCTCCTTTTTTAATTCCTTTGCAGATAACTCTGCCTGTTTTTTCCCTTTTTCAGTTAAAGGAAATACTCCTTTTTCAGGCCAGGAAGATATAATGTCCTTTACATTAGACAATGCCTCTCCATGGCGCATAATGTAATAAGCGTTTTTGAGTTTCATATATTAAACAATATCATTTTATTATTATTATTTCAATAAGCCCCGAATAACTATTCGGGGCTTGATTTATGTCTATACCAATCAGTTATTTTACTCGGTGAATTTAAAAGTAGAGAGCATCTGGTTTAAAACATTATCTTGTTCAACAAAATTACGTTCATCTGGTTTATAAATTATTTTAGGGAAAAGTTTATAAGCAATTCCATCACGGATAGCGCAATATTGCACCTCGTCATAAGGTTCACATTTTAATCCGCAGCCAATTCCTTTAAATGTAATTCCACCTAAAGAAATATCCTGAGCATCTGCGCTCCAAGCGGTTTTATAACATTCGTCAGATTGAGCTCCTGTTACTACTTCTATATTAAGTTGTCTTTGTCCATCTGCAAAAATAAAAGAAATACTTTTATCAAGTTCTTTTATTTGAGTGCCGATTAGATATTCTATTGAGAATCTGTAATTAACGTTTGTGTATGTCTTCCAGTCAGATGTCTGATCTATTTCGGTATTTGAGGTTTTTGTTGGTTCTTGATTTAGAACATAGTAATACTGATAAGCTAAAGTTATCCCAGCTACTATTACAGCTAAGACTAAGATAATTCCTATTGCTAAAGGAGTAGATATTCCTTTGTTTAGATAAGATTTCATATGTTTTTATTTTGTTATTTTATAGATTTATCTTTCTGTAATATCTTCTAAATTTCCTTCGCAAACACACCGGAGGTATCTTTTATTCTTACATACCGTTGCAAAAGATATCCCGGCCCAGCCGTCTGAAGCAAATAAATACTCTTTTTCCACTCCTCCAATTGTACCATGAGGACCTTCTCCGGTTTCTGTACTTCCTCCATTAGATGTCCATTGATTGCAATTATCACCCATGCTGCCTGTCCAAGGAAAATCTCCCGTCCATTCGCCTTTTCCAGTACCTTCTAACTGACCGTTAAGAACATCGGACCCAAATCCGTATCTATCAATACTTGTCATTTCAGTCCAGTTATTAGCTAAAATTAATGTTCTATTATTTGAACGATTATACCAAAAAATAGACGTATTATCGCTAAGTTTATAGTTTCGAGCCATATTTGCTATTGAGTCATTATTATCAACAGTAATTAAGGCATGAACATTTCCGTTTTCACAAACCAAACCATCTGGCGGACTGCACTTTGCATCAGCTCCCTGCCTTCCTCCAAGATTTCCATCATATTTCTCACTAGTTAAATAAACAAATAACGCTTTAGTCTTGCTTTACGGAGTATTAAATAACTCAATCGTAGAAACTATCTTATCAAAGGTATTATACCAGATCTCAGCTTCTGTTTCAGAAGATATAATTCCATTGGCTAAATCGTTATAAAATTGATTTTGATTAGCCCAGATTAAGCTGTCACCGCAACTTTCTTGGTTAGTTTCAAAATATTGCGGCAATTCAGTTTTAATCTTATTTATCGCCCATGCCTGAAGACTTACAACGATTTTATAGCTATTTTTAAAGAATATGAGTTCTCTTGTTGGAAGTACATTGCAAATATCAATCTGACCCAAGGTCGTAAATTCTTTACCCCATATCTTGTCGTCAATTTTTACCACCTTTTGTGATGCTTTCAGAGAAAATGGAGGCGAGTATCCAAATTGTCCATTTTTCAAACTTTCTTCATCTTGTAAAGCTATTTCCTTAGTATATCCAAGTATAGAAGGAGGATATTCATCACTCATATCGCTTATTTTTTCTCTATCAATACTAAAAACTAAATAATCTGATTTAAACCCCCAAGTATTTGGCGGCAGTCCAGCTGCAGATACCGCTGGCAAAATAATTCTTGTAATATTCTCACTTATTTTATTTGCGCTTACTTGTTCTGCTTTTAAGTCAGGAGGATATTTTAAAGAATAGCCAACTTTATCATCTGTAAAAACCTTCCAATCTGCAAATTCATCTTTTTGAGTTTCTTCAAGTTCGATCTCTGCCTTAGGAACCCACCAATACTGATAAGCTAAAGTTATCCCAGCTACTATTACAGCTAAGACTAAGATAATTCCTATTGCTAAAGGAGTAGATATTCCTTTGTTTAGATAAGATTTCATATGTTTGTTTGTTATTTTGTATCTAATGATTATTTAAAAATAAACTCTTTAACTCTTTTAATAAACTCATTAACAGCAGTAAAGATACTTGCGAATTGATTCTCTAAGTTATTTAACTCTACTGTCTGATTAGGCTTTTCAATAAACCCATAAGTGGGAACATTTTTAACGCCGTAAACCTGAATCTCATTTACATGCCTCCAGTCTCTTCCTGACGATGCCTCTATGGTAATCTTTCTTACTTTAGCTTCATAAGGAAGCTTTTCTGAAAAGGGAATGCTGTTTGCTGAGTTATAGGGACGAGATAAAACCGTATTGCCTGATGAGTCATAAAAATAAATGGTTCCAGAATTGCCTCCATTTGTTCCCTGGCACATTATTGAATAACCAGAGACCCAGTATTCATCCATTAAATCAATATACAAGTGGGCTTTGCCGGTATTAGTGTCTGAAGTATCTCCGTATCCTTCTGCGCTCCACCAGGTAGAATTATTGCCGTCTACTGCATATTTAGGACTTTCAGGCTTTCCGTAATCAGAGGCAGCTGGCTTGTTCAAAGCTATGTTAATATTGTAAGACTTGTAATCATTCTTTATCTCTTCTGCCGTTAAACCATAATTATATAATTTAACCTCATCTATTAACCCATCAAAGTAATTGCTTCCTATGAGTCCTCCTATGGTTAAAGATGAACCTTTATCAGTATATGAGTAGTATTGGGTAAGTGTTTGGGAATATGCTCCGTCTATATAGATATGCCAAGCCTTAGAAGTATTAATATTAACTGCCACTATATCATATTTATGCCAGTTAGTGTCTATAGCAGTATTAGTGCTTCTGGTTGAGACAAGCTTGTATCCTCCATCAGAGCTTGTAAATATGCTCCATTTATCAGTTGAAGCAGGAATATATACAGCCCACATTCTCTTGTTTGTGGCATAATCCCACATAGAGATGGGATAGGAGTTAATAGCATAATCACTCTTGTTTGATTTGGCCCAGAAGCTGATGGTCATTATGTCTGAATATAATGAGGGGTGGTATGGGATCTTTACATAATCATCTATTCCATCAAGCTTTATTGCTTTGCCTGATTTGCCTTCTGTATATTCTGGATTCCCAGAGGCTGTTCCGTGGTTTGAACCAGAAGAATCTTGGGTGTTGTTTTCGAATTTGTAGTGAGAGACTAAAGAAGAGCCTAAAATTGTAAAGGGCATCTCATTGCTTTTTCCTCCTGAAGGCGTAGTAACGCTTATGTATTTTATCTCTGGCTTTGCATCAGCTGAAATTATATACCTGGCGCTCATTTCTGTATCAGAGATTTCCCCGCATAACTCAAGCTTAAAATCTTTATCAAGCAAAGGAGAAAGTCCGCAGCCATTAAGAGAACCTGCTCCTTTGAAATTCTCTCCCCTTATCGTAATATCCACCATTGTTCCTTGTTTTGCCTCTGATGGCGAAATACCTATTATTTTTGGCTGTTTAGTAGGACCTGCCGAAGCCTTAGTTAATCTGCCTGCTTGTATGCCTCCTCTAAATATTATATCGGCATGGTTATAAGGACCATAGTTAGAATCTCCCTTAATAATTCCCCAGCTGATGTTATTGGGCGAATCGTCTATAAGGGATAGTTGAATAGAATCCCCTTCATCTTCAAATTGTTCCATATTTCCATAAACATATATTTTCCTGACTTCATAATCGGGAATAATAATGCCGTTTTGCTCAAAATTAAAGGTAATAGTACCGGTTACTATTCCTCCTGCCAAATGAACGTTTCCTTCTGTTGAATCAAGCGTTTGACCATTCTCGTCTTTAAGGGTAAAACTTAATGGCTGATAATCTGTATCTCTAACACGACCTTCTACATCTATTGTTATAAGGCTATTCAATAATTTATCAAAAATGATGCTATCTCCTTTACCTCCTGCCTCTATACCGATAGCCACCCCCCTGTTTGCTATATTAAAAACAGCTAAAAGAGTATCTTTAGCAGGGATAAAATCACCGCTTGGCGAATCAGCGCTTTTTGAGAGATAAGGTCTAGTACTGTATACATACATTAAATCAGCGCTGGCAGTATCATTTGAGTCTACTGATCTCCCAGATGTTATTTTAGTTGCTTCAACTTTAGAAATAGAGACTTGGATAGAAGTTCCGTTCTTCACGATATCGTTATCAGTATATTTAACAATGCCGGCTATTGTAATTACCTTACTTTCATTAACAGGAATAGTAAGGGCATTATTCTCAAAACTAACAGAAACGTAATCATCGGAAGAATAAATCGATTCTAATAATTTATTCCCGTCATAGAAAAATAATCTATCAATAGCTAAACTATTTAATACATTCAATTGAATCTTATCTAAATCCAATGCTTCATCAGAATTATTAGAAATATTAAATTGTCCTAAAATAGCATAATATCCTCCCATTATTATATCGCTTAAAGGTGAAGAACTGTCTGTTTTAACAGATAAGCTATGCTCAATATCAACACAGGTCCCATTGTAGCAGGCTTTGCCTTCAGGACAAGAACCGCAATTAATCTGATTTCCGCAGCCATCATCCCAACTTCCGCATTCTTTGTTTAACTCTAAACATGTTTTAGAATAACAGAAGCCTTCATAATCTTCTTTAATTTTTTCTGCTGTTAAACCATAATTATATAACTTTACCTCATCTATTAATCCATCAAAGTAATTGCTTCCTATAAGTCCTCCTATGGTTAAAGATGAACCTTTGTCAGTATATGAGTAGTATTGGGTTAATCTTTGTAAGTAAGAACCGTCAATGTAGAAATCCCAGGTCTTGTTAGTATTGTTTACAACTATATCGTATTTATGCCAGTTAGTGTCTATAGCAGTATTAGTGCTTCTGGTTGAGACAAGCTTGTATCCTCCATCAGAGCTTGTAAATATGCTCCATTTATCAGTTGAAGCAGGAATATATACAGCCCACATTCTCTTGTTAGTGGCATAATCCCACATAGAGATGGGATAGGAGTTAATAGCATAATCACTCTTGTTTGATTTGGCCCAGAAGCTGATGGTCATTGTATCTGAATATAATGAGGGGTTGTATGGGATCTTTACATAATCATCTATTCCATCAAGCTTTATTGCTTTGCCTGATTTCCCTTCTGTATACTCTGGATTCCCAGAGGCTGTTCCGTGGTTTGAACCAGAAGAGTCTTGGGTGTTGTTTTCGAATTTGTAGTGAGAGACTAAATTACTGGTATATCTTCCGGTGCGCTGATTATCATGCATAAAACTAGGCCAAGTAATATTTTTGCTTTTATACTCTCCATCTAGTTCCCATACATATATACTATTTCTTAATTTACTTTTTACGAAATCACGATCACCATCAGAACTTGCAATTAATTCTAATTTTCCATCATTATCAATATCAGCTATTACAGCAGGAGCTTCAGCCCAAATTTCTGCATATTTTGGAAAACCATTTACTTCAGTTCCATTAAAATTCCAAGCATAAACATCAGTCCCAGTAGTTGTTAAAATATCTAAAAGATTATCATTATTTATATCTCCCATAATAGATGAATAATAACTGTCCCATCCAGTATATTCAGGCCATCCATTTAATAAAGTTCCATCATGGTGAATTAGATACGTGCTATAACCTAATTGATTAACTGCAATCTCTAAATCCCCATCGTTATCGATATCGCCCAATGAAGGAGTAGACCAAAATAGCTCACCTTTTCGAAAAGGAAATCCAGGAAGAATATTACCGTTTCTATCAAAAGCATAAAGTCCTCCGTATCTCGGATCATACCCTACATTGCTTGAATATAATAACCCGACAACAATATCTTCCTTTCCATTATTGTCAATATCAGCGACCACTGGAGAAGAAAAAATCTCTCCTGGCACCAGACGCGGCCACCCAGATACTATGGAGCCGTCTAAGTTATAAACATAAATTATTCCTTCATTTATCCATTCATTCTTGCTGTAATCAAAACCTGCTTTTTCAGAAGGACCTGCTGAAACAATTTCTAATTCTGGATCATTATCAAAATTACCTACTGCAGGAGAAGAAACTATCGCTGCACCAAAGGTAATGGGAGGTAAATTCCATTGAGAAATTATATTGCCATTTTTATTAACAATAACCATTTTTTCGCTTTTAGCGTCATTGCCTTTAAATACAATCTCTTTGTTGCCATCTAAATTCAAATCAGCCATAAGCATTGTTGGTTTTAATTCCTCTGAAGGCATTGAGGCAGACCACAATAAAGAACCATCATGATTATAGACATATAATCTTCTTTGCGTATAATTATATTCAATAATCTCATCATAGCCATCATTATCAATATCTCCCACTAAAGGAATAGGGATATTTAGGCCTGTCAGATATTCATTGTTAGCGCCAAATACAGCCTTCCATAATAAGTCTCCTTTATGATTATAAACAAGAATTTCAGGCTTTCCTCCTTTCGCTACAATTATTTCTTTATAGCCGTCTTTATTAATATCCGCTGCAACCGGTTCAAGAAAACCTGCCCAATGATAATTTGTACTGTAGTAGTCTGTTAAATTAATATTTTTAGATTCATCAACTTTTATTGTATTTACACTATTTGAATTATTAATTCCATTTTTATTATTGGAAATTAAAGTAAAAAATTTAGAATTAGTCAGTACCTGACTTCCAAACTGTTGGTTGTAAAAATCATAATTAACATATTGAGGCCAGCCTTTTTTTAATGTAGGATCTAAATGAATATAATCTATATATTTTAAAAAAAATGTGTTATCATTTTTAATTAAAGTTAACTTTATCTTATAATAACCAGCAGTAGTTATTTTTGAAGTATCCCAACTAGCCAAAACGCCTTCAATAATAGGTTTTGTCCCTCCGTCTATAAGGGTTATTCCTTCAGAACTCCAGACTGAATAAGATATATTTTCATATTCAATTTTATAATTCTTAAAATTAGGACCTGGTGCAGTTCCTCTTATTTGGATTATATCTCCCGCCCTAAAAACATCATTGTTTAAAGGAAAAATTAACTTAGGAGCTAAATCCAAAGTTATATTTGAAGTTGTAGTTTTTTCCGAGGTAATAATTACCTTTGTAGTTTTATCTAAATAATCTTCTTTTGTTACTTTCAAATCCCTCATCCCTGGAAGCAGTTCGGTTAATAAAGGAGTTTTTCCCAGATAAACAAATTTTCCTGTATCTAAATGTTTAACAAAAACATTGGCATCTGAGGGCTTAGAGGTTATAGATAATTTTCCCGTATTTAAATAATCTATCTCTAAAGCCTTATTTATATTCACCCTTCCAGCGCCGATATAATATCTATCTTCATTTGAGGCATCAACGCCTTCTTTTAAAATCATTTCTACCTGGTTAACCGTCCAATTAGACTTTTTAGATAAGATTAATCCAGCTAATCCAGCAACATAAGGCGTTGCCATTGAAGTACCAGATAACTTCCAGTAGCCATTAGCAACTTTCGAAAAAGGATTCTTAATCGCTATTTGACTGTCGTCTTTCATTGTTGAGATAATATCTACTCCAGGAGCAGCAACATCGGTTAAGTAGCCGAAACTGGAAAACCATGCCCTTTTATCCTGCGAGCTGGTAGCTGCCACAGAAATAACGCCGTCATAACACGCCGGATAAAGTACAGATTCGTAACTATCGTTTCCTGCAGCAGCAACTAATACTACATTTTTACTATACGCATAATCTACAGCGTCTCTTATTGTATCCGAATCATCATACCCTCCAAAACTCATGCTTATCACATTAGCCCCATTGTCTGCGGCATAATATATTGCATTGGCAATCTCAGAATCTGCTAAGCCCGCTGCCCTCAAAGACATAATTCTACAATTATGACAAACCCCTGCTATTCCCTTTCCATTATTTGAAACTCCTGCGGCAATACCCGCGCAATGAGTTCCATGGCCATACTCATCCATTGGATTATTATCTTCTCCTAAACAATCATCTATGCAATAACTTTGCCTGGAAGTATTTGTAAAGTCCCACCCCATAATATCGTCTATATATCCATTATTATCATCATCAACTCCATTATTTTGAATTTCGTCTCCATTAGTCCAAATATTATTTATTAAATCTTCATGCTGCCAATCAACCCCTGTATCTATTATCGCGATTACAATATTGATATTTCCTTTTTCAATATCCCAACCAAACTCTGCTTTTGTAATCTGATGAGCCCATTGTTGAGAATATAAGGTATCATTTGGGGTAAAAAGAGTATTGTAAGTATAATTAGGTTGGGCATATTCAACATTCAAATCTTTTTGAAGCTCTTTTACAATATTTAAAGTGTCAGAAGAATTAACTTCTATTAAAACTACTTTATTTAAGTTTACTTTTTTTGTTTTCTCAAAAATTCTTTTGAAACTTTTAGCTTTATACTTATCTAAAACCTGATTGATTGATTTTTTATTTGTCTGAATTAAGGCACCGGAATAAGACTCCTGCACTGCTTTTTTGCTGATAAGTATATCTTCTTTGAATTTGACTATTATCTGGCCTTCAATATATTCTTTTTTTGATTCTTTAACCTCAGTTATATTACTAGATGTCTGCCCTTGCGTAATAACCGCTTTCACATCTAAAATACCCATAGTTAATAAATAAAAAGAAACTACTAAAAAAGCAGTAAATAAAAAAATAGGTTTGAGATTTTTCATAGTGTTTATTTAATTAACTTTGCTCATTATTTAATAATATCTCTACTATCAATAAATATCAATCTAACTACCTACATCTTCTCAACAGCAGAAACACCCATTAAGTCTAAAGTGTTCTTTAAGACTATTTTTACCGCTAAAACCAATAATAATCTTTCCTGGCTGACCCTTATATCCTCTGATATCACTTTGCAGTTTTCATAGAATCTATGAAAAGCGTCTGAAATATCAACTGCGTATTGAGGCAGTTTTGAAACAGAATAATCTTTTAAAATATCCTCTATAACCTCATCAAACCTAATAACTTGTTTAATAAGCTCTAATTCTGATTTATGGTGAATCAGATTAAAATCAGTCTTCTTCAGCCTTATCTTTGATTTTCTTAAAATGCTTGATATTCTGGCATAAGCGTACTGGACATAATAAACAGGATTGTTTTTTGACTCCTCTTTTGCCAAGCTCATATCAAAATTAAGATGGCTGTTGTAGTCTCTTGTTAGAAAGAAAAACCTTGCTGCGTCTAATCCAACCTCGTCAATTACTTCGTCTAAGGTGATATAATCTCCTGTTCTCTTAGACATCCTTACTTCTTTTTTATCCCTAATAAGTCTGACAAGCTGAAAGATTATAATCTCTACATCTTCTTTATTATATCCTAAAGCTTGAGCTGCTGCTTTTAATCTGTTTACATATCCATGATGATCAGCTCCCCAGAAAAGTATCAGCTTTTTAAATCCTCTTTTGAACTTATTTAAAAGATAAGCAATATCAGATAAAAGATAAGTTTCTTCTTTGTTTTCTTTTATCAGGACCCTGTCTTTATCATCGCCGAATTCTGTTGATTTAAACCATAAAGCATTATCTTTTTGATAACTTAGCCCCTTATCTTTTAATATCTTTAAAGCTTTGTCAATCTCTTTGCTTTTATACAAGCTTTTCTCTGAACTCCACTTGTCAAACCTTATCTTCATCTTTTTCAAAGACTCCTTAATCATCTCTTTTAAAATAATCTTAGCTGCTTTCTCGCCTGCCTTATCTCTGTCTTTTTCTTTAATCCTTTTTTTCAGCTCTTCAATATACTTTCCCTGATAGACTGCTTCTTTATCGCCAACAACAGAATGGCCCAGTTTTCTAATCTGCTCTCCTTTGTCATTTACATAATACTCTTTTGTCACATTATACCCTGCTTTTTTCAAAACATTGGATAAAACATCCCCTGAAAATCCTCCTCTGCCGTTTCCCAAGGTTAAAGGACCTGTTGGATTGGCAGAGACAAACTCCACATTTACTTTTTGGCCCTTTCCAATTTTAAGGCTGCCGAACTTGTCTTTTTTCTTTAAAACCTCTTTTAAGCTCTTTTTTAAATAATCTTCAGACACAAAGAAATTAATAAAGCCGGGAGAGACAACTTTAACCTCTTTTACAACTCCCTGCTTCTTTATCTTTGAACTTATCATTTCTGCTGTATCCATCGGGCTCTTATTTAAATTCTTAGCTATCTTTAAAGCTATATTTGTCGAATAATCCCCATAGATATCATTTTTAGGATATTCAACCAAAATCTCAGGGATTTTAAATCCCTTTAGGTTCTCTTTTATTGAATCTTCTATTATCTTTTTTATCTCATTTTTTATCATTATTTCAGTTTAGCCTATTTTCTGCTAAAATGTAAGTGAACGTATGAAAATCTTTTCCGAAAACAAAAAGGCATATTTTAACTATAGAATTCTTGAAGAATTTGAGGCAGGAATGATTTTAACAGGCCATGAAGTAAAATCAATAAAGTCTGGGAAAATAAGCTTGGACGGCTCTTATGTTGTTTTAAAAGACCAAGAAGTCTACCTTATCGGAGCCAACATCGCTCCTTATCAAGCCAAGAATACGCCCAAAGACTATGACCCTGAAAAAGCTAGAAAGCTTCTTTTAAATAAATCAGAGATAAATTATTTAATAGGAAAAACAAGGCAAAAAGGTCTTGCCCTAGTTCCCTTGAAAATATATACTAAAAATGCTAAAATAAAGATGGTTTTTGGCATTGCTAAAGGCAAGAAGAAGTTTGATAAAAGGGAGGATATTAAAAAAAGGGATACAGAGAGAGAAATCAAAAGAGAGATTAATTTAAGGGGGTGAAAGGATTCGACAGGAATATTTTCTTAAATTAGGCAAGCCGAGTATTCTCAAATCTCGCAAAACTTTGAGAAAAGAATATAAGTGCCAACTTATTTTCAAACAAACTTGCTTTAGCTTACGCTTAAGGCAGCATCGGTTCAAGCGATTCTCGATAGCTTGAAACCGGTGTCATATTTATCGAGATAGACAATTTCTTTCTCCTTAAAGAAACTGCTCGAAAGAAAAAAGGATAGGATATTGGAATTTTTCTTATTTTCTATCCAATATCTTAAAAATAAGATAAGATAAGCTTGTAGAATAATTTAGGTTAAATTTCTGGATACGAGTTCAATTCTCGTCACCTCCACATTATAAATTTAATAGATAAAAACATCTTAAAGAAACCCTATATCAACAATCAAATAAGGGCAAAAGAAGTAAGAGTTATTGATGAAAAAGGAGCTCAAGCAGGAGTCTTGCCTCTGGAAAAAGCTTTAGAAATGGCAAGGGAAAAAGAATTAGACCTGATTCAGGTAACTGAAAAGCTTGAAATCCCTGTCTGCAGAATAATGGATTTTGGGAAATACCTTTATCATCTTAAAAAAAGAGAAAAGGACTCAAAGCCAAAAGGAGGAGAATTAAAAGTCATAAGACTTACTTTTTCAATCTCAGAACACGATATGGAGACAAGGGCTCATCAGACAGAGAAATTCCTCAAACTGGGAGACAAAGTAAGAATAGAAATGAGACTAAGAGGAAGAGAAAAAGCCTTGTCTAATTTCGCCAAAGAAAAGATAGATAAGTTCATTGAGATAGTCAGGAGAATAATTCCTGTCAGAATTGAAAATCCTTTAAAAAGAGAGCCGAGAGGCTTGACAATGATAATATCTTACGATAAACAAGGTTAATATATGAAAACCAGAAAATCTATTAAAAAAAGGTTTAAGATAACTAAGACCGGAAAGATTCTAAGAAGAGCTTCCGGTCAAGACCATTTTAGGGCTAAAAAATCAGGCAATCTGAAAAGAAAGAATAAAAAATGGGTTATTGTTTCAAAAAATGAAGCGAAGAAAATAAGGAAAATGATAGGGAAAGTCTAAAATATTCAAATCTATGGTAAGAGTAAAAAGAGGAAAAACCGCTCATAAAAGAAGAAAGAATCTATTAAAGCAGACAAAAGGATTCAAATGGGGAAGAAAATCAAAATACCGTCTGGCAAAAGACGCCCTAACTCATGCTTTAAAATATTCATATATAGGACGCAAAAACAAAAAGAGAGATTTCAGGAGACTCTGGCAGATTCAGATTAATGCCAAAGCAAAAGAACTGGGCATTTCCTACAGCAGATTGATTCATAAGCTAAAAGAAAAGAAAATAATCCTTGACAGGAAAATCTTGGCGGAACTGGCAAAAAACAATCCTAAGATATTTGAGAAAATTGTAGAGAAATCAAAAGAATAAAGAGCGCTTAGTGAAGCGCTTTTTATCTTACTATCTTATCTTTTATTATTTTTACTCCTTCTTTTCTTAAAATAGATATCTTTTTATTCTTCCCCTTATTATATCCTCCTATTTTCCCATCGCTTCTTATAACCCTGTGACAGGGAATCATACAATCTCTATTTTTATTTAAAACATTTCCCACGGCCCTGGATGCTTTAAAAAAACCAGCTCTTTGGGCCACTTCTCCGTAGCTTAAAACTTGTCCTTTGGGAATCTTTCCAACAACATTATAAACCTTTTTTAAAAACAAAGAATTCATTTGCTTTTTTCAAGACTCTTTTTGCGTTTTTATGGGTAAGCTGTTTTAAAGCCTCATCATATCTAAGCCATTTATACCCAGTATGCTCAAAAGAAATACTCACATCTTTAGTTTTAGTTTCTGCCAGATAAAAAACAACTATTTTAAAAACCCAAGGAGCCTTGTCTTTTTCCTCCTTTTTAAAATTATAGCTCTTTCGGAAGAAGTACTTTATCTGTTCTTTAAAGCTGTCTGATATAATAATATCTTTAATCCCTGTTTCCTCCTCTACTTCTCTTTTTACCGTATCTTTATCTGATTCTTTATTTTCAATATGACCTTTGGGAAAATCCCAATGACCTGATTTATAATGTAAAAGAAGATAATAGTTTTCTCCTTTCTCTCTTCTAAAAATTACAGCTCCTGCTGATTTTTCTTTAGGCATATATATTAAGATTATATCAGGTATGGGAAATAAGAAAACACCCCTTTAAATAAGGGGTGTTCTAAATTCGGGCAATTGGGTTTATATAAATTTAGAAGTAAGAGTGATTTAGTTTATTTATTTTCTATAATCCAAATCTTTTAATCGCTTCTTCATTAGATTCATCATATGTCTTATTCAACCATTCCGGCTCAAGGTTTATAGCTTTTTCTGCCACAAATTTAGATAAACTATTATCCCATTTATATAAAATATACCTTAAGCCTGCACTTGGACAACAATTAGCATCGCCTGATTTGTAGAGGGGAAAATATTTAATCAACCTACTCTTAACGATGAAAAAGCTAACATGACCCCAACTTGAACCTATTTCTTCAGAAATAGGAGGGTCTGAATCTATTTTTAATTGCACTGGAACATTATTTTTAAGTTTAACCACAAATGGTCCAAAGGAACCGCTCGAACCCCCACTAAAAGCAGTGAAAGCTGCTTCTTCCTTTCCGTCGTTATCTAGATCAGCATATTGGGACGCATTGATTTTCTGACTCAATTCCGGAACCGCAATACCGGCTTCAACTGCGAATTTACTTAAATCAATATTTCTTATGTCATCTTTTAAAACATTAGAGGCTTGAGTTTTTATAAACTTAAACGTAGAAAGCATCTGGTCAAAACGAAGAGTATCATAATCTTTTACTCTGCTATTTTGCGTAGTTTTATTCATGCAGAAAAACTCATAAATATTATTATCTTTTACAATAAATATTGATGTAGCATTTGTGATTGTATTTTCTGGATCAAGATCAGTCGGCAAATAATCAATAACAAGCTTTTTTCCTTCAATTCCTTCAATATTTATATCTGTTACAACTTTATTTTGATTTTGAGAACCCCTAAATATTTGTTCAACTCGTTGATCGGCAGTTAATCCTGCAGTATTTTTCAAAACTTCAATTCTCCACTCTGCTGGAGCTGCTGAATCATTTGAAGTTATCTCAAGGCTGTCTATAAAATCAGGCCAAGTCTCACCTGCTTCAGCAGTGGTATGTTTTATTGATAAATCCGATGGAATAATTACTATATATCCTCCATTTTCATTGCGGTAAATATTTGATGATGTTTCTTCTATCTCTACTTCCTGATCAGGTACCCACCAATACTGATAAGCTAAAGTTATCCCAGCTACTATTACAGCTAAAACTAAGATGATTCCTATTGCTAAAGGAGTAGATATTCCTTTGTTTAGATAAGATTTCATATGTTTTAATTTTTAATTATTAACTTATTATTAAATGATACCCCCCTGAATTAGTGTCAATATCTGAAATTCTTTAATAATCTATTTAGCGGTTCTGTATTTATAATATCTTTCTTTTCCGCCCAGCCCCGTCTTGCCTGGCTGATTCCGTATTCAATAAGCTTTAATTGGTCTTTATGGTGAGAATCAGTGTTAATCACCATCTTGACCCCAGCTTCTTTCGCTCTTCTGATGTAGAAATCCTTTAAATCAAGCCTCTCTGGATAAGAATTAATCTCAAGTATTGTTCCCGTCTCTTTTGCTGCCTTTAAAATCTTGTCAAAATCAATCAGATACTCGTCTCTTTTCTGTATTAATCTGCCTGTTGGATGAGAAATAATGTCAATATTAGGATTTCTCATTGCTTTAATTATCCTTTCAGTCATCTTTTCCTTTTCCATCTTAAAGCTTGAATGAACCCCGGCAATAACAAAATCAAGCTTTTTTAAAACTTCATCCTTTATATCTATTAAACCATCGTTTAAGATATTTGCCTCACAGCCTTGCAATATCCTAAACCCTGATAATTCAGCATTAAGCTTTTCTATCTCTTTTCTTTGCCTTAATAATTGTTTTTCATCTAGGCCATGCTCTATTTTCAAGAATTTCGTATGGTCTGCTATGCCGATATAATCATAACCCATACTGCGGGCTGTCTCTGCCATTTCCTTTATTGAGTTTGCTCCTCCGTCCCAGTCAGAATGAGTATGAAGGTCTCCTTTTATATCATTGTAGCCTATGATATCAGGAAGGCTGTTCTTTAAAGCAAGCTCTATCTCTCCTTCATTTTCCCTCATCTCCGGAGGAATCCAAGCCATGCCTATTGCCTTATAGACTTCTTCTTCTGTTTTCCCGGCTATCATCTTAGAACCTTTAAATACTCCGTATTCATTAAGCTTTAAACCTTTATCCATGGCAGTGCGCCTGGTAAAGATATTATGCTCTTTTGAACCGGTAAAATACTGGAGAGCAGAACCGTAGCTTTTCTCAGGCACTACCCTTAAATCAACGTCAAATCCTTTTCTCATTCTTATTGAAGAACGGGTTGTCCCTTTACTCCATATCTTTACAACTCCCTCTAAAGATACGAAGAAATCCATGACTTTTGAGGGATTCTTTGAAACAATCAAGATATCAACATCTCCTATTGTCTCCTTCATTCTTCTTACAGAACCAGCAGTGCTTATTCTATCAACTTCTTTTAATCTCTTTAAAGAAGATATTATCTTTTTTACATCAGGCATTATTTCACCCAACAAGAACCTGCCTTTATCTCTTTTTAGAAACGCTATCCCTTCTATGATATTCTTTTCAGTTTTTTCCCCAAAGCCCCTTAAACCTCTTAACTTTTTGGCCTTAGCTGCTTTCTCTAAATCTTTTAGATTCTTAACCTTTAACTTCTCATAAAGAATCTTTGCTTTTTTAGGGCCCATCCCCTCAACTCTTGTAATCTCGTCCAGCTTAATAGGAAGCTTCTTTTTTAAATCGTCATAATATTTAATCTTTCCATGCTTTAAATATTCTTCTATTTTTAAAGCAAGATTCTTGCCGATCCCGGGAATCTCCTCTAGGGCTTTTAATCCGCCTTTTCTATAAACGTCTGATACATCTTCTTCTATAGTTTCTAAGGAAAGAGCTGCCTTAGAATAAGCATAAGGCCTAAAGGCAATCCTTTCGGTTTTAAGATATTCAGCAATCTCATAAAATATCTTGGAAATCTCCTGATTCTTCATAATATAGTTAAAATATTTTAGAAGGAGGAACAGGATGAGGAATATTCTCTTTTGGAGATATCTCTTTTCTGATAACAAATAAAAGCAAAGCTGAAATCAGGTTGATTATTCCTGCCAAGAAAAATATCACCCTAAACCCTAAAATACCCACCAATACTCCGCCCACAGCGCTCATAATGCCTGCTCCAAATCCTAAAACAGTGCTGTCAGTGCCCCATTCAAAAGCCTCTTTGTCTTTATCTACATGCCTTGAGAAAATAGCATACCAGGGAGGAACAAGCATTGCCATGCCTAATGCATGAATTACTTGAGACAGGTAAATATGCCATGAGGAATAAGAAATCATAAAGCCGAACAAAGATAATGCTGTTAAAAAAGTGCCTATTGTCATAAACCAGAAATCATCTTTTTCCCCATGATTCTTATCCAAGTATCTTCCGATAGGCACCTGAAGAATTGATTTTACAACCCAGTAGTATAAGGTGGCAAAACCCACTATCTTAGCTGCTTCTACGGCATTATCATTGGTGATATTTTGAACAACGAATATGGCAAATATGGGAGATAAAAGCCCCCAGGCTGAGTTCAAAAAGAAATCACTGATAATTAGCGTCCTTATAATTTTATTGATAGGCTTAAACATATATTTAATCTAATAATTTATATTCATTAATTATAGCTTTAAATTATCTATCCAACAACATCCAAGGTATTGATTCTTTGAAAATAAAGAGTATTATAAGGTAAGCTCCCTTGATGCTCTTTCTAATAAGGAGACTGAAAATGAAAAAGACGTCTTATCATCATTTAAATAGAATCCAAGCAGAACTTTTAGACAAAGCTGAAAAAGCAATGAAGATGTCATACTGCCCTTATTCTGGATTCTCTGTCGGAGCGGCAGTGCTTACAAAAAACCATGAAATAGTTGCCGGAGCCAATGTTGAAAATGCCGCCTACGGTTCAACCATCTGCGCTGAAAGAGCAGCTCTTGTATCAGCCAATGCAAAAGGACACCAGAGGGATGTTATAAAAATAGCTGTTATTGCTAAAGGAAAGAATCATCCAAGTTCAGAAATTACAGCTCCCTGCGGATCCTGCAGGCAGATGATTTTTGAATCAGCCCGGATATCTGGCTGCGACATAGAGATAATTATGTCTGACCCAGAGAAAGAAAACGTTATGATTTCTGCCATCAGCGAACTTCTGCCCTTGGCTTTTGGCCCTAATAGTTTAAAGTCTCCAAGCTGAAACAAAAAGCGGCTTCCATAATGGATTGAGAAACCGCTTTTATTTTTTATCAGTTTTTTGGCTTTTTATTCTTGTAAAAACTCTTATCTATTCCGTCAATAAACTCTATTAAAACCGGGTCATCAATAAGCTCTTTTGCTTGAAGCCACCAAGGCCTTTGAGCCGGCTTTTTATATCTCTTCCAATACTCTACTGCCTGCATAAAGCTTTCTATTCTATCGGTCTGTCTGAAAAACCTTCCTTCAGGGCTTAATCCTTTTTCATAATCAAACCAGAGATTTCTTATTTCTTCTTTCAAACGCGCCGGCAGGTTTTTTACCAATTTCTCCAGGCCTTTCTTTTCTCTGTTATATTTCTCTTTCATCAGCCTCTTTTTTTCTTCTTCTGAAAAACGGGGCCAGCTCTTGGTAAGTTCAACCTGCTTCTTTTTATCTTTGGGAAGCAGAGAATTATAAGGAGTTGTATCTCCGGCATATACCTCGCACAAATCATGAATCAAAGCCATTTTTAAAAGCTTTTCAATATTAAGATTTGTTTTTTTTCTCTCTCCCAATATCCAAGCCATTATGGCGACTCTAAAAGTATGCTCGGCAATGCTTTCAGGATTTTTAATATTCCTTATAACCCATCCCTTTCTGGGCATGCCTTTTAATTTTCCTATTTCGCTGAAAAAATTAATAATATCATCCATAATTTAATTATACCTAAGATTTCACCAAAATAATACCCTCCTTAGGACAAAGGAAGGCTAAGAAAATAAATATTAACCTAACTGTATCTGATTTTCTTTATTTTATAAATAGTTTTAATGGGAGAAGAAACTATAATCTCATCTCCGGACCTGTGCCCCAAAAGAGCCTTTCCCACTGGAGACTCGTTGCTGATTCTTCCCAAAAAAGGGTTTGCCTCAATGGTGCCTACAATCTCAAACTCATCATTGTCTTTGCCGTCTATTTCTACCAAAACTTTGGCGCCGAGAAATATCGTATTCTGATTTTCTTTTGATGGCGGTTTAATTAGAACTGCATTCTTTATAATATCTTCTAGTTCAACTAATCTTGTTTCTAAAAAACTTAAGTCTTCCTGAAAAGAAATATATTCGGGGTTTAAATCTTCTGACTCCAAAATCTTAGGCGCTTCACCCTTGGTTTTTAAAAGCCTGAGCTTTTTTAATTCCTCATATTCTTTCTTAATATCCTCTAGTCCTTTTAAAGTTAGATAGAATTTCTTCTCTTGGGTCATTTTTTCAAAAAAACTAACCTTTTTGAAGGGTTAGTTTCTTATCTTTTGATAAAGATTTCTCTTTTAACTAACCCGCTTTAAAAAATGATAATTTTAAACAATAAATATCACAATTAAAAACTACTGTCAATTCTGGACAAATCTTCTTTGAAATATAAATTTTTCTAATTCTTATTAACTTCATTTTACAATTTAATTATATAACTTTAAAAAAGTTTATGTCAAGAGGCGCATCATCAAAAAATCCGCAGGGTGCGGATTTTCTGACATTAATAAGCTGGAGGCATTTCTAAATCTGTTTTTTTCTTATCCTCAGGCAGGTCTCCGACAATGCATTCTGTTGTCAGAAACATCGAAGCGGCAGAAGCCGCGTTCTCTAAGGCCGAGCGGACAACCTTTGTCGGGTCAACAATTCCCGACTTCATTAAATCCTCGTATTGCAAAGTTTCAGCATTGAAGCCAAAACCTTCAGACGACTCTTTTACTTTCTGAGCAACAACTGCTCCGTCAATTCCAGCATTCTGGGCAATCTGCCTTATCGGCTCTTCAACAGCTCTTTTTAATATCTGAATGGCTGTTTTCTCATCTCCGTTTATATCCTGAGAAGAAGCTAAGTCCTCCAAAGAAAGACTTGCTTTAATTAAAGCCACTCCTCCGCCAATAACGATTCCCTCTTCAACAGCAGCTCTGGTAGCGGCTAAAGCATCTTCTGTTTTATGCTGTTTTGCCTTTTGTTCGACTTCAGTAGCAGCTCCTACTTTAATCACCGCAACCCCGCCGCAAATCTTTGCCAGTCTTTCTTGAAGTTTTTCTTTATCAAACTCTGATTCCGCTGTTTTTAATTCATTTCTAATATGATTTGCTCTGGCTTCAATTTCCTCCTTTTTGCCCCTTCCTTCAACAATAGTAGTGTTTTCTTTTGTGGAAACTACTTTTCTGGCAGAACCCAGCTGCTCTATTTTAATGCTTTCAAGCTTTAAGCCTCTTTCTTCAGATATTACTTCTCCGCCGGTCATAACCGCAATATCTTCAAGCATTTCTCTTTTTCTGTCTCCAAATCCCGGAGCCTTTACTGCCAAGGCATTGAAAATTCCTCTGAATTTATTTAAAACTAAAGTTGCCAAAGCATCGCCTTCTGTATCATCGGCAATAATTACTAATTCTTTTTTTCCAGTCTCAATTACCTTTTCTAAGATAGGAAGAATTTCAGCTATTGCAGATATTTTTTTATCAGTAATTAGAATGTAAGGGTCTTCGTAAACAGCTTCCATTCTTTCAGAATTAGTAATCATATAGGGCGAAATATACCCTCTGTCAAATTGAAGCCCTTTGACAATCTCTTTTTGAAGACCGAATGTTTTTGACTCCTCAACTGTCACTACTCCATTTTTACCGACTTCTTCCATAACTTCGGCAATCAAACTGCCTATTTCCTTGCTTTCAGCCGAAATAGTGGCAACTTGGGCAATCTCCTCTTTGCTGTCTACTTTCTTCGCCATCTGCTTTAAAGACTGGGTCATCCTTAAAACCCCTTTCTCTATTCCTCTTTTTAAAGCCAAGGGATTTGCTCCAGCAGCAACGTTTTTAAGTCCTTCAGAAATTATAGCTTGGGCTAATATTACTGCTGTGGTAGTTCCATCGCCGGCGACATCGTTTGTTTTCTCAGCCACCTCTTTTATAATCTCGGCCCCCAAGTTTTCAATTTTATCCTCCAGCTCTATCTCTTTTGCAATTGAAACGCCGTCATTGGTAATAACGGGCGAACCAAATCCTTTGTCAAGCACAACATTTCGGCCTTTTGGTCCAATGGTAACCCTTACCGCATCAGCTAATTTATCTGCGCCTGATTTCAGTTTTTTTCTTGCTTCTTCTTTATATTTAATTTGTTTAGCCATATTATTTATAACAGCAATTATCACCAAACGGATAATATACCCTATTAATGATAATTATAGCTGTTCGTTATTCTATAATCGCCAAAATATCTTCTTCTTTGGCTATAAGATAAACTTTATCTTCTATTTTTATTTCATTTGGGCTGTATTTGGTGAATAATACTTTCTGTCCGGGCTTTAGCTCCAAAGGAATTACTTTGCCTTGGGATGTTTTTCTGCCCGGTCCCACCGCTATTATTGTCCCTTGTTCGGGCTTTTCTTTTTCTGCGGTTTCAGGAAGCAAAATACCAGTCTTGGTTTTCTCTTCTTCTTTTGCTGGCTGAATGAGAATGTGGTCTGAAAGAGGTATAACTTTCATAGATTAAATTGCAGAAATAAGTTAAGATAAATAAAACGTATTTATTTAAATTCCCTTATTTTCTGTTTTTAGCAAATAATGATATAGAGCGCTAATTAACGCATATTTTAATTTAGATAAACCAAGGCAACTTGTCAAGAGCTTAATTAAGGATTGACTCTTTTTTAGACTCTGATATGATGATATAATAATGACTGCTAAGTTAATTTTTAATATTATTTCAGGGATTTTAGGGATTTTCTTAGCCACTAAATTTGTTCCTAATATAGAGTTTAACGGTTCGGTGCCGATTTTAATTGCGGCGGGGACAATTTTGGGGGTTTTTAATTTTTTCATAAAACCAATCTTAAAAACAATCACCCTGCCCTTGAGAATAATAACTTTCGGGCTTTTCACCTTAGTGATAAATATGTTTTTAATTTGGGTGGTTGTTGATATTTTGTTCTACAAAGGATTTGAAGTCTACGGAATCATTCCTCTTTTATGGACTGCAGTCATTGTAGGACTGTTAAACTTAATCTTTGATTCTTATTCTCCAAAAAGGAAATACAGATACTAAAAAATATGAATCCTATATTACTATTATCTCAAGCAATTGCATCTGTGGTCTTGATTGTTTTGATTCTTCTTCAGCAAAGAGGGACTGCTTTAGGTTCTGCTTTCGGAGGAGAAAGCGGATTCTACACTACAAGAAGAGGCATCCAAAAGAAAATCTTTTGGGCCACAGTAGTTGTCGGCGTAATCTTTGTAATCTTAGCAGTATTAAACCTCTTATTTTAATTCACAACCTCTACTAAGATAATTAATGAATTTTCAGTTTTTTAAAAAAGCTTTTGAGATTAAAAAATGGCCTGCTAGGCATCAATGGGGGCAGTTTTTTAAAATATTAAGCAAAAAAGAAAAAGTCTATTTCTTTTTGCTTTTTGTTGTTTTTATTTCTTCTTTCATATATCTTTTAAGGAATTTCTATTTAGAGAATACAACAATTACGCCTGCTCAGGGCGGAATTCATATTGAAGGAGTCATCGGCCAGCCGCGATTCATCAACCCAATCTACGCTAACTCCGATACTGACAGAGACCTGGTTCAGCTTATCTTCTCCGGACTTATGAAATACGATGATAATATGAATATAGTGCCTGATATGGTTCAGAATTATGAGATTGAAGAAGAAGGAAAAACATATAAATTCTATTTAAAAGAAAATCTTTTATGGCAGGACAAAACTCCGATTACCTCAGACGACATTATATTCACGATTAAAACAATTCAAAACCCTGATTACAAAAGCACGCTCAGAGCAAACTGGGTAGGAGTGGAGGTTGAGAAAATAAGCGAGCTTGGAGTTAAATTCAAGCTTAAAAAACCATACGGCGCATTTTTAGAAAACTGCACCTTAAAGATTATTCCAAAGCATATCTTAGAGAGCATACCCCCTGAAAACTTCCCTTTTGAATCATATAATTTAAAGCCGATAGGCTCCGGTCCTTATAAAATAAAGGAGATAATTCAGGAAAAACCCGAACGATTAAAATCATTGACTTTATCGGTAAACTCTCTCTATTATGACAAAAGACCCTATATACCTGAAATAAAATTTCTCTTTTTTGACAATAAAGAAGAATTAATTGAGGCGGCTAAAAACGGCAAAGTTAAAGGATTAGGCATTGACTATAATAATGAGATAAATCAGAAATGGCAGACATATGACATTCTAATGCCGAGATATTTTGCTGTTTTCTTTAATCCGGACAAATCACCTGCTTTAAAAGATAAAAATGTCAGAATAGCTTTAAACTTAGCTACTGATAAGAAAAAGATTATTAAGAATGTTTTAAAAATTGACGAAGACTCTCCTGAATTTGAAAAAGTAATTGTTGATTCCCCTATTTTGCCTCAAGTCTACGGATATGAAGCTCCTTTGGAGATTTACCAATATGATACTGAAAAAGCAAAAGAGATTTTGGAAAAAGCGGGATTTAAAGATGAAAACGGAGACGGATTAAGAGAAAAAATCCTTGAGAAAAAAGCCGCTTTTCAGTTTAAAAGCGATCTTAGATTAGGGTCCAGAGGAACAGAAGTTGAAGAGCTTCAAAAATGCCTGGCTAAATTCTCTGATGTTTATCCCGAAGGAGAAATAACATCATACTTCGGCAAGAAAACCGAAGAGGCGGTAATTAAATTCCAGGAAAAATACGCCTCAGAGATTTTAGCTCCTTCAGGCTTGACAAAAGGAACCGGAGAAGTCAGTAAAAATACAAGAGCGAAATTAAATGAAGTTTGTTTTGAAAAGCCTGATGAAAGCATTCCTTTGAAAATATCTTTGGTTACAGTTAATCAAGCGCAATTGGTTGAAGTTGCCGAAGAGCTTAAAAATCAATGGAAATCAATAGGCGTTGAGCTTGAAATTGAGAAAATCAATGTCTCAAGCCTTGAACAGGATTTCATCAAGCCAAGAGAATACCAAAGTCTGCTTTTCGGAGAAGTTTTAGGCGCGATACTTGATCTTTTGCCTTTCTGGCATTCCTCTCAGAAAATAGACCCCGGCTTAAATCTTGCTGTCTACCAGAACAAAGAAGCTGATAAACTGCTTGAAGAGATTAGAGTTTCTTCAGATTCTCGGCTTAAAGCTGAAAAACTCAATCAGTTCCAAAACATCCTAATCAAAGAAGCTCCGGCAGTATTCCTTTACTGTCCAGACTATATCTATCTTGCTTCAAAAGAGATAAAAGGAATAGAAACAAAAAAGATAACAGACCCTTCAAAAAGATTCTCTTGTATAGAAAACTGGTATATTAAAACAAAAAGAGTATGGAAATGAAAAAAAGACCGGATATAAGGCGGATAGAAGATATGAAAAAAGTTCTCTATGACAAAGAATGGGCTAAAAAAGCCAATAACTTTGAGTTGTATTATATGTATAGAGGGCTTAAAATAAAGAAAGATTTAAGATTTGACATAACTGTAATTCCCTCAAGAATGCTGGGCGAAGAATTCGTAAAAACAAAAGGTCATAATCATTTAAACAATTACAAAGAATTATATATTATAATAGAAGGAGAAGCCATTTATCTAATGCAGAAAACTAATAATGGAAAGGTGGAAGATGTTTATGCGGTTAAAACGAAAAAGGGAAATGCGGTAATAATCCCTTACGGCTACGGCCATGTCACTATAAACCCGTCTAAAAAAGATTTGAAAATGGCAAACTGGATTTCAAAAAAGTGTAAAAGCGGCTATAGTTTATTTGAAAAAAAACAAGGAGCCTGCTATTACTATACTAAATCAGGCTGGGTTAAAAATAAAAGATATAAAGAGACGCCTCCCTTACGTTTTGAAAAGCCTCTAAAATCAGCGCCGAGCAATCTTGATTTTTTAATAACTAAAGCGGGCGTGGCGGAACAGAAGACGCGCTAGGTTCAGGACCTAGTGGGAGCAATCTCGTGGAGGTGCAAATCCTCCTGCCCGCACTAATTTATGATAAAGCAAGAAATCAAAAAAGAAGAGTATATAAAAATAATTCCCTTGGGCGGATTAGGCGAAATCGGAAGGAATATGATGATCCTTGAATACAAAGGAAAGATTCTTATCATTGATATGGGTCTTCGCTTTCCAGAAGAAAATATGCCCGGAATAGATTATATTATTCCTAATGTCAGCTATCTTGAAAATAAAAGAAGAGATATTTTAGCCGTAGTCATTACTCACGGCCACTACGACCACATCGGAGCAATACCTTATTTAATTGAAAGAATTGGAAACCCGCCCATTTACGCCTCTAATCTTGCCAGAGGAATAATACTTAAACGACAGGAAGAGTTTAATACTAACTCAAAGCTAAAAATTACAATCGTAAAGAATGAATCTCATATAAAGGCAGGACCTTTTGAGATTGAGTTTTTCCGTCAAAACCACAATATCCCTGAAACCTTGGGCCTTTTTATTAAAACTCCTATCGGCAATTTTATTTATACCTCTGATTTTAAGTTTGATAAAAACCCGATAAACGACCTGCCTACTGATTTTAAAAAACTGAAAGATATCGGAAAGAAAAACATTCTCTGTCTTATGGCTGACTCAACCGGAGCTGAAGAAGAGGGCCATTCCCTTTCTGAAAAAACAATTGAAAAGAACTTAGAAGAAATATTCAAGAGCGCAAAAGGAAGAATTATCGCTGCCACCTTTTCTTCCCTTTTAAACAGAATCCAGCAGCTTATAAACCTCTCTGAAAAATACAAAAGAAAAGTCTGCATTGAAGGCTATTCAATGAGAACTAACGTAGATATTGCCAAAGCCTTAGGCTATCTTAAACTTAAAAGCGACACTTTCATTAACGTAAAAGAAATAGACAAATATCCAGATTCAAAGATAACAATTCTCTGCACCGGCGCTCAAGGAGAAGACCATGCAGCCCTTATGAGAATTGTAAATAAGGAGCATAAGTTTCTAAGATTAAAAAAAGGAGACGAGGTAATATTTTCATCTTCTGTAATCCCGGGAAATGAAAGAACTGTCCAGGCTGTCAAAGATGAGCTTTACCGCCAGAAAGTAAAAGTTTATCATTATAAAATAATGGATATTCATGCTGGAGGCCATGCCCAGAAGGAGGAATTAAAAGAAATGATTAAAATAATCAGGCCTAAGTTCTTTATGCCTGTTCACGGACAGGTTTCAATGCTGGCAACCCACGGAGAAATCGCTGAAGATGCAGGCGTTAAGAAGGAAAATATAATAATTGCAAACAACGGCCAGATAATAGATGTCAACCAGAATGAATTCAGCTTTGAGAAAAAAACAGCGCCTTCCAACTACATTATGGTTGATGGGCTGGGAATCGGAGATGTCGGAGAGATTGTTCTAAGGGACAGACAGATGCTTTCAAAAGATGGAATGTTTGTCATAGTGGCTGTGGTAGACAGATTAACAGGCCAGGTAAAAGGTTCTCCTGATATAATATCCAGAGGATTCATTTATTTAAGAGAATCCAAAGACCTTCTCTCTCAAACCAGAAAGAAAGTAATAAATATCATAAACAGCACAGCTGGGAAAGGAGGAGCGGTTAACTGGACTTATGTTAAAAATGAAGTAAGGGACAAAATAGGACAATTTCTCTTCTCTAAAACAGAAAGAAGGCCTATTATCCTGCCTGTAATAATTGAGGTGTAATAAACCTATGAGAATTCTAAGCGGAATCCAGCCAACTGGAGCTATCCATATTGGGAACTATTTGGGAGCTATAAAGCAATGGATTGAGCTTCAAGAAAAAAATGAATGCGTCTTTTTCATTTCTGACCTTCATTCTTTAACTATCCCGTATAAGCCAGAAGAGCTAAAAGAAAAGATTCTTGAAGCAGCCATAATTTATCTTGCCGCTGGGATAAACCCTGAAAAAAGCATTTTCTTTGTCCAGTCTCATGTTAAAGAGCATGCTGAACTCTCTTGGTTTTTAAATACTGTTTGTCCGGTGGGCGACCTTATGAGAATGACCCAATACAAAGAAAAATCAAAAGAGTTTAAGAAAGATATCAATGCCGGACTCCTGAATTATCCTATTTTAATGGCTTCTGACATCCTTCTTTATAAAACAGATAAGGTTCCGGTGGGAAAAGACCAAGTTCAGCATGTTGAACTTGCCAGAACTATTGCCAGAAAATTCAACCAGAGATTTGGCAAAGTATTTGTTGAACCAGAAGCGCTTATTTCAAAAAGCGGGGCGAAAATAATGGCCCTTGATAATCCAAAGAAAAAAATGTCTAAATCTTTGGGCCCTCAGAACTACATCTCTCTTTTTGACGAGCCGGAATTAATTAAAAAGAAAATAATGTCTGCCCTAACAGACACTGGAAAAAACATTAAATATGACCCTGTTAAAAAACCAGGCATTTCAAACCTTTTAAATATCTTCAGCCTTATCACCGATAGAGAAATCAAAAACCTAGAAAAAGAATTTAAAAGCAAAGGATACTCTCTATTTAAAAAGTCTTTAGCAGATAGTCTGATTAACTTCTTAGAGCCGTTCAGAAGAAAGAAAAAAGAGCTTCTATCCAGAGAATTATACGTTTACGAGACCCTTAAACAAGGTGCTAAAAGGGCCCAGATAATTGCAGGCTCAACAATGGAAGAAGTTAAAAAGAAAATGGGCCTATAATTGATTTACAAATGCAATGAGCTCCTTTTGCTTTTCATAAAGGAGCTTTTTTGTTTCTGCCTCAACGGTTAATCTCATAACAGGCTCTGTCTGAGACCCCCTTATATTAAACCACCAGTTATCATATTCAACAGTAACTCCGTCCAAATAATCCTGAACTCCGTCTGAATACTTCTCCTTTATTTTCATTAAAACAAGTTCTTTATCCTTAACCTTGAAACTAATTTCCTGACTCTTGGCATAAATTGAAAACTCTTTTACAATCTCTGAAACCTTTTTACCGCTCTCGGAAATAAGCTGGACTAAAGATAAAAAAGCTATAAAGCCTGAATCAAGATAAAAATTATCCCTAAACGAATAATGGCCTGACAGCTCTCCTCCCAATATGCCTTTTGATTCAATAAGAGCCCGAGAGACATTTACAAATCCCACCTGGGTTCTTATCGGCCTGCCTGACCATTTTTTAATAAACTCCGGCACTGCTTTTGAACACAAGACATTATATCCAACAGCTTGTCTTGGATATTTCTTTAGAAAGTGTTTTGCCAAAAGAAGAAGAGTTATATCCGCCTGAACAAACTTCCCTTTCTCGTCAAGTAAAAAAACCCTGTCAGCGTCTCCGTCAAAGATAAAGCCGAAATCAGCTTTTTTCTCTTTAATTTCTCTGCTTAACTGATTAGTTGACCCGGAAGCTAAAGGATTTGGCGGATGAGCTTTAAAATTCCCGTCTATTTTAAAATTTAAGGGAATTATTTTAAACGGCAACCTCTTATTTATCTTAGAAAGAACCTTAGAAGCCATTCCATTTGAAGCATCTATGACTATTTTGAAATTCTTTATCTTTTTAAGCTCTGCAAAAGATAAGATATGCCTTAGATATCTCTGCCAGAAGTCCAATTTCTTAACCTTCCCTTTTTTAACTGAATGATTATATCTGTTATTTACAGCTGCCTCTGAAAGATCCCTGCCTCTTATTACATTGATAGCATTGCCCTTATTTTCTACCATCTTAAAGCCGTTGTATTCTTTCGGATTATGGCTGGCAGTTATCATAATTCCAGCGCAAAGATTATACGAAGAAACAGAAAAATAAAGACACTCTGTAGGCGCTTCTCCGATATCAAAAACATCGGCTCCCGAATCAGTGATGCCTTTTACAAGAGATTTAAATAAGGTTGAAGACGAGATGCGTCCGTCTCTTGAGACAGCTACTTTTTTAGCTTTTGTATAAGCTATAAAAGACCTGCCTATGATATAAGCAGAATCCTCATCAAGCTCCAAAGGATAAATGCCTCGGATATCGTAAGATTTGAATATTAAAGGATTGACTGGCATAGCTTTTTATTATAATATAATTATATCGTAATTATAGCATATAAAAGAGCGCAAAAGAACATGAAATTTGACTATTTTCTTTCTGGTTGTTAGAATTTAAGACATAAATAAAAACATGAAATTCTACGAATTAAGCTATCTTATCCCTTCTGATATATCCCTTGAAGAAGCTAAAATCTTTTCCCAAGAATTAGCTGATTTTATCTCATCGGAAAAAGGATTGGTTAAAAAGATAACAGACCCGATAAAAAGAAAACTTGGTTATTCTTTAAAAAATAAAAATGAGGCTTATTTGATTTCTTTGAGTTTTGACCTAAATCCAGAAAACTTAAAAGAGCTTGAAAAGAAATTAAAGACTGATCTTTTAATTCTTCGCTATTTAATATTAAATAAAAAAGAGCAAAAAGAACAGGTGAGAAAAAGAATGCCTCTTAGAAAAGAGGGCAAGGAGAAGCCTGTTGAAATTAAAAAAGTCGAGTTAAAGGAAATAGATAAAAAAATTGAAGAAATTTTAGGACAATGAATTTAAATAAGGTTTTTTTAATAGGAAGACTGACTCAAAATCCTGAAATAAGAACTACTGCCAATGGACAAATGGTTTCCAGCTTTTCCATAGCCACCAATAGAATTTGGGTTGATTCTAATACAAAAGAAAGGCAGGAAAGAACTGAATACCACAATATTGTTCTCTGGCGGAAATTAGCTGAGATTGCCTCCCAATACTTGACAAAAGGAAGCCTTGTTTTAATTGAAGGCAAAATACAGACAAGATCCTGGCAGGACCAAAACGGCAATAAAAGATACAAAACAGAAATTATCGCTGACAATATCCAGCTCGGACCCAAGCTTTCTTCTCAAACGCCTTCTCAAAACAGAGAAATAAAGGAGATTAAGGCTGATTTTGCCAGCAGCAAATCGGAAGAAGAAATTCCAGTGATAGAAGATAAGGAAGAAGAAATAGACGTAGAAAACATACCTTTTTAATAAATTAAAGAAATAATATATCATTATTATGGATTGTTATTTTTGCCAAAAAAACAGCAAAGAAGTAGATTTTAAAAATGTTGAAATTCTTAAAAAATTCATTTCTGGCTTGGGGAAAATAAAACCTAAGAAAAGAAGCGGTCTTTGTTCTAAACATCAGCGCCAGTTTGCCAAAGCTGTGAAAAGGGCAAGACATTTAGGTCTTCTTTCTTCAGCTAAAAAATAATTAAAAACAGGTCAATTTAAAACCTGTTTTTAATTACCTGAATAATATTATCTATCTCCCCCTCAACTCCTCTTGAAACATATCAATAAGCTGGGTTAAAAGCTCAGCAATCTGTCTTTGAATCTCAAGTATCTGAGTCTTAATCTGCTCTATTAATTGTAATCTTTGGGTATCTTGGGTTTGAATAGGGGTAAAATCAGTGTTTAAAGCTAATTCATTGAGCTTTTCCCTTGTTTTAGGCCCTACTATGCCGTATCCTGGTATTCCTGCTCCTACAATATTGTATTTATCCTGAAAACTCTTTACTGCATTAAGAGTATTATCCCCAAAGAAGCCTGATATGACAGAAGAGTATAGTCCTTCATTGGTTAACATTGTCTGAAGCTTTCTTACTTCTTCATCTGTGGTTCCATAGGTAAGCTTCTTGGTAAATTCCAAGGTAATAGGGGTTGGAGTTGTACTTGGAGTTTGAGGAGAACCAGTTGCTGGCTGACTAGTTCCAGTTGTCGGGGTTGTATCTTGATTGGTTGTCCCTGATGGACTTGTTCCAGATGAAGTATCTTGATTGGTTGTTCCTGAACTTGTATCTTGGACTACTATAGATGTCCTTGCTTCAGCCTGAAGTGTTCCTCTTTCTACAATAACCTTGGGAGTATAGGTTCCTAAAGAGGAATAGGTGCAGGTATAGGTTCTGGTGTTTGAAGAGATATTGTCGTATTTGCCGTTAATAGGAGCAGTGATAGTGGTTAATGAGTCATTTCTATTGCAGTAAAAGGTATAATTTATGTTTCCTTGAGCTGTTCCAGACACTTGGGCTGTAAGTGATACTGACAAGGCAGGCTGTCCTTGGGAGACACTGGGAGTTAAAGATACTGATAAGGTGGGAGTATCTGATGATTGAGTGGTTAGAGATATTACATTGGATAATAATGAGCTGTTGTTGTTTTCATCTTTAGTGATCATAGCAAAGTAATAGCTGGTATTGGGATTTAAGCCAGTTACAAGATATGACTGATTAGTTCCAGCTGTTAAAGGAGTTGGCTCATTTAAGAGCTCTATAGCGCTATTGAAGTTAGATGATGTAATAGGTGAGCTGGAGTATCTAATGTCATATATAGAGGCTGTGCCAGTGTTTCCATCATCTCCAGGAGCTGTCCAGGTTAAGGTTAATGAGTTCTGGGTGATGTTTGAATAAGATAGGTTGGTTATTTGAGAAGGAGGAGCAGTATCTGGGGAAGCTATTTGAAAGCTAATAACATAATCTGTGGTATTTACATTAGATGATGCATCTTGGCATCTTACATAATAGACATAGCTTGTTCCGCTTAAAAGGCCTGTTAATGGCTTTGAATGGGAGGTTGAGCCAGTGGTGGTAAAGGCAGTATTCATTGAGCTGTATGGGGTATTAGGGATGGTTGAGTACTTGCAGGTGGCATTCTCATTGGTAGTCAATGATAGATTAGCAGTAATAGTAGATGAAGACAGGGTTCCTGTTGGAGAGCCTGATGATAATATGGGGGGAGTGGTGTCTGGTTGGGATAAAAGGCTGAAATTAGCAGTAATAGTCTTGTTAGAGTTCATTGTGATAGTAACTGGATTGGTTGTTCCAGTTAAGTCTCCAGACCAGTTATTAAAGGCATATCCTGTATTAGGGTTAGCTGTAAGGATTACAGATGTTTGTGATGGATATGATGATTGATTGGGATTCTTTGTAACTGAACCATTGGTTGATAAGATATTCAGGGTGTAGGTTATTGGAGAGGAAGAAGAACTAAGATTTATTGTTAATTGAGAAGCTTGAGTTAGGTTTAAAGACTGGGTATATGGGGTATAGCCTGATAAAGAGATGCTTAATGTATGAGGATAGAGATTATCTGTACTAATAACACGATAATCTGTGCCTAACTGCTTGTATATAGTATTGATTACCTGGATATCTGATATATTACCGCTTGAGTTGGTTGTTCCAGAGAATACCTGGTTGTTATTCTTATCTTTGATTATTACATTTGCCCCAGAAAGAGCTTTACCTGTATTGTCTTCTACTCTTAATCCTAAGATATGGCCAAAGGAGACTTCTTTGGTTCCTGAACCCTGCCAGGTGATGGTTTCAGTGGCGCCTCCAGAGTAGGTGGGGCTGAGGATGCGGACGCCGGAGATCTTTCCTGTCCAGTAGCCGAATTGGTAAGGCTTATACGTTCGTGACGCACCTTCTGAAGATTTTTTGATGGTATTTGACTCGAAGTAGCCCGAGTAGACTTGCGTGCCATCGGCACCGCCTAAAACCAATGAAATATCGTTACTTTCAAAAGTGTTGCCAATGAAGCGGAATAGATTTCCCTCCCACACATCTTCAATACTTGCGGCGCATGCCGAATAACTGCCATTACTCGTTCCCACAATCGCCTTGAACAAGTTATCCTTAATAAGGACATTGTAATCTTCGGTCTGATTTACGGTCGCCGTAACCCGTATAGTATCGCAGCTGATCGTGTAACCTTCGCCGCTATAGGCCGTAAAGCTGTTATCATGGATGTTTATATTGCGGAATCCGCCGTCCACATAAGTCCGCATTCTCAAAGCGACTGCCTCCATCCCCGCGCCGTACTCGCGATTCGGCTGTTCTCGTACAGACACTGTATTCCCGTAAACCTCGCCATTCTGATTCGGATCCCCTTCGGTTCCGATTATAATGCCGCGGCCACTCTTGCCTTCTGCGACGGTAATCGTATTATTATAAACGGTGAATCCATTCACTCTCCCGCCGATGTTGATGCCGTAAGGGTTCGTACAGACCGCATCGAGCGTAATATTATTCCCGGAGATTGTTACATTATTGCCGCTTGCTATGTAAATCCCGCCCTGCGGCGAGTCGATAATAGTATTGCCAGTGAACACAAATGGTCCTGCTGTGTTGCCGTAGCTACCGCAATAGATTGTCGCTAACCATCCCATTCGCGCTGAAATATCATCTATATCGCTTTTTGCAGTACAATTAGTAACGCTAATATAGCTAGACCATTGGGCGAAAATTGTGTAGCTGTCCGGTCCTTTAGCAAATAATGTTACGCCATCTACTGTGATACCTGATTTCTGTCGGTCAGTTGAAGCGTAAACTACATCAGACGCAAAACCGCGCGCCTGGCCTTGAATGACAGAACCGCCACCCAGTAGTTTAAAATCCTTGCAGGGGGTAGTATAGTAGCTGCTCAAATGGACAGGGAAGTAATAATTATCTGGAGAAGCGGCAACTCCGTAGTCACGCGAATGGAGCAGACGGGCATAATCAATATATGCTGTATCTGTAATTCCTGATGCTGGAGTTAAAGTGATTTTAATATAGACATTATTAGTGGTGGCTGGAACAAACTTCGCCACTGTCGAAGGACCTCTGTCGCTTCGCGTCGTGGCAGTACCGAGCACTTCTTGAGTAACCGCATCAATAACTTCCAGCTTTAACTCTGTATCCCAGAGAGCCTTATGGGTAATAAGGGCTGCATATTCTCTATTTGCCTTAGGAATAGAGATAGGGTCAGATGTGATGGATTGAGCATTATTGAAGTTAGTGAACTTTAGCAGGTAATTGCCCCATAGATACTGGTTATTGGAAGCAACTGAAGCATTTGGAGCGTTTGATGTATCCCATCCTGTAGTGTTTCCTGTCTCAAAACCTCCGTTAGTAACAGTAATAGGTGAGGCATTGCCATATATGATAGTATGGCCATTTAAGTTCAATGTTATATTCTTATTACCTATTATTATAGCTGTTTCATCTACTGTGATATCGGTATCTAAGGTATATGTGGTATCTGCCTGATTTAAAAAGTAAGGGGCGGGGCCATTGGCATTAAGCCACTGTTGGTTTATCCTTATTTCAGCTCCGTAAGAAGTATATGGGAAAAGTAGAAAGAGGGAAAGCATAAAGAATAGGGTGATATCTTCTTTGTTTTTAAATAGATATGTTTTCATAATATTTATTATTTTATTGAATTAGAATCCATTATAACCCTCTTGTTCTTAACTCCCCCTCTAATATACCAATAAGCTGTGTTAAAAGCTCAGCAATCTGCCTTTGAATCTCAAGTATCTGAGTCTTAATCTGCTCTATTAATTGCAATCTTTGGGTATCTTGGGTTTGAATAGGGGTAAAATCAGTGTTTAAAGCTAATTCATTGAGCTTTTCTCTTGTTTTAGGCCCTACTATGCCGTATCCTGGTATT
>JAQTZP010000008.1 GCA_028687715.1 Minisyncoccota bacterium
GCATCTGCATCTTCAGTAAAAAGGTCGTCTCTTACAGCCGGTCCCAAAACTGCTACCTTAGAAAGACTTTTTGTGTTTTGTTCGGAAATGAATGACCCAGCATCAATTTCAATGTTTCTTACCTCTGCATAATCAGAAGTTACTCCAACAACTGAAGTATTTGTATTTGTTCCTTTCGCCGTAACTTGGTAGCGGCCGGAAACCTCTGGAGCAACGGCTTTTACAAGTGTAATATTTTCAGAAATAGCATCTGCGTCAGTCTGTTTTAGACTCTGCATTGAGCCCCTGCCCGAACTTAATCCTGACCCTACGCTTCTTTGGGCGCCGGGCGATATCATAAGCAGATTTGAACCAAGAGACTGAATACTTGACTGTATTGACGATGTTGAACCCTGTCCGATAGAAATCATTGCAATTACCGAACCAATGCCGATAACAATGCCTAAAATTGTAAGGCCGGACCGCACCTTGTTTGACAGCAGAGCTGAATATGTTTCTTGAAACAAGTCTGAAATAATCATAAAGATTTATGGTAATTATTATTATTCGATATTCGTTTCCCTGCTACTTTTTCATCTTTTAAGACAGCGCCGTCGCGGATATGAATAATCCTATCAGCATGTTCAGCAACATAGCGCTCGTGAGTAATAAGAATAATAGTGCGATTCTGCTCCCTATTAAGCTTTTGAAAAGTTTCAAGAACAATTTCTCCGGTTTTCGTGTCTAAGTTTCCTGTAGGCTCATCTGCGAGAATTAAAGCAGGGTCGTTAACAAGGGCTCTGGCAATTGCAACCCTCTGCATTTGGCCCCCTGAAAGCTGATTGGAAAGATGGTAAAAATGGCTTTCGTCAAAGCCCGCATTCTGAAGTTCAATCTTTGCCTTTTTTTCCCGCTCTCTTTGAGGAACTCCTGCGTATACAAGAGGCAAAGTTACATTCCGCAGAACATTTGCTCGAGGCAAAAGATTATATGACTGGAAAACAAATCCTATTTTATCTTTTCTGATATCGGCTAATTGTTCATCTGACATCTTAGAAGCATCCTGACCGTCAAGAAAATAGATACCGCTGGTCGGACTATCAAGACATCCTAAGATATGCATAAGCGTAGATTTGCCTGAACCAGACGGCCCCATAATAGCTACAAAGTCTCCTTCTTTTATCGTAAAAGAAACATCTTTAAGAGCGACGGTATCTCCGCCCTCGCTTTTGTATATCTTTGTTATATTCTTGCACTCAATCATACTTCTTACATGCCAGGGCCTCCCATAATAGTGCGGATTCCGCCCCCGCCGGTGTTTGCAGTTCTCTCAACGGTCTTTGTGCCCGAACTTATAGTTTGAGTCACTACTTTATCACCTTCTTCTAACCCGCTGGCTATCTCAATCATCGTATCATTAGACAGCCCTGTTTCAACTACCTGGTTATAAGGCATATTATTTTCCAAAACTACAACGTATTGTCCGCCGTTTGATTTTACAGCTGAATTAGAAACCATTAAAATATCCTGCTTCATATCTGTAATAATGACTGCACTCACGCTCATACCTGGCTTCACTCTTTCATCCTGCGTATCAAAAATAATTTTAACGCTGTAACTGACCACTCCTTGACTGACAGCGCCCAAGCTGTCAATCTCAGCCACTTCTCCGGTGATATTCAAATCTTCAATTACATCAAAGGTAATATTCGCCCTCTGCCCTTCTTTCACTTTGGCAATATCAACTTCATTAAGGGTAATTTCTGCTATCTTCTTTTTAGTAATTATCGTTGCAACGGCGCCCGAAGAAACTGAATCTCCTTTTTTTACGTCTATACTGGCTATAATTCCGTCAAAAGGCGCCCGGATATAACAATCTGCCAAGCTCTGTTTAGCGTCAAGCAAAGCATCTTCTTTTTGCTGGATAACAATTTTCTTAGCTCTGATGTCTAAATCATCGGCTCCCAGTTTCAATTTTGCCAGCGATAATTCTTTTTCCTGAATTGTTCTCTCGGTGCTTGTTACGCTTTCTTTATTATTTTTAATTGAACTTTGAACGGATAAAATGCTTGAAAGCTGGCTGTTAGTTTTCGAGATATAGCCAGCAAGGCTTAAAAGATGGGTGCTGGAAAGATTTTGCGGTTTGGAACTATGCTCTATAAGTTTATCTTGGTAGAATTGTATCAAATTATTGGCGCTCTTTAAGGCTTCGGAAATATTTTTAATTGTTTCATAAGTCTCATTTATTAAAGATTCTATTTCGCTTTTATCTAAAAAACGGCTGGCTGACTTATAATCTTGAAAATTCTGATCGTATGATTTTCGGGCTGTCTGGTATTTACTGTATGCACTATCTCGGTATCCCAAAGCTCTATTATCGTAATTCTTTACAGCATCCACGTAGTAATCAATATTTTGCTGGTTCGTGCTGAAACTATACGAGAACAACATATCCTGAAGTCCGGCCATAATAGCCGGGAGCTCTAAGAAGGCGTTAGATATATCATTAAAACCTTCATCATAAGACTCCTCGAGATTATTTTCAGCCTTTGCCTTTGATTCTTTTGCCTGAATCAAAGAATTTTCATACTGCAGAAGAGTTAATTGGTCGGGCGGACTCAGTAATTTCTCCAACTCAAGATTAGCCGTTTCTAGATTTATTTCAGCGTCTCGGACCGCCTTTTCAGCGCTGTAAGCATCTACTGCAGCAATCAAGGCACTGGCTTTTACTTCTTGGCCTTTTTTCACTCCGACATAAACTATCTCGCCCGATGTCTTTGATTTAATATCTACCTGGTCTAAAGCTGAAACCTGACCCGTGCCTGACACAGAGACAATTAATGTTCCTTTTTCAACTTCAGCCGTAACATAATTTACTTCATTGTTCTTTCTAAAAATAAAGGTATAGCTGAAATATAAAGCTGTTAAGATTATTGCAGTAATTACTGCTGCAATAAATTTGTGCTTGAGTATTAAATTAGATATTTTTCTAAAGATATATAACATATAATTTAAAAACGCATTTTAGGGATTTCACGAAAACGAGGAGGAAAATCATTAAATTCGTTATCTATTCTGCGCATGCCGGAAGCTCGAATTATGCTGTCTTCTCTTTCGCCCAAAATTACCACTGTTTCATTTTCTTTGATGCCCTTGTCAAACTGAAATCGGCTGTCAGGATTAAAAATCACATTTAATATCTCTCCGTCTATTTCTTCGAGACGAAAACCATTTTCTGTAATTTCTATCACTCTGCCGCGATGAACTTCGTCGAATTTAACCATGCCGTAATCCCGGTAAAACCTTCCAACTACCGGTACGCCTTTATCTCTTGATTGTAAAAATAAACTGGGATGGATTTTGGCCCTGTCAATGATAAAGCTTCCTAAAAGAACGATTATAATAATGGCTATTATTGAATAAAGAACGGGCCTGCGATAAACAAAGGTAAAATATTCAGCAAGTATTTCCAGTATTACAATAAGAATCAAACTCACAGAAATCAAAAACCACGGCAGAGAAATAAGGAAAATTCTTAAGCCGGGAAAACCAAACCCGGGCATAAACCATAATCCGTTTGCGCGCAGACTGAAAGCAATAAAGCTGATGAGATAGAAAACGAATAGGGATATAACAGTAATGCTTAACACTAAAAAAGCCGCTCTTAAAATAAAATATAGCTTGGGACGCATTTTAACCTCTCCCTTTTTTATCTTTTCGGCAACTATCTGACTTATAGATTTTTTCTCTTTATCATTGTTCATAAATTGTATCCTATTTTCTTTAAAATAGACTTCATTGTATTTTTCGCTCTTTTTATCCTGACCCCAACAGTTGAAATTGGAATCTGCATAATATCAGAAATCTCTTTATAGCTTAGCCCTTCCAGATAATGAAGCGCCACGGGTTCTCTGTATTTAGGTTCAAGCTTATCAAGACATCCATCAATCATTTTTTTCATATCTTTTTGGTCTATATGATTATCAATATTGTTGTAACAACTATGGGGAAAAAGAATGTCTAAGTCGAAAAACATCAACGGCAGAAACTTTTTCTTTCTTAGTGCATTGACCATCTCGTTGTGGGCAATGCGGTAAAGCCAGGAAGAAAATTTTCTATTAACATCAAAGCTTTGGATATTTTTATATGCTTTTATAAATACTTCCTGGATAATATCATTTATATCTTCTTTATTAGAAATGAAGTTTTTTCCATAGCGCTTTATCTTATTCTCGTATCTGTCAACCAATAAGCTAAAAAATTCAATCTTGCCCGATTGAACTAATTTTACAATTTCCTCATCGTTTTTAAGGGATGCATCTTCACCCATATTATTAATACGATTAAAAATCAATTTTATTTCAATAAAAAAGTCCTCAAGGGACTCTTATAATCTTTTTATCCTTTTAAAATCGTGCCCTCTTTTGAAAAAAGAGGGGCTCCTTCTTTGGTATTTACCAAACTGCCGTCGCTCCTATGAAGACGACCGCAATTATTACAAGGATAAGCAAGAGAAGAAATGCTGCAGCCTCCAATCTGCAAAACTACAAAATCATTAGCATCTACAATCCCTTGTTCGCAATTTTTGCAGTCAAAGATCTTAGCCATATCCTACTCCTTTTTTCGGAAAAGAACCGAAGAACTATCTCTTTTCTACCAATTGGCTATAATTTGTCAATCTTATCATAAAAAAACCTGAGAGCTGTATCGCTTAGCGTCTCAGATTTTTTTATTTTCAAGTCTTTCGTTCTATTTTAATTACTCAGAACTGTTCTGTCTAGGGATTTGACCTTTAAATCCCATCATGCCGCAATTGCCTTTCCTAAAACCTCCAAACATAAGATATCCCTGAGGTATATTGTTGTCACTAGCCCATTGCTTTAAAGAATCCGCCTGCTCCTTCATCGCGGTCTTAAGTTCTTCTCCAGTCATATCCTTAAAATCTTCTCTTTGAGCCTCAAGTTCAGCTCTCTTTGCTGTGATTTTATCAGCCTGTTCTTGAGTTAATTTGCCGTCTATAACAGCCTGATTAATGCGTTCGGTAAAAATCTGCTCTTGTCTTTCCTTCATTTTAGTTCTCTGCTCTTCAAATACTTGGTTAAACACTACTTGGACATCGCTTTTATTGAGATTAAATTTTTCAGCAACAGCATTTATAAGATTATCCATATGACTGGCGCTAGGGCCGTAATTGCTTGAAGCTGCAGAAACGCTGCCGATAACGGCAAATGCCGCAAGTGAAAGGATTAAATAAAAATATTTCTTTTTCATTGTTTCTTAAATTCAGTAATTTATTTGCTTTCGACCTTTACTCTCTTGGATTAAATTATCCAAGAAAGCTCCTGCGCCAATTCCTTTGGAGGAAATTAGGATTTAGACGAGGCTCTATATATAAATAATACAAACTATGCCTTAGTTTATTTCAGAAAACAAAAGAAGGTCGAATAACGAGCAAATCCTCCTTTCTTTCTCGTCTTCGGCCTTCTATTATATTAGATACAGAAATTATTCTTTTTTATTTCAGTTTAATCTTTAAAGGAATTAAAGATCTAACCCGTTAAAAGTTCTAATGATAAATCATCTATGCCTTAACCTCCTTATGATCTTTCTCAACGGAGTAATTGTTATATCTGCTATTTCCCGGAGTTTCTTTTCCTAGTATCCTTCTGATGTTGGATAAGGATAAAGACTGAGATAAGGATAGGCCCTGCCGAACATGTGGGAGATAATTACCCTTTAATTCCTGCAGGACAGGAACCGATTTTCTATCCGTGGTCCCTTGGATTATTTTATCCAAGATAAAGAATATTTTTTAAGACGGGATGCGTATTTGCAAACAGCTTTTCTTCAAATTCGTTCTCCGTCTCTTGATTATAAAACGGTAAACCGATTATTTTATATTTTTGCGATTTGGAAAATTCTAAAAATTTGTCTTTAAATTTTTCTTTTATATCCTCCAAAAAATCTGCCTTCCATTTTTCTGACCCCATTTTTCTAAAAAAATCTCATTAAAAAAAATAAACCCGCAATTCAATTTAGAAAAGCGGGTTTTACTTTTTTACTCCAAAGATCTAATCCTTAACTTAATTTGGGATAGTAAGCTAGGACTTCGGTCGAGAACTGATTCCGCCCGTAAAAGAACTATCCGGTTTCTTTCTTCCTTGATGAGTGTTCTTAACCTTTCGTCAACGCGGTTTCGCATATGAGAACTGACTGCCATCCTATTTCTCATTTCCGCAAGGACAATCAGATTATTACTCGAGCTAATCAAATCGTACATACGACGCTCAATCTGACCCTTTGCGCTTTGTCGCGCATGTCGGCGAAGGTCATCAAGTTCTGTTAAATCATAAGTATGATGAGCATCGTTTTCCTCAAAATCATGAATTTCGGTTGTGTGGGTCACCGACATTGATATTGGCAAAAGACCGCCCATTGGTTTCTCGCGAGTCACGCTGATTTTACGTTCGCCAACGAAACGGTTATTAAGCCAATCATTGGTAATTTTGTCTGCTACATCATCGGCTCCTTCCTTTCTCATATCATCAGCAATTCCTTGCTTCGCGACTTTAAAACCGATAAAAAATCCTAACAACCCCAATGGCCCAAAAGCCAAAAGCGGGAGACCGAAGGTAAGACCAGTTATAATTGGGGCAACATTATCAATTTTCTTTTTTCTAGTGATTCGCGCCACAACACACCTCCTTACCAAATATCAACGGTAGTGGTTAAGTTTAAACCGCCACGAGTAGCAATACGAATATGTTTTTCGCCTTCTCGTCGGTTTTTAATCCAACTTATAGCAACAGAACAATGACCAAGACCCAAGTCCCTGTAGACCTTTACGACTTCAACGCGCTCAATGGCTCTAATTGTTTCTCTTCTTATCGCAAGTTCCTCGCGAGCCAAAGAAAATTTCTCTCTACAGAGAGAAACTACATCGTCTGGCCTAGTTATCGCCAAAACAGACAACGGGTTCGGGCCAGCAATCGGCCTGACTGGAGCCGGTACGAAACAGCTGTTTTCGTCATCGAAATCCATCTTAAATCCCCTTATTCTAAGGTAAAAGTTGTCAAAGGACAACTGTAACAACAATATGCTATTACAATTATATATTAGGATGGTTAAGTGCCCTTGTCAATGATTAAGAAAAAATAAAAACACCTCTTATCTTCCGAAAAAAAATCAAAAGCGTCCCAAAAGGACGCCTTAATTTTGTTTGGTTCCCCCCCCATAGGACGCAGTTCGAAATTAGTTCTAGAAAAGCTTCTCGGTAATTTAACTAATAGAATACTTACCGATAAAATAGACTTGATGCTTTTTTGACCTCACTAATAAAGACTAGACGATAAAATTTAATTTTGCCTGGAATAATAGAAAAACAGACGGAGGCGGCTTCGCCGTCCTCTCTCTGTTTCGTTTTATCCCGTAAACAAAAAAAAGCCGCCGGAAAATTTTCCCGCGGATTGAGTTTTTGTCAATTTACTAATCCACCGCCGAAATCCAATTTGGATTGACTCCGGAATATGCCCTCCTGTCCTGATAAAGCCATCCGCCGATAGTGGCTCTGTCAACTTCGTTGAGCTTGGAGCCGGCGCCGAGTTTCGCCCACACGTGAGGTGGAGCAAATCTCAAAGCGTGCCCTCCCATTTTTATTTCCGTTAACATGTCCCCGTCGCTCTGAGGAACGAAAACGTCGGAAATATTGTCGGTACCCAGCAAAACCGGCACTCTTTTCTTACACAATTCCAACAATCTGGTTATGGAATTGTGAGTCGGACAAACAATCGGCCTGAGCTGACGCATAGAAACCGCGGCAGTCGGACAAACAATAATCCCGATATTGAACTTTAACAATCCGTCGAGTAACCGGCTGAAACGTTTTTCGTCGTAGGCCGAGGGAGAAATCATATGGATAACCCAGACAGCCGGACCGTCGTGGTCTGGAATTTGTGGCTGGTCAATCCACTGTAGACCCTCAAGTAGGATTTCAACTCCGGCTTCGGCAGGGTCATTTGCCTGATCAAGATGGATATGAACTTCTTTGCCAAGTTCGCATCCAAGCTCCAAAACCATGCGCAAGTGCCTTCTGAAACCGACTTTGCCATCCCGGGAGCTTAGCGAAGAAAAGTCGTCTTTTTCCGGCAGAGCGGAAAGGAAATCGGCTTTTTCTGCCGCCTCCTTAAACACCTCCCAACGGCCGCTCCCTTTCTTAAATCCAAAAATGGGATTGGGTCCGATTTCGATTTTGATTTGCTGGGTAAATTGTTCTTTGAGTTCTAAAGCAACTCTCATAGCGAGCTGACCGTTTTCTCCGATATCCGGCGTTGCATCAATGCAGGTAGCAAGCCGGGTTGTACCGTAACTGATGAGCCGCTTGATTACTAGGGTCATTCTTTCTCGCAAATCCTCCTCGGCGTAAGCCAAACCCCGATGCAAATCGCCTGTTAAGCTTTGTTTCGCTCTCAATGGCAGACTTGCTGCTTCCAGCGGCGAAGTATGGATATGCTCCAAATATTTTCCAGGCAAAGTATCAGCTCTGTCAATATGGCTATGAGCGTTATTGAATCCATCCAACTTCTGAACCATTTCCAATATCATTTTATCGTACGGCGATAAATTTCTGGCAGTGATAATTGATTTTTTTAAAGGTGCTTTGTTCTTCATCGTTGCGCCTTTCCCTTGCTGAAGAACCAGAAATACTACGTTCATATTATATTATAAAATTATATATAGTTTGTCAAAAAAATGCGCAGGGGAATAAAACGAAGGCAAAATAAAAAATCCCCGCTTTTTAAAATTACTATCTCCCAAGTTTTATCTAATCCTTATATTTATAAGGTCTTTATTGAGGTGATTTAGAAGATAAAAAAACCCTCCTAAAAACAATAAGGGAGAACTACAAACTAAAAAACGGATTCATAGCTTTTGACTTTAAATCTCCTCATAATTTCATTGGGGCAATTAACAAAGTCAAAAGTTCGAACCCGTCCCAAGTGCTCCGCGGGCTGGCCTCTCTTAGAACCTCTTTGATGGAGATTTAAACCTACCTGTTAACAGTTTCCCAAGGAGCTTGATAAAATTTTTCTGCCTTTTCTAATCTCACTAACTCTTTCTTCACTACTCTTACAGTATGAAGAACATCGGGCCATCCCGATTTTCCAAACAAATAAGCTGCTTCACCAACATTTACATTCATTTCGTAAATCTCAGGATTTATTATAACTACTTTTGCTATTGTATCTGGATAACTTGAAATCTGTTGCACCGCCCAAACAGGAAAGGGCGTATTATTTTCATTTAAATAATCCTTTATTGATTTATATTCAACACTTAATCCTATACCGACATTCACTACTAGAATATATTCCCCAGATAAAGTATGAATACCGGGCTTAGTTTTAGTTCTTTTAAGTTGCTCGAGTAGAGACTCTTTTGGATCCCCAATAAATGAAGTAACCTCTACAAGAACAATATCTAACTGACCTTTTAGTTCCCGAGAAGGCTGCATAAGTATTATATCTGGGGGGTCAGGCTTATAAAGTTGGACATAAGTCGGCTTTCCCATTCTTTGAAACATTACCAAAGCCATTACGGCCCCAATTCTTGCTTCCCTAACGCTCTTATAACCACTTTTATTCTCAATAGCTTCAGCGCCTACCTTTTTGGTAAGCTCTTGTATGTGCCAGTAAACATTTAATGGCGAATGCCAAATTTTACCTGTCTTAATCATGTGCTAGCCATCAAATTCTATTTTTCTTAGTTGTTTTTCTTCGTCGGCCTGTTGACGTTCTCTTTCAGCGCTTTCCTGAAAGCTTTTTATCATACGGTCAACAAATATTTTTACACGTTCGCTCTCGTCTCCTTTATACTTTTCTAGCCTCTTAGCTTTTTTCTCGTAAGCCTCAGCAATTCCATACTCTCCAGAAACAACCCCGGTAGCATACATATTTCCCCCAACCAAATCTATAATATTTTTATTGTCAGTTCTTCGAATAATCTCTATACAAATATCAAAATCAACACTATCAATAGAATGCATGGCACGCGCGGCTTTCATTAAATTTTCATCTCCCCCTTTTTGAATAAGAGAGATAAGAATTTTACCAAACCCCTTACCAACCCTTTGTAAAAAATGACTCACGTGCCAATTATAAATACTCCAATCAGTGGTCATCCTAGCAACCCATCCACTGGTAACTTTTTCATAATCAGGATGTTCAGCGATAAATTTTTCTAGGTCTGGATTAAAATGATATGGAATCACTTCGTACCGTTCATCAAGATGCCGGCCAATCTTTTCTTTCTTTACTGCGTCTTTTTCTATTCTCTTCATAAAAACATCTAATATAGAATTAAGGCCGTCGTGCTCGCCTATTGCCAATAATACTTCCTGTATGTGCCAATCGATATTGGGAAGTTCAATTATTTTTTCTTGTAATAGCTTAATGGTTTCTGGTTGTAATTCCTTAACATCAAACCACTTACTATGTATCATCATTGGGAGTTGCGCAAAAAACATATTCAGATATTCGGGATTATTTTCAAGTTCTTCTATTATTAGCGGTTCGATCCGTTTCGGGGAACGCCTAAAGTTACGCCCTAAGGTATTAATGAGCGCATAGTGTAATACCCGATCACCTATTCCTTTAAGAAAAATAAGTCTGTCCTCTTCTCTAGCGATATTCTCGAGAAGATCGATGTCGTCTTCTCTAATCAATTTGTCTAAATCTGCATCGGGTGGAAGATTTAAAGAAAAAACTACAGCATTAATAAATTGGGAGTCTTTTGCGTCTATAATTTCATTAGTGAATTTATCCCACTGGGCGAAGTGAGCTCCTATTCTAAATCCATCTAGAAAACTACTCATAAAATGCTTTAAAGGAGCATTGTCCCTCGAAGCCTTCTCAAGAAGTTTTTCAGCCACTTGTGGTTTTGCCTCTGATAGCTTACGTATAAAAAACTTAAAGATATTGAATTGCCAGTCTTCAATAAGTATATATTGACTTGCAACCCTATTAAGTTTATCAAACCACGCCTCAAGTTGCGCTTCTGTAATAGAACTAATAAGCGTGTTTATTTTTTCATTACGTTTCTTTTCGGCCACATCCCATCCTTCTTCTTCCTTGTAAGTTACCAAATCACCGACTAGCAATCTAAATAATTGGTAAAGATCATTTTGCAGTATTTCTTCACGGAGTTTTTCAGATTCTTCAACCTTACGTGTTTCGCTTTTATTAATCCAGTAAAGCCTTTGTTCAATTGTTGCAACGATACCCAAATTATTCGTCATCTTATCATCGCCATCCTCAAATATTATCTTACGGTAAACACTGATGAGATATTTTAGATCATCGGCAATCATTTGCGATACATCTTCTCCGTATGCGACATTAGAAGGAGTTCGAGTGGTTTCATCTAGTATCTCTACGAGTTTCAATTTTAATTTAGGATCGCCAGCCGATTTATATAATTCATAGACGAAATCTATTGTCTCCCGGCGCATTTTTTTCAGGAAATCTGTTGGAGACACAGCTCCAAAATGCATCGTAATGGTATAGTCGGCATTTTCATTAAGCCCAGAGGTTGTGCCCTCAACGGAAGAACTAAGCAATTCCCTTAATATAGTTTCGACGAAATCAATGTGCCGAAGTTGTTCTTCTCGAGACCAGGCCAATATAAAATCAAGAGCCTTTCTTTGGGCGCCGTATCCAATCTTGCTTTTCGTTAGAACATTATAGTCGTACTGCGAGAATTTTTTGACAATCCCTAGTGCCTTATTTTTAATATCTTTATCTTCGGATAAAGAAAATGTTGAAAGTAAATCTAAAATTTCATTTGGTTTATAATACCTAATTGACGAGAGTAAATCGATAGATTTCAAAATGATATCTTTGTGTTTTTTTCCGTAAAGAACGCCGTCTTTAAATCGGTGGATTATTGCTGACTTTAATGGTTTATGTTTAAGCACTGCCTCGATAATCGCTAATGTCTCATCTGGTTTTTTATAATAAAACTTTTCTATTACTTCTAATTTTCCATAGATTTCATCATTAGTTTTTGAATTGATAACATCATTAACGAAATCGGCACTTAATATCTCCCCAGCTTTTCTTATCTCTTCGTATTTTTTATTTATGTAATCAAGCTGAATAGTTGCCGCCTGAATGTGCTCTATCATCAATTTTTCAAAGATTTTCTCAATCTCATCCAAACCCAATGTTCTAAGAAGCACGGGATCACCTTTGGGTTTATAGATAATATCGTGTTCTACTTCAGACCATGCGTGGAATAAAATAGTTGAAATTTGTAATTCACATTTAAGTCCTTTGTATTTTTGGTATTCGACTAATGCTAATCTCTTGTCGTCCAAGCAAAATATAATATGGAATCCTCGATATCCTTTTGGGGTATATTTTTCTTCTCGGGAAACGATGCAATTATTAAATTCATTTAGAAATAGATTTAAAAATCTTTTCTTATCACTTTCTAAATAAAAAACAATTCTTACGCCCGCTAAGTCTTCTACGTCTTCTAATTTTGTATATTGTTTTCCCTCATGGTTTTTCCTGTCAATTTTTTCGGCAAGCTTACATTTTTCTTTAGCTCGATGAGAAATCTGAAATTTAAACCCTTGCCCATCTAAAAAAATCTGAAGTAAGTTTCTTACTAAAGAAGCAAATTCGGCATAGAGTTGTTCCTTGTCTTCATATTCTTTAAGCAGTTCTTGTTTTAAGGCGTTAGTCATATGATTTATACTTAATTTTCGGCTATCTTTATCTTTCTCGGCCAAATATCGCAGAGTTAATAGCCCCTAAGTTATCCACAGTTGACTACTTCTCTGCGTTCTAAAATCGTTCTATAATGTAATTGTAGCATGTAATACTTACCAGTCAATAACTTATGCTCACAAAAAGGCAAAAACAAATTCTTGATTACATAAAGAAGTTTATAAAAGAGAAAAACTACTCTCCCTCTTTTGAAGAAATAAGGAAACATTTTAGATTTGTTTCAAAATCTACCGTCCACCACCACATAGAAATACTGAAAGAAAAAGGATACCTTAATCACGCACGAACTATAGAGTTGCCTAAAGGTGAAAAAACTTCTGGACTTGTAGAGATTCCCCTACTCGGCACTATCGCTGCAGGCCAGCCAATAGAAGCGATAGAGAACCCAGAGATGATTAAGGTATCTAAAAACCAATTGTCTAAATCGGGTGAGCATTTCGCTTTACAAGTCCAAGGAGACAGCATGATCAAAGAGGGAATTTTTGATGGAGATACAGTTGTAATAAGGAAACAACCAGACGCAGAAAACGGAGAAACGGTTGTCGCTTTGCTAAATGGCAATGAAGTGACTCTCAAAAAAATCTTTAAAGAAAAAAATGGTTTCCGTCTTCAGCCAGCAAACCCGAATATAAAACCTATTTTTACAAAAGAGCTAACCGTCCAAGGAAAAGTCATAAGTGTAATCCGAAATTTCGAAGAGCTGAAAGAAAAAGCAGAAGAGAAAAAAGAATTTACCGATATCACGGTTAAATATATGGACGAAACAGATATTAATCATAGAAAATCATTGGGTCAATATTTCACTCCTAGAACAATAAGAGAAACTCTTCTCTCTAAACTACCCAATAAAAAAACAAGTCCTAAAGTATTAGACCCAGGATGTGGAACTGGCGAGTTTTTAATTACAGCTAAAAACTATTTTAGAAATCCCGATCTTCACGGATGGGATATAGACAAAAAATTGGTGGACACAGCCAAAAGAAATATCTCTGAAGCAAAACTAAAAAATCTTGATGCTCTTTTAAGTCAGGATTATAACGAATACGACTTTGTAATCGGTAATCCACCTTATTTTGAATTCTCTCCTTCAGAAAAAATAAGAGAGAAATTTAAAGAAGTAGTAAACGGCCGAATAAATATTTTTAGCTTATTTATATACCAAGGAATAAAATGGCTCAAAGAAGATGGATATTTAGCATTTGTAGTTCCTCCATCAATGAATAACGGAGCTTATTTTGCTAAACTAAGAAAATTTATAGTAGAAAATACAAATATAGAATATCTACACATTCTTGATAGTCCAAAATTATTTAGTAACGCCCTACAATCAACAATGTTACTCGTTCTGAAAAAGGGGAAAAACAGGGAGGACTATCTTTTTAGGAAAAACGGTATACTGATATTCAGCGAAAATTATAATTACTTAGAAAAATCCTTCAAGAATAAATTAACATTAAATGATTTAAATCACGAAGTAAGAACAGGAAGGTTAACTTGGAATCAAAATAAAAATCTTTTAACAAACAACCCAAAAGAAGGAATACCTTTGATATGGGCTCATAATATAACTCAAGAGGGATTAAAATTACCAATAATAAGTGAAAAAAAACCTCAATATGTAAAAACTAATAATTACGACGTCGGACCAGCTATCGTAGTAAATAGAATTACTGGCTCAGTAAAATCATCTAAAATAAAGGCGGCTGTAATACCTCCAAAAATGAAATTCATAGCTGAAAATCACGTCAATGTGATATTCCCTCCTTCAAAACAAAAACAAATTAAAATAGATCTAGGGACAAAATCAGCTGGTAAGGAGTTTTCTTTAAATTTAAAAAATATTGTGAGTCAACTTTCTTCAATAGAAAAATTAGATATCGTAAAAAGCATCACGGGTAATACCCAAATCTCTAAAACAGAATTAGAGAATCTATTTCCAATTGAAGTTTAATAGAAGAAACTATTTAACAATCAAATCAAAAATGTTCAAACAAGGAGTTTTAATCCCCTGAGCAATGTTCTTCCAGTGGAAAACTATCTGTAATAATGGATGCTCATTACCATTTTTTATTCCAACTATTTTGCAGTGAGAAACATTGTCGGGAAAAATAATCTTAAAATTTGAAAAATCTCCTATTATTTTTTTCACTTTATCCCCAGCATCTTCTCTTCGAACAACAACCCTATCCTGAGAAATATTACTATAATATACAAAAAGATCTTTAACTTCTTGGAAGAAATTATCATTTTTTATTAAATCCTCTAATACTCCTGCTGTGTGGATTCCCAAAGTTATTAAAATGAAAAATCTTTTTATCGTCTCTCCCTGTTGTTTCTGTTCTTTCAAATAACTTAAATATTCTACTTTCTCATCTCTGTCTCTTCCGTGAATTTTATTAAGAATTTCTGTTGCCTGTTTGTTTCCTTTCTTTTTTAGATTTCGTAGGTATCTTCCTTTTTCTTCTTTCTGTAATGTAGAATTAGTAATTTTTAGAATTTTTTCTGGATATCTAAGAAAAGAATCTAAATAGCTATCAACCCATTGTTCATGTTTTTTATCTTCTCGAAATGCACTCCAACTTTTTACATCGCCGACAAAAAGACAATTCTCAGTAAGAGCATCTTGGCTGATATTCGCTTTAGTCCCAATTCCGGCTTTTGTATCGCTCATTTTCACTTCAACAAAAAAAGTCTTACCGGCTGAAACAACTAATATATCTCCCGTGTTGTCATAACGATTCCCTAAATGACGAGCTTTCTCAAAATTTGGAAAATCTTTTTTAATCTTTTCTGCTATAGCTGACGCATGATTAAACCAACGATTCTTTTTATCAAGATCATTAATTTTTTGAGAATTCAATAATTTAACAATGATTTTTTCTGCCTCTTCAATTTGTTGTCTTTCGTACTTACCCATATTTTTATAAATCTTTAATAATGCTTTCAATTTCAAAATAGCAAAAAGTTCTCAAAATGTAAATGAAAATTATTATGAGTCTACCAAAAATAATTTTAGATATTATCAAAGTCATCCACGATAAATTAGAAATCGCCCCTGGAAAAGACAAGGTAATTCCCATTTCTTTATGGCATTTCAAGGACGAAAACGGAGATACTATTCCTAAAATGGACTTGAAAAACGGACTAAGGAAATTAGCGGAAGATGAGAAACTTTTTCAATTAAAAGATATTCAGTGCCTTGATAAACTGGGAAGGTTTTCTGGCGAAGAAATAAAGATTGAGGTAGATCGTGAACGATTTGAGAAATTCTATAAAAAACACCTTCAAGAGCAAAAAGCGCCAACTGGTAAGGTTGAATTTTTAGATGAGGAACCAGCACTGAAGCTGGGAGATAAAAAATGTGCCTTACCGCCATATAAAAACGAGCACTTTTTCTGCCGAGCCGCCTTTGAGCATCAAATTAATGAACCAATTGATTGGTCAATCATCTACGAGAAAATGACAGGCTATTATGAAGAACATTTTGGCAAACCAAAGGATGCGAGGGAAAACTGGCATCGAGTATATGACGCTATGGAAGCAATCAATAAACGAACAAAAGAATTATTGGATATAGAAAAGCTATTTATCTGGCAGGAAAAAACAATAAAAAGAACTCAATAAACCCTGAAATCAATTGAGTCAACAAATTCTCAGTTGACTCACCTACTATCTTGCTACGCTGAAAGCGTAGTTTTTTGTTTGCCAAAATTATTATGAACCAAAATGAATTTTCAACATTTGATTTGGGACTGGCCACGGTTCTCGTAACGATGGATTACGAACTGCTCGAATTGGACAGATCAAATCCTAAAAAGGTGAGATTTATTTTCAGGCGGGAGAAAAACATTGAAGGAGTAATGACTGACTACTTCAACGACAAGATAAAACTGCCGGCCCAGACCTTATTCAATAATCAGAAAAACCTTAAAAACCGCATCTACACGGGTGCGTAGTTTTTTATTTTTATGATATCCAAAGAGTCGCTGGAAAAATTCAAAAGATTATATAAAGCACGGTTCAAAGAGGAATTGGGTGATGAGGAAACGTTGCGAAAAGCGACTCGGCTTTTGAATCTTTATCGAGCAGTCTATATCCCTTACGACGAAAAAGAAACATGCCAAACGAAGAAAAAATCATAATCAGGGACCTGAGGCGCAAAGAGAAATTCTTTATTGACGATGAATACTTGAATGGCTATGCCAAAAAATGCGGAGTTACTGCCACGGCGGTTTACGCTTCTCTCTGCCGGCACGTAGACAAAAAGCAAAAATGCTATCCCTCTACTAGAAAAATAGCGGAAGAACACAATATCTCCATCAGAAGCGTTTATAGGGCATTAGATATTTTGGAACAATACCAAATCATAAGAAGAAAACGATCGGGAAAACAACTAACTAACAGATACTATTTATTAGACAGAACCGAGTGGGGTGATGTGCCAAAAACGACACATCACACCTGCCAAAAGCAACACATCACACCTGCCAAAAACGACACATCCATAGTAAGGAAACACAATAGTAAGTTGACACAAAAGAAAGGAGGTTTTTCTTTTAAAGAATTAACTGACGCTTACAAAAAAGGAGAAAGAAATTATAGACCCTTCTTTTTAGGAGATGAAATGAGATGGTCGCAAAACAGATGGTGGGTTATTAAAAATGGCGAATGGCTTGAATTTGCGGGAAATGAATCAGAAATTGAATGGAGATAACCTATCCTTTAAAACGCCTTGTATGAGTTGTATGAGCCCGTAGGACGATTTTCAGGCCAGAAATAGAGAATTATACCGCCTGTAAACATCTAACACTTCTAACAATATATATATGGCGCAAGGTAAAAAAATAACAGAAAAACAATGGAACGAATTTCTAAAAGTCCTCGGGGAGACGATTGGTTTAATCGGAGCTACTTGTAGAAAAGTAGGGATTAGCCGCTGAACTTATTATGACCATCGATCAAAAGATAAAGAATTTGCTAAAGCAGCAGATCTAACCATAAGGCAAACGGGCGTAGCTTTTGCTGCGGATAAATTACTTGAAGCAGTATCCCAAGGTGAAGGCTGGGCAATAAAATTTTTTTTAATGTGTAAAAGTAAAGAATGGCGGCCATACTAAGTTGTCCACTTGACTTCTTTTCTGGGTAGCACATTGTTTGTATTGAGCTGACGCTCCAGCCCTGAAAATGGCTCAGGTGGAGCGTCACCCGAGCCATTTTCAATACAATGAACATGAACCAAGAAGAAAAAATTAAATACTTCCTTTATGCTAGAAAATCATCGGAGGCAGAGGACCGCCAGGTTGCTTCCATTGGATCTCAAATAGACGAACTAACCAAACTTGCCGCAAGAGACAATTTAGAAATCATAAATACATTTTCTGAATCCCAATCTGCCAAGGCGCCAGGACGTCCTTTGTTTAATGATATGATTGAGAAAATCCAGAAAGGAAAAACGCAAGGAATTATTTGTTGGAAATTGGATAGGTTGGCTCGGAATCCTGTTGATGGCGGCCAGATTAACTGGCTGCTTCAACAAGGAATTATAAAACATATCCAAACTTTTGAGAGAAGCTACTATCCCACTGACAATGTCTTAATGATGAGTGTTGAATTCGGCATGGCAAATCAATTCATCAGGGATTTAAGCCAGAATACCAAAAGAGGATTGCGGGCCAAAGCTGAAAGGGGTTGGTATCCGACATTCGCCACCCTCGGCTACATGCACAACCCTCAAAAGAGAAAAGGTGAAAAAGAAATTATTAAAGATCCAGAAAGATTTGGTTTAGTCAAAAAAATGTTTAGCTTGATGCTAACTGGGAACTACTTCCCACCAAAGATATTGGAAATAGCTACTAACGAATGGGGGTTAAAAAACAGGTTTGGCAGAAAGGTTGCCCGAAGCACCATTTACCGAATGTTTAGAGATCCTTTCTACTACGGAACGTTTGAATATCCTAAAGGCAGTGGCAACTGGCATCAGGGAAAACACGAACCAATGATAACCGAAGAAGAATACGACCGCATCCAGACGTTGCTCGGCGGAAACGATAAAATCCATCCCAGAGAACACACCTTCCCATTCAGGGGCTTAATCCGCTGTGGTGAATGCGGCGCAATGATTACAGCAGAAGAAAAATGGAAAAGGCAAAAGAACGGCAATGTTCACCACTATGTTTACTACCACTGCACCAAAAGAGTACATAACTGCACTCAAAGATGCACCGAACGGAAAAAATTAGAAGAACAAATCCTTGAATTGGTAAATAGCATAGAAATTCCTCCTGAATTTCACGACTGGGCATTGGACGAACTTAATTTGGAAACACTAAACGAAACTGGAGATAGAAACAAAATCTTAGGCAACCAGCAAAAAGCCTATAACGACTGCTTGGCTGAAATAGACGGAGTAATCAGTATGAGGGCCAAGAAAGAATTGGACGAGGAAAACTACAAGAGAAAAATGGATTTGCTTGGCAAGGAGAAAGCCCGACTCAAAGAACTGCTTGATGACACTGACGACAGAGTAAACAAGCAGATAGCGAAATTGGAGCGGGGCTTTGCCCTTGCCCGAGACGCTAAAAAAGAGTTTGAAACTGGCATCCCAGAGAAGCAAAAAGAGGTACTTTCCAACTTAGGTTCGAACCTCCTTTTAAAAGACAAAATACTCACAATTTTAATAGAAAATCCCCTTATTCAGATAAAGGGGATGGTTCCCGAGGTCAGAGCCATTCATAACAAGGTTCGAACCTCTAAAAATGGCGAAAATGAACGGGATTTGAGGGTTTTATACTCTCAAAGTCCGACGTTGCTCGCCCTACTCAATCAGTTTCGAACTTTTGACTGGGCGGATGAATACAAGTATCCGACCGTCGTTCTCTCCCAGATGAACCAACTGCTGGCCGAATGCAAAGAAGGATAACCCAGATTTGCCACTTGTTTGCCCTTGTGGCGAGCGGTTGAGTCGGAGTTAGAGATTTGCACCGATCAGAAACTCTAAAACGGACGTTGCCCCTTTTTGCGAACCTGTAACGACTTGCTTAAGTTAAGCAAATATGACCGACCGCTGGACTTGTTCCGAGGTCAAGCATATGTTGTTGCTTGCCTATGAACGAGGACATCGAAGCCGTCCTCCGGGACGCAAAAAATGTACGATTGCCACATCAGCGCGGATCATTCAATCCGCTATCCTCGCTTCCGGAACCTAAAGCTAAACTCAAACAAGCAATAAAAGACCGGATCAGACTACTTGCCGGTGCTTATATCTCGCTGGCCGGCTTTGTGGACGATGACGATATTAAATCAGTCGAAGACAACCCAGAAAAGACCAAAGTCTTATATAAAAAAGTATTGGACGATATGGAAGCGGCACAAAGAGAGATGGCGAAATTCAAGATAATAAACTTATAGTCTGATCTCATTCTCCAGCCAGTCGATTTTTTGAGTCTTCCTGAGCCAGAAAACATTCTCCCAAATATAATGAACCGCCAGCATCGAGTATTTACCGTATTGCTTTAAAATATCCTTACGGATCGTATTGGTCGGCACGAGCTTTTTGCCGTAGAAAAGCATCGAGTAAATCTTCTGTTGCCACGGCGCAATGTGGTCAAAGATATCATAATGATGCAAAGCCTCAAAAAGCAGGATGCGAGCGCTCTCGGGGCCGATACCATACAGTTTGATCAATTCCTTTTTGGCATTCTCTTTGTCGAGAGTCCGCAACTGAACCTCGTCCACTTTCTTATTCGCAAAATCCTCTGAAAGACGTTTGATAAACTTCGCCCGATAGCCGATGCGGAGATCGCGCAATTCCTGCTCGCTTATAACCTTCAGATCTTCCGGAAGCCAGATGGCATAGAGTGCTCTTCTATCGAATTCAACCTTAGTGCCATATTTGCCGATCAAAGCATCCAACATCTGCTGACTTCGACGTACAGTCGCATTTTGCAAAACCACAGCAATGATCAGGAGTTCGTAGAGGGTATACTGGCTCAAGTTCCGCATACCCATCCATTTCTTAAATACTGGATAGAACCGCTTGTCCTTTTTGGCTAACGCATTGAATTCTCCGAAATCTCGGTCCAATTCAAACCGCCAGCTTATTTCTTTTTTGATACCTTCCAGCTCGGCTGGACTTAAGACACCCTTATAGAAAATCGAGACCGACAGCTTTGGCTTTGCTGTTGTGCCGACATCAACAATTTTCAATCCCAAAATACGCTTGCCGATTCGCAATGATTGCCAGTACTTACCGGACTCCCAGTCATCAAGTTTTAGGTTATTTGGGAAATGCGATGGCTTGTGAAAAGTGCCATCGAAATGGAACGGTGGCTTGGGAGTAAGTATGAATTTTTTGGATTGATTCAATTTCATACTTATTGGATATATCCGCCATGCACGTGACAGCGGTAAACCACTTTGCCTTTAAGTGAAATCTCTTCCTGGCCGGTAAATCTTGCAAGGTCACCATCGACCGTAAAACGATATTCCCAGTCGCCGGCAATGAATTTGGCCGGGCCCCGGACAGGAACCAGACTCTCATATTCCTGCATCAGAGCTTTCCGTAAAAAGTCGTAGACTTCCTTCTCGCCGACATTCTCATCGAGGATGAAGCCATAATAGTTTGCACCCCACGTCGGCTTGTTGTCCTGATAAACAATTTCTTCGCCCATGAAATCTCTGCCGCCGAAATATGTGTCGTGGTAGACCAGTCCGTCTTTTTCAAAATGATAGTCTTCAGATTTCAGCCTGCTTGACTCTGCCTTAGGCGCATCTTTGTTTGCATAGGTACTCTTATTTGCATCGTTCAAAAAGTGAGCAAGAACGTCCTTCGGCAAATCTTGATAGTTCGGCAACTGATATTCAGGAATTCCGAGAGTCAGGCCATATTTACGAACCTCTTCATACTGGGATTTATTGTCCCGATCGATATGGAAAACTTTGTCTCTAAAAATGATAAAGTGCTTCTTGTCATTTCGAAAATCCGCATACCAAGAACTGATATGACTCATGTCGATGACCTTGCTCAATTTCTGCGCAACATCTTCTGCTTCTGATTCGGGAATCTCGACTCGATGCAGAGTCCACTGCTTGATCCAAGGCGTCTGGTGCTCGTCAGTGACAGCTTCGACATCAGTCTTTAAAATTTTCAGACTTTTGATAACGTCTGCATTATCCAAACTCTCCTCGATTATTGTGCCTTTGTAGTTCATAGTTATTTTTTATTATTTTAATAATTTTACTTCAGATTTGAAAATATAACCTGATTATATTTTTAAGTTCGTCATGTTTTTCCTGTTTAGTTCTACTTTGCAGATTAGCAAAAACGCCCTCTTCAAGGTTCGCAAGATTATGATTTGTTCCGACTTGCTTTAGTATTTCTCTGTATGTGTTCAGCTTGGTTAAACTTGCGACATACCGATCAAGCGTTAAGAGAAGGAGAAAATCCGCAAAAACAACGCCTAAGGATTCTATGTTTGTCTCTTTTTTAGCTAAGTTAGAGATAACTTTTTGTATGCCATCAATTTCATAGTTGGCCTTTTTGAGCTGATTAAAAATAAACACGGCATCTATCGAGATAAATTCATAATTGAAATCAATCATGGTCTTTTGAAATTCATGCCGTTGATCAAGAGAGATGTGATTGTTTTTCTGTGCGACAACAAACAATGTCTGCGAAGAAAAAGATTTAATTTTGTATTCCTGACCGATAAACGCGCGCAATATTCGATCATCACAATAAAGTGGAAACTCCAATTCTTTGGCTAATAATACGCTGTCTCTCGTGCTTTCTTCCAAAATGTCGAGAATGTCTCGTTGTTCTGTGCCTTTCTCCTTTTCTTTCGTAAGACCACGAACTTCTATGCCAGGATTAGAGCTAATAAAATTTCTTATCTTCTCCAATAAGTTTAGGGTCTTTTTAACCTGTTCCGGTGAAATTTCGGTCATTCGATGATTTCCATCGATCTTACCGAGCATACTTACACCTTTTTTTGCAGAAATTTTTCTGTCGTCGATTATTTCTGTGAGCTCGTCCATGACGCTCTGGTGTACATAGATTTTCTTAAAAATCTTGGACAACAAATCCAACTGATCAAGATGAGCTAAAAGAAATAAGGGATAAATATCAACCACAATCGATCGATTCTTATACTCTTCGATTATTAAAGCTTCATTTTTTACTTCGTCTGGTGAACCAAATGATATCTTTATCCCTACTGCGGGCATTTGCGTGAAAGCCGCCCAAACATCAAAAGGCCTCTTGCCGGCCAACTTTGGAACGGTGGCCAACGGTGCCTGTGATTCCTTATACAGATTAGTGGCGTTATCGATAACTTCGGCGGCCTGATCAACCATCTTCAGTATCTGACTTATATCATTATCCTTAACCTCAAACCCTTGAAGTGCTTTCTCTTCTGGAAAGCGCTTGTTAAATTCCGCCATAGATTTTTGGAATGCTTTTATATGTTTTTGATCTGGTTCTTTGCCATCGGCCTGCTCTCGTTTTAAGAATGTGAATATAAATGCCAGATGAGCTTTGGGGTTATTTGGATCGTTTTCCAGAGCCTTAAATGTAAGTTCAATCGCAGTGTCCCATTCGCCAATAAATTCATAACCGCTGGCAAGTATCACTAAATCTCTGGTTTCTTCCGCTCGACTTTTTACGGCATCGAAAGCGACTTTCGCATCATTTTCTCTCCCTAAACGAAACCGGCACATTCCATAGTTAACAAGGTGCTGAAAATTATTTGGATTTTTCTCAAACAGATTTTTATATTGCTGAGAAGCACGATCAAGATTGCCCAGATAGAGATTCGTATGCGCTTCGATCTGCTCGATAGTAGGATTCTCTCTTGATTTAGTTTCCAACGTATTCGTCCAGTCTAGGAGAGTACCGAATTGCCCTGAGTTATATAAACATTGCGCGTAGCGAGAAATTGTTAAATCACTCTGACCAATTTTGAGATATTTTTTATAAATTTCTGCGGCTGAGGCGAACTCTTTCTGGTCATATAACAAATCGGCCAATTCTATCTCCGTGATTACTTTTTCTGATTCGGACACTGAGCTTTCAAGAGCCCTCTGTAATAAATCTCTGGCACCACTCATACCAACTCTCTGCATATATGACGCCCGGATTCTCAACGCTTGGGAATTATTTGGAAACCCTTCCTCTAATCTTTTAAGTAGTGGATTTAGCTTTTCATTGTCCAACTTTCTGGAATATAGATCGATGGCCAATTCGGCGATATCAAGATTCAAGCCGGATTCGTTTTCGAGTAACTCGGTAATAATCTTTTCAGCTCTTGGCAAATCACCAATGCGTAGGGCGCAAAAAGCAATATGCCTATCAACATCGATATCTGTTCCACCTAGGTCTTTATAAGTTTGCAAGCTCTTAATCGAGTCTTGATATCGATTTAGCTTTAATTGCGCAACGCCTTTATTTAAAAATGGGATGTCAGAATTGGGATTGATCGCAGACGCTTGATCAGCTGAAGCGATTGATTTTTCATACTGCCCAATAGCAACGAAGCACCCGGAAAGATTGGCATAAGCCATTTCCAAATCATCTTTTTGCTCGATATCCTTTAAAAACTGTACTGCTTGATTAAGACATTCAATGGCGCGTTCAAACTTCTTTTTTATTTCGTCGGGAATTCTGTCTGATGGCAAAGGGTTATCTCTCACGACATCTCGCATGCCTACCATAATATTTTGAGCTACATAAAGCAGAGCTTTTATATTTTTCGGCTCTGCGCGGACGACATTTTCAAAGGAAACAACCGCACCGTCATAATCTTTTTCGAGCGTTTTCTTAAGTCCCTCAAACCAATGAACTAACACGGTTTTGCCCTTCTGCTTTAAAAAAGCAATTAGGTCATCATATTTTTGTAATCCATTTAAGATGTTTGCCTTTGTTGATATGGCCTGGTCATCATTCGGATGTTTCTTTAACAATTCTTCGACTACAGATAAACCTCCTTCGGCATCTCCTTTTAGTAGTTTTGAAAGAGCAAGTTTGCAGATTGCCATAGGGAGATTGGGCTCTGCCTTATATGCTTTATCAAAGAGCTCAGCCGCTTTATCAGGATTTCCAAGATTAAGCTCACAAACACCCAGATTATTAAAAACTCGAAAATTGATATGGGGATCGATTTTTTCCGTATTCAAATTTAAATCACCTAAAATGAGCTCGTATTCCTTCTTCGCTGTTTCGTATTTACCTTGATCTAGCTTTTCCTTAGCCTGATCAATTCTTCTTTGGTATTCTTGTTCCCGTTTTGTTTTATATTCCTTTCTAACTTCATCTGCCGATTCTATGCGATCAATAACCTGAGCCGTCGATTCTTGGATTTGTTTTTCAACGTCCGGCATTATTAAATCCGGAAACTGGCTTCTCAAGTGACAATGCTTGGCAAATAAATCGGTAAGTTTTGTTCCTGCCCACGCTATTCCATTCATGCCCCTCGAGGTTGCCTCGGTTCTTATGTAGGTCTGAACTGGTTCAGTGAGTTCGCGTGGCGTAATAAAAATCCAATCCTTGATTTTGTATTTACCGGAGTCAATAAGTTTTTTAGCTTTATCTAAATCATTTTTTACCTTTGACTTATAATCAGAGGCGTCAGCCTTTTCTGGTTTTTCCGGGCAATAAATTTGGAAGAGAACCTGTTCCTTTTCAGAATAACCGTCATTGCCAGCATCGCCACCGCTATCGTCAATTGTCTGGAAATCTTTATACTCGGCTGATAAAAGAGCTTTAGAAAGTCGGGTGAAAAGATCGGGTGAGGTTATTTGGTTAATTAAATCCATATATTTGGGTGGATTTTATCCACATTTACATTTTCGTAAGATTTTCGGTATAATGGTATCATAACAATAATAAACTAAAACATC
>JAQTZP010000004.1 GCA_028687715.1 Minisyncoccota bacterium
ATCCAAGTATCATCTGCCATTGTGATATTTCCAGACGGAGAGATTGATAAAGAGCCGAAGGTTCCTGTTCCAGCAGTGCTTAAATTAAGAGAGATGAAATTTAAATCTGTTGCTGATGTTGTGGTACTAAAAACTATATAATTTGAAGCGCTGTCAAAGTTAACAGTTAAATTCTCATTATGAGTTCCTCCTGTTCCTCCTAAGGTTAATAGTCCGCTGGCTGATGTCAGGATTGAGCCATTTGAAGTTGTAAAGGCCCCTGAAGCTGAAATTGTGGTAAATGATGCAGTAGAAGGAGTGGAAGACCCTATCGCATCCGGAGCTTCCCAAGTATAGCCTGCAAGCCTCTTAGCTTCAAAAGCAGCAGGTACAGCTCCAACAACCTTTCTTGGGGCAAATACTTCCTCATAATCATCATCACATCCAGGATCATACTGAACCTCTAAATAAAGGGTTTGGTCGAAGTTAACTCCAGACAAGCTTGAATTGCTTCCAAGCATCACAGAAAAGAGCCCGCTGCTTGTTGTTGCGTATTGAGTGGCAGAATCCCATTCTTCAGACCAAAGCTCATTTCCTCCTTCAACTGCATCCATTAATCTGAATTTTATGCATTTTGAGCCGTCAGACACAGCAGCATTTGAATCATCAGTAAGCTTGCCCTGATAATTAATCTGTTCGTTAAAAGCAGCATCAGCATAAAGGCTAAAAGCGCCGAAAAGCATTGCGGCCGAAATAACAACTATTAAGTTCTTTCTAAAACCAGTAATCATTTTATGTAAGGATAAACAACTTGGGGTCTTTTGCTTCTTTCTCTTGCTTCTTTAATTTTCTTTATGAAATATCTTATTGTTAAAATCGCTGTGATAATTATTAAAAGATAAAGAATTATTTTCCATAAAAAAGGATTTTTATACAAAGGCCCTGAAGACCTAATGATTGCTGCTTGAACTCCTTCCACCTTTAACTCCCACTTTATTCTTTTTAGTGTCTGATTCATATAATCTAAAATAGTAATGGTTACAGGATAGGTTCCAGGTTCTTTTGGAGCCTGAATAACAGCTTCATAAGCAGTCTTATCTTTGTTAATCTTCAAAAGAAACGAGAAAAGCTTGTTTTCTTTTTCAATTGTTATTAAAATTGTCTTTAAAACCTCAGGCACCTTATTATAATCAATGCCTACAGACAATTGCTCCTGTTCTTTGAGCTCAATCATGCCTTTATCTATTGAAACCTTTTTGCCTTGAATAAAGAAATTAAAATCTTCTATCTTTATTCTTTCAATTTCAGGAGGCGGAGGCGTTATAGGCTCTATCAGTTCCGGCGGAGGAATAATCTCCGGGGGTATTTCTCCCGGCTCAAGCGGCGAAAGCGGCACTTCTGAAACAATGGCTCCAGATGAATAATTCCCGCTTGAATCATAGGAAAAGGCTGTGTAGTAATATCTTATTCCGTTTTCAAGCCCCTGGTCTTTAAATGAAGTTCCTATGCCATCGTATATCTTTTCTCCCTCAGAGATTTCAGACGGATAGAACTTATCGCTTCTTACTATAACTACTCCTGAAAAATCTGGGTCTAAAGGATTATTCCAGTTTAATGTTATGGCTCTGTCTGACGGAACTGCTGTAAAATTATCAATGTTTGCCGGAGGAATATCGTCTAATATAATAGCTGGAAACAGAGTAGTAAATTTATGAGCCGAGCTTTCTGACTGATTGGAAGAAGTGTCTTTGCAGACTATTTTAAAATAGTAATCGGTCCCGGATATAAGTTCGGCAATCTTTACTGAATGCTTCCAGTAAAAGCTCTGCTCTGAGACCATAATCTCTTCGTATTGAAAGGTCCTTCCTAAATAAATCTGGCAAAGCGCCTGCTCGTCTGTCTCCCATAAAATCTTGGCTGAGTCATCAGTAATTGATTCAACTGATACATTAAAAATCAAGGGAGCTTTGGTGTCAGGAATAACAGAGGGGCCTCCTTGCTCTTGGGGCGCTTCCTCCTCTTCTTCGGCCAAGCAGTCATTAGGGCAGTTTAAACTGTTTTCACCTCTTTCAGATTCGCATGTTCCATTATTATTGCATCCGCAGTCCTGGGGACAGTTAATTGAATCTTCGTAGTTTGAACTATTACAGACTCCGTTTCCGCAGGTTGAATCAACCTTAAGCGAAACATTAACTGAATCAGATTGAACCGCTAATATTAAATTGGTAAAAGGACTCAAACAAAACATTACGGCAATAATTAAGTATATATATGTATTAAATATCTTTTTCATTATTTGACTTGTTCTTCAAGATTCTTAAGATGATTCTCTAATATCTCTTTGTATTCTGGATAAATATCCATTGTTTTTTGATATATTTCTTTAGCTGTTTTTAAATCATTTAATTCATTGAAATAAAGCAAGGCTGTCTGCTCCATAAAATAGGCTTCTCTTTCTGAATAAATCTTTTGATTAAACTTCTTAAATAAAACATATTTTATATCAATCGCTTTCTTGAAATTATCAGCCGCTTTTTGATAATCTTCAGCTTTTACATAAGCAACTCCCAAATGCCTGAAATAATTAACCTTGTCTTCTGTTGTCTTGGAAGAAAGCTCAAAAGCTTGGTTGAAAAACTCTTCTCCCTTATTGTAATTCTTCCTGTAAATCTCTACTGCGCCTAAAAGTTCGTAAAAAGACATTCTTTGATTATTGAACTCTAAGGCTTTGTTTAAAATCTCCTCCATATCAACCAAGTACTTTTCATCTTTTGAAAATAGATATGTCCTTTCATCAATTCGAGCAACCAGTTCATAGACATTTCTGTTTTTGATATCTTTTTCATCCAATTCTTTTTTTAAATAAGGCTTTAAGTCAGAGAGGGTATCAATTATCTGTTTTTCAACATTGGGTTTTCTCCCTTCTTCCAAATCAAGGACCAGCCTCATTGTTATCTCTCTTCTGAAATCTTTTTCATAGATAGAATTCATATCCAGCACCTTTAGATAGCATGAAAGGGCTTTAGGAAAATAATTAACATTCGACTTAAAACCTTCTATAAGGATGACGCTGGCTAAAGTTGTCTTGAAATTAAGGCTGTAAAAAGCAGTCAGGGCTATAAAGATAAGAGAATAAATCAGTATTTTCGTTAAAATCCCTCTTTTTACAAAGGTGCTTTCCCTTGCTTCTTCTTTTTTAAAATTATTATTTACAAACCCTATAATAAGGAAAAATATTATGTAGGTGCTGATGGTGTCAAAGGCAAAGAAAAGCTGAACAAGATAGGCGGTCAGAAATGCCGCAAGCCAGACTGCATTTGTGTTATTTTCAATAATTAAAGAATTGTTTTTATACCTAAATATCAAGTAGAATAAAAAGGCGAAAACTGAAAGATAGCTCAATAGCCCCAAAATCCCGTTAGCAGACAAAACCTCCATTATCTTGTTATGAGGCCTATCATAGAAAACACTGCCTAGATAAGAAATATGCCTTGAGGCTTCAAAATACTTGTCAAAAACGTAATTGAAAGACTCCAGCCCCCAGCCGAGCATCGGCTTGTCAAGCCATGATTTAAAAGCCACTTCCCATAATAGATATCGAGCGCTGATAGAGCTTACATTAACCAAACTGCTTATCCTGTTAAAAAAATCATTGTTTTCAAACAAATGCAGGTCCTGATTTAAACATACAAAAAGAGCTAGAACAACAAAGGCTAAGGCTGTAAAAGCGATAATCTTTCTTAATTTGGGTTTTGAATCTGAATAAAAGAAAAACCACAAAAAGAAAAAGAATAATAGTCCTGCAATCGTTCCCGCCCAGCCGGATCTGGTTCTTGATAGAATAAGGGTTAAGAAATTTAAAGCTAGAATAATTCCCCAAAATATCTGCCAATTTTTATTCCTTTTGAGGCTTAAAATAAATATGACTAAAAAGAATATCATCATTATATAACCTCCGAAAAAGTCTGGATTCGCTAAAGTGCCTGAAACTCGAGACGAGACATCTATGCCGTAAAAAAGAAATATCTTAAATTTTTGACAAAGAGCGGCCAAGCTTGAAATTGACCCCACTATTACTATTGTTTTTAAAAGAAACAGCCAATCCTCCTTCTTTTTATAAACACTCGTTAGAATAACAAGAAAGACAAAGAGATGAAGATAGAGGATTAACCCTTCGTTTCTTTCAAATTCTCCGAAAAAGCTTCTGTAGAAATTAATTCCAGACAAACTGCTTAGAAATAACAATGTTAGAAATACAATTACAGCAATAATTAGAGGGGATAATTTCAGGATATATCTGGGGTTTTTCAAAATTAAAAGAAGATAAAAGATAAACGTAATCTCAATTATCGTTCTGAAAAAAACTGCTTTGGGATAAGATGAAAAAGTCAAGCCGAAAGGACCCAGTATAAGCGGAGTAAAAAGGGCTAAAACTATCCCAGTCTTTACTATCTTCAAGTACCATTTTTCTAAAGAAGAATTCATCTTTTAATTATTTTATTTGCTATAATGCTACTGCGGTAACAGTAATTGTGGCTTGATAAGTATCTTCTAAAAGCATTCCTGAACCGCTGTTAGGCACCCCGTCTTCGTTATAAAGCTGGGCTTTAAACTTTACAGTTGTCCCAGTGCCTGCGGGATGATTAGGAAGACTGGAATCAGAAATAGTCAAGTTAGAGGTTGAGAAGTTGTACCAGCAGCTGTTAGACGTATCCAAATCATCAATATCGCATACTCCGGCGCTGTCTTTAAATCTTTTGACAATATCGCTTCCCTCTGCTGTAAAGCCAAATTCAGCAGAGTCATCAGCTACCGACCAATTGAAATCAGGTGTTCCTGAATTAGTCGGGGTATAATCTGAAAGGCTGTCTCCCTGGCTTTGACCTACAAGAGCCGGAGAAGAAGAAGCGGAAATCACCATTGAATAGCCAGCCGGATTATCAGTCAAAACTGTCCAAGAGGCTTCTCCTGTTGCTGTTCCGCCGGTCATGCCTAAAATATTTGGAAGCATTGTCACATCAAGGGGAGAACTTATGCTTATGTAAAAATCGGCTGTCATCTGACGATAGCCTGCCTTTAGCTTATAATTCTCTGTTTCTGAAATACCGGTTGAAACCTCACCCAATGTATCACGTATAAAATAATTATCTGATTCCTGATAATCTCCTCCTCCGACGTTTAATGAATCTGATTCTATCCTGTAATTATTGCTTTCCATGACATAACCAAAAACCGGGTAAATACAGAGAAAAGAGCAAACAGATAAAGTTATGGCTGTGAAAAATCTTTTATCTATTAATCTTTTCATTTACCTTATGAATAAAATCTTAATATTAAGTTGTTGAAAATTTGACAATAAACCCTTGAATTATTAAAATTATAAGTAGAAGACTCTTTCCCGGCGTATTTTTTAAACAAAAACGCCTGAGTAAAATCTCTTAAGTCATAGGGGACCAAAAGAGAAAATATTGGGAAGGGTCTTCTTTTTTTTAAACAACATTCTTATTTTTCTTCTTTATTTCAAAGTGACTGAAAATCCATACTATTGATAAAATGAATAAAACTAAAACGGCAAATACAATAAGTAAAATCTTCCAAGGCAGGACCCAAAACTGAACAGACCTTTCATCGATAATATCACCGTATCCTCTGTTTACTCTTACAGTAGCGGTATATCTGCCAAACAAAAGATCTCTCTTCCATTCCACAATCCTAGACCTTAACGAGTCAGGCATAGAAAACCAAGGGTCTAAAACAATCTCATCTATTTTTTTACCAAGTATGTTTCTTATCTCAATTATTCCGTAAGGGGCAAGATAAACGCTTCCGTTGTTTTCAAATAAAACCTGCAAGGAAATCGGCCCTTTTTCATAGAAGTTTTTATTAGCTGAAAAACCTTTCAAAACGCCAACCTCTTCTGCGTCTCCTTTAACTCTTACAAAGAATAAGCTTCCAAGACGGGAAATAATCTTTACTCCGGCCGCTCCCTTGTCAGATTCATCGGGTTTTGGATCTGTTGAGATTATCACCGCTCCATACAATCCTCCGGGCTGGGCATCCTGAGGCACTGAAATTTCAACCTTGAAAGTAAGACGCTGGCCGTAATCTAAGGTAAAGCTGTCTATTTCAGGATGAATATAGTCTTTTAATGAATAAGGTCCTTTTTTATCTCCTAGAAGAACTACGGTATTTTCGATATCTCGGGAGCCTTTAAAATCTTCTATTTCAATCTTAAAATCCATTGTCTTGCCAATTCTATTTGTAACATAAATTTCTTTTACAGCAGTTTCTCCCGGCTCCATAAGCAGTTCAGTTTTTCCTGGGCCCAAAACAAAATCTCCTTCTCCAGGACCAGTAAATCCTAAATTCTGAACTGCATATCCAAAAACGCATAAGGGCAGAAAAAGACTAATAAAGGTTAATGCTGAAATGATTGAATAAATCCTTTTTTCCATAATTAAATATGTCTTTCGTCTAATTCGACGTCGCTGTAGCTGTAATTGTTGCTTGATAACTGTCTTCTACCAAAATACCGTTTGCATCGTTAGGCACTCCGTCTGCGTTATAGAGCTGGGCTTTAAATTTTACCAGTTCATCCTCTCCGTCGTAATCGGTTTCGGTGGAACGGTTAATTACCGTAATAGCTGTTGTGCCGTTAAATCCAAACCAGCAGGCATTAACAGTATTGGACCCTCCTGAAATATCGCAAGTATCAGCTCCATTGTCTAAAAACAACTGAACAGTATCTGCTGCTGTAGCCGGTTCTACTGTAAAACCAAATTCTGCTGTGCTGTCGGCAATCGCCCAAGTATAATCAGGAGTTCCTGAGTTAGTTGGGGTATAATCAGCAAAACTGTCTCCTTCAGCTTGACCGACCAGTGCTGGACCAGCATCAGATTCTTTTAAAGTCATTGTAAAACCAGCGTTATTAGTTGTTACAACTGTCCAAGTACATTCTCCAGTTGCTGTTCCTCCTGTAATACCGGGCATATTGGGCAAAAGAGTAACATTTGCAGGAGATGAAATACTTATCTCGGCCGTAACCGTCAAACTCACATCTACAGAATCCTCTGCTGATTTCACCAGTTGAGGTTCAAAAAACATAAAAACCGAAGAGATAGTCAAAACAGAAATTAATGTTAAACTTATTGTCCTTTTTATAATGTTATACATATATATAATAGACATATTATTATTTATTATTTATTATTTATTATTTATTTACCGGCACAAGAACATACATATATTTATCGCCTTCTCTTTCTTTAAAAACCGGGACAACAATACCGGATGATTTATCAACAGGACTGACTTTTACTTCATCGGAAAAATTTGCCTTTATTTTTTCCTTCATCAGTTCATCGTCTTGAGTAGAGGGAATAACAACGGTTCCTTCTTTTTCGCCCAGCCTCGGCAGAATATTTGTTTGAACTATTTTTTCCGACTTTCTCCAGTTCCAAACCAATGAATTAAATTTCTCAACAATATTTTTCGGAGACTCATAAATTGCCTTTGCTATCTTATATACTTTATACTTCAGCCAGCCGCTGTAATCTTTGAAAATTCTAATTGTATCGTTTGCAAGATCAGATATCTGTCCGCGCTGAGCTACGATAATAAAGCTCTCAACTGATATTTTTGTTTCTTCTAAAATTCCTTGCGATTTATTTACTAGGATATGAGTATAGAAAGAGCCTTCATTTAAGACAGCTTGTAAATAATTTTTATTGGTTGCTATTTTAAAAATAAAAATGCTGACGGTAATTAACAAAAGGGAAAGAATTATTTGAGCGGACATCATGCGGAGCGCAAAATTCTTCTTTTGGATCTCTACTATTTTTGCCGGGTAGAATTCGTCAAAATCGCCCGCAGGTAGATTTTCTGGAACAGATTTTATTTCTTGGAATAATTCTTTTCCTTCCAGCTCTTTTTCAATAACGCTCTCGGTATTTTTTATAGACAAACTTGAATGATTGTTATTGATTTTATACTCTTCTGCATCAGAGATATAACTTTCAAGCCATTCTTTTTTTGTAACCCAATTCCTTCCGATCTTCACTGATTTTAATTTCCCTTGTCTGGCGCGCAAGCTTAAGTATTCCTGGGAATAGCTGCATAATTCCGAAGCCTCTTTTAAGGATATGTAATTTTTTAAATAATCATCAGTCATAGGGGACCAATTTATATTTTATATCAATGCCGATAACATTGACATAAATATGTATTCTTATTAGAATAAATAAAGAAGACCCGAGCCTTTAAGAATTTCTTAAAAGGCGAGAAAATATTACTTTGGGAAGGTACGCTTGAGGTATATTTTTAAAGGGTCTTCTTTTTTTTATCCTATATCTGCATATTTAACAGATTATTTAATTATCGTTTAATTAAAGAGCAGTGTCAATATATCTATTGTGGATAAGTATCGGATAAAAAATAGGCCTATTTTAGACCTATCGGATATCAAATTTAGATATAAATTCAGCGTCTCTTTATACTTAAAAGAATTCCTAGAGAAAAATATGATGCGATTAAGCCAGAGCCTCCATAGCTTACAAAAGGCAAAGATATCCCAATTACAGGCAATATCCCGAGATTCATTCCCGTATGAATAAAGATCTGAGATATTAAAACTATTATAAAACCAGTGGCAAATAACCTTGGGAAGTTTGAATACGCTGAGATAGCGATTTTCATAATTCTATATATCAAAACGCCGAACATCAAAAACACAAATCCTACCCCCAGAAGCCCGAACTCTTCTGCTATTACAGAGAATATAAAATCGGTATGGGGCTCTGACAGAAAACCGTATTTGGTCTGACTTCCTTTTGCAAAACCCTGTCCAAATAATCTTCCTGAACCGATAGCTATTTTTGATTGATTTTGGCTCCAGTTCATTCCTTGAGGATCAGCGGGACTAATAAATGTAATCACTCTTTCTTTTTGATAATCTTTAAGCAGAAACATCCAGCCAGCCGCCATAATCATTAAACCGCAGAGAGATAAAATAATAAAATGGCGAATTTTAATTCCAGATACAATTAAGATTCCTATCCATAATAAAATAAGAATTATGGCTGAACCTAAATCGGGTCTTAGAAAAACTAAAATAGCTGGAAGCATCACATAAAAGCCGGATAGAATTATGTGAGTTAATCTATACATTTCTACATGCCTCATTGAAAAATATTTTGCCAAGAGAATTATTAAAATAACTTTTGTAAACTCTACCGGGTCAAATGAAAATTCTCCGAACTTATACCAACCTTTGATTCCTCTTGTAACCGGCGCAAATAACAATAAACCCAAAAGAGATATTAAAGAAAAAAAATAAAGAGCCATAATCAAATAGGAATTCTCTCTGAATTCCCTCCAATCGAAAAAACTTAACAAGAGCATTATAATAATGCCCAGAACTAAAAATAATATCTGTTTTTTAAAATTTAAGAAGTCCTCTCTCCCCTGGCAGTAGCTGTATATTGAAAACAGCCCGATAATTGACAGGACTACGGCTGGAATTATAATCCAGTAATCAAGCTTCTTAATATGCTCGAGAATCATAATATATTTTATATCATTTTCAAAAACTCTTGCTCGTCTATTATCTTGACGCCTAATTCTTTTGCTTTGTCAAACTTAGAGCCCGGCTCTTCTCCAACAACAAGATAGTCTGTTTTCTTAGAAACCGATTCGGAAACATTGCCGCCAAGGTTAATAATCTTTTCTTTGACATCTTCTCTTGTCAAAGACTTTAATGTTCCAGTTAAAACGAAGGTAATATCTTTTAGCTTTCCGCCAATTGAAACCTTCTCTTGTTCTATTATAACTCCTGATTTTTTAAGATTATTTAAAAAACCTATATTCTTGTCATTTACGAACCAGTCATAAATTGACTTTGCCGTTTCAGGCCCTATATCTTTAACTCTCTCCAGACGCTCAAAACTTGCCTTAGCTAAATTCTCTATACTGCCGAATTCTTTGGATAATTCTCTGGCAGTTTCTTCCCCAACATTTATAATGCCTAAAGAATAAATTAATCTTGGCAGATTAATTCTTCTGCTTTTCTCAATTGCATTGATTAAATTCTGCGCTGATTTTTCTCCAAACCTGTCTAAAGAAGCAATATCTCCTTCTTTTAATTTAAAAATATCCGAAGGCTCAGAAATCAACTCCTCTTCTATTAATTTATCAATTATCTTAGGTCCCAGTCCAACGATATTAAAAGATTTCTTAGAAACAAAATGATAAAAATACTTTCTTCTTATTGCAAAGCACTTGTTATTAGTGCAGTAATAAAGCGCTTCTCCTCTTTTCCTTTCAACTCTGCTTCCGCAGAAAGGGCAGGTATTGGGCATTTTAAATTCTTTTTCTCTGCCAGTTCTAAGCTCAGGCAGAACTTTCACAATATCAGGAATAACATCTCCTGCCCGTCCGACAATAACCGTATCGCCTATCTTAAGCCCTAATCTCTTTATTTCATCTTCATTATGAAGGGTTGCCCTTGAAATTAAAACTCCTCCCACTCTGACAGGCTTTAATACCGCCACAGGAGTAAGAGCTCCAGTTCTTCCAACTTGAACCCTTATATCTTCAACAATAGTCGCTGCCTGCTTTGCTGAAAACTTAAAGGCAACAGCGCCTCTGGGAGCTTTCCCAACTACCGATAGCTTTTTAAACAGCTTATTTAAATTTACTATTACCACAAGGCCATCTATCTCGTAGTAGAGCTTTTCTCTTAATCCGATTACTCTGCTGTAGAATTTAAACACTTGTTCTAAGTCACGGCAGTATTTATTGTATGGGTTTGTTTTAAAACCAAAGGCTTTTAAAATCTGATGCTTTTGATCATGAGTCTTATCTTTAAAATCAGTAATCAAATCATAAACATATGAATCTAAGTGCCGGCTTGCTGTAACATTGGGATCAAGCTGGCGAACCGAACCGGCCGCTAAGTTCCTTGGATTGGCATAAACCGGCTCTTTATTTTTCTCCCGCTCTTTATTAATCTTTCTAAAATCATCCTTTGATATAAAGACTTCGCCTCTTACGATTATTGGTTTTTTAAAATCATACTCTTTCACTGCTTTAATTACCTCCTTATCAGCCTGTTCTTTTTCTAAAGCCTTAATTACCTCTCCTTTTTCTCTTAATCTCAAAGGTATGGCTTCTATTGTTTTTAAGTTATAGGTGATATCTTCTCCTATTTCCCCATCTCCCCGAGTAGAGCCAATTTTTAAGATTCCTTTTTCGTAAATAAGCTCTACTGCCAGTCCGTCTATTTTCAGCTCGCAGTAAAAATCAAGTTCTTTCTTTTCCCTATCATTTAAAAGCTTTGATATTCTTTCCTGCCACTCTTTCATATCGTCTTTTGAAAAAGCGTCATTGAAAGAAAGCATTGGAACTAAATGCTTCACTTTTTTGAACTTATCCAGCGGCTTCCCTCCGATTCTTTGAGTCGGTGAGTCAAAAGTGATAAATTCAGGAAAGCGTCCTTCTAAATCAAAAAGCTCTTTTTTAAGAGAATCTAGGGCTGAATCCGATATTTCTTGACGATCTAAAACATGATAGAGATAACGGTGATAGTTAATCACCTCTTTCAGCTTTTCAATGCGTTTTTTAGCTTCTTCTTTATTCATAGATTGAAATTAAAATTGCGTAATAATCATCTTATCTTACGCAATACCTCTTAACCAGTGCTTGTTGAAAAGATTATATATTCACCTCAATAGCTCTTTTGGTGCTTTTATAAGTCCCAACAGACCTTATACAGAACCAGCTTGATGAACAATCGGGGTCAGTAGTTAGTTCTTCTGGACAGTCTGCATCTTCTAAAAAGAAATGGCAGCTTGAATTTAAGTCATCACAGCAGAAAATAATAGCATTATATGAGGCATCGTTAAAGGAACCGATATACTCTCCTTCAAAAGTAACTCTTCCTTCGCCTTCAGATATGTATAGAAATGCTTTCTCTAAGGCTCTTTCTATTCCGGTATCTGCGGCATAAAAAGCAACCACAGAATTGCCCATTTCCCTGATTGTTTTTATCTGGCCTATTAAAACCGTACCAACGCTGAAAATCACACTTAAGATAATTGCCAAGATGATAATTGTTATAAATAGAGAAACTCCTTTTTGATATTCCATAATAATTTGAATTATGCTTTATATTAACCTATTATAATAGAGTTGAAACACTACATCAAACTATCGTCCATTGAAAAAATTCTTAAATATCTCAAAAAAGCTTAGTTTTATACCTCCAAAGCCTGCTTTTTTATTCATTATCTCTTCTAAGACATCTTCTTCTTTTGTAACTTTTCCAGATAATTCAAGATAACCTCTTCCTACAAACTCTGCCCTATGAGCGTCAGAGCCAGCAGTAAAACAGATATTGCTTCTTTTAGAAAGGTCAAAAGCCTTTTTATTTATCCAATCAAAAAAAACTGATGAGTTAAAGACTTCAATTGCGTCAGGCATTATTTCAAGAATTCTTTTTTCTCCCCCTGAAAAACCTTTAACGGGCCAATGAAAAGGATGAGGAATTACAGCTAAACCTTTCTGTCTCCTTATTTCCTTGACCGCCTCTTCTGCTGACAAGCCATTTGGAATTACCTTTTTAACGTTAATTCCCAAGACATCGCCTGATTTAGTTAGAATTTCAATGCCTGGAATTACTAAGATATTCTTGTCATAGCTTAGTTTCATAGCCAGAACTGCGCCCTTAATCTCATTATGATCGCAGATAGAAATGCACCTAATACCTTTATCAAGCGCAGACTCTATAATCATTTTAATACTTGAACATCCGTCAGAAAAATCTGAATGAATATGAAGATCAGCTTTCATAAATTAAAAGAGCGTTTTTTGACTTATTTCATTTACAGATTTATTATCTGAAAATATCTTAATCTTTCCATAGACTCCGTCATAGCCTGGCTCTAAAGTTATTTTTCCCTCTCTAACCCTTATGACTCCTTCAGCAATCTCATTGAGAGTTTTTGATTTTAAATTCTCGTAATCAGCTTCTATAAGGATGTTAAACTCATTGCTAAAGTTTTTAATTAAATTATCGTATTCTTGATTAACCAGTTTGGTGTTTTGAGACTGACCCAAGGCATCGGCAATAATCTCTTGAAGCGGAACCAAGCTCTTAAAGGGAATTCTATTATCAGGCTTTGAACCAATAGGACGATCAGCAAGCTCCTCTACCCTGTTTAAAACCCCTATTGTCAAAGGTCTGCCGCAGACAGGACAGATATTATTATACTTTTTTGATTCTTCTGGAGACATCCTTATCTGGCAAAGCCTGTGCCCGTCATAATGGTATTTTCCTTCTTCAGGGAAAAACTCAATGGTGTAGAGGAATTTATCGAGACTTCTTGATTTTAAAGCCTCTAAGATGCCGAAGTAGCTCAGCTCAGTATTAAAAACATTTGCCTCTCTTCCAATCTTTTGAGGCGAATGGCTGTCGCTGTTTGAAATTAAAACGATATTATCCAATAAAGACAAGCGCCAGTTCATTAAAGGATCTGAAGAAAGCCCTGTCTCTATGGCATAGATATATTTTGAATAATCTTCAAAGCATTCTTCAATTGAATCAAAACCCGATTTTGAGCCGAAAATGCCAAACCAGGGAGTCCAGGCATGCCCGGGTATAACTAAGCAGTCTTCAGATACTGATAAAACAATTCTTATAAGCTCTTTGGCATCTAAGCCTAAAATAGGCCTGCCGTCTGACTTTAAGTTGCCAATCCAGCCCAGGTGAGCATTTATTTTCTCGCAGACATCAAGAGAAGGAGAAAAAACTATTATATGTATTTTTCTGACTTTACTGGTCTTTGAATAAATACAGCTTATCTCAGAAGTTAAAATAAAGCGGGTCCCGGAATCATCTCTTTGGCTTTTTAACTTAAAAAGACCTGGTTCTGAAGGCTCGAGCCTTTCTTTTAAGCTTTTAAACCACTCTGGATGGGTAAAATCGCCTGTGCCTAAGACTTTTATCCCTTTTATTTTCGCCCATCTGTCCAATGAATCTAAATCCATATCCTTGCTTGTTGCCCTGGAATATTTAGAATGAATGTGAAAATCAGCAATAAATTTCATAATAATTACATATTAGCACTTAAGCCGCTGTTTTCAAAGCAATAAGAGAAGATTCGGCTGTAAAAGACAACAACAGGGTTGACATAAGTTGATGAATTTCTATAATGAGGGTAATAACTGAAAAAGGTCGATAAAGACATCTTTTATTTTCTTAAAAATATAAAAGATTATTAGTAGTATAATGAAGCGGAATATAACGGCTGTAGAAAAATCGCTTCGTATACCAATTATGATTAAAGACACATTATACCCGGAATTTATCTCACAAGAAGACCCTGAGATGCCAGAAGAGACACCAGGAGAGGAAGTACCGGAAGAAGAAACGGGAGAGGAAACATCGGAAGAAGGAGTTGTAGAGGAAACACCGGAAGAAGAAGCATCGGAAGAAGAAAGCGTGTAAATAAAGATATCAAAAGCTATTCTTATTAAAACAAACCCTGTAAAATTAGGGTTTGTTTTTTATATAAACGCTTGATTAAGAAGATTTCTTCTTAATTAATAATTTATAAATGTTTTCTAAAAAATCACCGCCTGCGTATCCAACAATAAACGAAATAGCTGGAGTGAAAGATTCGCTTATAATAAAATCCATTCCTGTTTGAAGCATTGCCGCTGAAACCAATAATCCGACAATACCGGAAAGAAAAGCCATTGCCAAAAAATAAGGGATGTTAAAGCCAACATTTTTATACGAATACTGATGCTTCATAAATCCAATAAGCCCCCTTACAGCGCCTCCTCCAAAGCCAGCAATGATGATATAAAAATACAACATATTATTATTTCTTTTTTTTAGCCTTTGACTGCTCCAATCTCTTTGCCCGGCCCCAAAATCTAAAAAGAGTTTTTTTATCCTTTATACTATCTCTGTTTTTCATATTTCTAAACTTGTCTGACCGAATAATTTATTTATCCCCTCTACCTTTTTTCTGCCTGATTTCGTCAAAGCATAAGAACTCTCAGGACTCAATTTAACTAACTCCCTCTTTCTAAGAGTTCTCAAGGGCCTGTCTAATTTTCTGGAATCAGGCCAATTTAAACTGCTGGATAGTTTAAAAGTCTTAGGGAAAAGATTAAAGCATTCAGAAACCAATCTTTCAAACGTGCATTTTTCCTTTTTTTCACCAATAGAGCTTACGCAAAAAAGAATCAAATCAGAAACAGAAGCCTTTTGATATATTTCCTGATAGAACTTTTTCTTTTTCATTAAAAAGCACTAAGATTATAGAATACTTAAAATTTCAGGCAGGGTATTATTGTAGAGGTACCAGAATAAAAAGCTGGTGAAAATAACAATCGTTAAAACGTCTAAAAGCTTTGTCATATTTATATATCTTAAAATAAATAATCAAACGGGTCAAATCCGAGGGAAAAGCGCCTTGCCCCTTTTATTTTTAAAACTATTTTTATCTCTTTCTATTTCTTTTAAAATCATCTCTGATGTCTTGGGGAGAAAAGGAGCAATCAGTTCGGCTATATTGTCTAAAACAGACAATAAACTGCCTAAAACCAACACAGAATTGTCTTTTCTATTCCATGGCTTTTCTTCCTCAATATATTTATCTGACAAACTAATCAACTCCCAGATTAGCCTTAAAGCTTCATTGAACTTAAAATCATTTAAAGCTTTTTTATAATTCTTTTTAACTTCTTTAATTTTTGATTCAAGAATCTTGTCTTTGGTTTTTTTAAATCCAATATCATCCGCCATTGCTCTTATCCTTGAAACTAAATTGCCTAATCCCTTTGCCAGGTCGGAGTTATACCTTTCGTTGAACTTTTCGTAAGTGAAATCTCCGTCTTCGGTCGGAGGAACCTCCCTTAGAAGGTAATACCTTAAAGGATCAGCTCCGTATTTTTCTATCAAGACAAAAGGATCTATTACATTGCCTAAGCTTTTTGACATTTTCTGACCGCCAACCGTAATAAATCCATGAACGAAAATTGTTTTAGGCAGGTCTAATCCTAAGGATAAAAGAATGCCGGGCCAAATCAAAGCATGGAACTTCCAGATATCCTTTCCAATCAGATGGACATCAGCTGGCCATAATTTCTTAAATTTCTTATAGTTTTCTCTAAATCCAATCGCTGAAATATAATTAGGCAAAGCGTCAACCCAAACATACATTGTTTGAGTCTTATCATCAGGGACTTCAAAGCCCCAATATCTTTCTTTTGACCTTGAAAAGCTTATATCTTCTATTCCTTCATCAATAAAATTAATAACCTCATTTTTCCTGCTTTCAGGGATAATTCTTATCTTATTCCTCTCAATCATCTTCCTTATTTTTCTTGAATACTTAGAAAGCTTAAAGAAATAATTCTCTTCATCAATAACATCAAGCTTTGTATTATGAACAGGACACTTGCCTGATATTAAGTCTTTTTCTAAATAAAAAGCTTCGCAGCCAATGCAGTAAAGACCCTGATACTTCTTCTTATAGATATCTCCTTTTCCTTTAAGTTCAAGCCATATCTTCTTTACAGCCGGCCAATGTCTTATTGTATCAGTAGTCCTTATAAAATCATTGTTGGATATATTGAGAGCCCTTGTCAGGAACCTAAACCTGTCTGATGTTTCATTTATAAAACCATCCAGGCTTTTCCCCGAATCTTTAGCGGCCTTTACAATCTTAGCTCCGTGTTCGTCAGTGCCGGTTAGAAAAAAAACATCTTCTTTCAAAGACCTGTGGTATCTGGCTAAAACATCAGCCTGAACCAGCTCCAGAGCAAATCCTATATGAGGAGGAGCATTTACGTAAGGAATGCTTGTGGTGACGTAGAACTTTTTCATTTTCAGCTTGACTCAAGACCTTCTCTTGCTTTTCTTTTTTCCAAAAACTCCCTTAAAAACTCAAATACAATTCCGGCTATCGGGACTATAAGAATAGCGCCTAAAACACCCCATATCTTCCCGCCTATTACCAAAGAAATCAAAACTAAAGAAGGAGGAAGCCCTATTATTCTTTTCATAAGTATCGGGGTTAAAATCTGACCTTCAATCTGCTGAATCAAGGTAAATGATATTAAAACAAATATGGCTTTAAATATATCTACTGGAAAAATAATAATAAAAAGAAGAATGCCGGTTAAAAACGGACCGACATAAGGAATAAAGTTTAACACAGCTGAAAAAAGAGCCAAAGTAAAGGGATAATTAACGTTAAAAACCAAGAATGTTATATAGCTGGCAACTCCCACAAACAAGCAGGCAATTAACCGGGCAACAAACCAGCCAGTGACTTTTTTCTGACAGCGGGCCCAAATAGCCAATGCTGCAGCTTCATATTTTTTAGGAAAGATGAGAATTAAAACTTTTTCGCTGAGGTCTTTTTCAAGCGAAAGAAAAAGAGCGGTAACAACAACGAATAAAGTAGTAAAAACCCCTCCGAAAAAAGCAACAAATACATTTAATATATTTTCCTTCATTGCGTCTAAATTGCCTCCAAATGATTCTAAAAATCCCTTTAAGTCGGAGAAGGGCTCAAAACCGAGCTCGCTTAATGGAGGAGAAATCTTGGTAAAATAAAGGGGCAGAAATTCTATGAAATCAGTAAGTTCGTTGGAAAAAAATGGAACAGCCATATAGATTATCATGCCGAAGAGCCCGAAAAAACCAACATAGACAAGCAAGGCTCCGAGCATTCTCGGAATCTTTCTTTTCTGGAAGAAATCAATCGCAGGATTAAATAAAACTGAAACAATCAAAGCAAAGAAAAACCAAACGAGAATATCTTTAACGGCATAAAGGATATAAAAGACGATAATGGTCAAAGATATCTTTATAATAGTTTTTGTTGAGATATCCAGTATTTTTTGATTTTCCATAATTTTAAATCTTTAACAATTTTAAAAACTTATTCTTATTGTCAAAAGGACCTATCACAGCCAGATTCAAATTTTTAGGCTTGAAAATCTCTTGAGCGACCCTTAAAACGTCTCTGGCGCTTATTCTATTAATTTTATCATAAATCTCTTCTGGTTTTAAAATCCTCTTCTCAAGAATTTCTTGAATGCCGTAAAAAGATGCTAAGTTATCAGAAGTTTCAAGGGCTATTGCCATCTTGCCCTTTAAATTATCCTTTGCCTTTTTAAGCTCAGATAAAGGAACAGAATTTTTAGATATCTTTTTATACTCTTTCAAAATCTCTGATACAGCTTTTTCAACCTTGCTGCTGTCAACGCCGCTGTGGGAAAATAAACAGCCGGTATCAGTCTCGGATGAAGAAGCTGTCCTGATATAATAGGCAAGACCCAGCTCTTCTCTGACTCTGACAAACAAACGAGAACTCATCATTCCTCCCAAGATTGCGGCTAGAATTTCCTGGGCATAACGTCTTTGGTCAAAAATATTAAAGCCCCTGACTCCCAAACAGAAATGAGTCTGGTCTGTTTTTCTGCTGTTTAAAATGCATTCAGGCTCCTTTTGATTTTCAATTACAGGAAGTTTATTAAAGGGCTTTTTAAAAGATATGTTAGAAAAATAATCTTTTATCTTTGAAAGCGCCGATTCTTTTTCTACTCCTCCAGAAATAGAAATAACAGTATTTGAAGCAGTATACTGAGACCTCATATAGGCTGAAATCTCTTTTCTTGAAATTCTCATAACGCTTTCTTTGGTTCCGGCGATATCCCAGCCTGCCGGCTGGTCTTTATAAAGAAGTTTGTTCCATAAAATCTGAACATAGGAGGAAGGATGGTCAGAATACATATTGATTTCTTCAATAATAACCCCTTTTTCTTTTTTAATTTCCTTTGGGTCAAGCTTTGAATTAAGATAAATATCAGAAATAATATCTAAAGCCAAATCAAGGTGTTCTCTTGAAACTTTGGCGAAATACCCGGTATATTCTTCTGAAGTAAAAGCATTGTAGAGGCCGCCCACCTTATCAAGGGGCAGAGCGATATCAATCGGGGTCGGTCTTTTTTTAGTTCCTTTAAACAAAAGATGCTCTAAAAAATGAGATATTCCGTTTATCTCTTTTTTCTCATACTTAGAGCCTGTTGCCGCCAGAACTAAAACCGTTACTGTCCGGCTTTTCTTCTCAGGCACAGTAATTATTCTTAATCCGTTTTTAAAAATAGTTTTGGAAAACATCCAAGATTTATGATTCTTTTAGTTTTTCTTCCAATAAAGAGACTAAGTCTTCTATTTTAATTCTCTTCTGATCCATTGTATCTCTGTCTCTGATTGTCACTGTATTGTCTTTTAAGGTTTCAAAATCAATTGTTAATGAAAAGGCTGTGCCAATTTCATCCTGCCTTCTGTATCTTTTGCCTATTGAACCGGTCTCATCGTAATAGGAGACAAACCTCGGCCTTAACAACCTGTATACTTCTTTTGATTTTTCAACCAGTTCTGAATTATTCCTAACCAAGGGAAAAACAGCAGCCTTTATCGGCGCTAAAACCTTGTTTATTTTAAGAACTGTTTCAAGCTCCTTGATGCTCTTGGTTGTTTTGGTCCTTCCTCCCTTTATCTCCAAATAGCTGTCGCATAAAAAAGCGAAAAGCAGGCGGTCGGCTCCGGCAGAGGTTTCAATAATATTCGGGAAGTATTTCTCATCTCTTTCTTCATCTCTGTAGGTTAAGTCCTGGCCGCTGTGTTTTGAATGATTGGAAAGATCCCAATCCCCTCTGTTGTGAACGCCTTCAATTTCTCTCCATCCAAAAGGAAACTTGTATTCAATATCAACCGCTCTTTTAGCGTAATGAGCCAAGTCTTTTTTCAAAACTTCGCTAGTTCTTAGATTCTCTTTTCTAATGCCTAATTTCAAATACCAGTTAATTCTTTCCTTTTTCCAGTAATCAAAATACTTATCTGCCTCATTTGGATGACAGAACCACTGCATTTCCATTTGTTCAAACTCTCTGGTTCTATAGATAAAGTCTTTAGGAGTGATTTCATTGCGAAAAGCCTTCCCTGTCTGGGCAATACCGAAAGGAATTTTTAGCCTCATTGAATCAACTACATTCTTAAAGTTCATATAAATTCCTTGGCAAGTTTCAGCCCTTAGATAAGTTACTGCTGCTTCGTTTTCAACCGGCCCGACATAGGTCTTCATCATTAAGTTGAATTTCTTAGGCTCGGTAAGGTTTCCTGAGCATTCAGGACATTTATCCTTCTCAATTAAATCAAGACGAAATCTCTTGTGGCATTTCTTGCATTCAACAAGCTCATCGCTGAATCCCGATGTTAAATGACCTGAAGCCTGCCAAATTTTAGGACTCATCAAAATTGCCGAATCAAGACCTACAATATTATCTTTAAGTCGAGTCATCTCCTGCCACCAGCTTTTTTTAATATTATTCTTAAGCTCAACTCCCAAAGGTCCAAAATCATAACAGGAGCCGAATCCGCCGTAAATTTCAGATGAGAGAAAAACAAAACCCCTTCTTTTTGAAAAAGATATAATCTTATTCATTAAATTTTCATTCTTTTGAGGTTTTTTCATTATAAAATTTAATTTGGGATATTTAAGCCTGATGATGTGTTTTCAACATCTGCCCCAGTCCACAAATCATCGCCTGAAATTCTTGCCGGACCAACCAACTGGGTTTGATATCCAGAAGAATTTGAAGGAGTTACCGCAACCTGAAAAGCAATGCTCGGACCGTCCCCCAAAACTCCTGTTCCGGACTCAAGAACATTTCCTGATTTTACGTTCCAAACAATCTCTCTGCTCTGAGTATCAAAAGTAATTCTCTGAGACTCTTCTTCTGGGAAAAACCTTCCGGTTAATCTGACATCTTGAGGAAGAGTTGCCTTAACTTTTACATTTTTAACATCGTTATAGTAATTCTTCAGCTGCCAGATTATGGTATAAGTTGTTGTCTCTGACATATTGGGAGGATTAGGCCCGGAATTCCCAAATACTTCATCCTGATAATAGGCTTTTTGAGAAATTTCTAATTTTGAACTCACTTTTGTTTCAAATTCCTGTTTTAATTGAGAAATCAAAACGCTGTCTTTTAAAACATAATTCTTTTCTTGGCTGCTTGAAACACTCCAGTCCTTTAAATCTATCCAGAACTCAACTTTTCCTTCTTCTCCCTGAGCTAAAAACTGAAGCTTTGGAACCTGACGCCAATCCCAGATTACAGAGTTGTCTCCCTGGCTGAACTGGCCATTATCGGTTCTAACGCTGTTGAAATTAAATCCCTTTCCGTCTAATCTCACAACTAGAAAAAGATTGTTAAAGGGTTCATTGCTTATGTTCCTGAAAAAAACCTCATAATGAAGCACGTCATTTGGTTTTGCAATATATTTATCACTGCCGTTTATCCTTTGAAAGACATAAATCTGAGGATTATCAATTTCAAGACCTTTGACTAAATTCTTTAATAACAGGAATTCTCCGTCAAACCACATTCCCAGTTGAGCTTTAAATATCTTCTGGTCTTTAATTTCACCCATTAATCTGCCTGAAATCTCAATCCTTCCTCCTTCCGCCTTGTTTAAAATCGGAATCTCCCATTCACTGCTCCCAAGGGCTCTGGGCGAGCTTTGCATGAATTCAAACCCTTGAGGATACTCTATTTTTATCCCCAAGTTGCTTAAAGGATACTCAACCCTTGAAAAATAATTTAAAGAAAATGTGAAATCCCTGCCTGCTTCTGATTTTGAAGGGATATCAATGTCAAAAGTAATAGGAATTGATTTTATCTTGGTGGTGAAAGTAGTTGAAGATTCATAGCTTGCTTTCAAGTTTTTCGGCTTATAACTCAGCCAAACCTTTATAGTTTTCAATTCTCCTTCAGAACCCAAAAGACGGCCCTTGAATTTAAACGTTTTTTCTTCTCCGGGATAAATATCTCCTAATTTGTCAGGTCCAATTTCTATTCTCTTAACCAAGCCTTCGGAGACGTTTTCTTCAGACAAATCAGAAACCAAAGAATATTTTGGGAATTCAAAGATAAGAGTAGGCTCCTCCAGTCTTATGTCCCCGTTATTTTTGTATTTTACGGTGTATTCAACCTCATCTAAAATAGACGCCTCTTCCGGACCCAAAACCTCTAATTTCAATAAATCCTTTGAATAGATATTTCTGCCCCAGTACCAGAAGCCAGCCAGCGCTAAAATTACACCTAAAATTATGACGATATAGATTGGTTTTTTCATATCGTTTCTTTATTTAAATATACACTATTTATCCAAATCAGCAAATATTATTCAGCCTCTCTAGGGCCTCTTGTTTTTCTTTTATTGTTACATTGCTTTTTTTAATCCCTTTTTCAATCACATCAAGCATTCTGTCATAGATATCTCTTCTGACAAAATAAGGGGTGCCGTCTTTTCCGCCCACAGAAAAAGAGTAGCGGGCCGGATCAGTATATGAAGGCTTGGCTCCATAGATTATTTCTGAAACTAAAGATAAAGCCCTTATTGTTTTTGGTCCGACGCCTTCAAAAGAAAGAAGTTCTTCAAAATTAACAGGGTTTCTGCTTTTGATAAAAAATATTGTTCTTCTAAGTCTTTTTAGGTCAAACTTCTCATTGACGACTGGATGCCAATGAAATTCCCTGTCAATAAGCTCCAGTTCTGTAAAATTATCAAATCTTTTCTGTTTGACCAGCAAATCTTTTCTGTCTATAATTTTATAAAAATCTTTTAGAAACCCTTTAGGCTCATCTTTTGCAAGGCTCAGAGAAATTTCTCTGTTTTTATCGCTCTCTTTGGCGGTTAAATTGAGAGGCTTTAAAAAAACATCAGAGATTATTCCCGAGTGAGGCTGGGTTATAAAATCCTTGACGCCTGATGAAAGCCAATGGTAGCGTCTTGCCTTTTGAAGCCCTGTATTCATTCCCTGCTGAACAACAGTCCAGTTCCCAGTTTTATCAAAAATGAAATTATGATGATAAATCTGAAAATTATCCTGAATCAAAGCGCTGTCAACCTTAGCTGAAATTCTGCTGGTATAAATTAAATTATCAATTTTCTCCAAAGATAAATGAAGAAACTCTCCCCAGTCTTTGATTTGCTCTGGAGTTTTCTTAGATGTTTTCCCCTTCCCTCCGCAGATGAAAATACCAAGCTCATTCTCAAGCCCTTTTATACCATCTTTTAAAGCCGCCAAGGCAACAGGAGTGGCTCCGGAAGAGTTCCAATCCCAACCCATCACAGAACTAAAGCTTTGAAACCATACCGGGTCGGAAAGGCGCTTCAGCATTTCCTTTGAGCCGAACTCGTCAATAATGGCAATTGTAATTCCTTTTGCCAGCCTTCTCATTCTTTCAAAAAGCCATTTGGGGCATTGGCCGGTATCCAAAGGAATTGTAGCGATTCCTGTTCTCATATATGATATTTTAACATTTTAAAACTCCAAATAAAAAAACCTTGACCGATAAAGCCAAGGATTTTATACAGCCTGAAATATTATTTCAACAGCCTGGAAACTCTAATAAGGCCGGAGCAGGGAATTATCTCTATCTGCTGTTTTTCCAGCTCGTCTAAAAATAAATTAAAACCTAAAGAATCGGAAGACATATGTCCGGCAATTACAACATTGATATTGGCTTCTTGAGCTTCTTTTTTATGCTCCTCTGACATATGCATACCGACAATGGTGCCGATTCCGGCATTAGCCATTTTTTGGTATATTTTAGGAGAGCCCTCTGTGCCTCCGGTAATTTCAGTAATAGCGATTCTGCCGCATCTGTTTTCCATATCACCCACAAATATCTTCGGCCCAGCTCCTATTTTAACTGCTTCTTTGTATTCATGGATTTCTTTTAATAATTTTATCAAATCAGAAATTCTTTCCGGTTTTTTATCATCAATTAAATCTTTTAAGAATCTTGCCGCTAAATTATCGCAAGGGGTATGGAAATTAACTAAATTGATTTTTAAGATTTTTGCCGCATCAACTGTTCTTTGATGGTTTGATGCGTTTGTCCCTCGGGCAACCTCGGAAATTCTCTCTTTCATCAGCCCCTCGGCAATATTGATAGGAACTCCGTAGAAGTTTAAAACATCGCACTGAAGATCCATCACATCAGCCAGATAAGCCAGTCCCTTGCCGAAAGGGTGGTGAGCAATAACCAAATCAATGCCCTGAATTTGATTACTCATAATAAGCTCTGCTGGGCCAATATCAATTCCTGCTAAAACCTTTTTTATTTCCTTATCTTCGCTTATATTATAAATCCTTGAATCAAGATAAGGGTTTATAAAGGCTTCTTTATCAAATTCTTGTTTTTCTAATTCAGACATCTTTTCAAACCTTTGTCTTTTACCTTCTAACATCTTTTTAATGCCTTCTTCTTTTCTGAAATCAGAATCAATCCCCATTTTAATGGCTAAATTGTAGATATCGTTTATAGTCATGCTTTTATATTCAATTTATCATAAAGATTATTAATTAATTCTTTTTGTTCTTTAATATCTAAAACCTCCCTTCTTATTCGGGCTTTTTCCTTTCTTATGTATTTTCTCAAAGAATTCGGTATTTTCTTTTTCATAACTGGATTTTAAAAACCTATAAAGATAAATAAAAAAACATCTTTTACATAAAGATATTATATTTATACTTTAGCTTAATTTAAAATGAAGAACAAATCAACCCCTTACTCTCCTTTTATCACTGCCAAAGGAACAAGTTTGGCAACTTTTTCTGAAAGGCCTGCGCTATGGACAACCTCAATCACCTCGTCAATATCTTTATAAGCCAGAGGCGCTTCCTCTGAAACTCCTTTTAAACTGAAGCATTTCACAATAATACCTTTTGATTTTAAATTCCTGACTACTTCTTCACCTGAAATGGTTTTTGACGCCTGATGCCTGGACATTGCTCTTCCTGCTCCGTGGGCTGTTGAATAAAAAGATTGCCCGCCTGTCTTGACTCCGGATAGAACATAGGAAGCAGTTCCCATTGAACCAGGAATCAAAACAGGCTGACCGAAGTCTCTGTACTTTAAAGGAAGTTCAATATGGCCCATTGGAAAAGCCCTGGTTGCTCCTTTTCTATGGACATAAAACTCTGTCTCTTTACCTGAAATTGAGTGCTTTTCAATCTTGGCAATATTATGAGCTACGTCATAAAGCATTTTTAAGGAACAGGCGTTTTCTCCTAAAACCTTTTTCCAGACCTTTCTGACAAAGCAAGTTATCATCTGCCTGTTAGCCCAGGCGTAATTAGCACCAGAGGACATTGCGCTGAAATATCTTTTTCCTTCATCAGAATTTATCGGGCATCCAGCCAATTCCCTGCCAGAAGGACTTATTCCGTACTTTCCCATTGCATCAGCCATTATTTTAATATAATCAGTTGCAATCTGATGGCCCAATCCTCTGGAGCCGGTGTGAATCATAATTACTATCTGGTTAGAAAAGAGTCCGAAGGCTTCTGCTTTCTCTTTATTAAAAATCTCTTTTACGCTTTGAATCTCTATGAAATGGTTGCCCGAGCCCAAAGTCCCAACCTGATTCCTGCCTCTTTTTTTGGCATATTGAGACACAGACAAAGCATCAGCTGTATCTAATCTGCCGCCTGACTCGCAGTTTTCCAAGTCTTCTTTTTCTCCATAACCTTGCTCTACAAGTCCGTAAGCTCCTTTCTCTAAAACCCTGTCTATCTCTTCTGGTCTCATATCAATTTGTCTGCCTTTGCCTAATCCCGAAGGAATCTCTTTATAAATCTCATCTGCTATATCTCTTAATCTGTTTTCTATATCTTTTTGGACATAATCAGATTTTAAAAGCCTCATCCCGCAATTTATGTCATAGCCTATTGCTCCGGGAAAGATAACTCCGTCAGAAGATCTCATGGCTCCGACAAAGCCAATAGGCACTCCGTATCCTTCATGTCCGTCAGGCATAACCAGGGAATATCTTTCTATTGACGGCAGACAAGCCGCATCAACCAACTGCTTCAATGTTTTATCTTTTAACATTCCTTCAAGAACCTTTTCGCTGGCATAAATTCTGGCTGGAACTTTCATGCTGCTTTCAAAGCCTTGAGGAATCTCCCAAATCAAATCATTTATTTTTCTTATATCTTTTTTAAAAATCATGATTTAATTCTTCTAATTCTTTTCCTTGTAAATATATAAATAGAAGGCATCCTTTTTCTCAAAGAATCCTTAAGCCAATTATTAAAAGAATCCCATCTTTTCATTAGGAAAATAAGAGTATTTTTAGGGAGATATTTCCATAAGATAATTCTATCCATAAGGGGCCATAATCTTTCATTTAGAGAATAAAGCCTGGTGAATAACTTAAAATAAAGAGATAAAAACAATACTTCTTTCTTGGAAAAATCAGGCTGATTTATAAATACATCTTCTTTATAATCTATCTTATCTGCTATAAAATGATTGTTCAGGCATATTTCATAAAGCTTTGTGAAAGGGTATGGAGTGAAAATGTTTACCACCATTGAATCAGGCTTTATCTCGGCATTAAGCTTTATTGTCTCTAAAGTTTTAGCTGGGGTTTCTTTCGGCAAGCCGACGATATTGTAAGCCAGAGTTTTAATTCCCAGCTTCCTGCAGTTATTAAAAGCCTCTTCAATCTGAATATTAGTCATATTTCTTGATAAAATATTCTTTCTAAGCTCTTCGTTGCCGGTTTCAACGCCAAAATAAATCTGGTAGCACCCAGCTTCTTTTAAGAGATCTAATATCTTTAAATTAGCCAAATTAGGACGATGGTCGCAGGAAAAAGGAAGATTTATCTCTTTTTTGTATGTATAGGAAAACTCTTCAAGCCACTTTTCTTTGATGCCAAAGATATTGTCTAAAAACCTAAAAGAAGAAATCCAAGGATTAATGCTTAATAATTTCTTCAAATAAAGAACTGCGTTAATAGGGCTTCTAAACCGGGTGTAATGCTCTGGGTCAGGATAAACCTCTTTTATTTTATGATTACAGCAGTAGGCGCAGTCATAAGGACAGCCCCTTGAAATCATTGTTGTTGCTACTTTAATCTGGGTAGAGATAAGTCTCATGTAGTCAAAAAGTTCAAAATCAGGGAAAGGAAGGCTGTCTAAGGGGAAAATAAGATTTCTTGGAGGGTTTTTAATAACTTGATTGTTTTTCTTAATTAAAAGATTGGAGATATTGTCAAAGCTCTGGCCGGTATTTAATGAATCAGCCAAATCAACAAAAGCTCCTTCGCCCTCTCCCACGCAGACAAAATCAGCTCCTTCTGCCGTTATGGATTCATCGGGACTAATACTGGGATGACAGCCTCCTAAGATAGTTATAGAAGAAGGGTTTGCTTCTTTGGTCCATTTTAGATAATCGCAAATATATAAAAAAGCGCTGGTTCTTGCTGTAAAGCCTACTATTTCTGGATTTATATCTTTTAACCTGCTTTTAAAATCTTCTTTTTTAATCGGCTCGGTTAAATGAATTAAAGAAACCCTATGGCCTTTTTCTTTTAAAACAGAGGACAAGGAAGCCAGACCCTCTGAATACCATCCCCCTTTGACAACATTAAATTTATTAGACCCTGGAGATCTGCGGCTTATTACAAAATCCGGGTAAACTAAAGCAATATTCATATATTCATCTTCTTAATTTTATCAAACTCCTCTTTGACCACCTTTCTATCATCCCAGGGAATCTTCTTTCCTTTCTCAACGCACATCCAGGGTTCTGACCCTTTGCCTGTTATTATAACAACATCATCTTGTCGGGCCATTTCCAAAGCCTTTCTAATAGCTTCTCTTCTGTCTAAAATCTCGCAGAAGTCTGACTTTTTGAAATCAGATTCTAAAATTCCTGATTTTACCATTGATAATATCTCATAATGGTTCTCATCGTAAGGGTCCTCATTGGTAAGAATTATCTTTTTGCAATGATTAGCAGCGATTTTCCCCATAACCGGTCTTTTCCACTTATCCCGGCCTCCTCCGCAGGCTCCTAAAACGCAGATAAGATTTGACTGATAAGGCTTTCTATCAAGAACAGAGATATCAGACGAGTAGCTCGTCAGAGTTTCATAGACCTTTAAGAGGCTGTCCGGAGTATGAGCATAATCAACAATTACGCTGAACGGCTCTTTTACAACAACCTCCATTCTTCCTTTGATTCCCTTTATCTTTTCCAAGCCCCTCTTTATAGTCTCATAAGATATTCCATAAGATAAAGCTGTAGAGATTGCAGCTAAAGCGTTTAAAGCATTAAAAGCTCCTAAGAGGTTCATATTGAACTCAATTCCGTTTACCTTAAAACTGATTTTATCAGGATAAGTCTTTAAATCCTCAGCTTTTATAAAGTCATTGCCTCCGAGCTCAAGCTTCCAATCTTTTATTCCGTATAATATCTTTTTATCAGCTGGAACTTCTAAAAAGTATTCTGTATCTTTTTCATCAGAATTTATTATATGGATATTTCTTGTTATTTTAAAAAGCTCTAATTTAGCTTTGCGGTATTTCTCATAGCTTCCGTGAGATTCAATATGTTCTGGCGATAAATTGGTTAAAACAGCGGCATCGAAATTAATAAACTTGTGGCGGTACTGCTTTATGCCTTCTGAAGTCGTCTCTAAAATAAAATACTGGCATCCCTCGTTTAAAGCCTGTTTTAAAAACTTCTGAATTTTCATCCTTCCAGGCATTGTCATCTTTAATCTATTCTGCCACTCTTTATCTTTTATCTTGAACCTGACCGAAGAGATAGACCCTGTCTTATACCCTGCTTCTTCAAAAATACTTACTATCATATCAACAACGCTTGATTTCCCTTTGGTTCCGGTAACAGCTATTACCTTTAATCTTTTGGAAGGAAAACCATAAAACAAGGCTCCTGTAAAAGCCAAAAAGTAATGGTAAGAATTTAAAACAAATAAAGGTGTAATTTTTCTGATTAATTCTTTCATTATTCTACTTTTAACTTAACACAGAGTCTGAAATTAGAAAAGAAAAAGCTCTCGTGTGAGAGCCTTATTGTTTTAAGAGATTTTTAAAACTGCCTCTTTGATGCCGCAGGCCAGCGCTTCTACGCCCGCCCTTACGCTGTCAGTAGAAACTCCAATACTTGTCCATTTGTTCTTCCCGTCGGAAAAAACAGCTAAAACTTCTACTTTGGCGTCTGTGCCGATTCTCCCATTGGATATTTTGACCTGATAGTCAATAAGTTCTATTGTTTTTAAGCTCGGATAAACCGGTTCTAAAGCCTTTCTTATGGCAACATCAGCTGCATTTATAGGGCCGTTTCCTTCGGCTACGGTATGAATTAGTCTTTCTCCGACTCTTATTTTAAAAATAGCTTCTGATAAAGGCTCTTCTTCAATATCTTCATCTTTTATAGTGATTATGAATCCTGAAATCTTAAAAGGCAGATTATTATCTCTTTCTTCTTCCATCTTCTGTCTCCATATCAAAGTGAAAGGAACAAAAAACCTCTTTTGAGGAAGAGGTCTCTTAAAACTATTTGAAATTTTAAACTACCTCTTCTTCAAAAGAAGCCTGATAATAATTATTTGGTTGATTAAAACTATATTCATTATAAAATATTAATAGAACTATATAATTTGTGCCAAACTTAACTGCCTAAAATCTTTAATGCTTCTTTTATCTTCTCATCAAGGTCTTCTATATCTTTTGGAATCCTATCTAGGGCATCTTTGACTCTTGCCCTGGAAAAGCCCAGTCCGATTAAAGCATCTTCAGCTTCATCTCTTTTTTCTTCTTTTTTGGAAAATGACTTAATCCTTCCTGAAAGCTCCAGGATAATTGCCATCGCTTTCTTTTTGCCTATGCCCGGGATTCCGTAGAATAATCCTTCGTCTTGAGACAGAATCTTTTCTTTAATTTTATCCAAAGGACCTAAAGAAGAAATCTCAAGAGCCGCCTTGGGGCCTATACCTCTAATTTGCTCCAATATTTCAAAAAGCTCAAGTTCATCCTGAGTTAAAAATCCATAAAGCTCTATTCCGTTTTCCCTTACATTGAGAAAACAAAAAACCTTAATCTCTTTATCGCTTATGGACGCTTGAGAGATTGACTTGCGTGATAAAAAAACCTTATAGCCTATTCCGTTTGATTCTAAAACAATAAACTTCTCCTTTTTCAATACTATTTTTCCAGATATAGAATAAATCATAATTGATTTGCCTATGGCTATTATATCTCTTTTAGAAATAAATCACAAAAAAAGACGAGACAATGCTCGCCCTTTGAGTATCAACTCAGCTTTTTCTGCTGGTATTCTTCTAACTTTCCCATAAAATCGCTCTTTCTAAATCTTTCAATCCATTTCTTAATAAGTCCGTAAGCTTCATAGCACAATTTTTCTCTTATCAGGCTTTTAACAGAAAGCTCTTTGCCTCTTAGGAAAAAATCAATAGGGAAAATAATAAAAGTTCTAAAAAGAAAGTGTAAAAGACGAAAAGGACGCCAGTAAAACCATCTCATAATTTTAGCAGGAATGCCCTGAAGCTCTCTAGTTGTCATGCCATCGGGGATAAAACAAACATAATTTCCGTCGTAATATCTCCAAGGGACAATATCCTGGGGGAAAATCCTGGCTTGAGCTTCAAGCCTTTTCCTTAAATCCGTTCCTGCGCCAGGTCCCGGTAAAAGCACCTGAATGCTGTTGGGACGAGCCCTGCGGATAAACTTTTTAAAACGCTTAACTATTTCTTTTGGACTAAGCTCGCATTTCTTTCCTTTTAAAGGATATCCAGCTATAAACATCAGATGAACCCAGAAGTATCTCTTTATCATCGCAACCCATTCAACCATCTTAGAAGAAAGGTACCCTTTCCTCATAGATTTCAAGTCTTCGTCAATCGGAGATTCAGCGCCGATACTGACAAACCTTACACCTGCCTTTTTCATTGCCTCTAAAAGCCTGTTATTTTCAGCTGCCTCCAAGCGTATCTGAACTTGAAAATTAAAAGAATCTCCATATTCCTTGGAAATCATTTCAAAGAATTCTAAGGTACCTTTTAAATCTTCTTCTAGGCGATCATCTACAATAAAGAAGTTCTTTGCCCTCCTTGTATCATTAAGCCATTGGACTATATTGAAGAGATGCCTGCTCGTAGAGAAGCGTGGCTCGCCCTTTACGCTGCAGAATTCGCAGTTTCGGCTGCATCCCCTGATTCTGCTGATAGGATATACTTTTATCCTAGCGTATCTGACAAGATTAAAATCCGGATAAGGAAGTAAACCTATGTCAGAAACCTTATTCTCCTTAAAATAGGTAGTAGTCATTTTTTGGTCCTGGATAAAAGAAATGCCCCCAACAAGACTTAACAGTTCTTTATTGAGTAAAACAGGAAGAATTTGAGCTATGGCCTCTTCGCCGTCGCCATGGACAACTATATCAACATTATGACTTAATGTTTCTTCCGGCAGATAATGAGCGTGCCAGCCGCCGGCAATTGTCGGTACCTTCATTCTTTTATACAATCCTGCTAATTCCCAAACTCTTTCAATAGTACTGCTTAATCCAGTGTAAAAACCAACAGCTTGAGCCGGGTTTTCTCTTTGCAAAACCTCATGATCTGGCAGTCCTTGGACATTCCTCGGACCGCGGTAGTTATTCTCATCAATTACTTCTGCCCGCCAGCCCCAAACTTTATTGGCGCAAGTTGCAACCATTACAGGCCCCAAAGCAGTTGTTTTTTTAGCCATCCGAGTAAATACATTAACTTCTGGAAAAGCTGGAATTATTAGTCTGAACAATCTTAAACTCTCATTGAGATCAGCTGTCATTTCTCTCTCTCCTTATGCTTGAGTCAAAGAACATAAAAAGGAGCTATTTTCATATTGACTTATTTTTTTAATTATGGCAATAATACTCTATTGCTCTTTGCTTTTGCCCCAGCTATTTTAAAAGGGAGAACTAAGTGCGCCAGTCTTTTGAAAGCCTTAAAGAAGAGTTTTTAAACTCCAGCCCTGATAACCCTGAAAGAAAGCAAATTCTATCAAGACTTGCAAAATCAGCCCATACTTTCAAGCAGCATATGTATGTATTCTATAAGTTCGGAATAAAAACCGAAGAAGGAAAGACCGCTTTGGCGAATATGGCCCGTCTTGCCCACGGCTTCTATGAATGGAGAAGAGTATACTTTGCTGCTCCCATAAACAGCCATTTGGGGGAAGCTGCTTATCAGCAGATACTGAAACTTAGAAAAAAGAGAAAACTGGTAAGGCAATAATATCAGGCTAAATCGCTAAGGCGGTTTAGCTCTTTTTATTTAATAGAATAATAAAATATTTACAAAAGATTATTTATCTGCTAAACTCTTAATATTATGCCTATAACAAAATCAGCGAAAAAGGCTCTCCGTCAGAATACGAAACGAAGAGCAAGAAATATTGTTTATAAAAGCAATTTAAAAAAGCTTTTAAAGGAAGCGAGGTTTTTAGTTTCCCAGAATAAAATTCAAGAAGCGAAAAATCTTCTGCCTCAAGTTTATAAAATCCTGGATAAGTCAGCCAAGGTCGGGGTTATAAAGAAAAATACAGCTAAAAATAAGAGGTCAAAAATAGCAAGGCTAATAAATTCAAAATCTTAAAAGAACTATTCTCTTTATATCTCTGATATCAGCATATCAAGAGCTGTTTCTGGATTAACTCTTCCGGTCTTAGCATTTAAATCTGCCTCAAAAATCTTTTGGTAGATTTTTTTTAATTCAGGAAAGCTGAATCTTTGAGACTGAAAATAACTCTTTTTCGCCACATAAGGATGAAGCTTTGTTTTTGAAAGAATTATGTCATAAGGGCTGCGGTTTTCAACAAGCTCTTTGACCAGCAGAATATTGCGGAATTGATAATTTATCATTGACAGAAGATACAAAGGGGAATCGCCTTTATCCAAATGATTCTTTATTAATCTCAAAGCCTGCTTTTTGTTCTTCTCTGAAACAGCGTCAATGGTTTTAAATATATCAGCTTCTATTTTCGACCTTACCATTAAATCTACATCTTCTGCGTTTACCTCTTTTAAATCGCAGAAAGCGGCTAATTTATGGATTTCACTGGCAAGCCTCCATAAATCATTGCCCGCGAGATTAATAATTCTCTCTAAAACCATATGGTTAATTTTTAACCCGTATCTTTCAAACTCCTTTATAACCCATAATCTAAGCTTTTGGCCCGACAAAGGAACAAACTCCTGGCATTTGGCGCTCTTTTGAAGAAGTTTAAAAACTTTATCTTTTTTATCTATATCATTTTCTTCATATATTACTATTATGTCATCTGTTTCAATAAACTTATCAGCCTGCTCTAAAAAAGAACTCTTAAACTTCTGGTCTTTTGAAGGATTTATTAAAACCAAAAGCTTCTTTTGCTTAAAAATAGAGATTTGTTTAATTTCATCAACCAAATTGTATAAATTTTCATTATAGTTCTCTGAAAAATCAAAATGCTTTAAGTTTAGCCCGCATTTGCAGCTTTTTTTATACCTGCTGATTATCTCTGTTAATTTCCTTTTCATTCGATATGTATCTTTTCCGTAAAGAAAATAAATCATAATAGTTTTTGGCAATTAGGGCAGAAATGAGCGCTTCTGTTTTTAATTTTTATCCTTTCTATGGCAGCTCCGCAATAAAAGCACTTCTTATTTGTTCTCTGGTAGACTTTTCTTATTGGCCCGAACCCTCCTTCGTCTCCTGTAATTGTCCTATAATCGGAAATGCTGGTGCCTTTTGCCTTTACTGCTTTTTTTAAAATCTTTTTCAAAGATAAATAAATTCTTTTAAGCTCTTCTTGGGTTAATTTTGACGCATCCCTTAAAGGATGCACTCTTGCCTCCCATAGTATCTCATCGGAATAGATGTTGCCAATCCCGACAATAACTTTTTGATCCATTAAAACTTCTTTAATCGCTCCTTTTCTTAAGCGTTTTTTAAAAACATTGAAATTAAAATCTTTATCCAACGGCTCCGGACCAAGGCTTTTAAATTCTTTTGAATCTGCCAATTCATTATTCTTCCATAACTGGACCTTGGCAAATTTTCTTAAATCAGAAAGAGCTATCATTTTTTTATTGTCTAAGAAAAAAATCAGATGAATATAGCTGTTTACTTTTTCGTTTAATCTGCTGTCTTCGGCCAGCCATCGGCCCTTCCTATTTTCCCATATTCCGTAAAGCAGATGACCGGTGAGCTTCTGATGAATCAAAAGAGAATAGTTATCTGATAGTTCAAAAATGATATTTTTTCCCCTGCGCCTTATTCCCTTTATTCTTCTGCCTTTTAATTCTTTTAAAAAAAGATTAAAGCTAATAGGTCTTTTAATTATTTTCCTGATATCGGTCCAGACATTAACAAAGGTCCTGTTGAGGACCTTGTTTTTTAAACCATTTATAGTTGTTTCAACTTCAGGCAGCTCCGGCATATCTTGATTACTTTATTACGCTTCTTATCTTCTCTATTATCTCGGGCGGAGTAGAATGGGCTTTTATTAAATAATCATCGGCTCCCATTTTCAATCCTCTTTCTATATCATCTTTTTGCCCGAGATTTGAAAGAATAATAACCGGAATACTTGAAAGACCGGGATCTTCTTTGATTTTAGCCAAGACTTCAAATCCGTCTATACCCGGAAGGATAAGGTCTAAAAGAATCAAATCAGGCTTTTCGTCTTTTACCGCTTTTACTCCTTTTTCTCCGTCCACCGCTTCTTTAATATCATAGCCTTCTTTTGAGAGTTTCTGGGAAATTAATTCCCTGAGAAATTTATCGTCTTCTATAATTAAGATTTTTTTAGCCATATTATTTTATTATTGATTTATATAATTTATTCTAACTTATTTTAAAAGGTCAGACAAGATATCAATAAAACTCTCCTGTTAAGAATTCTCCGAACTTTTCTTTTATAGGAATGCTGAAGCAAAATACAGAGCCTTTTTTTTCCTTTGACTGAAACCAAATCCTTCCTCTGTGGGCTTCAATAATATTTTTTGAGATGTAGAGGCCGAGACCCGTTCCTTCCGTTTCTATTCTTACTATATTAGCACCGCGAAAAAACTTAGTAAATATTTTATCCTTCTGATTCTCTAAGATGCCAAAACCATTATCCTCAATTTTTACCTCTACCTCCTTGTCATTTATTGAAAAAGAAACTATTATCTTTCCGCCCTTTTTATTATATCTTACAGCGTTATCTAAAAGGTTTCCCACAGCAATAGCCATTTTCTCCTTATCAAGAAGAAGCTTGGGCAGTTTTTCTTCGGGCTTGTTGAATTCAAGCTTAATACCTTTATCGTCTATCATCTTTTTATAACTCTCTATTACGGAATAAACTACTTCTTCAATATCTGAAAGAACTAATTTTGAAAGATATTTGCCTTCCTCAATCTGGGCAACGTTTAGAAGGTCATTAACCAGCCTTATCATCTTTTCATTTGTCTTATACGCTATATCAAGAGATTCCTTCTGATTTTCTGTGAGCTCTCCTATGTCTCCGTCAAGCAGCATCTTAATGGTCCACTTTACCGCCGAAGCAGGAGTTCTCAATTGATGAGCCGCCACTGTTACGAACTCGCTTTTTAACCTCTCTATCATCTTTTGTTTGGTGATATCGTGAAGAATAACCAAAGTTCCTGTCTTCTCTCTATTAATCACAAGAGAAATGCTTGAAACCTCTATGATGAAATCCTGACTAATCTCAAGCTCTTTTTTCTCTGTTTCTTTAAAGCCTCCGCCAAAAACAGTGGTTAAAAGCTGAACCCGGGAATTGCGGCAGAGATCTAATAATGAAGTCCCTATAATATTTTTATTCTCAATATCTAAAATCTCTTGAGCTTTAGGGTTGATTAAAGAAAGCTTATTCCCTTTATCAAAAACTAAAATACCATCAGTCAGATAATAAACAATAGCCATTAAGATATTGCCGTTGTCGGGCATTACGCTCTTGGCCTTATCAATATCTAAGTTATCTCTTTTTGTTTTCTTCTTTTTCCAAAACATATCAGTTCTTTTTTATTATTCTACCATAAACTAAGATTATTTTTATTCTTCTCTTCGGTTTTGTTCTCCTTTTCTGGTTCGGGCAGACGGTTAATCAGGCTTTTAAACTCAAATCTCTCAAATATCTCTTTGATTTTATCCCTGCTGTAATCGCCGAACTTAAATGTTTCAAGCTCAAAATCAACCAGAGCATCGCATCTTATCTCAGCAAGCATCTTGGAAACAAAAGCCTGGTCCTTGTAATCTATGAGCTTTTTCCTTACTGAAGCGTTTATAGTTTTTGACTTTTCAGTATTTTCCTCAATCTCTTTGTAAAGATTGTCTAAAGAATTGAATTCTTTTATTAAAGATATTGCTGTTTTTTCTCCAATTCCATATACTCCCGGTATATTATCAGAAGGGTCTCCTCTTAAAGCCTTAAAATCAACCAGCTTATCCGGCGCTAAATCATTATATCTTTCTTTAACTCTTTTTTCATCGTATAATACTGCTTCATTTATGCCTTTTTTTAAAACATATACTTTAGTGTATCTGTCAACAAGCTGAAGGGCGTCTAAGTCTCCAGTTAAAATAATTGTTTCAAGCTCTGGGAAAATCTGCTTTTTAGGAGCCTTTTTGGAAATCGTCCCGATAATATCATCTGCTTCATACCCCTTTTGCTCAAAAACCTGGATATTAAGCTCTTTAAGTATTTCTTTTACTTTCGGAATCTGTTCATAAAGGTTATCCGGCGCTTTAGGCCTGTTTGCTTTGTAAAGCTTGTACTTTACATGGCGGAAAGTTTCAGCCGGAAAATCAAAAGCAGCGATGATAAAATCAGGTTTAAACTCTTTCATTGATTTTAAAAAGAACGATAAAAAACCGTAAACAGCGTTTACCAGTTCTCCTTTTTTAGTGGCAAGCGGCGGAAGAGCATGATAAGCCCTGTGGATTATGGCATTTCCGTCAATGATTATTAAGCGTTTTTTATCTTCCATAAATTTAAACCCTATTATGATTCTAACATAGTTTATCAATAATTATCCTTCTTTTGTTTTCACCCATAGAATCTATTTTTATCCATATTGAATTTTTGGGCATAATCTTTTTAACCTTATCAGCCCATTCAACAGCAATTATATTCAAATGATTATGAATGATTTCTTTAAAACCTAAATCCAGAAGCTCTTTTGGGCTTTTAAGGCGATAGCAGTCAATGTGATAAAAAAATCTTCTCTTTATTTTAAACTTTCTTAAAATAACAAAAGTAGGGCTTAAAACTCTTTCTTTGACGCCTAAACCATTGGCAAAGCCCTGAAGAAAAGTGGTTTTTCCAGCGCCCAAGTCGCCTAAGAGCCCAATAACAATAGGTTTTTGGGAAGTTTTTTCGCTTAAAATCTTTTGAGCCAGCTTTCTGGCTAAATCCTTAGTTTCAATCTCTTTATATATTATATGGATTTCTTTTTTCATAATTAAAAGATTGACTATTTATTTTAATTAAGCTAAATTAAACTTAATCAGTTAATTAATTTTAATACAAATGGCAGAAATCAAAAAGATTACCAAGGAAATATCTATTGATGGAATTTTAGCAGATGATATAAAAAAGGAAATAGAGAGTGTTTCTGATTTTAAAGAAAAGATTAAAAAAAGCCTAAATAAAAATGTAAGCGATTTGGTTGAAATTATTTTAACAGCATCTTTTTATCTTGACGCCTCTGATATTCATTTAGAGCCGAGCCAAAAAAAAACAGACTTTAGACTAAGAATAGACGGAGTGCTTCATGATGTATTCTCTTTTTCTCCAGATGAGTATAAAAAGCTTCTCTCAAGAATTAAGCTTCTGTCAAAATTAAAGCTTAATATAACAGCCAAGCCCCAGGACGGCCGATTTTCTGTTTTAATAAAAGACGCTTCTATTGAAATAAGGACATCGTCAATACCGGCAGAGTACGGAGAATCCCTTGTTTTAAGAATCCTAAACCCGAAATGGGTGGTGGAAATGGAGGATTTGGGCTTAAGAAAAGATTTAATGGAACTATTTAAAAAGGAAATAGAAAAACCTAATGGGATGATAGTCTGCACCGGGCCTACCGGTTCTGGAAAAACAACAACTCTCTATGCTTTTTTAAAGAAGATTTACGTTCCCGAGATAAAAATCATTACAATTGAAGACCCTATTGAATACCATCTAAAAGGAGTTTCTCAAACTCAGGTTGACTCCTCAAGAGGATATGATTTTGCCAACGGATTAAGGGCTATAGTCCGTCAGGATCCTGATGTTATTTTAGTCGGAGAAATAAGGGATTTAGAAACCGCTCAAATATCTCTTCAAGCCGCCTTAACCGGACACCTTGTTTTAAGCACTATTCACACCAATGACGCCTCAGGCACAATATCAAGATTTCAAGCCTTAGGGGAAAAACCCTCAAACATTGCTCCTGCCTTAAATCTTGCCATAGGCCAAAGGCTGGTTAGAAAACTCTGTCCTAAATGCCAGGTATCTAAAAAAATCAAGCCTGATGATTTTAAGAAAATAAAGAACGAGCTGAAAAACCTTCCCAAGTCAGTAGAAATCCCGAAATTAAGCCCTTCTATGAAAATAAATTATGGGAAAGGGTGCAAATACTGCAATTTTACCGGATTTAAGGGCCGGGCAGGAATCTTTGAGGCTTTTTTGATTGACAATGAAATGGAGAAATTCATTCTGTCATCTCCTTCTATAAATGAAATCAAACAAAAAGCAGTTGAAAAAGGAATGGTTCTAATGAGGCAGGATGGGTTTATAAAAGTATTATCAGGCATAACCACAATATCTGAAATAGAAAGAGTTACCAGCGAGGAAGAATCTTTGTAAAATAAAAACAACCCTTAAGGTTGGGGGGTTGACTAAAGTTTTAGGAACTAAAAGTTTAGAATTTTTACCAGGATAAGCCTCGCCGAAACCAAGCTGTCCATAGAATAAAAATTCCAAACCCCCCAACCCTAAGAGCTGTTCAATAACTCTAATTCTAATACTATATGAAAAATTTGTCAAGACCACCCTTTCTTGCCGGCTCTGACGCTCTGACCGAAGAAGAAAAAAACCTTGACCTTGCCTTAAGGCCTAAAAATTGGGACAGCTATATCGGCCAGGATAAGATTAAAAGAAATATAAAGATAATAATTGAAGCTGCCAAAAAGAGAAACGAAGCGCCTGAACATCTTCTTTTTTACGGAAACAGCGGTCTGGGAAAAACAAGCCTGGCCCATCTCATTGCCAAAGAAACAGGCTCTAATATCCGAGTCACCTCGGGTCCGGTAATAGAAAAAGCAGGAGACCTTGCTGCGATTCTAACCAATCTTTCAGAAAAAGATATTCTTTTTATTGATGAACTTCACAGGCTTAATAAGCTCTGCGAGGAAATAATATATCCTGCAATGGAGGATTATAAGTTGAATATTGTACTGGGAAAAGGACCCATGGCAAGAACAATGGAATTAAAACTCCCTCATTTTACCATAATCGGAGCCACAACAAGACTAGGCCTTATATCAGCCCCTTTAAGAAATAGGTTCGGAGCAACCTTTCAGCTTAGCTTTTACCAAAAAGAAGATATAGAGAAGATTATAATAAATTCAAGCAGAATTCTAAACATAAAAATAGAGCCTGAAGCAGTAAAGATTATCGCCAGACGCTCCAGGCTTACCCCTCGAGCCGCCAACAGGCTATTGAAAAGAGTGAGAGACTTTGCCCAGGTTGAAGGACAGGGAATAATTACTGCCCCAAACGCTGAAAAAGCTTTAACTCAACTGGAAATAGACCAAATGGGGCTTGAATCTGGAGACAGAAAAATCTTAGAAGCAATCATTGATAAGTTTCAAGGAGGTCCTGTCGGACTCCAAACCTTGGCGGCAGCCACTTCAGAAGAAGAAGGCACTATTTTAGATATCTATGAACCCTATCTAATGCAGATAGGCTTTATTGAAAGAACTCCCAGAGGAAGAATGGCTACTAAATATGCCTATGAGCATTTTGGGATAAAATACAAAGGCCCTCAAAACTCATTGATTTAATGAAAAGATATCTTATTATAATAATCTTTGCCATAGCTCCTTTTGACGTCTTGGGAGCTAATTTTTTAGATGTGTCTATCAACGAAATATGCTGGATGGGAACAGAAATATCAGCCAATGATGAATGGATTGAACTTTACAATAACACCAACAACACCATAAATCTTGAAGGATGGGTTTTAAAATCAGAGGATGACAGCCCAGAGATAAATCTAACCGGCGCTATCAATCCTTATGGCTATTATCTAATGGAAAGAACAGACGACAATACAGTGCCTTATATATCTGCTGACGTAATTTATAAAGGAGGCTTGTCAAACAGCGGTGAAAGTTTAAAGCTCTATGACAATTCCGGAAATCTAATTGACGAAGCTGATTGCAAAGACGGCTGGCCGGAAGGAGATAATGCTAAAAAACTAACAATGGAAAGGACAGATGATTCCAACTGGCAGACAAGCCAGAATACAAATGGAACCCCAAAAGCAAAAAACAGCCAGAAAGAAATAAATGCAGAGACTATAACTCCAAACAATTTGGAACAAATAACCGATATGCCGATCATAAGGGAAGAAACCGAAACAACTTACCCGGGCGGAATATTATTTAATGAAATTCTTCCATCTCCTGAAGGAAAAGATGATACCGAAGAATGGATTGAAATATTCAATCAGAATAACTTTGAAGTAAGCCTTTACAACTGGAAAATAAAAGACAATGAAGGGAAAACTACCGAATATATCTTTGACAGCGAATCAAAGATATCTCCTTTGGGATATCTAGTATTGAAAAGACCTAAAACAAAAATCATCTTAAACAATGACATTGATAATCTTGTTCTCATCAACCCAATTAATGAAATTATAGACTCTGTATCTTATGAAAAAGCGCCCCAGGGGAAATCATACAACAGAGTTTCATCTAACTGGATCTGGAGCAAGAGCCTGACTCCTGGCTCAAAAAATATCATTGTGAATGAAGAAAAAAGCACTGATTCTTTAAATAAAACTCTAGATAAAAAAGAGTTTGAGTCAAGTAATAATGATAATAAAACTGCTGAGATAAAAGAGAAGCTAATGCCCTATGTTTCCAATAAATTTAGCTTTCTAATTGCTTTTTTAACTGCGCTCTTTTCAGCAGTGATAATTATATTTCTTAAGAAAAGCCTCTCTAAGCGTGAAGATATTTAAAATCAGTTAAAAAAAGACCCGGGCACTTCAACTCGGGTCTTTTATTTTAAACCTTTGATTAATCTTAAAAAGGAGGTATTTCAATCCATTCTGGAGGAAGAAGAGTCATTCCTATAGGTACATCAATAGCCAGAGAGCAATCCCTGGACAAAGAATCGGTAACCATTAGAACAACCTCTTTGGAACCTTCGGAATTAAACTTAATATTTGCGGGATTAGGACTAGTAGAACTCGCAGGAGTTCCGCTTTCAAAAGTCCATAAATAATTACAAGGACCTGAAGGACAAGTAGTTCCTGCGCTGAAAAAATCAGTATTTTCACCAACATTAGGATTTGAAGGATCCCAGGTAAATGAGGGACAGGGATATTCAGCTATCGAAGGAATGGTTGAGCTTGCCCAAGGAGAGTCTATAGGTCCGTTAGTATCCCAAACCATTACTCTCCAGTAATAATTAGTGCTGAAATTAATAGATTGAGTAGCATAAGAATTTGAACTGCTTTGTACTTTATTGGTGTCAATTATTAGGTTGTTAAAACCCTCGTCAGTTGCAACCTGAACCTGATAGGCTGATTGAAGATCGCCTTCGTCAGGATCAGAATATGTCCAAGAAAAAGCTACTGAAGGAACAGCATCGCAACAATCGGTAGCGCTGGGATTAAAGCTGATATTAGAAGGAGCATTAGGAGGATTATTAGACGGCTCTCCTTCACATCTACAATTTATACATTGCTGATATGGAAAACATAGATTTAAGCCCGGCTCTCCGCACTCCTCACCTGCATCTCTTATTCCGTCTCCGCAGCAGCAGTCTTCATCGCTAGAACACTCATCAGGAAGCTGTGATTTTGCTGATAATAAACATGCTATCATTCCGTTTGAAAAAGTACAAATTTTGCTTTTGCCTTCGCAATCTTCATAAGAGAAACATTGATTGCTTCCTTCTCCTGATACAGAAACGCAAGAATTACTGCTGTCGCATTCTAAGTGCTGTTTATCGCAGTCATTATTTGATAAACATTCATTTTTTCCCTCTCCGGGTTGAGGAACGCAAGTCGTGCCTACGCATTCATAATGAGAGCCATCGCACCCTGAATCATCTAAGCACTTGTCTTCTCCTCCGCCTGACACAGAAACGCACCTATTGGCACTGCAGTCTAAATGTGTCTCGCCGCAATCGCTGTTTGAAAAACATTCATCAGAGCCTTCTCCTGAAACTAAATTACAGATGTTTACTCCACAAGCCCTGTGTTTATCATCTGTTCTGCAAATAGTAGAATCAGAACATTCATCTGGCCCTTGATCCATTACTGCAATGCAGTATTCAGCATAACAGATGTTATGGCTTCCCCAATCCTGGAAGCTTACTATCCCTCCCCCTTCACCAGCACAGGATTCAGGACCCTTAGAAGCAGAAGGGATTGATGAGATTTGAACGCTTGAGCCGATTTCTCCGGCTGAACCATTATTTGAAGGCGGAATGAACTTAATTGAAAAGTTTTCAGCAGAATAATTTGAACCTCCAAGCAAAGGATCTTTTGTCCTGCAGGAATTGAGTCCTGAATAAGAACAGCAATAAGGAGAATCAACAGGGCACTCAACTCCGTAATCCCAATAAGGATAAGTACCTGAATAAGCGCAGAAAGAATCAGCGCGAGGAAGATCTAGGACGGAAGCGCCCTGCAACCCACCTGCTCCCCCTGCTCCTGGGTTAAGCTGACCTTGAATAATATTTATATTAGTTAGTTGTATCGTACCGGCATTTCCTCCTTTGCCTCCAATTCCTCCGTTCCCAGGCTGATTTATGGAACTTGATTGTCCTGTTCCTCCTCTTCTGCCTATGCCGCCGCTAGCATAAAAGTTTTTTAAAATAGAGATATCAAGCGGGCTGTCTATTAAAATACTTCCTCCATCTCCGCCGCTTGCTCCTGACTGACCGCCATAGGAAGAAAAACCTGTTTGAGCAATTTCAACTACTCCGCTTGTTCGAGATATTCCTGAGGCAACCTCTTCCGGGCTTAATACTCTTGTCTGGCAAGGAGTCTGAAGATTAGGCCCTCCTGATTTTGCTATATTAATAAGTTCGGCTCCGCTTTTTGGATTAGTGCAGTACCAAGGATAAGAGCTGTAATCTCCGTCTCCTGTATCTCCGCCGTCTCCTCCTTTAATTTCTGCTGTAATGTTTTCAATAGGGTCATCAGTAGGCATCGGCTTTAAAGTTATATTTCCTCCAGCTCCTCCAGCGCCTGATACTTCAGCTACTTTTATCTCTTTTACTGCTTTATCTCTCCAGCCGGTTAAATCGCAGTTTCCAGTATGGTTATTGTAAATATCAAAAGGCGTTGCCATAACATTATAATCACCACTTTCTCCTCCTTTGCCCCCATTGCTTTTAAGAACTAAACTTTTAAAACAATGTATCCTGCTTGCACTTACTGTGATACTTCCTCCAATTCCTCCTGTTCCTCCTTGACCCCCTGAACCTCTTTCATACATTGTATGAGTTACTGGTCCTTGATAGTAAATTCCGCCAACAGAGCAGTAATTACCTCCTGCGCCTATTCCTCCTCGAGAACCATTCCCGCCGTTAGACTTCAAATCAAGAATATTAGTTCCTGACGCCCACTGGATCCTTGGACTTGTAACTGATATGTTTCCTCCATTTCCTCCAGAAACTCCGTCTTGACCATCTGTTCCGTTGTAATATTCATGGGTTTGTTCTCTACAAAACGCATCTGTATCAGAAATAAAACTTCCAGTTGCAGGATCTAGACTCACCCCTTCTTTTAAATACCATAAAGAGCCGTAGGGGCTTGGGTCTGAAGGAGTAAAACCAGAAGTATCTGCTATAAGGGAACGGCCCCAACCATTTGGCGCTGTTCCTTCTATCCTATAATTTGAAACTAAATTAACATCCCCCCCGTTGGGAGCAAAAGCATATCTGGCCCTGGCATAAATAGGGTTTTCTATTAAAAGAGTAGGTTCTAAGGAAAGATTAGTGTTTGAAGCTTCAATCCAGATATTTCCAGCAGACTGACCCGGAGGGTTTATAAGTTCGCCCGTAAATGCTGTTACATCAAAATTATCGCTTGTTATGCTTCCTTTAACTTGAACCCAGGTTCCTTTTATATTAACATTATTAGGATCGGCTGCAGTATGAAATCCTGTAGAATTAATTCCAGAAGAACCTATAAAAACTATTCCATTGGGAGCATACAAAGAAATCTTTCCAACTATCCCAGCGCCGCTGTATCCTGTAGCATAAAGATTGCTATTCTGATAGCCGCTGTAAGCACTGTTATTAATCCCTGAACCTACTCTTACTCCTCTCTGCTGACCAGTTCCGTTTGCTTGCAGTATAATTTTTCCACTACTTTTATAATCCTTGCAGAATCTTCTGAATTTATAAGTGACAGGATTTAATTGGCAAAGATTTCCGTAATCGCATTTCTCTTCCTTAGTACTTTCTTCACAGGCGCTGTAGGTATAGATATTGTCAGTTATCCAGATTCTCTCATTAGCCTTAATTACAATATTACTAGGCTCAAGCCCCTGGGCAAATAAATTATTGGCATATAAAGAGTTAATAAACATATCAAAAGGGGCAGGCAGAATTGTTATCTGACCCGCCCTGCCAAAGCCAGCAGTAGAAAAACCAAATACCGGCGCAAAAACCCAGCCATATATTGATTGAGAAGATAAGGACCCTGCTTTAATATCTTTTCCATAAATAGAGATATTTCCTCCGTCTCCGCTAATACCGGCACAACTTATATTCCCTACAGAAACTATCTTCCCTTTTAAAATCACATTACCTCCATTGCCTTGATAAACTACGGCGCTTAACTCTTGGCTAGGCTGATTAAAGATATCCCCTCCGATTACCAGTCCCTCATTGGTTCTAAAAGTAATATTTGACGGAATAAATGAAACTCCTGAATACTTATAAATAGTAACGCTTTTATACTCTATCAAATCATAGGCAAATAAGTTTATGTCCGTTAAACTAGGCCTAGTTATCCGTAAACCTTCATCCGGGGAGAAATAAATCTTTTTTGTCCCCTTGATCGCAAAAGAACTAGCGGTTAATTTTACCTTATCCAAATCATTGCCGCTCCCATCTCTTAAATCAAAAGTTAAACCTGCATTAATCACATTATCAACAAAACTCTTATTAACGCAGATAGAATCATCAGCGTCTATTTCCGAACAGGTTGAACTTTGATTAACTAAAGTGCAATTGCAAGATGCGGCAGAAACTGAACCTCCTTTTATGGTTATTATAAAAAAGAAAAGAGCAAAGATTATTATTTTTAGCTTTTTATTTTTCATAGATTATGTCTTTTACTTATTATGAGATTTATTTTAAAAAAAAGCGAGTGGATAAATAAGGCATCTTTTTTTATTTTATTATAACCAGAATTAAATTAAAAGAAGGAAAATAGACAAAATCCATTTTTTAAGATAAAATAAAGCTAAATTAACATTATTAAACCTATGAGCGGACACAGTCATTGGAGTTCAATAAAAAGAGGAAAAGAAATTGAGGATAAAAAAAGAGGAAAGATTTTCTCAAAGCTTTCCAAGATTATAACTTTAAGCGCCAGAGAAAAAGGAGGAAATCCTGATGCTAATCCGAAGTTAAGAATAGCGATTGAAAAGGCGAAAGAAGCCAATATGCCCAAAGATAACATTGAAAGGGCAGTAAAGCGGGGCACAGGAGAATTGGCCGGAGAAAAGCTGGAAGAGTTTATCTTTGAAGCGTACGGACCTTCAGGCATTGCAGTAATAATTGAAGGAATTACTGATAATAGAAAAAGGGCGCTGGGGGATATAAAGCAGATTCTAAATCAATACAGCGGCAAACTGGCAAACGAAGGTTCGGTTAAATGGCTTTTTGAAAGACAGGGAGTTTTAGAGATTGTAAAAGGTGAAAATAACTCAAAAGAAGAGCTTGAGCTTAAGGCTATTGAAGCTGGAGCCTTAGATTTTTTCTGGCATGATGAAGTTTTAGAAATATACACCAAGCCCGAAGAATTAGAGAATGTAAAAAAGAACCTTGAAGAATCTAAATTAAAAATAGAGTCTGCGTCTTTGGGCTGGATTCCTAAAGAAAAGATTAAAATAGAAGGAAAAGACAAAGAAACCTCTGAAAAGCTGTTTGAAGCGCTTGATGAAAATGAGGATGTCCAAGAGATATATTCAAACCTTTTATAACTAAACACAAGGATTTTCATTAATTTAGGCCTTTATTATTAAGGCTTGAAAACTGAAAATTAAAAACTTTGATAATATTAGGAATTGATCCGGGACTGGCAACCATAGGCTATGGGGTCTTAAAAAAGCCTAAAGATAAAAAAGATAAAATTAAAGTAATCGCCTACGACTGCATTACTACAAGCCCAAAGTTCAATCCCGGCCAGCGCCTTTATAAAATAAATAGAGAGCTTAATAAAATAATCAAGAAATACAACCCTAAAGTTTTAGCCGTAGAAAACATTTATTTCTTTAAAAACTTAAAGACTGCAATGCCGGTAAGCCAAGCGAAAGGAGTAATTTTAATGACTGCGGCAAAGAAGAAAATTCCTGTTTTTGAAGTAACACCTCTGCAAGTCAAAATGACCGTGGCAGGCTACGGCAAAGCAGAAAAAAAGCAGGTTCAGAAAATGATCCAAATCCTGCTTGATTTAAAAGAATTCCCTAAAAAAGACGATGCCGCTGATGCTTTAGGGGTCGCCCTCTGCTGCGCCATAGAGAGTGAGAGAATAATTAAACAATCTTAGCAAACCTTCTTTTTCCTGCTTTAATTATCATTCCTTTTTTTATTTCAATAATCTTTTCTAAATCAGCTTGAACTTCATTATCAATTCTTACTGCTCTTTGGACAATCAGCCTTTTTGCTTCAGATTTTGAAGAAACCAGCCTTAATTTAACCAGCAAATCAATAATAGGAATTCTTTCCCCTTCTATTTTAACCTCGTCAATATCTGTCGGAGCCTTTTTATTCTTAAAAACTCTCTCAAACTCTTTTTCCGATTCAGATGCCAGCTTCTCTCCGTGATAAATTCTTACAATTTCTTTGGCAAGCCATAATTTAAGGTCTTTAGGATTTGCCTTGCCTTTCAATTCTTTTTTAATCTGCTGAATTTCTTTTAAAGAGGCATCGGTAGCTAGTTCAAAATAATCTGGTATAAGGTTATCGGTCATTGACATTATCCTGCCGAACATCTCTTGAGGTTTATCCATTATTGTTATAATATTGCCCCAGCTGGTAGACATCTTTCTTGAATCAAGGCCCGGAAGCATCTTTAAGGTCATGATATCCTGAACAGGCATATTAGAGGTTTCTTGGAGCTGGCGTCCTACTTTTAAATTAAACAATTGATCAGTGCCTCCAATCTCAACATCGGCAGAAACAGCAACTGAGTCGTATCCCTGAAACAAAGGGTACAAAAGCTCGTGAAGGCCTATAGGCTTACTGCTGGCCCATCTCTCCTTGAAGTTTCTTCTTGTAATCATCTGCTGGGCAGTAAAGTTCATTGAAAGAGAAATAAGGTCTTTGGAGTTAAGTTTTTTAAGCCATTTGCTATTGTAGCAAAATTCTGTTTTCTTTATATCCAATATCTTTCCTATCTGCCTCTTATAATCCTTCATATTCTCTTTTATCTCATTTTCTGACAAAGACCTTCTCATTGAAGTTTTATCAGAAGCATCGCCTATCAAAGCAGTAAAATCGCCGATAATTAAAACAATCTGATGCCCCAAATCCTGAAACGCCTTAAGTTTTCTAAACTGAAGAGCCCTGCCCAAGTGAATCCTTGGACCGGTTGGGTCAATTCCGTGTTTTATTCTAAGCTTTTTCCCAGATTTCAGTTTCTTTATCAAGCTGTCTTTTTCAATAACTTCTTCAACCCCTTTTGTCAGAATTTCTTCAATTTTTTTCTCATCGCTATTTATTTTCATACAATTTTATTTTATGATAAAAATACAAGATTGTAAATCCATTTATGCCTAAAAGAGTTTTCAGCAGAAAAGTGTACAAAAAAGATAAAAGAAAAGAGATAATCTCTTTAGTTCTGAAATTATCAGTTTTAGCTTTAATAGCAGCTCCGGTTGTTATGGTTTTTTTATTTCTTTACTATTCAAAGGACCTGCCCCGACCGGAAAAGTTTACTGAAAAAACCTTTGTTGAATCCACTAAGATTTACGACAGAACCGGAAAGGTATTGCTGTTTGAGATGTACGGAGAGGAAAAAAGAGAAACAGTTCCCCTTGATTCAGTCTCCGACTATTTAAAAAAAGCAGTCATCTCGGTAGAGGATGCCAATTTCTACTCCCATTATGGAATTGATATTACAGGTATCTTCAGAGCGATTAAAACAGATATAATAATTGGGAAGCCGGCTTTCGGCGGTTCAACAATCTCCCAGCAGCTTATCCGTTCAACCTTTCTAACCCCTGAAAAGACAATAAAAAGGAAAATAAGGGAGATAATCCTAACTTTAGAGCTTGAAAGAAAGTATTCAAAAGACCAAATCTTAGAATGGTATCTTAACCAAATTCCCTTTGGTCCCAACCTTTACGGAGTAGAAACCGCTTCAAAAGCATACTTTGAAAAATCTGCCAAAGACCTTTCTTTAAACGAAGCCGCAGCCTTAGCTGCTGTGATTCAGGCGCCGAGCTATTTTTCTCCTTACGGTCCGAATAAAGAAGAACTAGTCAACAGGAAGAATTATGTTTTAGAAAGAATGAACCAGGAAGGATATATCACAAAAGAAGAGCTTGAAAGCGCTAAAGCCCAGGAGCTGGCTTTTTCAGAATCTGTTGGTTCAATAAAAGCTCCTCATTTTGTTTTTTACATCCAGAACTATCTTTTAGAAAACTACGGTAAAGATATGCTTGAGAAAGGAGGTCTCAATATTTATACTTCTTTGGACTGGGAGCTTCAAGAAACTGCTGAAAAAGCAGTTTTAGAAGGAGTTGAAAAGAATAAAAATTACAAGGTAAATAATGCGGCCCTGGTTGCAATAGACCCGAAAACAGGAGAAGTACTGGCAATGGTTGGCTCAAAAAACTGGTTTGGAGACCCTTATCCTGAAGGATGCACTTCTGGAAAAGACTGCCTCTTTGACCCTAAGGTTAATGTAGCAACGTATAATATAGGAAGACAGCCCGGCTCTTCCTTTAAGCCCTTTGTTTACGCCACTGCTTTTTCAAAAGGTTATGACGATAAATATGTTGTAGTAGATGAAGAAACTAATTTTGGAATCTTTGGAGGAAAACCCTATATCCCCAGAAATTATGACGGGAAATTCAGGGGTCCGGTTACTTTGCGCCAGGCCTTGGCCCAGTCGCTCAACATTCCCGCTGTGAAAACTTTAGCCTATCTGGCCGGACAAAAAGACAGCATTGAAACAGCGAAAAAGCTGGGAATTACAACTCTAAACAAACCTTATTCATATTACGGACTTTCAATTGTCTTGGGAGGAGGAGAAGTCAAGCTCTTGGATATGGTTTCTGCTTACGGTGTTTTTGCAACCGAAGGATACAGAATCCCCCCTGTTTCTGTTTTAAGAATAGAAGATTCAAAGGGAAATATTTTAGAGCAGAACAACAAGATTTCTAAAATGGTCTTGGAAAAAAGGTCAGCGGTGATATTAAACAGCATTCTTTCAGACAATGACGCCAGAGCTCCTATGTTCGGCTATAATTCTTTATTGTATTTTAAAGACTATCAGGTGGCAGTAAAAACAGGAACAACTGATGACTTTAAAGACGGATGGATTATAGGGTATACGCCTTCTGTCGTCCTTGGGGTCTGGGTAGGCAATAATAATAATGTTTCAATGAGCAAAGAACCAGGGGTGGTTTTAGCCGGACCCATCTGGAGAAGCGTAATGAGCTATATTCTTCCCAAGCTCCCTAGGGAAAACTTCACTCCTATTGAAACTATTGAGCCTCAAAAAACTGACTCTGAAATAATAGAAGAAATTGAGACAAATCCCTAGCGCTGCAATAAAAAAGTCCTTGTTTTCCCCTTGTTGTTTGTTTTTTATCTGTGGTAGAATAAATCAAAAGTCGATAAGGAAATAATATTTTCTGAATTTAACATGGCTGATTACTCAAAAGACCAGCTTTGGGATCTTTACGAAAGCCTGCCCAAAGAGCTTCAAAAAGCTATTTTTTCCTCTGAAAATGCTGACAAGATATACAATATAGCCGTAAAGAACGGATTAGAGGAAGAAAACATTCCAATTGTTTCTAAATATACAGGCTATGTTCTTTTAGGAATTATGCCGCCTGACGAGTTCCAGAAAACAATCAAGAAAGATTTAAAACTCTCAGAGCAGACTGCCAAAAAGATTGCCCTAGAAATAAACAGGTTTATCTTTTATCCAGTAAAAAACAGCTTGGAGGCATTATACAGGATTGAAATTGAATCAAGTCCAAAGACCTTAAAAGAAAAAGCCTCTGAACCTGTTAAAAAAACATTAAAAGATAAATACAGAGAAGAAGTAGGATAAAAGATCTTATGCAGTTTATTGTCCCTAAAATAGAAAGGAAATTAAGAATAGGGCCTCTCACCTTAGAACAGCTTGTTTATCTTGTTGTCGGCGGAGCAATCTCTTTTTTACTCTATCATTCAATCCCGCTTACCTCTTTTATTATTGCTTCAAGCCTGGTGATAACCCTAACTCTGCTTATGGCTTTTGGAAAAATAGGTAGAGATTCTTTTCCCGTGTTTATAAAAAAGGCGTTTTTATTCGCACTAAGCTCAAAGATTTATCTTTGGAAAAGAAAAGAAATATCTGTTAGTTTTGCTCCTGAGAAAAAAAGTAAATTAAAAGAAGAAAAGGAGGAGGAAGGCTTAAAAATAGCCCAGTACAGCAGGCTTAAAGACTTATCAACAAAATTAGAAACCAAATCAAAATAATTGTTTATGGCGAAATCAATAACTCAGGATTTCTTGCAGTTCAGCCAAATCAAAGACGGAATTCTTGTTCTAAAAAACAAGGGATTAAGAGCTGTTTTAATGGTCTCTTCTTTGAATTTTGAACTTAAATCAGAAGACGAGCAAAATGCAATTCTTTATCAGTTCCAGAACTTTTTAAACTCTCTGGATTTTTCTTGTCAGATTATAATCCATTCAAGGAGATTGAATATGGCAGGATATTTAGACAGGCTTAAAGAGATAGAAAAGAACGAAAGAAACGAACTGTTAAAAATCCAAATAAATGAATATCAAAAATTTATTGAGAGCATTGTAGGAGAAGGAACGATTATGCAGAAGAACTTCTATGTAGTAGTTCCTTTTTCTTTAATGGAAATACCTGCTAAATCATTGTCTGAAACAGGAAAAAAAATCACTAAAATAATCAATGAATTAACCGAGGAAGAGTTTAAAAGAGCCAGAACCCAGCTGCTTCAAAGAGCGGAATTTGTGGCTTTGGGATTAAGGAGTTCAGGACTCCAAAGCGTTCTTTTAAACACCATGGAAGTTTCCGAGCTTTTCTGGAGCCTCCATCATCCAACAGAATCAGAACAAGGGTATTATCCTGAAATCCCTCCGGAACTTACTTCTTAATTTTTATGTTGTTTCCTTTTTTTAAAAAAAGAGATAGAAAAACACCAGAAATTCCCTCGTCTGACCCTTTTAATATCGCTGATATAATAGCCCCGTCTTTTATTGAGATAAAGCATAGTTACCTGAAAATGGGAGAACGACTGGCTAAAACCTATTTTATCTTTTCATATCCAAGATATCTAAACACCGGATGGTTTTCTCCGGTGATAAATCTCAGCTTCCCGATAGACGTCTCCATCTATATTCATCCCATTGACAGCGCAGAAGCTTTAAAGCAGTTAAGGAGAAAAGTAACAGAGGTTCAGGCGGAAATATCAGAACGAGAGGAAAAAGGATTAATCCGCGACCCGGCGCTTGAAACTGCTTATACAGACTTAGAAGACTTAAGAGACAGGCTTCAAACGGCCCAGGAAAAGATGTTTAATTTTTCTGTTTATGTAACTTCTTATGCTGACAATGAAAAAGAGTTAAGAGATATAGAGATTGAACTGCGCTCTATTTTGGAATCACGACTGATATATATAAAGCCGGCCCTATACCAGCAGAAAGAAGGGTTTTTATCAACCTCTCCCTACAACTTGGACCTTTTAATGGTGTCTAACAAATTAAACACAAGCCCGCTTTCAACATCGTTCCCTTTTGTCTCATTTGACTTAAGCTCAAACGAAGGGATTCTTTACGGCCTAAACAAGCATAATGCCTCTCTTGTCTTGTTTGACCGATTTTCATTAGCCAATGCCAATTCAGTTATCTTTGGGGTAAGCGGCAGCGGAAAAAGCTATGCCATTAAGCTTGAGATTTTAAGATACCTGATGCTTAATGTTGATGTTATTGTAATCGACCCTGAAAATGAATACAGATTCCTTTCTGATGCCGTAGGCGGCTCTTTTTTCGAAATATCTCTTTCATCTGACAATCACATTAATCCCTTTGACCTTCCTCAGCCTAAAGAAGATGAAAAGCCTTCTGATGTTTTAAGGTCAAACATAATAAACATGGTTGGTCTGATAAGAATAATGCTTGGCGGATTAACGCCTGAAGAAGACGCTATTATAGACCAGGCAATAACCGAAACATACGCTGCCAAAGATATTACTCCTGAAAGCGACCCAAAGCTCTGGGGTAAAAAAGAAGGACTGGAATTTCCTATTATGAGCGATTTAGAGGAGGTTCTTTCTACTATGGAAGGAGCTGAATCGCTTGTTAGAAGAATCCAAAGGTTTACAAAAGGGGTTTACTCCAATTTCTTTAATCAGCCTTCAAACGTTGATACGACAAATAGAATGGTTGTTTTCGGCATCAGAGACATGGAAGACGAACTAAGACCCATGGCTTTATTTATAATCCTAAGATATGTCTGGAAAACAATTACCTCCAAGATGAAAAAACGCCTCCTTATAATAGACGAAGCCTGGTGGCTGATGAAAAATGAAGATGGAGCTTCATTTCTATTCGGCACTGTCAAAAGAGCCAGGAAATACTGGCTGGGAGTAACCACTATCACCCAGGACGTAAACGATTTTATGAAGTCTGATTACGGAAAACCGATTATCACCAATTCAGAGCTCCTTGTTTTAATGAAGCAGAGCCCGGCTACTATTGAAACGGTCAAAAATACCTTTAATCTAACAGAAGAAGAAAAGCTTTTACTGCTTGAATCTCCGACTGGCGAAGGGATATTTTTTGCCGGAACCAAGCATGTTTTAATAAGGGTGCTTGCTTCATACACCGAAGACCAGATAATCACCACAGCGCCTGAAGAGATTATAAAAATAAAGGAGGCTAAAAAAGAATTAGAAAGCTAATTGCTTATGAGCAACTTTATATCCCCAGAAGCCGTAGTAATGCTTCTTGCCGCCGTTCTTCTTGATACAATAGGCTTTTTATTCTTGTTTCTCAGTTTTTTAGGCGTAGGTATTCCTCTTTCTTTTATCCCTGATTTAATTGGATTAATTTTTATCGGAGGCTGGATGTTTCTACGCTCTGGAGCAAGGCAAAAAAGAATAGGCAAGAGACTGGGTCTGGCTTTTTTAGGGGAAATAATCCCTTTTTTCGGAGATATTGCTCCCTGCTGGACCTTAGCTGTATTTTTTGAATTAAAAAATAATTAATCTATATATTATGAAAATTGCAATAACTATATTTTCATTACTTATTTTTCTTTTCCCGTCTATTATATATTCTTTTTCTAGACCCCCAGAGCTTGATTATCCTTTTACAGACCTTACTAATCTGCCCGGCTATATCATTTATCTTTATAATTTTGCAGTTGTGATAAGTGCATTTATTGCTCTTGGAGCTTTAGTTTACGGAGGCTTTAAATATCTTACATCAGCAGGAAATCCAAGCAAAGTTCAGGACGGGTTAGACCAAATTAAAGCAGCGATATTCGGTATTTTGATTGTCTTGTGTTCTTATTTAATTCTTAAAACTATAAATCCTAATTTAGTAGTCTGGCCTTTCTTTTAAAAATAAAACACCGAGACTATATAACCTTGGTGTTTTTATTTTATCGAAACTAAGCTTTGGGCCTTATTATCAATCTTCTTTCAGGCTCTTCTCCGATGCTCTCTGTTTCAACATCTTCTCTGTTTATCAGCTCTAAATGGATTATTCTTCTGTCATAAGAAGACATAGGAGACAGAATCTTTTCTCTTTTAGATAAAACAACCTCGTCAGCCAAAGACCTTGCTGTTTCTTTAAGATACTCGGTCTTTTTCTCTTTATAGCTGTTGATGTCAATATCTACGTAGAACTTCTGGTCTATATCCTTCCTAAGTATTGATTTTATCAGATATTGAACTTCTGACAAAGTCTGGCCGTTCTGGCCGATTAAAATCTGAGGCTCTTCTGTTTTTATCTTTATAGAAATAGTATCTTCATATAGATCTACTGACTTTATCTCAACTATAAAGCCTGCTTTTTGGAAAAACTCCTCCAATACTTTCTTTATTTTATTTAAATTTAGATTATCAATCATAAACTATGCTGTTTTTTCTTTTTTTAGAACAAAATACTGCTGGATTATAGAAAATACAGAGCTTGTTAGAAAGTAAAGGGCAATAGCTGAAGGCATATTTAAAAGAATTATAACGGTAAAAAATGGAAAAAAGTACTGCATTTGAGTCTGAAGTATTTTTGCAAAATCAGACTGACTCTTTAGGGAGCTTTTTGATTTAGGACCCATTGTTTTAACCTCAAGATACTGAAGGATTCCTGCTGAGGCAGCAAGATAAATATTTGATTTTGAAAGATTGAGAATTGATAAAAAATCAGGATTAATTGCTCCTTCAAAGGAAACAAAAGAGTAGAGAAACCTCATTTGTTCGGGATTAAGGCCCTGCCAGAATAATTGGTATAAAGCGATTAAAACAGGCAGTTGAATCAGCATTGAAGAAAAGCCTGCGAAAGGGCTGACTTTTGCGCCTTTATAGACTTCCATAAGCTCTTTAGCCTGTTTTTCTTTGTCATCTTTGTACTTATTTTGAATTTCTTTAATCTTCGGCTGAAGCTCTGAAAAAACTTTTTGAGACTTTATAGCTTTAACGTTTAAGGGATAAAGGATAAATTTTACTAAGATTGTTAAGATAATAACCGCTATGCCGAAATCTCCAAAAGAGATATATTTGTAGATTACTATTAAAAAATTAAAAAGCGGCTGATAAAAAAAGACGTTGAAAAATTCAATTAAAAAACTCATATATTTTATTTACTTTTGAAAAGATTTGCTTTTTTAAAGAGAATATCAATTCTTTTATCAAGCTCCCAAAAATCATTAATCTTCAATCCGGGCCTTATAATCATTATGCAGTCAAAACCTTTTTTAATCCCATCTAGCCTATTGCTTATTATCTCGCTTATTTTCCTTCTAAGACTATTCCTCATTACCGCTTTCTTGGAGAATTTCTTGCTTACAATAAAGCCAAACCTGGTACTTTTAAGATTGTTTCTATTTATTTTAAGGTATATAAAGTCTTCTTTATACCCCTGGCCTTTTTTAAAAACCTCCTCAAAATCCTTTATTCTTTTAAGCCTGTTTAGTTTCGGGAGCATGAAAATATTTACCCTTTAAACGCTTAGTTTTTTTCTTCCTTTTTTTCTTCTTCTGGATAAAACCTGCCTTCCCTTTTTTGTTTTCTGACGGACTAAAAACCCGTGAGTCCTTTTTCTTTTTTTTCTTTTTGGCTTATAAGTAAAAGACATATTCTAAAATTATTATTAATTACTGTTTGCTAATATAGTAGTATAATATTAAAATTAATCAGGGTCAACAAATCTGTTTTTTTAGAACCAAGAATTATCCATATTTAATCACCAACTTATCCACAGCTTGTTAACAAATAGTGGATTTCTCTGTTTATTTTAGTTTTGTTTTGACTTGTGTTAAAATGAAATAATCGTAATTTTATTCCCATTATTATGACAAACGAAGAGCTTTGGCAAGGCGTTCTTGCCCAAATTCAATTGAATATCTCCCAGGCAAACTTTGCTACTTGGTTTAAAAATACTTCTATTGTTTCTCAAAAAGAAGGCAGGTTGTTAATCTCTGTGCCTAATTCATTTGTCAGAGAATGGCTTGAAAATAAATACAATAAGCAGATATTTAAAATAATCCATAATTTAAACGAAGAGATTAAGGAAATCAAATACAGCGTTGGGAAGGCCTCGGAAAAAGCTGTTAAAAAGGCTTCTATAGACCTGCTTGAAAGCGACCAGCTTGAGTTCCAAGAACTTAAAATAGACAAAGAAACAAACCTTAATCCCAAATACATCTTTGATTCTTTTATAGTCGGCCCCTTCAATGAACTGCCCCACGCAGCCGCCTCAGCAGTAGCTGAAAATCCAGGATACATCTATAACCCTTTATTCATTTACGGAGGAGTGGGTCTTGGAAAAACTCATTTGCTTCAGGCAATAGGCAATGAAGTTGCAAAGAACTTTAAAACAAAAAAAGTAAGATATATTTCTTCTGAAAAATTCACTTCAGAAGTTGTATTGTCTATTAAAAACCATCAAATTGACTCTTTTAAATCAAAATACAGAGCCATTGACGTCTTAATAATAGATGATATTCAGTTTTTAGCAGGAAAAGAAAAGACTCAAGAAGAATTCTTCCATATTTTCAACGTCTTATACGAGAATAATAAGCAGATTATCCTTTCATCTGATTGTCCACCCAAAGCAATCCACTCGTTAGCCGAAAGATTAAGATCCAGATTTGAAGGAGGAATGACAGCGGATATAAGCAATCCTGATTTTGAAACCAGAGTTGCTATTTTAAAAACAAAAGCTCAGGAAAAAAAGGTTGATTTTCCAATTGAAGTATATAATTATCTTGCTTCTTCTATTCAAAAGAACATCAGGGAATTAGAAGGAGCCTTAAACAGGCTTATTGCTTATCAAAAAATAAACAACAAGCAGCTGGATTTGGAAACCATAAAGATTATTCTTAAAAACGTTCTAATGAGTCCGGCTAAGGTTATCACCCCAAAGAAAATCATCCAAACCGTGGCTGAATTCTATGATTTAAAAGAAAAAGACATTTTAGACTGCTCCAGAAAAAAAGAGATTGTAAGACCGAGACAAATAGCAATGTATTTATTAAGAGAAGAATTAAAAAGCTCTTTCCCTTTTATCGGAAGAAAATTCCAGGGCAAAGACCATACTACTGCCATTCATTCGTATAAAAAAATAGCTAAAGAAATTGAAAAAGATAAAAAACTGGAAGAAGAAATAAGTTTAATTAAAGAAAGGGTTTTAAGCTCTTAGAAGATGAGGAAAAAATGTTGATAAGATTGTGGATTTAAAAGTGATAAAAATACAATAACTTTATCTATTAATTTATCCACAATTTATCTAATGTTTTTTAAAGGGAAAATTAGATATTAATCCCCAATAAAACCTATATTAAAAACCTAAATTAAAACTTAACTTAATAATAATAAATTTTAATTAAAAACTAATAATTAATTATGAGATTATCAATTTTACAAGAAAAACTAAAAGAAGGATTAAATATTGTTGAAAGAGTTTCTTCTAAATCTTTATCTCTTCCTATTTTAAACAATATCTTGATTTCTACTGAAAAGAATTTCTTAAATTTAGCTGCAACTGATTTAGAGGTGGGAATAAATTGGTGGGTCTTGGCTAAAATTGAAAAAGAAGGAAAAATTACAATTCCCAGTAGATTATTTTCAAGTTTTATTAATCTTTTACCTAATAAAAAGATAGATATAAAGGAGGAAAAGAATAATATATTTATTGAGTGTGAGAATTATAATACTCAAATTAAAGGAATTTCAGCTGATGAGTTCCCTATTATTCCTAAAATAAATGAAGGCGAATCAGTGTCTTTTGATATTAATTTATTTTGTCAAAGCGTTAACCAAGTAGTTGATATTCCGGTATTATCAACTACTAGACCTGAAATTTCAGGAGTTTATTTCTATTTTAATAAGAATTTAATAACAATTACTGCCACTGATAGTTTTAGATTGGGCGAAAAAAAGATATTTCTTAAAAACAGCTTTAATTTAAAAAAAGAATATTCTTTAATTATCCCCCAAAGAGCTGTAAAGGAAATTATTAATATATTCGGAGAAAAAAAAGGAGAATTAAAGGTATATTTTTCAACAAACCAAATAATGTTTGAGTCTTTTATGGAAGAAACAGAGCATTCTCAGATTCAGCTTGTTTCCCGCTTAATTGAAGGAGAATATCCGAATTATAAGGAGATTATACCTTCAAAATATGCAACTCAAATTATCTTGGATAAGAATGAGTTTTTAAACCAAATAAAAGCAGCCAGCTTGTTCAGCGGCAAGGCTAATGAAGTTAAAATAAAATCAGGATCTGGCGATAAAACAATAGAAATTTCCAGTCAAAGTTCAGAACTTGGGAGTAATAAATCTTTAATTCCTGCTAAAATCAAAGGAGAATCAGTAGATATTTCGTTTAATTATAGGTTCCTATTAGATGGTATTTTAAATATTAAAAGCTCAGAAATTATCTTTGAGCTAAACAGCGATTCAGGTCCCGGGGTATTAAAACCAGTAGGAGATGATAGTTATATCTACGTAGTTATGCCGATAAAGGCAAGTTGAGATATTGAATTTAGATTATTAAAACCCGAAGCTGATTCGGGTTTTTGATTTATAAAATAGCTTAATAAATTTTCAAAAAGTTATAAGATATTTTATTTTTTAGGGGTTTTATATTCATCTATTTGTTTTATTTTAATAATTCGTTCCCATCCTTCGTAAGGCTTAATTCTCTCTTTTTTCCCCAATTATAACATATATTATATTTTTAATTATATCTGATAACTTCACCCACTAAGGAAGGTTACTGCAACCCATTAAACATTTTGAGACATCCTCTTCTTTAAAGGATATTAATATTTTATACCATTTGTGACCACATCTTGTGCATTGATAGGTTGCAAGAAATATTTTTGTAAAAATAACGCCTTTAGCATAAATTAATTTATAAATAGATTCCTTCATTGATGGCGTGATTCCATATTTTTTTATATAAATATTCAGGGTCAGAAGATATTTTATTCCCCTTACAAAGAGTGTTCTAAAGAACTAATTTATAATAATATAAATTATTACCAAGAGTCAAGTGTTTTATTGACAAAAATTAAAAGATGTGATTATAATTTATACATCAAGAAATAGGTTCTTGATAGCGGAACCTTCACAATTTAATATGGAGGAAAATACAATGAAGATGTGGTATAGTTTTTGTCAGATAATATTTATCATCATTGCCCTGGTTATCGTCGGGGTAATAGCATTCTTTTTGGCAAAATTAATTTTTTGGCTCAGTATAATTAGTATCCCTATTCTAATTCTTATTTTCATCTATAATGCTATTACTATTATTTCAGCAGATCCTCCCAATAAAGGAATTTGGGTTTTTTTTGGAAAAAGACAGAAAGTGTTATTAAAAGAAGGATGGCATTTCCTTCCTTTTTATCCTATTGTTTTTGATGCAATTTCAATTAGAGTGACTAAAATAAATCAAGATCTGCCCAATCAGGTAGTACGAACCCCCGATTTAGCAGAGGTTAGTGTAAGCATAAGCGTTACTTGGATTCCGGGTGGTCCGGACAATATAGATGAAAAAGATCAGGCAAGTGCCTTTATCCAATTTCTGAACAGCGGAGAGGAGGAAGGAGTTAAAAATATTCTCCAGGATATTATCAACGACAGGCTTAGAGGATGGGCGATCTCCGAAGAAGAGGGTCCGTCTGATTGGCAAGAATTATTGGGCGCCAGGGATGATGCTATAACTGTTTTATTAAAAGCCATCCTAGGAGAAGATCTATCTTCTATTCCTTCTTCTGTCCCTACACCTGTGTTACTTAAATATTGGGATGTTCCCCCGAAGAGACCTTTAAAAAAAGAGATGAGTAAATGGGGAAAGAGAACTAGAAAAGGTAGTGAGTGGCAAAGATTAGAAGAAGAATTAGCCAAATTATCAGATCAAGAAAGAGAAAATTTAAAAATGAAAATAGAAGAAAGACGAAATCTTATTAAGATGGCTAGGCAAGGTAATGGGTTTTTTTATAAAAAACCTCTTGGTATTACAATTAATCGTTTTACTATCGATAACGCAGCCCCTCTAGGAAAAACTGCAGAAGCGGCTGAACTCAAAGCTAAAGAGCAACACGAAAGAGCTGCTGAAAAAACAGAAATAGAGGGAATTATGGATAGAATAAGAGATTTAAAAGATTTAGGCTTTTCTTTAGAGCAAGCCTTAGAAATAGTTCAATCTGAAAGAGGAAAGATTACTAAATCAGTTTCTGAGAGTAAGCTTAACATTTCTTCTGAGACGAGAGCAATGATTGAAAAAGTGTTTCCTGATTTAGCTAAATTATTAAAGAAAACAACGTAAAAAAAGAACCCCATAAAGGGGTTTTATTTTTTAAATAAATCTCTTAATTTTTTAGGTTTACTTTTTGCGGGGGGCTGGGTTTGTTTTTTTTCAATTTCAACGCCTGGCGGTAGAATTATTCTTGATATTACCCCTTTTTCTTTTTCTTCTTTCCATCGTTGCAATATTTCGGGTTTAATTGTGAACATGCTTTGACCCGCCTGGCTGGAAAAATAATTTTTAAGAGTTGGACTTATATTGGCTCCAGTATTAATTCTTTCTTCTATCTTCGAGGCTGCATTTTTTCCAAGATTTTCAATAAGCTTATCTATATGTTTACTAGTAGCATTAATTAATATTGCATCCATTACTTCGGTGCTTTCTATTGCTTGACTAGATATCTTTTCGTAATCAGCAGGTTTCATTTTTTTAATTGTTTCCATCATGTCGGCGCCTTCAAGCATATGAGGTATTGCCTTGTCAATAACCTTATTAGACTGCCATTTCTTAGCCGTTTCTCTTATTTTCTTAATTTCTGCATCAGTTATATTCCCTTTTTTAACAAAGTCATTAAAGTTTCCATCTTCTATAATTTGATTTAATATTCCTACTTTATCAGTTTCAATCTTTGCTTTGCGGTAGGCGGATAATTGGGTTTCTGCTGTTTTTCCTTTTATGCTTTCTTGAGTTTTTTTAATCTGTTCTCTTTGGCTTTCAGTCAAGCCTGGGCCCAAAGGAGTTGCTATTGCCCTTCCAAGAGCAACAAAAGGAGTGCTTACAGTTCTTTTAGCCCAGCCTCCAATTCCGGTTTGGTTTTGTCCCCACTTTCCTGCAGTAGCCATTCCTGTCGCTGCTTTCCTAACCGCTGCTGGCACCAATTGTTTTACTTTTCCTGCCGCATACTTTCCTGCTGCTCCTGCGGCCTTCCCCCCGGCCCATCCAGCAGCTTGCTTGCCCCTTCTTTTAAATGAGTCTATTATCGCGCCAGAGCCTATAGCAGAGGTTTTTAGCCCAAATACCAGTCCAAGGCCTAGAAAAGCTAAAGAGACGAAATAGCTGATAATTCTGGCCTTAAAGCCAACAACAGCAGTGCTTCCAAAATTTATATCCGGTGAGCTAGAATTTATATTAGGCCATATGTTTATAAAATAGTTTGCCATAGAAAAGAAGAAGGCGCAGGTTATTCCAATGGTGGCCCATTGGACAAACTGCGTCCACCATGTATTCCAATACTGCCTTGTATTGGGCAGAATATAGAGGGCAAAGGCAATTGGGGATAAGATAACCAGTATCATTATGGCAAAGTATCTGAGCAGAAAAATAGCGGCAAATAACAGATAAATAAAGAAGGATATCAGGTATACAAAAATTAAGACAAATAATTGAATAATACCTGTTTTAAATGTTTCATAATTCCAATTGCTCCACATTTCATATGAAAGACAGTCTGGAAGACTGTATATTGGCCTGCCTTGATAATAATAACAGGCGCTTTGCTGTTCTATTATTCCTGATTTCTGAAAAAGGAAATAATCCATAGTAATATTTGAGGCATCAACAATAAGTCCGCATATAACAGGAGCAAAGTTTATAAGCAGAGCAATAACAATAAAAGTGTATAAGGTTTTTTTAGTCCTGTAGTTTTCCAGTCTTAGCATGGTTGCCAGTCCAATAAACACTAAAACTAAAGCAAGCACCATATTAATAAGACCTCTGGTATATCCCAGCCCTATTGCGACTATAGGATTAGTGCCTGGATTGGTAAGCTGCATTTCTAAAAAGCCAGGACTTATTACCCATTGTACCAGCGAGATGCCGAGGTCTTTCAACATTTCAGCTATTTTAGCAAACAGCCAGAAAAACATAGCGAAAAGATACATTATCCATGCTTCAATAAAGCTAAGGGATTTAGTTTCAGACACTTTTTGATTATTCAAATAGTCTGCATAAGCGCCTGTTGGCATAACTCCGCCTGGTCCTGGGACAATGGGAAAAACAGTGCCTGTGCCAGGATCAACAACCTGAGCATTAGCAAATGAAGACAGAACAAGGATTGCGCCTATTAAGCATAAAGAGAAAGAAATAAGAATCTTTTTTGGGTTTTTCAATTTCTTAAACATTAAAATATTATAACAGATATATCAAGTTAAGTTAACAAGTGGATAATTCACAGCTGTTTGTTAGCTTAATCCAATCATCAATACCTAATGTTTCAGCTCTTTGGCTTGGCCTAATTTCATTTTTCAAAAGCCATAACTTTATTCTGTTTTTATCCGATTTTAATTCTTTCGACAGGTTGTTTAAAAGCTGCTTCCTGGGCTGGGAGAAACCAGCTTTAACTATCTTAAAGAAGAGTTCCTTGTTGACCTTAATCTCGCTTGTCTTTGGAATAATTTCTATAACTGCGCTGTCTACTTTTGGCTTGGGCCAGAAATGATTTTTAGAAACATGTAAGATAATTTCAGCTTCTGCGTAGAATTGGACAGAAACAGCTAAAACATTCATTTTAGGAGGCTTTTCGCATATTCTCTCAGCCATTTCTTTTTGGACCAAAAGAACTATATTTTTAGGAGGACTTTTAGACTCAAGAAGCCTTTTTATAACAGGTGCTGTTAAATAATATGGGATGTTAGAGACCACATTATAATTATTCTGTATTTTATTATCAGATAGAAACCTTAAGATATCTTTTTGAACTATTTCTATGTTCTTGATATCTTTTAGTGTTTTTTCCATTACCTTTATCATCTTAGGGTCTTTTTCAACTGCTATCACCTTTTTTGCCCTATTGGCCAATTCTTGGGTTAGATTTCCAATGCCTGGTCCAATCTCTAAAATAGTTTCATGCGGTTTAATAGAAGCTGTTTTGGTAATCCTTTGAGCTGTTTGCTTGTCAATCAGAAAATTCTGACCCAATCCCTTAGAAGGAGAAATATTATGGTTTTTAAGAATCTCTTTGATGGTTTTTTGAGAAAATAGGTTCATTGTGTTAATCTTACCCTTTTTATAAATCCAAACAATATCTATAGGCTAATTGTGGAAAAACCCCTTGACCTCAGTTCTAAAAAAGGATAGGATTAAAATAACATAAAGATGCTGCCTTTATCTAATAATAAAGAGAATTTGCCTGTTGGAAGCGGCAATAAAAGGAATAAAAAGAAACGTAAAAGGGCTCTAAACCCTGTTTTTGTTAGCCTCTCATTCTTGTTTATTATCGTAATAGGAGTCTTGTTTTTTAAAGACAACAGCAATAAATCCCTTTTTGGACGGGATTTTTCTTTTTTGTCAGCAAACGCAAAAGATATAATTTACTCCCAAAGATTATTTGTGGAACCGGCTAAAAATATTGTAAGTGATTCGCCTGATATAAATTTTGTTCAGGATAACAGTATAGCTAGAATTTGCCCTCCTGTTTCATTTAACCCCCAGTCTTTAGGCACTATTTTAGGGGAAGTGGATGTCGGCTCTGATATTGACGGCGAGATAAGGGAATACGTTGTTGAAGCAGGCGATACCCTTTCTTCTATTGCCCAGAAATTCAACATATCTCAGGAAACAATATTGTGGGCTAATAATCTAAAGAGCAAATCTGATATCAAGAATAATCAGAAGCTTATAATCCTTCCAGTGTCCGGAGTCCTTCATATGGTAAAAGACGGAGATACTGTCGGTTCCATTGCCAAGGTCTACGGGTCAAGCTCGAAAGAGGTAGTTGATTTCAATAATTTGTCTGATGAAGGAAATATCTATATCGGAGATATTTTAGTTGTTCCCGGAGGAAAGGTGCCTCAGAAATCAGCGCCTTCGGTCCCTTCAATCCCCTTGGCTGATTCTTACTTTATCTTTCCCTGCGAAGGAACTATCAGTCAGGGCCCTCACGGCTCCTTCTTTAGCGCCATTGATATAGCCAATCAATGCGGCAAAATAGTTGTTGCCGCTGCCGGAGGAGTTGTTCAGAAGACGGGGTATATAAAAGTGGGAGGCAATATGGTGAATATCCTTCATCCGAACGGAGTTGTAACCTATTACGGACACCTTTCAAAAACAGCTGTGGCTCCCGGTCAGACAGTTGGAGCAGGAGATATAATAGGGTATATAGGAAATACAGGCTATACTATCGGAGGCACTGGATGCCATCTCCACTTTGAAGTAAGGGGAGCAAAGAACTTTTTATCGCAGTATCCGGTAGGCACTTGCTTGAGCTGGAGGAAATAGGCTTAATCAATATCAATTTATAAAAGAGCAGATTAAGCTTTTTTATTTTGGAAAAGACAGTTCTTTTCTTTCATTTTAAAATATGTTAGAATTTTAAAAGATGAAAAAATCATTATTGATTATTTTTTTGATATTTACTGGATTATTATTTTTTACCAGTTCTGTTTCAGCTGCAGGAACAAATTGCCCGACAGGACTGGTTCCCTGCGGTACAAGCGGCTGTCCCTGCACTCTGTGCGATTTTTTTGTAATGTTTAATAGGATTTTTGTATTCTTTCTTTATCCGCCGCCAATAGGAGGCGGAATTGTATTAGGCATTGCCATCCTAATGATTACATACTCTGGTTTTCTGTTTATGACCGCTTATACAGGATTGGCTGGAGATCCTCAAGGAGCTTTTTCAAGGGCAAAGCAGGTAATCATCTATACCATAATCGGGCTTTTAATAGTATACGGGGCTTGGATAATACTGCATACCTTTTTCTATCTTATCGGTTTTAATAGATACGGAAGCTGGTATCAGGTTAACTGCCAGTAAGCCCTCATAGCTCAATTGGCAGAGCAGATCCCTCTTAAGGATAAGGTTCCAGGTTCGACTCCTGGTGGGGGCATATGTTTGTTAAGAACTTAGGGCTTTACAAATTATTCATTTGTTATAATATCAATAATTAATATCAAAAAAGGTATTTTGCCTTTTTTATTTTTTAATTGTAAAATTAAGTTAAGAAAATAAAAATTATGTTGTCGTTAGAAGAAAAAAACAAAATTATCCAAAAATACAAAATTCATGATAAAGACAGCGGTTCAAGCGAGGTTCAAATCGCTCTTTTTACCGAAGAGATAAAAAAGCTTCTTTCTCATTTAAAAAAGAACTCTAAAGACCTTCATTCAAAAAGAGGGCTTTTGGGTATGGTTTCTAAAAGAAGAAAGCTTTTAAAGTATCTAAAAAAAGAAGACGAGAAAAGGTACAAAGAGATATTGAAGAAAATAGGACTTAAATAAATTTATGGTTATAAAGCACATAGGTCAAAAAGTTGCGGTTTTAATAGATGTTCAGAATCTTTATCATTCAGCAAAAAACCTTTATCAGGCAAGAGTTAATTTTCAGGAGGTTTTAAAATTAGCAGTCAGTAAAAGGAATCTAATTAGGGTTTTTGCCTATGTTGTTAGAACAAAAACAGGAGAGGAAAAGCCTTTCTTTGAAGCGCTTACAAAACTTGGCATTGAAACAAGAATTAGAGATTTGCAGGAATTCTACGGCGGACAGAAAAAAGCTGACTGGGATGTTGGAATTGTAATAGACGCAATTAGGATTGCTTCAAGCGTTGATACTATAATTTTAGCCTCAGGAGACGGAGATTTTATCTCTTTGGTGGAATATCTTAAAAACCAGGGGAAAAGAGTAGAGGTAATGGCTTTCGGCAGGTCTGCTTCGTCTCATCTAAAAGAAGTAGCTGATGAATTTATAGATTTAGGAGAAACTCCCTCAAAGTTTTTATTTAAAAAATAGAATATGAAGTTCAACTTAGAAATAAACAACAAGAATTTAGAGGTAGAATATAATAATTTGGCAGAACAAGCAAACGGCAATGTTATGGTTTCTTTGGGCGACACAGTAGTTTTAGCCACTTCCGTAATGTCTAAAGAAGAAAGGGAGAATTTAGGTTTTTTCCCTTTAACAGTGGAATATGAAGAAAAATACTATGCTGCTGGGAAAATAAAAGGCTCCCGATATATCAAGCGCGAGAGCAGGCCTTCTGACGAAGCAATCTGCAACGCCCGCTTGATTGATAGGGCAATCAGGCCTCTTTTTGACAAGGATTTATCAAGAGAGGTTCAGGTTATAGCAACTGTTTTATCCTGGGATAATGAAAACGACCCTGATGTCTTAGCCCTTATATCCTCTTCTTTATCTTTGGCAATTTCTGATATCCCTTGGCAGGGCCCTGTCTCTGCGGCAAGGGTGATTAAAACCAAAGACGGCAGATTTATTCTAAACCCAAGCTATGAAGAAAGAGAAAACAGCGAACTGGATATTGTTTTTGCCGCTGTTTTAAGAGACAAAGAAATCCTTATTAATATGATAGAAGGAGGAGCTGATGAAGCAGACGAGGAATCAGTATTGAAAGCTTTTGACCTATCCCGCGATTACTTGGAAAAACTGATTGAATTTCAAAAAGAAGTTGCAGAAAAAATAGGAAAGGAAAAGATAAAAATAGAGAAATATGAACCTGAGGAGTCTTTTAGGAATAAAATGAGGGAGATATTGGCTGACAGATTGGAAAAAGCTCTTTTTCAAAAGGACAAAGATAAAAGGGCTCAAGATGTAAATCTTTTAAAACAGGAATTTATTTCAACCCTTTTGGAATCAGAAACAGATTCAAATAAGATTAAGTTTGCTAAAAAGTTCTTTGATGAGGAGATTGACAATCTGGTTCATCTAAACGCAATAAAGCATAACAAGAGAGTTGACGGCAGAAAACTCGACGAGCTTAGAGAAATAAGCTGCGAGGTCGGGTTGTTAAAACGGGCTCACGGTTCAGCTCTTTTTTCCCGAGGACAGACAAAATCTTTATCTATACTAACCCTGGGCGCTCCCGGAGACCAGCAGCTGTTGGAAGGAATGGAGATTGTAGGCAAGAAAAGATTTATGCATCATTACAATTTTCCTCCTTATTCTACTGGAGAAGTAAAACCAGTAAGGGGCCCGGGCAGAAGAGAGATTGGGCATGGCATGCTGGCTGAAAAAGCAATTCTGCCTCTAATTCCCTCTGTTGACGAGTTTCCCTATACTATTCGTTCTGTTTCAGAGATGCTTTCTTCAAACGGCTCTACCTCAATGGCTTCTGTCACAAGCACTTCTTTAGCTTTAATGGATGCCGGGGTTCCCATCAAGAACCCTGCTTCAGGCATTGCCATCGGTCTTATGCAGGACCTTGAAACAGAAGAGTTCAAGGTTTTAACTGATATCCAGGGTCCTGAAGACCATCATGGAGACATGGATTTTAAAGTTGCCGGAACCGAAAAAGGCATTACTGCTATTCAGCTTGATGTAAAGATTTGGGGGATTAACAAAGAAATTATGAAAGAGGCGCTTTCTAGAGCTAAGAAAGCGAGGCTTGAAATACTTAATAAAATGAAAAAAGTCATATCCGGCCCCAGATCCGAGCTTTCTCCTTTTGCTCCAAGGATTTTAACCATGCAGATAAATCCAGAGAAAATAAGGGAGGTAATAGGCCCGGGCGGTAAAATAATAAATGCTATTATCGCTGAGACCGGAGTTTCAATCGATATTCAGGATTCAGGCCTTATCTTTATTACTTCAGATAAAGAAGAAACTGCCAATAAAGCTCTTGAATGGATAAAAAACATCACAAAAGAGGTAGAGGTTGGAGAAGTTTTTACAGGGAAAGTAAAAAGAATATTGGAATTCGGCGCCTTTGTAGAGATTCTGCCTGGCCAGGAGGGCATGATTCATATTTCTAAATTAGGCCAAAAGACCAGGGTAAAGAAGGTAGAAGATGTATTAAAAATTGGAGATAATGTATCTGTAAAAGTTATTTCTATTGACGAGCAGGGAAGGATAAACTTAACTCTTTTAAAAAAGGAGAACAAATAGAAATTAAGCCTCTAGTCTCTCTTTTATTTTCATGAAAGAAGATTTCTTGAAAACAGGGAATATAATAACAATGGAAAAAGACATTGCCCGTCTTGAGGGCAGGGAGATTAAAAGACCCTCTGCTCCTGTTTTTATTGAACCCGAAGTTGTCAAAGCTAAGCCGGATAAAAAAAAAGAAGAAAAAAAGAAAGAAGAGGAAATCTTAGAAAACCAATTAAAAGAAAAAAGAAGGATAGAAGCGCTTCTAAAAGAAGAAGAGGAAAAGAGGCAAAAAGAGGAAAGACAAAAAATAATTGAAGAAGAAAAGAAAAAGCAGGAGATTAAGAAAAAAGAAGAAGAGGAAAGGATAAGGATTGAAGAAGAGAAAAAAAGACAGGAAAAAGAAGCGCTGATAAGAGAGAGGGAAAAGGAACAGGAGATAAAGCGGATTGAAGAGGAAAAGAAAATCAGGGAAAAGATAAAGACAGAAGAAGAAGAAAGATTAATGGCAGATCCCAAAAAGAAAAGAGAGGCTCTTCTTGTCCAGCTGGAAGGGTTTAAAAAACAAAAAAACGAGATAAACAGAGAGCTTGAAAGATTTACAGTAGAAGAAAAACCTTTAAATAACAGAAAAGCAATACTCTTGAAAGAAATAGAAAGCATCAAGAAGGGTTTTGACCTTATCGCTGAGAGAGAAAAAAAGATAGAAGAAGAAGAAAGAGGGCTTGAAAGAAAAGAAGAAGAGGCTGTAGAGGCAAGAGATAGAAGAAAGCTGGAAAAAGAAAGATGGAGGATAGAAGAAAAGAGGCAGGATCTTGAAAAGAAAAGATGGCCTTGGGACGAAAGGCTTAAAAATCTAAGCGATAAGATAGAAGAGATTGATATAGAGCTTAAAAGTATAGAGAATAAGGGATCTGGGTTTAGAAAGAAGGAGAAAGATATCAAGAAATCAGAAGACAATATCCGTCTTCAGATTGAGATAATTGATTTAATAGAGGAGTCAAAGAAAATCGAAGAGCTTAAAAAGGTTGTCGCAGAGAAAAAGAACGAGCTTTTAAGCAGTTTAGATGGCTTTGATGAAAGAATTAAAGATATTTCAGATAAAGAAAAAGAAGTTGAAGAGGAAAAGAAGATAATTGAAAGCGAGGAGGAGACAAGCTCTGATTTTGAAAAAAGAAAAGAATTAGAACAAAAAAGATGGCAGATTGGAGAGGAAAGAAGGGGTATTGAAAAGCAAAGATGGCAGATTGAGGAGGAAAAAGAAAAAGTAGAGGATAATATCAAAAGAAGCGAAGAGAGATTCCAGAGTTTGATAAATAGAGCAAGCAGAATAATAGAGAGAAAGAAAGAAATTGAGAGAATTCTAACAGGAAAAGAACCCGAAGAAGAGGAAAAAAAGATAGAGAAAAAACCTGCTCTAAAACCTGTTGTTTTAGAGAAGCCAATCACTAAAGATAAAAAACCTGTTGAAGAACCTTTGATTTTAAAAGAAAAAGATGAAAAGCCTGAAGTATTTGATGAAAAGATTGAAGAAGCTAAAAAAAGAATTGCCGCTTTAAAAGACAGCCAAAAGGGGTCAGTTCAGAAGTGGGAGGACGAAGAAAGAAAAAGAGTGGAAAAAGAGGTTCTTGAAGAAAAAAAGAAGGCAGAGTTTTTGAAGATGGAGGAGGAAAGAAGAAAAGAGATTCTTTCGCGCTTGGAGGAAAAAGAAGTTGAGTTTGAAAAAGTTGAACCCATAGCAGCTTCTCCTCCTTTGAAAAAAGCTGTTTTAGAAAGAGATAAGGTTCCTAAAAAGACAACTTTTAAAGAAAAGCTTTGGGTAAGATTTTTAATATTCTCTTTTATCTTTACAATTTTAGCCGCAGTTGCAACTTTTTGGTACTGGTATCTCGTAGTAAATAGAAAGATTGTTGTTTTCCCTGACTCTGGAGGACCTCAAGAGGAAGCTGTTTTGCCTGAAGAGGAAGAATTAGAAGCTGGCTTGCCTGCTTCTATTTTTTCCGCAGAAGAAACTAAAGTTATCAGCATATCTTCTTCAAATGAGTTAAGCGATTTAATAAAGCAGACTCTCGGCCAGTGGCATAATATAGAGCGTTTTAAAAGGATAGTAATAAAAGATGCAAAAGAGAATAAGATCCTCAATTTCAGAGAATTTCTGAATCATCTGAACATAGAGCTTCCTGAAAGCTTTTATAGTATAATAGGAGACAAGTTCACTTTATTTATTTTCTCTCAAGCAGAAGGAAATAGAATCGGATTCGTGGTTGATATAGCCGATAAAAACAGAATGTCTTCTTTTCTTTCTTCAAGAGAGTCATCATTAAAACAGGACTTTAATCCTTTATACTCTCTAATGATAAATAATAATCCTGTTCTAAGCTCCCAATTCAAGAATTCTTCTTCTGTAAGAGGTTATGTTGGTCTTAATTTCAGGTACCTGACTCTGGGGAAAGAAGATTTAGGTCTTTGCTATATTATCACTGATAATTATTTAGCCTTTACCAGCTCCTGGAACAGCGCTGTAAAGGTAATGGAAAGATTAAATATTGCTGGTTCTTCGGCAAAGATTGATAAAAATCTTAAGTACGGCGATACCGGAGAAGAGGTAACCCTTCTTCAATCATGGCTGGCTCAAGACTCTGTTATTTTCCCTGAGAAGATAATAAGCGGCATATTTGGAGATTCTACCAAAAGAGCCGTGATTCGCTTTCAGGAAAAATACGCTTCAGAGATTTTAGCCCCTCAGGGTCTTACCAGCCCAACTGGCGAAGTTGATTCTTTAACCAGGGAAAAATTAAATGAGATTTATGGAAAATAATAAATAAGAGATTAAATATATGAATAAAAAAACCATTAAAGAGCTTAAAGAGAAGCTTGAAAAGCAAAAATCAGATATAGAGTCTGAGCTTTTAAAATTTGCCAAAGAGGATAAGAAAATCAAGGGAGACTGGGATACAAAATATCCCAGAACTGATGGAGGAACAGGAAGCCAGACAATGGAGGATGCGGCTGACCAGGTAGAAGAATATGCCAATTTACTGCCGGTAGAGCATAGTCTAGAGCTAAGACTGAAGGATATAAATTTTGCCTTGGAAAAAATTAAAAAGAATAAATACGGAAAATGCGAAAAATGCAAAAAGCAGATTGACGAGGAAAGATTAAAAGTTTATCCAGAGGCAAGGTTCTGCGCTAATTGTCCTAAAAAAAGATAAAAAACGCTTTTTTAAAGCATTTTTTACGTTTATGCCCCCGGAAGGATTCGAACCCTCAACTAGGCGTCCGAAGCGCCTCGTGTTGTCCAGTTATACCACAGGGGCTTTTTTAATTCTAACATAAAATTGCTTAAAATCAATTCTAGGCTTATTGAAAAAAAGCATAAATTAAGATAGAGTAAATTTAATGAAGATACATAAAGAAATAATATCTATTATAAATAAGCTTGAGAAAAAGGGATTTGAAGCTTATCTTGTCGGAGGATGCGTTCGTGATTTTCTGAAAAACAGAGAGCCAGAAGACTGGGATATTGCAACTAATGCCAGACCAGAGGAGATAATTAAAGTTTTTCCTAAAAGCTTTTCAGATAATAAATTCGGCACTGTCAGAGTTTTAACAGGCTCTAAAAACCAAAGATTAAAAGAAGTAGAGATTACTCCTTACAGAATTGATGAAAAATACAGCGATAGAAGGCATCCTGATAAGGTGGTTTGGGCAAAGACAATAAAAGAGGATTTATCAAGAAGGGATTTTACTATAAACGCAATGGCAATAGGGGTTCGGAAACCTTTAAGTATCATAGATCCCTCCAATGGGCAGAAAGACTTAAAAAACAGAATAATTAGGGCGGTAGGGAACCCCCAGGACAGATTTTCAGAAGATGCCTTAAGGATGATGAGGGCAGTAAGATTCAGCGTTTGTTTGGATTTTAAAATAGAGGAAAATACTGCTTCTGCCATTTCAAAGAATTCTTTCTGGCTAAGCGCTATTTCAAAAGAAAGGATAAGAGATGAGTTTTTAAAGATCATTATGAGCGATAAAGCAAGTAAAGGAATAGAGGTTTTGAGAGAATTAGGCCTTTTAAAGCATATTGTTCCTGAGCTTGAAGAAGGATACGGAGTTTCTCAGAATAAGCATCATATCTATAACTGCTACGAGCATTCTTTGAAGTCTTTAGATTATGCCGCTAAAAAGAATTTTAATAAATATGTCAGGCTTACTGCGCTTTTCCATGATATTGCAAAGCCAAGGGTTAAAAAAGGGGAAGGTCCGGATTCTACTTTTTACAATCATGAAGTAGTCGGCGCCAAGATGACAGCTCAAATCTTGGAAAGACTGAGATTTTCTAAAAAAGATATTGAAAAGATTGTAAAGCTTGTAAGATACCATCTTTTCTATTATAACGTAGGAGAAGTTTCAGAAGCTTCAGTTAGAAGGTTAGTCAGCAGGGTTGGCATAGAGAATATGGATGAGCTGCTTCAGGTTAGAATGGCAGACAGGATAGGTTCAGGCGTTCCAAAAGCAGAGCCTTACAAATTAAGGCATCTGCGCTATATTATCGAAAAGGCTTCTCGGGACCCTATTTCATCAAAGATGCTTAAGGTTAATGGAAACGATGTAATGAAGATATTAAATATTAAAGCTGGTCCTAAAGTAGGATTAATTTTAGAGATATTATTAGGTCTTGTTTTATCAGACCCAAAGAATAATAAAAAAGAGTTTTTGAGGAGAGAAATTAAAAATCTAGGAAACAAGCCTGATGATAATTTAAAAGGACTTGCCTTTAAGGCGAAGAAAGAAAGAGAGGATATAGAGACAAAAAAAGACAGGATGACTAAAGAGAAATACTGGGTTAGCTAAACGGAGCGTAATATAACGGCAGTATACACCCTTCGGGAGGGTGCGGTCTGAGTTCGATTCTCAGCGCTCCGAATGATATTTATTATCTCATTGTCAAAGCGTTTAAAACAACGCTTATTGAAGAAAATGCCATTGCCCCAGCTGCAACAGCAGGGTTTAAGAGCCAGCCGGTAAAAGGATATAATATGCCGGCTGCTACAGGTATTCCTATTATATTATAAGAGAATGCCCAGAAAAGATTCTGCTTTATTTTTCTTAAGGTGTATTTGCTTAATTTTATAGCTTTTACCACGTCTCTTAAGTCGTCCTTTATTAAAACTATCTCTCCTGTTTCTATTGATATGTCAGTGCCTGAGCCAAGCGCAATGCCTAAGTCAGCTTGGGCTAATGCCGGAGCATCGTTTATCCCGTCTCCAACCATTGCTATAACATTGTTTTTAGTTTGCAGTTTTTTTATCTCTTTGGCCTTTTCTTGAGGCAGGACTTCGGCTAATACATAATCTATGCCTACTTGCTTTGCCATTGCTTCGGCAGATGTTTTGTTATCTCCGGTAATTATAGCTGTCTTTTTGCCCATATTATGAATCATCTTTACTGCTTCTTTTGAATATTCCTTCAGCGTATCGCTTACAGCAATAGCCCCGATAATTTCTTTATCCAGGGCAAGGATTGCAACGGTTTTGCCCTGATTTTCCAGTTCATTTAATTTATCTTCAATTTCCTTATAATCTATCTCGTTTTCATTCATTAGCTTCCTTGTGCCCAGTAGAGCTTTCATTTTATTAATTTCAGCTTTAATTCCTTTGCCTGGAACTGCTTGGAAGTTTTGAACCAAGGTAAGTTCTATTTTTTCTTTTTCTGCTCTTTGAATAACAGCTTGAGCCAAAGGATGCTCTGAGTTTTTTTCAATTGAGGCTGCAATTTTTAATATCTCAATGTTAGAATGTTCTTTGTTAGAGATTATATCAGTAACAACAGGCTCTCCCTTTGTTAATGTCCCTGTTTTGTCAAAAACAACCATATTAATCTTTTCAGCGGCCTCCAGCGCCCGACTGGTTTTAATAAGTATTCCTTTTTGGGCCGATAAGCCTGTTCCCATCATTACTGCTACCGGAGTTGCCAGTCCTAAAGCGCAGGGGCAGGCAATAATTAAAACTGCTACAAATACTGTTAGACTGAAGGCAAGCGACTTGCCGACTATCAGCCAGAAAATAAGTGATAGAAAAGCGATAATAATTACCGATGGGACGAAATAAAAAGATACTTTATCTGCCAACAGCTGAATAGGCGCCTTAGACTCCATCGCTTCTTCAACTGTTTTCACGATTTGGCTGAGCATTGTGTCTTTTCCGACTTTAGTAACTTTAAAACTTAAGGCCCCTGTTTTATTTATGGTGCCGCCGATAACTATATCTCCTTTTTTCTTTTCAACAGGCATGCTTTCTCCTGTGATAGTTTTTTCATCAACACTTGAATATCCATCAAATACAACTCCGTCAATTGGAATCTTTTCGCCCGGCTTTACTAAAATCATATCGCCTATTTTAACCTTAGAAATAGGAACTTTTATCTGCTGGTTGTTTTTTAAAATAGTAGCTTCTTTTGGCTGAAGTCCAATTAGTTTTTTTATTGCTTGGCTTGTTTTTCCTTTGGTAACTGCTTCAAGATATTTCCCTAAGGATATAAAGAGGAGGATTAAGGCGGCACTTTCAAAATAGAGATCTGCTTGGGTGATATTTAAAAAAGAAACAGCGGTACTATAAAAATAGGCGGCTGAAGTGCCTATGAAAACCAAAGAGTCCATGTTTGGGCTAAGCCGCACTAAACCCTTAAAGCCGTTCTGCCAGAGATAAAAAGAAGAAGCTACTACTAAAGTAGTGAGTATAAATTGGATTATATAATTATACCTTATTATCAATTGGGGGATATAAAGGCCAAAAAGGCTTAAAGCCATCATAATAATTAAGGGAAGGCTGAAAATTAAAGAAAAGAGAAAGCGGTTTCTCAGCTTTCTAACCTCTTCTTCTTTTTCTATTCTGTGATGGTCGTGATGATGATTCTTGAGGCTTTCATTATTGATGTCGTTTGCCTTATAGCCTGCTTTTTCTATTATTTCCTTTATTTTCTCAACGCTGATTTTTTCAGGCTCAAGCTCAATAGATGCTTTTTCTGAGGCAAAGTTTATACCAACAGAAATAATACCTTTCTCTTTTTTAAGGATTTTTTCAATATTTAAAGCGCAGGAAACACAACTCATCTTGGATATTTTTAAGATGATTTTTTGAGTCATTGATTTTTATAGATAATTACTTTTTATCAGTCAGCATTTTGTTAGCTTCTTTTAAAAAACCTTCCATGTCAATTTTATACATCTGGGCAATATCTGATATTTTTAGGAATTGTTTTTCCTGAGCTGCCATAGGACAGCCAAGGCATGGGAAATTATACTTTAAGATAATATCTGTAAGCTCTGGAATTTCCATAAGTTCTTTTAAGGTAGTGTCTTTTGTTATCTTTTTCATGGTATTTAAACTTAATTATTTATTTTTCAACTCCGCAGCTGCAGCCTGAATCTTTGTTTTGCTCCGGCAGATATTCATTTGCTTTCTTGGTTATAACGCTGGCGGAGCTGTTTGGCTCAACTGCTTCAATTGTGCCAGAAACCATTCCCATCCAACAGCTAAACTTATATCTTCCCGGTTTATCTATAGTGAATTCCTTGATGCTGGTTTTTCCAGGGGTTAGATTAATTTCTCCTTCAAACAAATCCTTAGAAATTACAGCATTGGTGCAGCCGCTGGTTCCCAAATCTGTTATTTCCCATCTAACTGGCATGCCGGTTTTGATTATAAAGTAGTTGGGGGAGTAGCCCCGGCTTGTGGCAGTCATCTTTATAACCTGAATATTATTTTCTATCGGAGCAAAACTGCTTTGATCGTTAACTTTATTTAAATTATCTAAGCTGTAAAACCCTAAAACATTTAATTGAGAATTTATATTATATACAGCAAAAAATAAAACTAAGATTCCAGCTGTTTTTAAGAAATTGTTTGACAAGACCTGGTTTTTAGAAAATCTTACAGAAGAAAGCCCGATTATTAAAAGCATTGGCAGGGTTCCTAAGGCGAAAAAGAGCATAATAAGGCTTCCTTTGATGGGGCTGCCTGATAAAAGAGCTATTCCTTGGGCCGTAATAGTGAAGCCGCAGGGGAGAAAAAAAGTAGAGGCCCCCATTAAAAAAGGCATATATTTTCCTTCAAAACTATGTTTGTCAGCAATCTTTCGGGCTATGATTTTTGGCAGACCAAACCTTATTTTCTGAAATCTTTTAAAGCCAAGCATCTGAAGACCCATAACTGCCATTATTATAGATACGCCGATAACCAGTATTGAAGTAAAAGATAAAGAAATCTGAAGTTTTTGACCGATTAATCCCAATGCTGCTCCGAAAAAGGCATAAGAGATAATTCTCCCGGAGTTAAACATTATATGGGGCTGGATCTTTTCTGAGAAGTAATTCTTTGATGAATAAAGTTCTGTCCATTGCTTTGACATTGACAGGATGAGGCCGCCGACAAGAGCCGCACAGCTTGAAATTCCAGCTGCAAGACCAAGCCCGAAAAACATTGCTAAAGATGATGTTGAATTTACGTTAATTAGTTCTGAGATGCCTAAGTTTTTAAGAATAATAAAGACTGAGATTATTACAAAAGATATTGATAAAGCGGTTAATATGCTTTTTTTAGCAGAATCTTGTTTAAATGGATTATTTGAAAAATAGTAGTTTTCTTTTTCAAAGGCTTTATTTAAAATTTCTGTTTTCGGCAGATTTCCTTCGTACTCTATCACCACTTTATTTTCAGAAAGCGAGGCATCGGCTGATTTTATTTCTTTAAAATCTTCCAATAATTTCTTTTCAATTAAAATCTCGCAAGAAGCGCAGTGCATTCCTTTTAGATAATAAGTGTGTTTTTTTAAATTAGACATAAAATGATTATTTATTAAATAATCTAATGACTTTAAGAATCTCTTCCACCATTTCCTGCTTCCTTTTTTCATTTTTTGCCTCTATTGCTTTTTTAAAACAGCTGTTTAAATGGTCTTCCATTATCATTTGATGAGCTGATTTTAAAAGGCCTAAAACAGCTAAATTCTGCTGCATAACGTCAATGCAGTATTTTTCTTCCTCCACCATTTTTATAATTTTAGAAATTAGGCTCTGGGCTTTTTTAAAATTAATAAGGGTTTTTTCTTTTTTATAGGGCATAGTTTTAGTTCAGTATAATATATTATACCAATACCATAGGTATAGGTATATTATAATATTATCATTCCAAAATCTTATGTCAATAGCAGGTTGCTTTTTAGATCAAAAAATGATATTGTTTAAAGATAGAATTGGGCCTTTAGTTTAACGGCAAAACACGGCATTCGCATTGCCGGGATGGCGGTTCAATTCCGCCCAGGTCCATAATTTAGTCTAAGATATTTCTCACAATGATTTGTGAGATATCTATGTTTGCCTCTTTTCTGTTTATCGTATTGGTCAAATAAAGCTTTGAGTATTTCTTCTTTATCTCTTTAATTCCTTCAGAAATTACCCCATGAGTTATTAGAGCAATTACCTTTTTTGCCTTGCATTTTTTAGCAAAATCATAGAATTTGATTAAAGTTGCTCCGCTTCCTATTATGTCATCAACTACGGCTATAGTTTTTCCTTTGAGGTCAATTTCTTTAGAAGAAATCTTTATCTTGCAGTCATTTATCCTTTTCTTTTTTAAGCCGTTTATCCCTGTTCTTCTCTTTCCTCCTTTATCAGGAGACATAAATAGAATATCTTCTTTGAAGTCTTTTTTAGCTCTTTCAATCATTTCTTCTACAACTGATATGGCTTTAATAGGATATTTATTTATCCAGGCTCTTTTTCCAAAGTGAGGGTCAATCACATAGATCTTTTTAACAAGATAGTAAGTTATAAGTTTTTTAATTAGAGATAGAGCTGCGTTTGTTTCTCCTTTTTCAAAAACCTTATCTTGTCTGCTGTAGGGGAAATAAGAGAAAAATACCTCAGGCCTTATATCGTAATCTTTTAATATTTCTAAGATTAGCTCCAGTTCTATTATTCCCTCATTTGGATCAGGCGCCCCTGAATGCAAAATAACAACTCTTTTATTCTTAAGTCTTTCAGCTTCTGGGATTTTAACATATATTTCTTTATCTAAAAACTGCCTTTCCCCTCTTTTATTCTCTTTAGGGAAAACAGCTTTTATTTGTTTTTCTTTTATCTTTTTGATTAAATACTGAGCTTTGGATGTTGAAATGATATAAGTTGTCATTAATGTTATTTTAGATAAAAAAGGATATAAAATCAAAAACAAGCTCCTGGTTTTTATCAGGAGCAATAACTAATCCTCTTGAGGCATAAAGTACTTTATTATATCGACTACGCCTTGAGTGTTTGCAAATGGAGAAATTCTTCCTCTTTTTTCTCTCACAAGTTCCTTGCATTTTAGACTGGCATTTACCGGGCATCCAATCAGCCGGAGCTTCCTTAGAAAGGGTATGTCTTCTTTGGCGTCTCCTATGCCTATGGATCTTTTAAGATCTATTCCTTCACGCTCGGCTAAAAATTCTAAGCCAGTGCCTTTATTGATATTAGCCGGAAATACGCTTATTGAATTATAAAGCCGAATAACTCTTAGCATCCTGCGCTTTACAAAATAATTTAGCTCACCTCTTATAACCTTACGCATTTGATCTAAGTCAAGAGGGCCTTCAACGCTTCTTATTCTCTCTATTGAAATTCCCACAAGGTTTCCATAGCAAAGAGACATTCCAGGATGATTTTTCAAAATTCTAGCCACTCTTTTTCTTAGAGTCCTTAGAAATAATCTTTTGATTCTGGGAGTTATGTCTGGGCTTAAGATTAGTTCTTTGGTCAAAGGGTTGAAAAGGGCAATTCCGTTTTCAATCACAGAAAAACAGTCAGGCAATCCTAAAAGACAAGCGATCATCTCAACACAGTTTCTGTTTCTGCCCGAGCAAAAGGTTATTTTAGGAAACATTCCTATTTTTGCCTTCTGAATTTTTTGAGCGAGCCAGAAAAGAGACTGATAATCAGAAAGGCAGACATTAGCGTCCTGGGAAAGCAGGCAGCCGTCTATATCAACAAAAATCCTGTTATTTGTCTCTGTCATAATTCTTTCTCCTGATATCAAGGTGCTTGATGTTTGAAAATCCTAAGGAGCTAAAAATAACCTGTTTAATTAGACTATTTTTAACTCCCTAGCCACCTCTTCGTTAAGTTTGGTGGTAATTAAATTCTTAATGTCTGAAACTCTTACCCATCTTATTTCTGATATTTCATGGGGTTCTTTAGGCCTGGCAGTTTGTTTTTTAGAGTTTAGGCGGCAAAGGTGGTAAACAATCATAACTGGAAATTGATCATGAAGAGTCAAGCTGATTTGTTTAATCGATGTTATATCATATCCTGTTTCATCTAATACTTCCCGTCTTACGCATTCTTCTCTTGTTTCATTGTATCTCTGTTTTCCGCCTGGAAATGCCCAAATTAAGATAGATTCGTCTCTGCCTTTTTCCGGCTTTCTTCTTTTAATCATCAGGACTTCATTTTTGTCATTGAGTATTATGCCTAAGTTTATGAAGTTTTTTGCTTCTTTTATTTCTTTTGTCATAATTTTAATATTGAACCCTAGTTAAATATACCACTTTTTATGAAAAGGACAAGTTTTTAAGGCAATGTATTATATTGCCAAGGTCATTTAACTTTTAGGGTAAAAGTGGTAAAATAAGATAAATTATTTAAGATAGTATTAATAAAATTTATGGAGTTTAAGAAATTGCAGAAAAAAATTATTAAAAACGCTTTAGATTATGGCAGAAAGTATAAAGTGAAAATAGACGAGGATTTTGCCTTTCTTAAATTATACGAAGAGGTTGGCGAGTTAACGCAGGATTTTTTAATTTACAAAAGAAAATGCAGACCGGAAAAATATTTATCTGAAAAAAGAGCTAAAGAAGAATTGGCAAAAGAACTCGCTGATGTTTTAGGGCTTATTGTGCTGAATGCCTACTTATTAAATATAGATTTAGAAGAGGCGATAGATAATAAGTGGATAAACAAAAAATGGATTAGCCAAAAGATATAGTATTTTAGCTTAATATGAGAAAAAAATAACTCCGAGATTGTTTATTTGAAATACAAAACTTGATTAAGATTGATAAAAATTAAAGAAGAAAAGGATAGAGTCATAGACGGAAAATTTACAATAATTAACTGTTTTGAAACAATAACAGACACATTATTAAAAGTTCTGATCACGCATTGAGCGAATTTAATCAAAGTAGATTAGCTAGATTTATACACAATAATTTAAATTAAAACTTATGAAAAAAAGAAATATAGAAATAGAATTTCGATCAATATTCAATAAACAAAAATATGATAATTTACGAGACTTTCTGGTAAAGAATGCCCAGAATCTCGGGGAAGATGATAAAGATGTTTTTTTTCTTCACTCTTAAAGATAAACTTCTAAAAGTAGAAAATAATATCTCAAAGAAAAATGCCAATATCGTTCTAAAGCTGAATAGAATAGGAAATGGAAGTAATTTTGAAGAATTTGAATTACCTATTCCTCAAGACAAAGTTGACCAAGCAGTTAAAATATTTACTGCAATAAATCTTACTGACAATATAATGCATTCATTTCAACGACGAATTAATTTTATTTATAAAGATGTTGAAATCGCCCTTAAATATAGTGATGTTTGGGGGTATCATCTTGAATTAGAGAAAATTATAAACGATGAAAAAGAAAAACAGATGGCTGAAGAAAAAATAAAAAAAGTGGCGAATGAATTAAAGATTAAATTAATGACCGACAAAGAACTTACCGAATTTACTAAAAAAGCGGAAGAAAATTACAGAAAATCAAAAAAATTATATTAAAATGGAAATAATTAAATATTCCAATCTTTCTCAAGAAGAAAAACAACTTGTAAATAAAGCTATAATGATTGCCGAACAATCTAATTTTGGAGCTGATAATAAAATTGGTTGTGTAATTTTATGTAAAAATGGAGATGAATTTTATGGAGCAGTAATGGACAGAACTAGGGCTATAGGTTCTACTTGTGCAGAACGAATGGCCGTAGATTAATTATATTTCCATAATAATAAAAAACCCTGCCTAGTAGTACTAACAGGGGTATTTAATAGAAAAGAGTGGACAAAGAGCACTATTTGTACTCCATGCGGAGTATGTTTAGAAATGTTTCTAATTCTATTATCATCTTTGAATTTAGATAATTTAAACTTTCTCTGTTCAAGTTGGAACAAGAAGAGAATCCTTCGTACTAAGCTTACAGAACTTTATCCTCAGATAAGGTAATTCTTGAAATCTAATTGTTTCCGATTCCATTAATAAATCTAACTATATCGTGAGCAACGCTAGCGATTTTCACTTTTTTCTCTAAATCCGAGTCGCCATTATTGACGACTAGACAAGGAGTGCTTCCTTGAAAACATTTTTCTACTAATGTTCGCCATGCTTGATTACTTTCTTCTGAGACGTCCTCTTTAGAGAATCTTCCTTTATTTCTTACATCCGAATTATTCAACATATCTTTTTGTCTTCTTTTCCAGGCACTATTTGCATCTACCTCAACATATATGGCACCCCTGAAAACTTTCTTATACCAAAGTCTTATTCTTTCTTTATAGACAATTGTTTTTCCAATATTATCTTGTTTAAGAAGAACTAAATGTAATGTAGCTACCGCTTTAATGTCTTCTCTTAAGAAACCCGCTAAGTATGATTGAAAATAACCATCAGCGATTTCATCAATTTTCTCCGGAGGCATACTCTCTAAATGAAGATACCATTCTTTAGGAGTTGTTTCCGGAGAAAGAGGGTCCGCTGGATAACCAATAGCTTTCATAAAAACTTTTGTGCTTCTTATTACGATAATCTGCGGATCAATTAATTGAACTTCGTGTAAGATTGAATCTTTACCGGCACAATTCTGTCCAAAAATAGCGAATGCTGTCATTTTTCACCTCCTTTCAAGCCCAAACACATTGTACAAAAAATTTGACTAATTGATTTTAACCTTGTAAAATAAAATTATTAGAAATTTAGGTCGTTTAAATAAAAAATAATAAATTTATGCATAAATCACTTGACAAAAATAAGTTTAAAAGATATCTTAAATACAGAACACTTCAGCAGAACCTTAACATCTTAAAAAGGAGATGAGAAAGATGGTTAAGCCAGAATCTATAGCATTGTATGTTATCAAAAATATACCGCTTATTAGGGCGGGTGATAACCTTGGTGTAATAATTGCTAATTGTATTCAGAAGCAAGATATGTTAATTTTAGATAGAGATATTCTTGTTATTGCACAAAAAGTTGTTTCTCGCGCCGAGAATAGAATGGTTCTATTAAGTAAAGTTATACCTTCTCAGGAAGCTAATTATCTTGCGTCAAAAACTAGACGCGATCCCCGGTTATGCCAGTTGATCCTTGATCATAGTAGAGTTTTGTACTGTAACGATAAAGCCATCATTACCCAAGATCGATTAGGCATTGTCAGCACAAGTGCTGGTATTGATCGTTCGAATTCTGATTCGCCAGAAGGAGAAATAGCAATATTACTTCCTGAAAACCCCGATTTAAGTGCCCGGAGAGTTCGAGACAAAATTAAGGAAATAATGGATGTGAATGTGGCCGTGATAATAAGCGATAGCTTAGGTCGACCTTGGCGCGAAGGATCGGTTGGTATGGCGATCGGTTTAGCTGGTATTAAAGCAATCGAAGCTACTGAAAAAAGAGACTTAAGTGGTCGAGTTATTCATCCCGAAATTGCTTTGGTTGATAGGGTTGCCGCCGCTGCATCTATTTTGATGGGAGAAGCAGATGAGGGCTATCCTGTTATTATTGTTCGGGGAATAAATTACACGCCATCCGATACAGTAAAAATCAGAGATCTTCTTCGTCCAGCCGAAGAAGATCAGGTATGGGAATAATTTTTTTAGGTCATAACCCAATAGGTTGTGGCTTTTTTAAAAACTAAATATGCAAATTTGTAAAAAAACTAAGATAGCCTTAGTAAATCCGAATAATCGAGGTTCTTACAGGTCAAATTATTTAACAAGAGAGAATTTAGGATTAGGCTATCTTGCATCCTGGCTTATCAAAAATAATTGTGAAGTTAGAATTTATGACGCAAGGTTGGAGAAAAAAGGACCAGATATCATAGCAAAAGATATTCTTTCTTTCGGTCCAGATGTTGTGGGAGTTTCTTTAATAGTTAAAGAAGCAAGTTATTGGACCAGAAGATTAACCGAATATTTAAAAGATGGCGGAATAAAAGCTCAAATAGTTATGGGAAATTATTTTCCTTCTCTTCAGCCAAAAAGAGCTTTAGATTTAATTCCTGAGGCTAATTATATAGTTAAAGGAGAAGGGGAGCTTTCACTTCTTGGACTGGTTCAAAGGATTAATAAAAAAAGAAACTTAACTGGCATAGAGGGGATTTTTATCAAAAATAAGATAGGAAAAATTTATTTTACTGGAAGAGGGAAATTAATATCAAATTTAGATTTTTTACCATTTCCTTATCGTTATGCAGATGAAAACCAAATAACTGAAATATCAATAGAAGGATCTAGGGGATGTTTTTATAATTGTACTTTTTGTGCAATACCTTGTCATTTTGACGCTGATCCTCGATATAAATGGAGAGCAAGATCCGCCGATCATATTATCGCAGAAATAATCCAACTTAGAAAGAGATACCCAAATATTAATATTTATCGTTTTGTTGATCCAGATTTTATAGGTTATAAAAAAACAGGAGAAAAACGAGTACTTGAGTTTGCTAAATTGGTTATAAAACATCGGCTTGATATCAAATTTTATATCGAGACAAGATCTTCTAATGTAGAAGATATAAAATTATGGGAAATTTTAAAAAAAGCTGGATTAAGACAAGTTTATATTGGAGTTGAAACAGGAAGTCCAAAAATAAAGAGAATGATGGATAAAAAATCCTATTTTTTTCAAGATGAAAAAGCTATAGCACTGTTAAGAAGTATAGGAATAAATACTCAATATGGATTTATGATGTTTACCCCTTGGACAACAGAAAAAGATATTTTACTTAATATTAGATTTATCAAACAAATTGGTTATGCTGGTTTAGATAAATTTTTTCAAGAAATGAATCTTGTTCCAGGTACAAAGGCTTTAGAATTAGCACAGGAAATAGAAACGATTTTTCCAGACGGGGATACTGGTTATTATACTTATAACTTACCTCCAATAGTTGATCGTTTAAGAAAAATAGGAAGAATGTTTGAGGATGCTAAATATGTCTATTTTCTTGAAAGAATTTGGTTTTTATATAAAGATATACAGTATCTTAGTCAATTAGGAATAAGCAAAACAGATATTTTTAAAAATAATTTAAATGATCTTAATTTCCATGTTTTTACCTTTTGTTTAAAAAGTGCCAGAAAAGCAAAATCAAGCGACGATAATATTCTTATTTCTATCGTTGAACAATGTATAGAAAAATTTATTCCCAAGATTAAATTATTAGAAGAAAAATTAAATCTAAAAATACATTTTCTAACAGATATTGGACATCGTTAAAATAAATTTCTAAAAACGATAAAAATATGCAATATAAAATAGCTATTGGTATTCCATCTTATAATGAAGCGAGGTATATCAAATTTGTTTTGACTCAGATTGATAGAGGTCTTAAAAAATATTATAAACCATCAGAATGTTTAATTATAAACTTAGATAGCAAGAGCAATGATGGGACTAAAAAAGTATTTTTAACAACCAAAACAGTTTGTTCCAAAAAATATCTCGAAACTCCTATAGGAAAAGGAAGGGCAATGTTAAATTTTTTCAAATTTTGCTTGAAACGAAACATACCATACATTACCACAATTGATGCTGACTTAACTTCTATCGCCCCTGACTGGATGTTTAAACTTATAAATCCATTAACAAAAGGATATGACTATACTATTCCTACCTATACTCGAAATCGTTTTGAGTCAAATATCACTAATCATTTCGCTTATCCGTTATTATATAGTATGTATTCCGTGGGTTTACGCCAACCCCTAGGGGGTGAGTTTGGTTATAGTCAGAAATTTTACGAGTATATATTAAAACAGCCTAAACACCCGAAAACCTTTGAATACGGGATTGATATATTTATCTCATGTAATGCCATTGCTGGGGGATTTAATATCCAAGAAGTATATCTTGGTAAAAAAATACATGCTCCGAGTTTTTATCACATGGAGTTAACATTTCGACAAGTTTTTGAGTCGGGTGTTTTTGTTAGTAAGATCCATCGGCGATACAAAGCCAAGCATGGTAGTATAATATTGAACACTGTGTCGTCTGGAATTGATAACCTTAAATATTTTCCCCACAAAAATGCGATAAATCGGTTATTAAAACAATTACGGCACCGCTTTTTTAGATATAACGAAGCGGGTTATTATAATAAGTATTTAAATCAGGAATTAATTAAAAAGCTGAAATATATTATTGGTAGCAGTAAACCAAATTTGTCTGGTGACCTATGGATAGATGTTCTTTCAAATGTATTAAAAAAATGCTATCAGTCAAACTTTGATATCAAAGAGATATCTTTAATTTCAAGGATTCTAGTTCCAATTTATCGATGGCGTGCCGCATCTTGTTGGTTAGAAATCGAGAATATGACAACTAAGGAAACGGAAGAGGTAATATGTCGAGAAGCAAGACGATTACGAAAAAAATTATTATATCATTAATTATTATTTTAATAACTATGAATAATTTATTTTTTGATTCAAATTTAGTGTCAATAGAAAAAAGATCATTTGAACTTGTAGAACGAAAGGGAATTGGGCATCCCGATACGCTAGCTGACGGAGTGGCAGAAGCGATTTGTTTGGAGTATTCAAATTATTGCTATAATCATTTCGGAGCTATTTTACATCAGATGTTAGATAAAATTATGTTTATCGGGGGAAAAGGTGAATTTGCTTTTAATTACGGAAAAATGTTAGAACCGTGGAAACTTATAATAAACGGAAAGCTAACTGAAAGTTTCGGTAATACCCAGATTAATTATCAGGATTTGGCTACTCGTGTTACTAAAGATTATTTACGGAAAGTAATTCCTAACTTAGATGTAGAACGTTGGCTGAATATTATTTTTTATACTTCGACATCTTCGAAAGCCCCCTATTGGTTTCATCCTCGTACGCTAACTGATGTGCCAGATGCCAGTAATCCTTATGCTAATGATACGGTGACAGCAGTCGGGTATTGGCCTTTATCAATAACAGAAAGATTAACTTTATTAATGGAAAGGTATTTTTATCACAAAAATGATACTCCTCGTTTTTCTTTTATTGGACAAGATATTAAGATATTATCTGTTAGAAAAAAGAAAAATATTGATATTACCATATGCGTACCTTTTTTCTCCGCTAAAACCCCTAATGCTGATGTATACTTTAGTCGCAAAAGAAAAATACAAAATGATTTACAGAATATAGCTAATCAATTTTTGAAAGGAAAATACAAAGTTATACTATCTATTAATACCCAGGATGAAATGATCAATAATCCGTCCAGAGGTATAGGATTTTACTTTGTAGTTTCCGGATCAGCGTTAGATTCGGGAGAAGAAGGTGTGGTTGGACGAGGAAATCGATCTCGAGGATTAATTTCAAATGTCCGACCTTACAGTATAGAAGGAATCCATGGCAAAAATCCAGTGTATCATGTTGGTAAAGTTTTTAACTATATTGCTGATTTGTTTGCTAAAAAGATTTCTGAGGAATTTAGGTGTGAATGTAATGTTTTTATATCATCTCGAAATGGCGATGATTTGAATATACCTAGACATATTATTATTCAAACAGATAAAAAAATTATTAATAAAAAGAAAGTTAACGTTGTATTAGATAAAATTTTGGAGAAAAATATTGCTAAAGAAATTTTATTGCATAAGCCATATTTACCAATCCCGGGCGGTGGAAATGGATATGTAGCATCATTAAGCATTTAGTTTATATTATTATGGGTACGTTATTTGCATTTGTGTGTAATATATCGATGAGAGATCGTTCTGTAAATGTATTTAGTAGTACAGATGCTTTTTTACCATTGATAGAAAAGGGAGAATACATCCCTTTTATTCCGGGGTGGAAATGTAGTACAAAAAAGGTAAATACAAAATATTCTATTTTTTATTTTCCAGGAAAAGAAATAAAATTAATATACTCAAAAGATAAGTGCTCAATAAAACTATACGGGCCCCTTAACTATTTTATCGATGGACAAGCTATTGCTTATTTGATTTATTCTTTACTTGAGCTTGATCGACAAGAATATAATCAGACAACAGCCCATTTGGCAGCTTGTTCTAAAAATGGCCGTGCAGTAATATTATTAGGTGAACGAGGGGCTGGTAAGACATCTATTCTTTTAATGTTGTGTAGGGACTATGGCTACAAATTAATAGCTAATGATATCGCTTTGATCGGTTTTAATAAACAGCGAGGAAAGAGCTTTATTGTCGATGGAACAAAAATTTTTGGTCTTCGTCATACCGCTGCGGAAAAAAACCATCCTGATTTATTAAAATTATTTCCGAAAACTATTAAAGATTCATGGACTACTAAGCTTTTTATTTCTCCATATGAAATTAACGTACAAATAGAAAATAAAAAAGTAGTTGTATCATCAGTATTTTTTTGTCATCTTGATTCTGGTATCAGAAAAATTTTTTTAGATAGAATGTCTGGAAGTTGGATTAAAATCAACCTATACGAAAATTTTTCTCGTTATATTAGAGGATCAGCTTTGATACCCTTTCTTGATGGTAAGAATTATAGTAACATTGGTTATATCCCTAATTTGGATACAATAGAATTTCATCAAAAAAGAATTAATCTTATTAATTATTTAGTTAATAAGCTTGGTATCACGTATATCTCCGGTAGCGATATTCATAAGATTTGTGATATAATACACAAAAAACACCGGAAAGTAGCTAAAATATTTAAAATTTTGAACAGAGAAAGAATCTAAAATATCTTCAGGTGAAATTATTATTCAAGTTTTTTGAACGGATATTGGTTTCTCAAGAAATAGTTGAGATATAATGGATTATATGAATATATTTTTATAAAATATCATGAAATTAAAAGAAGAAACAAAAATGTCAATCAGCTTTATGCTTTTTGTCATTACATTTATTTTAATGTCTCCTTTATTATTGTTTCTTTTTATGGCTAAGAAATTATGGGGCTGGAGGGTAATTGATAATCTTTTTTAAATGAACGGGCATAGGCAGTCATTCTTTTATAAGAGTTCAGTTAAAAATAAAGATGTTGCATTTTGGAATAGAATTTAATAGTAAAGGGCAAGACCCTTTTTCTTATTAAATTCTACTTAACTTCTATAGTTAAAAATGGTAGAATATGATTGAAAAATAATAAGTAGAAGGTAAATATAGAAAATAGAATGTTTAATTTGAAAGAAAAAAAGACAATTAAAAAAATTGCAGATAAGTATTTTCTTGATTTGATTTTACTTTTTGGCTCAAGGGCTTCTGGAAAGAATTATAAAAGAAGCGATTTCGATATCGCCTATTTAGGCAGAAAAGAATTAGATCTTAATAAGGAGGCGGGTTTAATTTTAGAACTTTCATCGGTTTTTAAAAGCGAAAACATTGATTTGGTGAATATCAAGAAAAGTTCACCCCTTTTATTTTACGCTATTACCAAAGAATGCCGGATTATCTATGAAAAAAATCCTGTGATATTTCCTGCTTTAAGGGCATACGCTTTTAAAAAATACATAGAAACAAAGCCTTTATACGAAGAAAAGTTTAAAAGACTAAGAAATAAAATAAAAGGTTCAAATCGATGACTTTTAAAAAAGCGTTTATCTACCAAAAAATAGAAGAAATTTCAGGTTATTTAATAGAAATAAAAGATTTCCTTAAGTATTCAGATGCGGAAATTTTAGCTGATTCTGGCAGAGTTCATATTGCCGAGAGGCTTCTTCAGTTAATAGTTGATACCATGATCGATATAAATCAACATTTTATTCGAGAATTAAATCTAAAAATATCAGAAGACTTTCAGGGCACTTTTTACCTTTTAGGAAAAGAGAAGATTTTACCTAATAATTTTGCCATAAAGATTGCTCCTGTGGTTGGGTTGAGAAATCGTATAGTTCATCGTTACGATACATTGGATAAAAAACTTTTCATCAAAACACTTAGGAAGAATTATTCAGATTTTGAAGAATATATTAAGCTGATAAATAATTATTTGGAAAAGAATGCATGATTAAAATATAAGCTGATACGATAATTACTTATGGAATTTAAAAAATTAGAGAAAAAAGTTATAAAGAATGCAATAAGGTATGGAAAAAAGTACGGTGTAAAAATTGACGAAGACTTTGCTTTGTTTAAATTATACGAAGAAGTAGGTGAGTTGGCACAGGATGTTTTAATTCATAGAAAGAAATGTAGGCCTGAAAAATACCTTTCCGAAAAAGAATCTAAAAAGGAATTGGCAAAAGAAATTGCTGATACTTTAGGTATGTTAATGGTAGTTGCTTACCTTTTAGATATTGATTTAGAGGAAGCAGTTACTAAAAAATGGATTACCAGAGAATGGGTTAAAAATGAAAAAAATCATTAATCTTAATAAAAAACTTCCCATCTTATTGGGGCCGTTAGCTCTATATAATTTTGATGCGACGGTTCTTAAAATAGTATAATAAAATTGATATGAAAATAAAAATTAGAGAGGCAAAAATAAGAGTTAAATTTGACAAGAACTTATAAAGTTATAAATTAAAAATAGTACGCTGAGAGACTTGTCTCGGTGTTTGTTGGAGGGTTCTCGGCCTTAACAACTTAAGAAAGGGAGGGATCAAGATGAAAACCCAAACGTTAAACAGACGACCTGTTAAAAATGAACGAATAATCGCATGGAGAACGATGAATGGTCAAACAATAGTGATTAATCTAAGAGAAGAAAGTTTTAATGTGCTAAACGTTGTTGCTACAAGAATTTGGCAATTAATTGATGGTATGAATAGGATAAAAGATATTTTAAGAAAGATTTACATTGAGTTTGAAGTTGAAGAAGACGTTTTATTAAAAGATTGTTCGGACTTTTTAGAACAAATGGAAAGAAAAGGTTTAATAATTTTTTCTCAACCAAGAAGAAAAAAAGATAGCGAACCGAATAGGGAAGGTATTCTATTTGATGAGTTAAGGGAAGAAGCTATAAGAAGAAGAATTCCTCTTGTTGGGCATTTTGATATTAGCTACAGGTGTAATTTGAATTGTGTCCATTGCTATATAGTGCCGCAAAAATCGCGTCAGGAGCTTACTACCGAAGAAATAAAAAATATATTAGAGCAATTAGCTAGGGCCGGTACGATTTACCTTACTTTAAGTGGCGGTGAAGTACTAACAAGGAAGGATTTCTTTGAAATTGCTTCATATGCCCGCGAATTAAATTTTTCTTTAAGAGTACTTACAAATGGAACATTAATCGATAAAGAGGTTGCTAATAGAATTGCTGTTCTTTGTCCAGAATTAGTTGCTGTAAGTATTTATGGTGCTGATCCTATGGTACATGATAAGGTAACAGGAATAGCAGGTTCTTTTCGTAGGTCTGTATCAGCCTTAAAAATGCTTATAGCTCGAGGATTGAGAGTAAAAATTTCTACAGTTATTATGGAGCAAAATATAAGTCAGTGGCATGCTATCTATGAACTAAGTAGAAGAATGGGGGCATATTTTCAGGCAGATTATAGAATTACTCCAAAAAGCAATGGCGATAGACGTCCGTTAATGTTTCATATCAGTGATAAAGATTTACCAGCTTTATTGTCAGATTCTATTTTTACAAAAACAAAGAAAGAAGAGTTTGATTCGCAGGAGTTTGAGACTAAGATATTCGACATAGTTCCGTGCGGAGCCGGTCATATGTCATTTTATATTTCTCCGTACGGTGATGTTAATCCCTGTGTTCAACTTCCGATCAATTGTGGGAGTTTAAGAAAAAATTCTTTTGAAGAAATTTGGGAAAGATCATCACAGATACAAAGTCTTCGTAAAATTACTATCTCTCAATTACCTGTATGTTGTCAATGTAAAAACTTTCGGTATTGCCGGATTTGTATAGGGCTTAATTATGTAGAAAATGGTAATGCTTTTTATCCTTCTCAAAGGGTTTGTAAGGAAGCAACCATTCTTGAGCGTTTTGGACTTGAAAGGAGGTGAGAATAATGAAAAAGTCCAAGAAAAAGGCTTACCGGAAACCCGCCGTTAGGTCAGAGCGGGAACAACGGGAAGCCGCCATGAATTGTCCCACCACCAACATTAGGTATTGTGGTATTCCTTTTTCTCCGAAAAAGGGATAGCCCAAACGTTGAGTTGGGGGTTGAGGACCAAGCCTAGGGCGTAAATAAATTACTTCCTAGGCGTTTTTATTCATAATTATTTAATGTTAAAATTAATTATAAACAACAAATAGAATTTAATATGAGAAAAAAAATAATTTCAAAAATTGTCTGTCCGAAATGCAGAGGTAAATTAAAATTAATAAAAATTAAACAAAAAGAAGATAGAATTACAGAAGGAAAGTTTATTTGCGGGAGATGCAACCTGGCTTATGATATTGTAGACGGAATAGTTTATTTTAGAGCGATAACTAAAAAAGATAAGAATGTGCAAAAAATGAAAGAAATGCAGAATTTATTTTTGAAACAGGAATTTAGAAAGGAGTGGTTAAAAAATTTTACAGAGAAAGAAATTGGCGCTTTAAGAAAAGAATGGAATTGGTTGATTAATGAATTAGATATAAAAAATAGTAAATCTCATTTAGAATGGGCTGTTGGTACGGGGAGGTTTTTAAGGAATATTTTGAACAAAACTTCTGGCGAGATAATCGTTTTAGATATTGATTATTCTACGTGTTTGGGGTTAAAAATTCTTCTAGAAAAACTAAAAAAATATTCTAAAATTACAATTATTTTGGGAGATGCTAAAACAATGCCTTTTATTGATAATGCTTTTGACAGCGTTAGTTGCTGGCATGGCATTGATGAACCTAATATCGAAAAAGCATTAGATGAGTCTAAAAGAGTTTTAAGAAATAAAAAAACATTAGCAGTAAGTGGTGTATTTTTTGAAAAAAAATCAGAAAGTTTAAAGATAGCAAAAAGATTTAAAATAAATTTTGCAGAAGAAAATAAGGCCTATCAGTATTTTATAAAAAAAGGTTTTAAAAAAATAAATTATAAGATTTTCATAAAAACAAAAGAAATTGATAAAAGAAATTTTTTACCCTGTTATAATGATTTTTATACCGTTTATGGAATTAGTGGGGAAAAGTAATTAGATTTTTTTAAAATAATAAAAGGAAAAGAATCTATGATTTTATACAGCGCCATATCTGGGTTTTTAAATGGTATTGCTGTTATAGTATTTGGATTATTGGTGTGGTTTAATTGTCCGAGAAAAAAAGTAAGGAATTTAATGATTCTTATGTGTTTTGTTATTGCAGTTTGGGGTATAAGTTGGGGTTTTGCCGCTATCGCAAAAGATAGAATTTTATCTTCATTTCTAAATAGAGTATTAGATTTTTCAGCTCTTTTTATTCCTATTTTCTTTCTTCATTGGGTTTTAGTTTTATTAGAAAAAGAAAGAAAAAATAAAATAATACTGATAACAGGTTATCTTATTACCTTATCTTTTGTTCCTTTTGCTTTTACAGATTATTTTTTAACCGTAGAGCCAGCTTCGCCTTTTTACTTTTATCCCAAAGCCGGAGCGCTTCACCTTTTCTATCTTATTTCCTGCTATATAGGGCTGGTAGGGTTTGCTTTTTATGAATTATTAAAGGCTAATAAAGAATCTGTTGGCTATACGAAAGCTCAAATTAAATATGTTTTATTAGGGGGCGTCTTAGGATTTGGCGGAGGCGCTACTAATTTTTTTCTCTTTTACAACATCCCAATTCTTCCCTATGGTAATCCCTTAGTAGCTATTGGTTTTAGCTTATTAACTTATGCTGTTATCCGTTATCGCTTAATGGATATTAAAATTGCTTTAAGTAGAATCATTGCATACTCTTTATCGTTTACTACAATAATAATATTAGGAATCGGTTTGGCCTACCTTAATTACCAATTGAAAGAATCATTATCATATATTATTTTATTTCCTCTCTTTATATTTATCAGTATTTCAATCTTATATGTTCATAAATGGTACGAAAGATTTATTATCTATTATTTTTATCCTAGTTTCTATAACACAAAAATAGCAATAGCTGATTTAGAAGAAAAATTAAGCCAGGTTTTAGAATTAGATCTCCTTTCTAGATTGATAATTAATACCCTAAAAAATATATTTAGAATAGATAAAATAGCTATATTAATTAAAGATAGCAGGAGGAAAAGATATATTATTAAACATTCATTGAATTTTAGAAAAGAAGATTTAGCTTTCTTATCAGGAGAAGGCTTTTTAATTTCTTTTGTTGAGAAGAATAAAAAGACTTTAATTAAAGAAGAAATACAAGATGCGGTTAAAGGTAATATATTGAATAAAATGACAAATGCCGGAATAGAAGTTTTAATACCTATTATTTTTCAGAAAAAAGTAATTGCTGTAATTATTTTAAGCAATAAAGTTTCCAAAGAAGCGTTCAGCTTAGAAGATTTATTGTTGTTAGAAGTTTTTTCTAATCAAGTTTCCATTGCCTTAAAAAATGCTACTCTATTTTCTGAGATAAATAAAAGGAAAGAAGAATTAGAAAGGTTTTATCGTTTAACCGTCAGTAGAGAGTTAAGAATTAAAGAATTAGAGAAGAAGATTAAGGAGTTAAAAGAAAGGCTTGAAAAGAAAGAATGAATATAATTAGGGTTATTTTCAAAAAATTTCTAAATGTTCTATAATAAATAAGATAAATAAAAAGGGATAAAAATTAAAAGTATGGCTAAAAATACAAACAAATACTTTGAGAAATATCTTAAGTTTTTAAACAAACACGGTCTTTATCCAGCTATTTATACTGTAGAAGGACCATCTTCTTCGCCAGAAGTTTTTATGGATAATAAAAAGTTTTTTAATTTCAGTTCGAATAATTATTTGGGGTTAGCAGGGAATGAAGAAGTAAAAAAAGTAGTTATTGAGAATATAAAAAAATATGGAGTTGGTTCTGGCAGTACGCGTCTTTTGTCTGGAACGCTTGATATTCAGGTTAAATTTGAAGAAGAATTAGCTAGGTTTTTGGAAAAGGATGATTCTATTACTTTTTCTTCTGGATTTTTAGCTAATGTTGGTGTTATCAGAATGTTAGTTGATTCATTTCCTTACTTTACTTTAATATTTGGCGAAAAACCAGGTATTATTATTAGCGATAAGTTAAATCACGCTAGTATTATTGACGGGGTCAGATTAGCAAAATCAGAAAGGGCTATTTATGAACATAATAATATGGAGGACCTCGAAAGAATCTTAGAAGAAAATAGAAATAAAAGAAAATTAATATTAACAGATGGAATTTTCAGTATGGACGGTGATTTGGCAAAATTAAAAGAAATTAGCGAATTAGCTGACGCGTACGAAGCAGTAATAATGGTTGATGATTCTCACGGCGTAGGTGTTTTGGGACCGTACGGAAGAGGTACGGCTTATCATTTAGGAGTTGCTCAGAATATAGACGTTATTATGGGGAGTTTTACAAAGGCATTTGGCAGTATTGGAGGATTTATTGCAAGCAATAAATCAATCTCTGATTATCTTCGTATTACTGCAAGGAGTTATATTTTTTCAGATCCAATTATTCCGGCAGTTGTAGCGGGTCTTATTGAGACTACAAAAATCATTAAAGAAGGAGATAATCTTAGAAAAAATGTTATAGGATTATCAAGTTATTTAAGAGAAAATTTAAAGAAATTAGGTTTTACTGTTTTAGGAGAGGAAACTCCAATTGTACCTTTATTTATCGGCTCTGAAAAAAAGGCGATAAAGTTTTCAGCTATGTTGTATGAAAATAATATTCTAGCACCTTGTATTAGGAGGCCCGCAGTGATTGAAGGATCGGAGAGGATTCGTTTTTCTTTAATGGCGACCCATAATAAGGAACAAGTTGATTATCTGCTAGAAGTTTGCGAAAGAATAGGAAGATCGAATAAAATCATTTAATACACGATAATTATAAGATGATAATAACCATCACTCTTTCATTAGTTGTTTTTTTGAATTTGTTACTAGGTTTTTTATCTATTACTCAAGATAAAAATTCGTGGAAAAATAGATTTTTTTCATTACTTTGTTTTTTTGCGGCAATTTGGACTTTTACAAATTCTATGACAGGCATTTATCCCGTGAGATTTTGGTTAAAAAGTACTTATTCTTTTGGAGCATTGGTTATTGCAACAGGTTTGATTTGGGCATTAGTATTAACAGATAAATATTTCAAATTGAAGAAAGCCATAATAATTTATATTTTCGCTTTATTTTTCTTCTTTGCTTCTTTCTATAATGGTTTCATAGTAGAAAGCTATGAAGCAATTTACCCAGGTGGGGCATTTGTGGGGGAGCCGGGATTCGGACTTATTCTTTATTCTATATTTTTTTTATTAGCTGGTATTTTGATTATCTACAATCTTATCTTAGGACACAGAAGGGCTGTTAACAAAGAAGAAAAGACCCGATTAAGATATATATTATATGGTGCCTTTGCAACACTAGGAGTATCTTTTTTAACCAGTCTTGTTTTTCCTATTTTAGCCGTTTATCAATTTAGTGGTTTAGATAGTATTGGTTTTCTTATTTTCTTATTCTGCCTTTCTTACGCAGTTATTAAATATCATCTTTTAGATATTAGGGTGATTGCTACCGAAATTTTTACTTTTATTCTTTGGATTCTTTTAATTATAAAATTAATAATATCAAAAAACTATCAAGACCTTCTTATAAATACAGGCTTATTTCTTGCAGTAGTAATTTTTGGCATATTACTAATTAAAAGTATTTTAAAAGAAGTCAAACAAAGGCAAAAACTAGAAGTTTTAACAAAAGAAATAAAAGAAGCTTATGAAGTAGAAAAGAAAGCCCATAGAGAACTTCAAAGATTAGATGAAGCAAAGAACCAGTTTATTATGGCCACACAGCATCATTTAAGAACTCCTCTTACTTCTATGCTTGGGTACTTAGACTTAATATTTGGAGGAACTTATGGCAAACTTCCTCCAAGGTTTGAAGACCCCCTTCAGAAGTTTATGGCTTCAACTAGAAGATTAATAAGGATAGTTAATGAGATTTTGGATATTTCCCAATTTCAATTAGGTAAAAAGGTTGTTACCTTAAGGCCCAATGCATCAATAGAACCAACGTTAAAGGAGATTAAGGAAGAGCTTGAGTTTGAGGCAAAGAATAAGAATCTTTACCTTAAGATTGAAAGACCCCAAAAACTGCCTTTTATCAAGGCTGATTCTCAAAAGTTAAAGGTAGCCTTATTTAATATAGTTGATAATGCTATTAAATATACTAAAGAAGGGGGAATAACAATAAAGATAAAGGGCGAAAAGGGAAAGTTGCTTATAATGGTAAAAGACACTGGTATTGGGATACCAAAAGAAGATATCCCCCATCTTTTTGGCAGAACTTTTGAAAGAGGAGAAGAGGCAAAGAAGACTTTTACAACAGGAAGGGGCATAGGACTATATATTGCCGGTCAGATTGTAAAAGCGCACCATGGCAGGATTTGGGCAGAATCAGATGGAAAAGGCAAAGGAAGCACTTTTTATATCCAATTGCCTTTGGGGTAATAAAGTTTTAGGAATTTCATTGCCCACAGGAAGGTTAGTTAAGCAGGGCTTAGTTAAGATACGGACATTTCGGACACGCAGTTAGGATTAATTTCTAATGGGCTTAACAGATTTGTCTGAGTTTTCATTGTTTCTTTATTTATCCATATAATCTAAAAATTTAAAGCAGTATTATCGTAAAACCGCGTTTAAATCTTGTTTAGTTTTCTCGCGTATTTTTTCTTGAATATTGTTTATTTCTTCATTAGTTAAGGTTCTTTCGAAGGAACGATAAACAATACGAAACGTATAAGATTTTTTGCTCTTGCCAAATTTATTTTCATCTTTATATTCGTCTAGTAGCTTTACTTCTTCAATCAAGTCATCGGCCAAATCTCTTACGATCTCATAATAATTATTTAAGTTTATATTTTCATCAATTATAAACGAAATATCTCTTGATGCCGCAGGATATTTGCTGATTTCTTTATATTTACTGTTTATATCTTTAAACTGGCTGGTTATTTGTGGATCGTCTGACCATAAAATTCTGATGTCCGGGATCTCCATTTTTATCATTGCCAATCTATCACCAAATCCAAAAGCCCAACCGTTGTAAATTTCTGGGTCTAAACCAAAATTTTTCAGACACTGCGGATGTACGAGACCGGCTCCGTTCACCTCCACCCACTCGCCATTGAATTTAATATTCATTTCTAGACTTTCAAATGTATAAGGAAATTCATCGGGAATAAACTTCCATCCAATATCAGAACCGAAAACTCCTTTTGCTAACTCAATCTGAACATTTTTTAAATCTTCATGGGCGATAATCTTTTTTGATTTTTTACAAATCAATAAACCATCAATTTGGTGGAAAGCCGGATAGTGGCTTCTATCAATTTCATCTTTTCTGAAAACAATTCCAGGAGCCAACGACTTTATTTCGCCATCTCCCTCCAATTTTTCTAAGACTTCTTTGTCTTTCAAATAAAAAGACCAAAAAGTTGTTGTGTGTGTGCGCAGAATATGAGTGTCATCTAAATAATATGTATCTGTTTCTCTCCTAGCAGGATGGTCTTTTGGCATATTTAAAAGGTCAAAACACTGCTCAACAGTTACAACTTTTGGAAAGTCAACCAGGTCAAAATCTTTAAACATTGGCAAGTTTATTATCTGTTCAAATAAAACTTTTACTGGAGAATTCTTCTTTTTAGTTAGATCTGGAAGCGCTAATAATTTTTTTATACGTTCTGCTTTAACATCTTTTCTTTTTTTTAATTCTTTAATTAAAGCTTTCTCATTTTTATTTTTGTATATAATTTTTCTGTTCATAAATCTCCATTCTATTTATAGAAAATACTCTAAAAATTATTTTAATAATTCATTTATAATTCTATCAAAAATTAACTCTTTTGTTTTTCATTTGTTGTTTCATTTCTAATAAGAAATCTTTATAATAATATTTTTGATATTTTAGAATATTTTGGCATATTTTAATATTATTTTTAATATTGCCCTTTTTAGCAAAAAATTGCAACTGCAGGTTGACGATAAATTTGAATGGTATAGAATGAAACCAGTACGGCGGAAAAGTGTTTTCCACCTTTGATAAGTGAACAAAACGAGAAACTAACGTTAGTTTTTCGATACCCTTGACAAGGGAGAAAGAGATATGGACGGATTTTTACCGAAATTGGCTTGGCTGACAACCAACCATACATGTAATTTACATTGCCATTGGTGCTATCAGCGAGAAATATCGGGCGGAGAAAAAGTAATGCCCAAAAAACTTGTAAGTGATTTAATCTGTTTGCTGGCAGATTTGGGACTTCGGGAAGTTATTCTAATCGGAGGCGAACCCACTATTCACCCGCTATTTCTGACTATCAATGAAATGCTCAGGGGAAGAGGAGTGTTGCCAAGGATAATTACCAACTCCTTGCGTTTTAGCGATAGGGACTTTGTTAGAAGAGCGGAAAGTGCGGGAGTAGATACGGTGATAACCTCTGTGAAAGGATTTTCCGAGGAAGAATACGTAAAAGGAACAGGTATTAGAGGATTCGCAAAAGTGGAACAAGCTATTGAAAACCTTGATAATAGTGGAATTAAACACAGGATTTCAATCACTATAACTTCCGATACGATTGCATCGTGGCAGAAGATTATTGCCTTTATGGGAAGACATCAAACGAAGGATTACGGTTTTTCATTTGAGAAGCCTTGCATAATTGGGGACGATGTTGTTTTCGACAACGGATTGCTCCCTATGAGCATTGCTGCTTTGATTGAATTTATCATCTATCCGACTCTAAGCTCAACTGGCATTCCTTTCAAGATTGACGCAATGTTTCCGCAATGCCAGCTGCCAAATGAATTTTGGGAGAAGTTGGAGCGAGAGGGAAAAGTTTTCAGCGGTTGCCACCTTATGGGACATAATTCGGTGATATTTGACCCTGACGGACAGGTATTGCCGTGCAACCATTTGATTACTCAACCGTTGGCTAAGTTTGGGATTGATTTCTCAACAGCCGAGCAATATCTCGCCTGGCGTAAAAACTACGCAGTTTCTCATAGCTACGCTCTTGCAAGTTCACCACCTTGCGAAAGGTGTGCGAAATGCGAACGGTGGAGCAAGTGTGGAGCTGGGTGCAGATTGTTCTGGCTGTTTAAAGGTCCAGACGTTCTTCTTCCGCAAGTTCTTAAAGAGGAGGACTATCTATATAGCACAAGTTGAGCGTTGACGTTCTTTCTTGTTCGGCCTCCTTTTTCAGAAAGGAGAGTTGATATGGTTCAACTCTTTGAACGGCAATACGCCAAGAACGGGAACAGGGTTAGTTCTGCTCCGAAGGCGTATGTGGGGATTCAGTCCTGTTCTTCATCAGCTTGCGAGAGAGCAAGCGTGTGCCACGACAAGTGGCAGAGCAACATCTGTGGCTGCAACAGCGGGTGCGATGCCTGCGACGACTGCTGAAGCGACAATCAGGGGGATAGTAATACTTGTTATTCTATCCCCCAATTATTTTCTAAAATTATGAAAATATATTATTCAAAAAAAATAGATAAAGAGATACACAAAGAATTAAATAGGATGGGCGAAAAACTTTCGCCTGTTTTTGGTCATAAATTTCCTAAAGTTAAATTTGATGGCCAAATGAGCATTATAGCTTCAAAAGTGGCGAAATCAATGCCAGATTTTAACGATGGAGAGATCAAGAGGAATATGAAAAAAATATTTGGCAAAGAAATGCCTGAGTTCTTTGTGGTTTTAAATACTATACCTTTTTCTACTTGGAATGTAGAAGAGAAATGGATTTCAATTTCATTGAAAGATATTTTGACCTTTAAAAGAACTCTTTACCACGAAGCAAACCACTTTATGTATGATTACACTTTTGGGACTAAAAAATATGAAGATACCGAAATCAAAGAAACGATTACGGTTCTTAACAATTCCTTCAAAGGCGTAAAAGATAATGATATTGGCTGGAAAAAATTCAAAGAGCAAAGACATAAAGTTTGGGAACACTATTCAAAAAAGCACGAATTGCGCTCGTCTGTTGAGTTTGCGCAAAAATTATTCAAAAAAAGTGATAGAGATTGCTAAAAATAGTTAGAACAATAAGAATTCCGATTCACATAGTTAGTATGGCGCTGTTCGGAAACTCCCAATAATGATATAATAATTATAAAAATTATGGGAATTCTATATTTGGCTCGCCATGGACAAACAGACCATAATCTTAATGAAATCTATATGGGTCAGAGAGATATTGAGCTTAATGAAACGGGCAGAAAACAAGCCCGTAAATTAGGCAGGGAATTAAGAGATAAAGGAAATATTAGGCTCTAGACTAAAAAAATAATAAAAGTAGATTTTAATTTACCCTTCTACATCCTTTTCACCATATAACTATCCTTTAGCGTATACCCCAGCTTTCTATAATATCCTCTTACCCCAATGCCTGAAATAACAGCTATTTTATTCAGCCCAAATTCTTCTTTAGCAATCTTTTCCGCTTTTTCAATAAGTTTCTTTCCAAAACCCTTATGCTGAGGGGATTTAGACAGGGTATGGCCTATTGGGTTTAGCCTGCCGTAAGTATGAACTTCTCTGATTATGGCAGAGCTTTTTAAGACAGAGAAGGGATTTTCCTTATCTTTTAAAGGGATTCTAAGCCTTAATAGGCTGTAAAGCTTTTCTCTACTTTTATCTTCGTAAGACAGAAAAATCTCTTTTGCCCCAGAAGCGTTGTAGTCTTCTCTGAACAGCTTTAGAGTATTGATGGTTTTAGGGTCATAGCTTTCTTTTACCTCTCGGCATCTTATGCATTTGCAGTGCCAGTTTTCTTTCCCTCGAGCCTGTTTTAAAATCTGCCTCATATTCGATATTTTAGCCGGACCAATAATAATGCTTTGAGAAGGAATATCTCTGATTAATCGCTGGACTCTTACATAATATGGTATTTTCTTCTTTATCTCTTTTAATAAGTTTATTAGTTGTTTTTCATCATAAGGCTTGTAAGCTCCCTTTCTGTACAATCTGTAAAGAGGAGCTTGTTTTAAGATAGCGCAAGGATAGATTTTCAAGAGATCGGGCCGGAAATCAGGGTTGTTGAAAATCTCTTCAAACATTTTCTTATCAAGAATTGGGCTTGAGCCCAAGAGATTAAGCATTATGTGGTAGCAGACTTTAAACCCAGCGTCTTTTAAAAGCTGGGTTGCTTTTATTATCTTGATTCTTTTATGACCCCTTTTATTTAATTTCAAAACATCATCATAAATGCTCTGGACGCCTATTTCAACCCTTGTTACTCCAAGCTTCCTTAGATTCTTTATTTCTTTTTCATCTATAAAGTCTGGCCTTGTTTCAACAGTTATCCCAATGATTCTGTGCTTTGCCTTTTCATTCATCTCCTGCACCTTTTTTAAAGAATCACTCCTTTTATTATTTGCTGCTTCAAAGCATTTCTTGATAAACCACTCCTGATACTTTTTATTAAGATAAGACCATGTTCCCCCAATAATTATCAGTTCAATTTTGTCAGTAGCGTGACCAGTGAGCTCTAAGGACTTTATTCTTGTTTTAACCTGGCTGTATGGGTCAAATTTATTTAAAACAGCCCTCATTACGGCAGGCTCGTTTGAAAGATAGGATTTCGGTATTCCCTTCTCATTGGGGCAGTAAAGGCATTTTCCAGGGCATTTGTAAGGTTTTGTTAGGACAGATACAGTTACAACGCCTGAAAGCGACCTAATCCTTCTTTTTACAAGGAGCTCTTTTAATCTCTGATTAGTTTTTATCCTTTTATTTTCAACCAAATTGTGGTATGCTTTTAATAGTTCAATGTTGGAAGGTGTTTCTATTTTAAACCTTTTTGCGAATTTTCTCTTTAAGAAATTCAAATCAAAAGAGCTTTCTGTTTTGTTTTTTACAGCTTCTATGATTAATGATTCTAATGGCTTTTGCATAATTTATGGATAAAAAATACGCTCAATATATATTAAATAAGACTAAAGATGATTATAACTTAATTGCTGATGATTTTTCAAGGACAAGAGATGATATCTGGGATGAATTAATGTTTCTGTTTGAAGATGTGAAAGAGGGAGAAAAGATGCTGGACTTGGGATGCGGAAACGGCAGGTTTTACAAAGTCTTTAAAGAAAAAAATGCAGACTATATTGGAGTTGATAATTCAGAAAAGCTCATTGAAATAGCTAAAAAAAGATATCCTGAAGCAGATTTTCAAACAGCTGATTCTTTAAATCTGCCTTTCCCTAATAGTTATTTTAACAGAATTTATGCAATTGCGCTTTTTCACCATATTCCTTCCAAGAAATTAAGGCTTTTATTCTTAAAAGAAGCAAAAAGGGTTTTAAAAGAAAAGGGAGTGTTGATTCTAACTGTTTGGAAGTTTTACAGACTAAAAGATTATTTAAGGATTATAAGGTATGCTTTTTTAAAGATAATAAGAAGATCTAAGCTTGATTTTAAAGATATCTTTGAGCCTTGGGGGAATAAAACTAACCGTTATTATCATTGGTTTTCTAAAAGAGAGGTTGAAGGGTTATTGAAACAATCAGGCTTTGAAATCAAAGAGGTTGGTATTGTAAGAAATAAAAGAGGAAATCGCAAAAATATTTACCTAATCTGCGAGAAATAGAGCGCCTGTAGCTTAACGGACAGAGCGTCGGCCTCCGGAGCTGAAAATAGAGGTTCGATTCCTCTCAGGTGCATTATATTGCATGGTGGAGTGCCAGAGCGGTTGAATGGGACGGTTTCGAAAACCGTTATGCCTTAAAAGGGTATCGAAGGTTCAAATCCTTCCTCCACCGCCAATTTTAAAATAAATTAATTTAAAAATGAAAAAACCTCTAATCATTCTAATAACACTGCTCTTTTTATTCAGCCCAGAAGCCTTAGCTATTAGAAACTATTATTATAAATCAATTAAGGTTGATATTAATATAAATAAAGACAGCACTTTTGATTTATCTGAGGAGCAGACATATAATTTAGACGGCAGTTTCGGGTATTTCTACCGCGATATTGAACTCAATAAATTAGACCATATCTCTGATATTGAAGTCTATGACAGTCAGGGAAAAAAGCTTAACAGAAATCAATATACAATAAGCCCAAAGGGAAATACTATTCATATCCAGTGGGATTTTGAAAGGAGAGATTTTAGAAATGAATTAAAATCCTGGGTTGTAAAGTATAGGGTTCATGGGGGATTAGGATTCTATGAGTCCTGGGATGAGATTTACTGGAATGCTGTGTTTGCAGACAGAGATGTAGATGTTAAGCGGGCTGATGTGTTTGTTCATCTGCCTGAACCAGTTGATGAAAAAGACCTAATCAATAAATTATTTATTGGAACCCTTGGAACTAAAACAGAGAATCCAAGCTATGAAGTTATTGATAATAGAACAATTCATTTCTGGGGCGATAATATAGCAAAAGGCCAGTATCTAACTATTGTTTCTGCCTGGCCAAAAGGCATAGTTAAAAAGCCTCTTCTTTACCGCAACCAGATAATTGACTGGATAGCTTTAATTACAGCTCTTTTTATCCCTGTCATAATATTTTTAAGACTATATTCTGATTGGAGAAAGAAAGGAAAAGATGCAAAGATTAATAAGACAATTATTGCTCAGTACGAACCTCCTAATAACATCTCTCCTGCCTTAGCGGGCGTTTTAGTAAGTCAGAGCGTTGAAATAAAAGATATAGTAGCCACACTTGTTGACTTAGCTGTAAGGGGCTATTTAAGGATAAAAGAAGGGAAAAAGAGCTTATTTAGAAGTAAAGAATATGTCTTTGAAAAGTTAAAAGATGATAGCGGACTTAAGCCTTTTGAGCAAGAAATAATGAGAGCTGTTTTTAAAGCAAAAGACAGGGCATCGAGCAATGATTTAAGAAATAAATTCTATAGAGACATTCCTAAAATTAAAAAGGAGATTTACAAAGAAATAGAATCTACAGGTTATTTTGACGGGAATATAGAAAAAATAAGGAATAAAAATCTTTTAAGGCTCTTTTTATGGATTATAATTGTAGCCGCTCTTTTAATTATCTTAGGTATTTTATCAGAGTACCTAATGCCCTTTTCAATATCAATAAGAGTTTCTGTCTATCTTTTTGTCTTTATTCTCAGCTTCATAACCGCTGTTTTAATAGGATTTATTTTCAGCTATATTATGCCTGCTCTGACAAAATCAGGCGCAGAAGCAAAATGGCAGACATTGGGATTCAAAGAATATCTTCATACAGCAGAGAGATTCAGAATTGGAGCAGAAACTATTGATACCTTTTCTAAGTTTCTGCCTTATGCCATGGTTTTTAAGGTAGAAAAGCAGTGGGCAGCCAGATTTTCTGATTTCTCATACGAACAAAGACAGCACAGCTGGTTTGTTCCTTATTCTATTTCAGGCTCAAGAGATAATGTATTGGCCGCTTCTTCGTTTTCTGACTTTTCATCAAGCTTTTCGTCTTTTGCTTCTTCTATTTCATCCACATTCGGTTCTTCTCCTGGGGGATCTGGAGCCGGCGGCGGAGGCGGAGCTGGCGGAGGAGGAGGCGGAGGAGGAGGCGGGGCAGGATAAAACCCTTGACTTTTTAAATAAAAAAGAGTAAATTAGGTTTTGTAAGCTCTTGTTTTAGTTTCTTAAGCAAAAGTAGAGAAATTCTATGTAAGCCAGAGATAAAATAAGATAGGGTCGGCTTACTTTAAGTTTAAAAAATAAAGAGAATTTATGGCAAAAAAACTGTATGTAGGCAGTTTATCTTATGACACTACCGAAGATTCTTTAAGAGATTTATTCTCTCAAGCCGGAAACGTTGAATCAGCTGCAATTATCACTGATAAGATGTCTGGCCGTTCAAAGGGTTTCGGTTTTGTTGAGATGTCAACCGAAGAGGAGGCTCAAAAAGCTATTGATATGTTCAATGAAAAGGAATTTGAAGGAAGAAATATCATTGTCAAAGAAGCTCGTCCTCTAGAGCCACGCAGACAGGGCGGATTCAACCGTTCAGGACGCGGCGGAGGATTTGGCGGAAATAGAAATCGTTGGTAAAAAGCCTATTAATTGAAAAATCTCCTTAATAAGGGGGTTTTTCTTTTCTGTCCTGGTAATCTATCAAAAATTATCTATTTCTGATAAACTATAAGTTATAATAAAGAATAATAAAAATATGTTTAAATTATTTAATAAAAATAATAAAGAGCCTAAGAATTTGGCCGATGTTGTAAAGCAGATAAAGAAATTAGAGGCTCAGAATAAGAGTCTTCTAAATCAGCTGGAAGAATTAAAGAAACAGAATGCTTTCTGCATCCAGAAAACAGAAGTTATCAGGTTTAATCCTTTTTCCGGGACAGGAGGTGACCAAAGCTTTTCAATAGCCCTGCTTGATGCTTCTAATAATGGACTTGTCATAACCAGCATTTTCGGTCATGAGGGCAATAGAGTTTACGCAAAACCCATAAAGCAGGGCGGTTCAAGCTATACCCTTTCTGAAGAAGAAAAAGAAGTGATAAGAAAAGCTGTAGGAAAATAAAGATTATGGCAGATATTAAAGATAAAAATCTGGTTTTAAGACCGCCTGTGGTAGTTGTTTTAGGTCATGTTGACCATGGAAAATCATCAATCTTAGAGGCTATTAAAGACCTAAAAATAACTGCTAAAGAATCAGGCGGAATCACCCAGCATATAGGCGCTTACGAAATTGAACACCAGGGCAAAAAGATTACTTTTATTGATACCCCTGGCCATGAGGCATTTTCAGCTATGCGGTCAAGAGGAGCAAAAGTAGCTGACATCGCTGTTTTGGTAGTAGCAGCAGATGAAAGCATAAAGCCTCAAACTAAAGAAGCTATTTTCCATATTCAAAGTTCTCAAATTCCAATGATTGTTGTTATCAACAAAATAGATTTGCCATCATCTGACATTGAAAAAGTAAAAAGAGATCTTGCAACGTCAGACATTATTGTTGAATCAATGGGCGGAAAAATCCCTTCTATTTCGGTTTCAGCAAAGACTAAACAAGGTATACCAGATCTTTTAGAAATGATTCTTCTTTTATCAGAGATGGGGGATTTTAAAGCTGATATTTCGAAAGACGCCGAAGGATTCATTATTGAATCCTATTTAGACGGCTTAAGAGGGCCTATTGCAACAATTATTTTAAATAACGGCATAGTTAAAAAAGGAGACATTTTGGGCACTGCTTCGGTTATAGGGAAAGTAAGAGGTTTGGAGAATTTTATAGGAGAACCTATTGAAGAAGCTTTGCCTTCTCTTCCAGCAGTAGTTTTAGGATTTGAAGAGGTTCCAATAGTAGGAGAGGGAGTCAAGGTTTATTCAAACGAGAATTCAGCCAGAGAGAATATCTTAAAAAGAGAGAAAACTTCTGAACAAGCTTCTTTAAAAGATGATGTAAAAGTGTTGAATATAATAATAAAAGCTGATGTTTTCGGTTCTTTAGAGGCAATAGAAGAAGTTTTAAAAAGCATTCCCCAGGAAAAAGCAGGTTTAAAGATACTTAAGTCAGAGGTGGGGGACATAAATGATTTTGATGTTAAATTAGCAACAGGAGCAAGAGCTAAGATTATAGGTTTTAGGGTAAAAGCAAGTCCTACTGCCCAGATTTTAGCTGAGAGAGACAAGATAACAATAATAAGGTTTGATATTATCTATGAGCTCAGCCAGGCAGTAAGGAACCTTTTGGAGAAGATGGTGGCTCCTGAGATATCAAGGGAAGAATTAGGGGAAGCTAAAGTCTTAACCTTTTTTAAAAGCGAAAGAGGCCGTCAGATTATAGGAGGAAAAGCAACAGAGGGCAGGATTAAAAGAGGCGCCCTATTTGAGATTATAAGGGATGGAGAAAAGATAGGAAAAGGCAAGATTATTCAGCTTCAGCAGGATAGAAAAGAGACAGATGAGGTATTAAA
>JAQTZP010000009.1 GCA_028687715.1 Minisyncoccota bacterium
AATACCAGGATACGGCATAGTAGGGCCTAAAACAAGAGAAAAGCTCAATGAATTAGCTTTAAACACTGATTTTACCCCTATTCAAACCCAAGATACCCAAAGATTGCAATTAATAGAGCAGATTAAGGCTCAAATACTTGAGATTCAAAGGCAGATTGCTGAGCTTTTAACACAGCTTATTAATATGTTAGAGGGGGAGTTAAGAACAAGAGGGTTATAATGGATTCTAAAAAGATTATTTCTGAATTAAAAAAGAATTCTAATTATAGAGATAAGATTGGAATGGCTCGTTTTGGAATTAACCCCGAATATGCTTTAGGAGTAAGAGTTCCTGTTTTAAGAAGCCTGGCAAAGAAAATAGGGAAAGACCATAAATTAGCACTTGATTTATGGAGCACTAAGATTCATGAAGCTAGAATATTGGCTACAATGATTGATGAATCAGAGAAAGTAACCTCAGAGCAAATGGAGAACTGGGTGAAAGATTTTAATTCCTGGGATTTGTGCGACCAATGTCTGATGAATCTTTTTGATAAGACCCCTTTTGCTTTTAAAAAGGCTGTTAAATGGGCAGAAAGAGATGAAGAATTTATAAGAAGATCTGGTTTTGCTTTAATGGCTTGTTTGGCTTGGCATAATAAAGACACAAAAGATAAGGAGTTTTTGAAGTTCTTTCCGATTATTAAAAGATACTCTATAGATGAAAGGAACTTTGTTAGAAAAGCTGTAAATTGGGCAATAAGGCAGATTGGCAAGAGAAATTCTGATTTAAATAAAAAAGCGATTAAGCTTTCAGAAGAAATTAAAAAGATAAACTCTAAAAGCGCGAAATGGATTTCCAGCGATGCCTTAAGAGAACTAAAAGGCAAGGTCTTTCCTAATCAATGATTTTAGGGTAAAATAATAATTAGTCGATTGATAATTGTAATTAAAACTTATAAAAATATGAAAGGATACATATCAAATATTGAAAAAGAAACAAAAGAAAATGAGAATTTCCGCAAAGTGCTTTATACTGCTAAAAACAGCCAGCTTGTGCTTATGACTTTAAAGCCTAATGAAGAGATCGGAGAAGAGGTTCATGATTTAGACCAATTTATAAGGGTGGAGGAGGGACAAGGAAGAGCTATTTTAGATGGAGCAGAATATGCTATTGAAGACGGTTCAGCGATAGTAATTCCGAGCGGTATGAAGCATAATATTATAAATGGTCCAGATAGGGAATTAAAACTTTATACGATTTATTCTCCGCCGGAACATAAAGACAAGATAGTTCATATAACCAAATCTGATGCTGAAAGTGATTCAGAAGATCATTTTGACGGAATAACAACAGAATAGCTGTAAGAGTAAAAATCGCTTTAAAAGCGATTTTTTGATAGAATCCCAACAAGAAAAAATTATAATAAAACCCTAGATTACCATCGGCTGGTAAAGAATATTGTTGAGAACCTTAATTTCACTTTTTTTAAATAAGATGTTAAAATAACAAAAAGGTTTTTTCTTCGCATTTATCATTAAAAGGTATTAAGTAAAAATATGAAAAACAAAATAAACAGCCAAGAAAAAGTAACTCCAAAATATGTTTTCCTGCATCTTTTCCTTATAGTAATGCTTTATGCGGGCACTGCCAGTTTTCTGACCATTATTTTTCAGTATGTTAATATACTGGTACCTGACCTTCTATCTTATATAAATTATCAGGCATATTCGTATGATTTGATAAGATTCTCTATTGCGTCCCTTTTAATTGTTTTCCCTGCCTTTATTCTAAGCTCTTTGTATTTAAACAAAAGCTATGTTAGAAATCCAGCAATAAAGGAAATGAAAATAAGGAAATGGCTGATATATTTCACGCTTTTTATCGCAGCTTTAATTATTGTAGTTGATTTAGTAAGGATTGTTTTATTCTTTTTAGAAGGAGAAACAGCCCTAAGGTTTATCTTAAAGGCTCTATCGGTTTTAATAGTGGCTTCGGCTATTTTTATCTATTATCTTAATGATTTAAAAAAAGAGAAACCATTATTTTTAAGAAATTTCGCCATAATAGTAATTATAGTTGTAATTATTGCGGTTATAAGCGGATTTTTCTTTATCGGTTCTCCCAATAAAGAAAGATTGTATAGGTTTGACGAGCAGCGTATTTCCGATTTAACAAATATCCAGTCGCAGGTAATATATTATTGGCAGAGAAAGGAAAAACTGCCCCAGAGTTTAGATGATTTAAGAGATCAGATTAGCGGCTACGAGGCGCCAACGGACCCTCAAACAAGCCAATCTTATGAGTACTACGTTAAAAGCGAAGACACGTTTGAGCTATGCGCTGATTTTAATTTAGAATCAAGAGACAGGTATTCAGAAAGCACTCCAGTGCCGATGGGTAAATCTCCAGAAGCGCAAAACTGGTATCATTTATCAGAAAGATTCTGCTTTGAAAGAAAGATTGATAAAGATTTATATCCTCCTTTAAATGCTCTAAAGGATTAAAATATGAAGAAATTTCTTATTTTAATATCAATTTCTATAGTAGGTTTCATTGTAAGCGTTATTCTTCATAATGTAATTTCTGCTACGTTTAGTTTTGAGGAGCCTGTTTTCTTTATTCTCGGGGTGATTGTTTTTCCAATTCTGTTTCTATCAAGTATTATTGTTTTAGTTATAAAAATAATAAAGGGAGATAAGCTATAAAGATGAAAAATAATGCTTTTAAATTATTTTCAGCGGTTTTAGTATGCGAGATAGCAGGCATTATAGGAAGCTTTTTTACAGCTCCCAATATTTCTGGCTGGTATAATAGCTTGAATAAACCGAGCATAGCTCCTCCTAATTGGGTTTTTGCTCCTGTTTGGGTATTTCTATATTTTTTAATGGGAGTTTCTTTTTATTTAGTTTGGATAAAGGGATTTAAAACAAAGGAATCCAAAAAGGCTGGTTTTCTTTTTTCTATTCAGCTTTTATTGAATATCCTTTGGTCTGTTGTATTCTTTGGTCTCAAATCACCTCTTTTTGCTTTTTTAGAGATAATTATTCTTTGGGTTTTTATCTCAATGACGATTGTAAACTTTTTAAAGATTTCGAGAATTGCAGGCCTTTTGCTTGTGCCATATATCATCTGGGTTAGCTTTGCTGCTGTTTTAAATTTCTTTCTTTGGATAATCAATATCTGAATTCATCACTATATTAAAAACCAGTTAAGATTCTATCTTAGCTGTTTTTTTGTTTGAAAAGATTGATTATTCTTTGAACCAGTGTTAGAATTATATAGAATTTAATAAAATTATAATACCCCTTAGAGATATAAAACTGAGGGAATTTTTATTGTAATGTCTATTTTCAAGCTTAAATCAAAGTATAAAGCATCAGGAGATCAGCCCAAGGCCATAAAAAAACTAATAGAGGGCGTTAAAAAAGGTTATAGATACCAAACTCTTTTAGGCGTAACTGGTTCGGGAAAAACCTTCAGCATCGCTTCAACAATCAATCATTTTAATATGCCTGTTTTAGTTATTGCTCCAAATAAAGCCTTGGCTGCTCAGCTTTACAGAGAATACAAGAATTTCTTTCCCCAAAATTCAGTAAACTATTTTGTCTCTTATTACGATTATTACCAACCAGAGGCTTATCTTCCAATTACTGACACATATATTGAAAAAGAAGCAATGATTAACGAGGAAATAGATAGATTAAGACATCAAGCAACAAGCGCGCTTATGACTAGAAATGATGTTATTATTGTCGCTTCTGTTTCCTGTATCTACAATCTTGGCGTCCCTTTGAACTATTTGGAGTCAGCAATTCACTTAGAGATTAATAAATCAATTACCAGAGGAGATTTAATTCGCCAATTGGTAAGGGTTCAGTTTTTAAGGACAAAAGGCGCTGTAAAAAGAGGCTGTTTTAGAATTAGGGGAGATGTCTTTGAGATTATGCCGGCCTCTTCAAATATAATCTATAGGATTGAATTTGATAAACAGAAAATAAAAGAGATTGCTTTGGCAGATCCTTTGACAAGGAAGATTAGAGAAGGTTTAAAAGAAATAGTTATTTTCCCCCCAAAACATTTTATTTCCAACAGGCCTAAAGTATCAGAGGCAACAAAAGAGATAAAGGAAGAGTTGAAAGAAAGAATAAAATATTTCAAAGATAATAATCTATATCTTGAGGCTGAAAGACTTAACAGGCGTACTTTATACGACATAGAGATGTTTGAAAGTATAGGATACTGCCACGGCATAGAAAATTATTCAAGGCATCTTACAGGGAAATTAGCCGGTGAGCCGCCGGATACTCTTCTTTCTTATTTCCCCTACAAAGACAATATCCCTCAATTCTTAACAATAATAGATGAATCCCATATCAGCCTTCCCCAGATAAGAGGAATGTATGAGGGTGATAGAAGCAGAAAAGAGGCTTTGATTCAGTACGGCTGGCGTCTTCCTTCAGCTTTAGACAATAGGCCTCTTAAATTCTCGGAATTTGAGCAGAGAATAGGTCAGGTTATTTTTACATCAGCTACCCCGGGAGATTTTGAGCTTAAGAAATCTTCTCAAATTGTAGAGCAGATAATAAGGCCGACTGGACTTATTGATCCTCCTGTTGAAATAAGGCCTGTATTTGAAAAAGATAACAACAGAACTCAAATAGATGATTTGATTGAGGAGCTTGAGGAAGTTGTTAAGAAAAATGAAAGAGCGATTATTAATACTTTAACCAAGAAGATGGCAGAAGATTTATATAACTTTCTAAAAGATAAGGGTTTTAAAGTTAACTATCTTCATTCAGAGATAAAAACATTACAAAGAACCGTTATACTAACTGATTTTAGAAAAGGAAAGTTTAATATCTTAGTCGGAGTTAATCTTTTAAGAGAAGGTTTAGATCTGCCGGAAGTGACTTTGGTTGCAATTCTTGATGCTGACCGTGAAGGATTTCTGCGCAGCGAGACGTCTTTAATTCAAACTATGGGAAGAGCTGCCAGAAACGTCTTAGGCAAAGTTATTCTTTATGCTGATAATATTACTGGTTCGATTAAGAAAGCCACAGAAGAGGTTGAAAGAAGAAGGAAAAAACAGATAGAGTATAATGTTAGGAATAAGATTAAGCCGAAGAGCATTAGAAAATCGATAGAAAACCTAATAGATATAGAATAATCTTATTATGGAGAATAAAATCATAATCAAGGGAGCCAGGGTTCATAATCTTAAGGATATAAGCCTCGAGCTTCCCAAAAACAAGATAATTGTTTTCACAGGAGTTTCCGGCAGCGGGAAGTCGTCTTTGGCTTTTGATACTATTTTTGCTGAAGGACAGAGGCGGTATATTGAATCTCTTTCTCCTTATGCCAGGCAGTTTTTATCAGAAATGGAGCGGGCTGATGTCGATGAGATTATAGGACTTTCTCCTGCAATTGCTATTGATCAGAGAGCTTTAAGCCATAATCCGCGCTCTACTGTCGGCACCCTGACTGAAATATATGATTATTTGAGAGTTCTTTTTTCAAGACTTGGAGAAGTTTATTGTCCTTTATGCGGAAGAAGAATTGAGAAGCTGTCTTTGGAGGAAATGGTTGATTTGATAATATCTGAGGCTAAAAGAGATAAAAAACAGATAACGATTTTATCGCCTGTAGTCTTAGGAAGAAAAGGGGAATACTACCAGTTGTTTTATGATTTTTTAAACTTAGGATTTTCAGAAGCCAGAGTTGATAATAAGTTTTATTCCCTCCACGATAGGCTGGTTTTATCCCGTTATAAGGTTCACAGCATTGATATTGTAATTGACAAGTTTATATCCAATGATGAAAGCCGCTTGTTTGAAGCAGTAGAAACTGCCTTGGAGCACAGCAAAGGTCTGGTAACAGTTATCTTAAACCAGGGCAGAAAAGAGCAAAAAGAATTTATGCTTTCAAGCAGATGGACCTGCCCAAAGGATAACTTTTCTTTTCCAGAAATAGAACCAAGGTTCTTTTCTTTTAACAGCCCTTACGGCGCTTGTTCAAACTGCCATGGATTGGGAAAAGATGATTTGTTTTTAAATGCAGTCTGTCCTCTATGTCTGGGTAAAAGATTAAAACCAGAAGCTCTGTCAGTTAAGATAGATTCTAAGAACATCTCAGAGATTACAGCTCTTTCAATTGATAAGGCATATCAATTCTTTGAAAGCTATGAAAAAAAGCTTAATCAGCGCCAGAAGGCAATCGGCCAGAATGTTTTATCTGAAATTAAAGAAAGGCTTAACTTCCTTTTAAAAGTAGGACTTGATTATCTTTCGCTTGATAGAGAAGCAGAAACTCTATCAGGGGGAGAAGCCCAAAGAATCAGGCTTGCTTCCCAAATTGGTTCTCAATTATCCAATACTTTGTATGTTTTAGACGAGCCTACAATTGGTCTTCATGAAAGAGATACCGATAGATTGATTGCTACTTTAAAATCATTGAAAGAAAGAAGCAATACGATTATTGTTGTTGAGCATGATGAAAGAACAATATTTGAGTCAGACCATTTAACAGATTTAGGCCCTATGGCAGGGAAAAACGGGGGTGAGGTTGTTCTAAACGGAGAAGTGCAGGAATTCTTTAAAAACCCCTCAAAATATGATTCTTTAACATTAAGATACTTAACAGGAGATAGAAAAATAGCCCTTCCTCAAAGCCGCAGAACCTCAATCAGAGAGAAAATCACAATTGTTGGAGCCAGAGCTAATAATTTAAAGAATATAGACGTGGATATTCCTTTAAGAAGGTTTGTTTCTTTGACAGGAGTTTCAGGCAGCGGCAAGTCTTCTCTTTTATACGACGTTTTGTATAAAAATGCTGTTGGAATAAAATCAAGAATGAATAAAAAGCTGGAGAATGTAAGCCGTATTTTGGGAACAGAATATATCGATAAAATTGTTGTTATCAACCAGTCACCGATTGGAAGAACTCCGCGTTCAAATCCAGCTACCTATACTGGTATTTTTACGCCAATCAGGAATTTCTTTGCCCAGCTTGAGGAAGCCAGAGGAAGAGGATATTCTCCTTCAAGATTTTCATTCAATGTTTATGGAGGAAGGTGCGAGGCTTGCAAAGGAGCGGGCTACAATTTGATTGAGATGCATTTTCTGCCCCCGGTTTTAGTCCAGTGCGATGTCTGCCATGGAAAAAGATTTAACAGAGAAACGCTTCAGGTAAGATACAAAAAGAAGAATATCAGCGAGGTGCTGGATATGACTGTTGACGAAGCCTATGATTTCTTTAAAAACATTTATCAGATAAGCGATAAACTTAAGCTTCTCCAAAGTGTTGGTTTGGGTTATATCCAATTAGGCCAAAGCGCAACCACCTTATCGGGAGGAGAGGCCCAAAGAATCAGGCTTTCAAGAGAGCTTACTCAGACGCTCGGCAAAAGAACCCTTTATCTGTTAGATGAGCCTACGGTCGGGCTTCATCATTATGATATAGAAATGCTTTTGAAGGTATTAAATAAGTTGGTGGACCAGTCTAACAGCGTAATAGTTATTGAGCATAATATGCAGGTTATAAAGTCAGCTGATTATATAATTGATTTAGGTCCTGAAGGAGGGGAAAAAGGAGGCAGGTTAATAGCCAAAGGCGTTCCTGAAGATATTGTTAGAAATCCTAAAAGCATTACTGGAAAATATCTAAAGAATTACTTGAAATAAAAAACAAGGTCCTTGGCCTTGCTTTAATAATAAATTGTTTAAACTAGTTATACCTCAACCTTTAATTTTTCCTTAATTATTCTTTTCATCTTATTTATTTCAGATTTCATTATCTCAAATTCAGTTTCCATATCAGTCATTCTTTTTAGGAATCTATCCAGGGTACTGGTGAGACGATCTATTTTTTGATTTATTTTCAGTTCTAATTGATTAATTTTAGATTCTATCTTTAATAATTTCTCATCAATCGCGCTTAAAACAATCAATGTTTGTTGATTTAAAAGCTTTTCTATATCTTTTAATGTAATTTCTTTTTTATTTTTCATACCCTACTTTCATTTTAGATTTTTTAATAGTAGTGTCAATATATATGGCATTTAATTATTTTAAAATAGCAATTATATGACTTTATCCAATCAAATAAAAAGACTGCCTGATAAGCCTGGAGTCTATATATTCTTAGGTGAAAAGGACGCTATTTTGTATATCGGCAGGGCTCTATCTTTAAAAAAGAGAGTTCTAAATTATTTTCAGAAGATATTGGATCCTAGAATTAGGAAGATGATTGATTCGGCAAAAGGGATTAAATTTTATCAGACCGATAATCTTCTTGAAGCAGTAATACTTGAAGCAAACCTTATTAAGAAATACTGGCCTAGATATAATATAAAGGAAAAGGATAATCGTTCCTTCATATACATCATAATACCTAAAACAGATTATCCCAGGCCTATGATTGTCAGGCAAAGAGAATTAGAAAGGTTTTCAGCCAAAGCATATGTCTTTGGTCCCTATCAGAGTTATTTTCTTCTTAACAAGGCTTTAAGGATTATACGCAGGATTTTTCCCTACAGCACCTGTGTGCCATTTTCAGGCAAACCTTGTTTTAATTATCAAATAGGTCTTTGTCCTGGTCTTTGCGTTGGCAGAATCTCAAAGAAAGATTATCAGAAAAACATCAGAAATATTATTCTTCTTTTATCTGGCCAGAAAAAGAAACTCTTTGATAGACTTAAAAAAGAGAACCCTGAAGCTGTTTATTCTTTAAAGCATATTCAAGATGTTTCCCTGATTCAAAGAGAAGAATCAGGGTCATTCTATAACGTAAGAGTTGAGGGATATGACATATCTCATTTAACGGGCAAAGAGACTTTCGGAGCTATGTCTGTTTTTTTTAATGGAGAGCCTGAAAAAGACCAGTATAGATTATTCAAAATCAAAGAAGCTCCTCAATTTGATGATTTGAGAGCGTTGGAAGAAGTAATTGCAAGAAGATTGAAGCACAAAGAGTGGCCCTTCCCAAATATTATTTTAATTGATGGAGGCAGACCTCAAATTGACTTTATTTCTAAGATTTTAGAGAAGAATAATCTAAATATTCCATTGGTTGGGATTTCTAAGTTTGGAAATGATAAGCTTGTTTTTCCTAAAGATACCAAGAAGTCAGTGAAAGAATTAATAGAAGGCTTAAAAGAGGTTCTTTTAAAGGTAAGAAATGAGGCTCATAGGTTCGGGCTTAAGGCAAGTCGCAGAAAAAGATTTGAAAATTTGACTAAACCACCCAAACCTTATATACTAAAATCAGTAAACCGAACTCTTCGGTTTTGAAAAGCGAATATCCCGTTTCTTTACAGAATGGAGGGTCGCAATGGCTACCACCCTGCTTACCGGTGCCACCGGTACGGTTGGTTCAAGCTTGGCGTCCCTCTTGAAAAAGAAGGGGCACCAGCTTGTTTATCTTGTTCGTCCTAAGGATGGACAAAACGCTAAAGATAGATTGGTTGATAATAGTTTTGTTTTAGAGGGCGATATTACCCGGCCTCATCTTGGCATTAATGTTCAAGAAAGAAGGAAATGGAAAAAAAAGATTGATAAGATTCTGAATTGTGCAGCGTCAATTAAGCTTGACGGCGGTTTTTCTGAAACAACAAGCCAAGTTAATATAGAAGGCGTTAGAAATCTTCTGCAATTTGCAGAAGAACTGAAAATCCCTGAATTTCATCAGGTAAGCACAGTCTATGTTTCAGGCAGTGCTGATTATTTCAGCGAAGAAGATTTTGATATCGGACAAACTTCTCGAAATCATTATGAACAAACGAAAAGAGAGGCCGAACAGCTGGTAAGAGCCTGGAAATACGGAAGATATTCTATCTATAGGTTGGGAATTGTAGTCGGTGCTTACAATAACGGCTATATCCCTACTTTTAATGGATATTATGTCTTTGCCAGCAGTCTATGGCATTTAAGGAATACGCTTTTGGGGAAAAACGAACAGGAGATGAAAAGATATGAAAGAGAAGGGGTGAGTCTTGATTTAGATAGGATGCTTACGCTCCCTATCTATCTGAACTTTGCTCCTAATTCTACTTTAAACATTATCCCTGTTGATTGGGCTAGCGATATAGTGTCAGAGCTTGTCGCTGTCCCTGCCAAAAGAAAGGTGTTTCATATTGTTCATCCTAGTCCCCGTAGGGCTCGTTGGGTCAATGATGTTTCGCTTAAACATCTTGGCATTAAAGGATTTTACTACGGAGATTTTGCTGATTTCAGTTCTCGGTCTCTGCTTGGCAGGCTTCAAAAGATTTATAATAGAAGCACCTTGCAGTATATTCCTTACATTACTCACGAATCCAGGTTTGAAGTAGCAAATGCTCCCTATGTCCTGGGAGAAAGATACAGACTACCTCCTGAAATCGATGAGATATTCATTGTGACAATACTTGATTATGCCAAGTCAGTAGACTTTGGCAGAAGAAAACAGAAAATTAAAGCGGTGGAAGCGTAATATAAATCAGCGGTTCTCACCGCTGTTTTTTTATTAATATAACATTTCCCTTGTATTTTTCAGATATATATTTTATCATATAAAGAATATCAGAGGGAAAAATACGAATTTTTTAATAAAATATTAAACTTTGACATATTGACATAATTTATTGTTGGTATAATGTAAAACCAGCACGGCGGGAAGTGGTTTTCCGCATTTGAAAACTGAATACTCCTAAAAGCAAGGGGATAGTCGCATGTTCATGAAACAAGACATTAATGAATTAGAAATTATTTGTCATGAAGTTCGGCGTCGTGTTTTAACCACGATTTTACAAGCTGGGAGTGGTCATATTGGAGGTTCGCTTTCTTCTCTTGAATTGATGGTTGTTCTTTATTTTGGCGGTATTTTGAAATTTGATCCAGAGAATCCTATAAATCCTGAGCGAGATCGTGTATTGGTAAGGGGTCATCTTGGCCCCTTGCGATACAGTATTTTTTCGCTTCTTGGATGGATAAAAGAATATGAACTTGCTACCTACCGCTCTTTTGGTTCAAGGCTTCAGGGACATGAATGTATGGAGGTTGTTCCTGGGGTAGATATTACTCCTAGCGGAATGTTGGGTATGCTTCTCTCTTATGGAACTGGAGCTGCAGTGGTACTTAGAAGAAAGAATATTCCATCCATCGTTTGGACATTTCTAGGAGATGGAGAGGAACAGGAGGGTAACGTAAGCGAAGCTGCTCGATACGCAAGCAATATTCATCTCAACAATCTTGTTTGCATTATGGATCGTAATAAAAAGCAACTTTCTCAAATGACGTCAGACACAGATGGATCTTCGGATATTATAACTATTTGGCGAGGCTATGGATGGTCTGTTCGTAGAATTAAGAATGGTAATTCCATTACTGAAATTTTACGCATATTACACGAAAAAAGGGCAAAAGATAAACCTACGATTTATATTGCAGATACGACAAAGGGCAGGGGATTAAGAGGTGCGGAACAACATCCAAGTGGATATCATACGATTAGTGTGTGTTCGAAAAGTTATGTCGCAGAAGCGATTGCCGAGGAAGAAAAATTCATTGAAAAGGTAACGTTAGAAGAAATTAAAAACATTGTTCTGAGAAGAACTAAACGATTTTTCTTCCCAAAGAGCAAAAAGAATTTTCTGAGGAAACCGCTTCGTATCCACATTAGTCCGAAAATCATCGATGTTTTTGAAGATGGGTTAGTTAATTATCTACAAAAGCTAACTGATTTTTTTCAAAAACATCGAGAACACACGCTCTATATCATGACCGCTGATGTTACCGTAAAAGATCTCGCGCATCAATGTGGGTTTGATCGGGAACATGTGTGTTATATAGACGTTGGCATAAGAGAACAACATCTTATGGGCATGGCACATGGAATTTCTGTTACCGATCCAAATTCACGCATTGTGATTGTTGAGGGCGACCCCTTTATTTTTAGGGCAATAGACCAAATTCATGCAATTTCTCAAGCAAGATCCAAAATGATTATTTTGGGTTGTGACAGTGGTTTATTTGAAGCTAGAAACGGTTCTACTCATCAAACCACTGGTCAGCCGGGTGCATTGTTAAGTATGCCAGGCATGACATTGCTTGAGCCTGCTGACTTAATTGATCTTAAAAACTGTTTTAACTGGGCGCTTACCGAATACTCTGGACCTGCATATCTCCGTCTTCACAGCGGAGTAATCAGTTGTCTGCCAGTGAAAGAAAGCCAGCGTAATATTGTTGCGTATGTGGTATATCAACCCGTTAGCAAACCAAAAATTATACTTGTTGCAAGTGGATTTCCTGTAATTGAAGCTGTGAAAACTGCAGAGAAATGGGCTAAATTAAGGACGGGAATTAAGGTGGTAAATGTGATTAATATGAAAGAAATTAATCAATCATTTGCCAACTTTTTCGATGAAAATACCCCGATACTAACGATTTACAATGGTAATCCGTTTATTTTGCAATCAGCAGTAGCTGGTGCTTTAGCAAAATCTGGCAAATGTCCTCCAATTATTTTAGGACATGGATTTACGATGGGAACTTCGGGTAAATTAGATAATGTGCTGAAGTATTTTCAACTAGATGGATCTGGTATTGAAAATACAATAAAACGGCTCTTTCCCAATTTGGTCTGTTAAACGAAAATCGGGATATAATAAGCCCGTTTTTTTTATTTTATTAGACAGATAAAATATAAAAAATAATTTTTTCAATGATTGAAAATTATTCAAAAAAAATAGAGATTTGTTTAATAGCTAAATTTATATTTTTAATTTTAGTTTGTTTTATAGTTAAAGCCAAAGATAATATTTCATTGTATATGTCTAAAACCCAACTCGGAGATTGTTTTAATAATATATTATAATTGCCCTTCTGGTTTAGAATTATTCGCTCTGTTTTTTCTGCTCTAAACATGCATTTGGTTCCTGAAATATCGGGTAGCGGAATCATTGCTAAAAAATTCGGAAGTTCTCCCTTAGAAAATTTTTTGGCATACAATATACATTTATATTGCTCGATGTCTTCAACAACCAAAAATTTATTAGGCCCAAACGATTTATTTAAAAAATATGATGTATTGTAAGCGATTACTCTTTCATCGACCAATATTCTTAAATCAGAGTGTAATATTTTTTTATCTTTTTCTACAGATAGATTGAATAGGTTGGTTGATTCTTTAATCGATAATTTAATTTGCAGTTTTTCGATGCATTCATTAATTAATTTATCGTATATTAAAAAAGAAGTATCAATTATTTCTACAACAGTATTTAAATCTTCGGCAATTTTTTTTATCCCCTTTATTATGATTTTTTTGATATGTTCGTATTTTAAAAAATATTTGGGCTGAAGGAGTATTTCTTCCCTCATTCCCAAAAATATTTTACAAGGTAAGTTTAATATACTTGCTACTTTTAATGGCATAAAAATTTGATAGAAAGTATTCAGCGATACTCCTTCAATATCTTTTCTTATACAAGGACCACCTATTACCATCGTTGGTGTTTCGTCTAAGAATTGTCCCATAAACAGTTCGTTTTCAAAAATTCTATTTTCAATAAACCTTCTTTTTAAAAAATCAACATCTTTATCTGATAAAGAATATATTTTTTGTAAATATAAAAAAGGTTCAATCATATACGATTAAGATATTTTATGACTTTTTTGAAAATATTTTGGTGTCCAATTTCGTTTAGATGCAATCCGTCATTATTAAGAAACTTTTGATAGTTTTGATTGAACCAGTTATTAAATAAATCAACAAAGTGAATATTTTTTTTCTTACAGCATTTATAAATTACTCTATTATAAGTTTCAATATTTTTATTTAAAAAGTAATTACCAGTTGCTAAAATAGCTTTCTTCTCGTTGATTGGAGTCAACCCCACAAAAAATATTTTTTTTGTTAATTGTTTCCCAGTATCTATTAATTTGTTTATATTTTTTTCAAAGGTATAAATTGATGTCTTTGGAAGTTTCGAAGAATTAATATGCTTAGAATCATTTAGCCCGATATTAATTATCAAAATAAAACTATCATCAGGATGCTGACGATGTAATCTTGGCTGACACTCTCTTCTAAATCTTCTTATTAATTCCGTAGTTGATTCTCCTGGTATTCCCAAATTATAAACAATATAATTGTTTTTGTCTTTTTCGTCATACATTTTCGAAATTCTTCCCACCCAGCATTTATTTTTAGTAATGCCTCTGCCAGACGTTATACTATCTCCAAAAATTAGAATTCCATTCATAATGTCAGTATAACATTTAAAAAATAATTGTAAAATTCAATATATCAATAATAATTTATGTATTACTTTTATAAAACTTGATTTTTCTGCTTGGATTTGCTTAAATGAATTTATTATGACGAAAGACGAAAGAACTTTAAAAATTAATCTTCCTCTTTTGAACACCCGCATGAAAGGAAAAAGAGATATGAAGAAGAGAATTTTGACAGGAGATCGTCCTACTGGCCCATTACATCTTGGCCATTATGTAGGCTCGTTAGAAAACAGGGTTATGCTGCAGGATAAATATGAATGTTTTTTTGTTATTGCCGATTATCAAGTACTTACAGATCATTTGAAAGAAACTAAAAGAATCGGTGAATTTATTAAAGAGATTGTCCTTGATTATTTGGCAGTCGGGATAAATCCCGAAAAAAGCACAATTTTTATTCAATCCAAAATCCCAGAAATTGCCGAGCTTACCACATATTTTTCAATGATGATTAGCCTTGCTAGAGTGCAAAGGAATCCTACGGTGAAAGAAGAAATAAAAGCATCTGAAATTTCAGAAGTAAGTTATGGTTTTGTTGGATATCCAATTTCTCAGGCCGCCGATATTTTAAGTGTTAGAGCACATCTTGTACCTGTTGGAGAAGATCAAGTAGCGCATATCGAACAAACTCGGGAAATAGCTCGAACATTTAATCGATTGTTTGCATCAATTTTTCCTGTACCCGAAGCTTTAGTGGGAAGAGTAGCTAGATTGCCGGGCCTTGATAGTCAAAAAATGAGCAAGAGTCGTGGTAATGCTATTTTTCTTTCAGATTCTTCGGAATCCGTTAGAAAAAAGATTATGAGAGCAATCACTGATCCTGCACGGATTCATCCAACCGATAAAGGACATCCAGATGTTTGCAATATCTTTAGATACTATGTAGCATTTGGTAATCCTCCGGAGTGCGAAGAGATAGAAACTTCGTGTAAAAGTGGTAAAATTGGCTGTGTCAACTGTAAAAAGAGAATGGTAGAAATAATCAACGGTTTTCTTAAACCGATTAGAGAAAAAAGAAATCACTATGCAAATCAGAGCGGTTTTATTAAAGATGTTCTAATAACCGGGAATAGGAGGGCGAGAGAAGAAGCTAAAAAAACCCTTGAGCTTGTACGGGAAGCTATGCATTTTGATTATAAAGATTTATTGGGAAAGGATAATTAGGGCAAATGATTCGTTGTCTAAGGGCCGTTTCTGTTGAAATGGCTCTTTTTTTATTTTGCAGGACAAATAAAATCAGTAAAAAATATTTAAACTCACTAATTATGAATAACAAAAAGCGGGATAACATTATAAATCCCGCCTTTGCGTTTGCCCTAAAGATCTGCAGGAGATATTCCATGAGGAAAATTATCCGCCAAAGAAGATGTTTCACAGATTTCATCATTTGTATCTTCGTCAACATACATTCTGCCATCTAAATTTATGCCAAGACCTTCGAGTTTTTTGGCAATGACGCCGATAATGAACACATGCGCACAATTGATATATCGCCGACAATCGTTACTCTTTTTACAGAAGTTTCTGTTCCGGCCATCGGAATTCTCCTTTTGAAAAGACCTTATCATCACGCGTATTAACAGTTAAAAGTGTATATAACGCTGGACAAATTTACCCATAAATTTGACTTAAAGAGATAAGTTTAGTATGCTAAAAATAGTACGTCAGTGTCTTTGACAAGTGAATAGTAAAGAGGAGGTGATGAAAGATGAAGGCGTATATTCTGAGAACCGAGAAAAAACTAGATCCTTTTAATGAACATCCTGGCGGTTGTTTGATCGGAAATAAAACTCTTGAGAAACTAAGAAGAAAGATTCTTTTAGGCTTGAGTCTCGAGATAGTGGTAGTTTCAGATGTTTCTCAAATTGACGACAAACAAGAATATATCTTTTTGCACGATAGTCTTTATTTTACAGAAGAATTGCTTAGCGAGTTTATTGCTAAGTCTCGCAAGCAAAAAAGTGTTACTACTTGTGCTCTAAAATCAGGGATTACCACTCTTAGGACAGCTACTAGTGTTCAAGAAGTAAAAAGATATCCAGATCGTGTTGAATATAATCTTCATTATTCACCGGAAAAAAAATATAGGGGAGGATATTCATACGTTGTAATAGAGCCCGATCAATTCAGCACCTCTGTTCCTATGCCAGAACATATGTGCGGTAGCGAAGAATATGTAATACCTATGACAGAAAAGTTTATTGTTCAAGTAGACCACTGGGTTAATTTATGGGTTGTAAATATTATGATTATCTTGGCGGAGGGTGCTAGACTGCGAAGAGCGTCTAAAAGAAAGTTATTTGTTCTTGCCGTAAAGGCATTCTCCCTAAATAAATGGAAGATATTAGAACGAATAAATAGAATCGGGAGAGGCTGTGATATTCATCCTACTGCTTATATAGAAGGCAGTATCGTTGGTAATGATGTCAAGATTGGAGCAGGAACTATTATTAGAGAATCAGTAATAGGCGATAACGTCTTTATAGGGAATGGCGTTGTCGTTGAAGAATCGGTTATCGGAGAAAAAAGCACAATTTTGAATGGACATATATTGTACTCAGTTTTTTATCCCGGAGTTTTTTCTGTAACAGAGATGGTTTCAGCTAGCCTTATCGGGAGAAATTCGTTTATAGGATCGAAGGCAACGCTTACGGATTTCCGTTTTGACGGAGAAAATGTAATGGTTTTAAAGGACGGAGTAAAGATTGATACAGGGAATAAATTCCTTGGTTCTTGTTTGGGCCACGGAGTATACTTGGGTTCAGGATGTGTCGTGGCGCCGGGCAGAATGATTCCTCAGGGTTTGCATATAGCGCCTGAGAAGAATAGAATTATTACCGATTCTGGTTATGAAAGTTACCGTCTGATAGGAGAAAAATCTATTACGTCTAAATAATATGAGTACCGTTTCAGGTTATTTCTGGAACGGTTTTTTTATTTAAATCTGCTTTATTTTTGTTGTTTTCCTTTTTCTAACTGGTATAATAAAATAATGAACGCATTTGCGATATCAGGTTTATTTGTAGGGATTCCATCTGTCGTTGTAGGTATTTTTACCCTGCTAAAGGGACGGAATAAAATCCATTTAATTTGGACTGCTTTTTCTTTTTCAATCGCCATATGGGGGTTTGGTATTTATAAAATTGCTACAACCTTAGATAAAAATAACGCTATTTTTTGGTGGAGGATAGCAGAGATTGGCGTTATATTTATCCCGATATTTTTAGTACATTTTGTAATAAGTTTTTTAGAGCTGAAAAGAAAAGTATTTTTAACTTTATTTTATATCTTAACTGCTATCTTTCTTTATCTTAATATATCTACAGACTACTTCATTAACGAATTATATTTTGCTTTTAATCAATTTTATTATATTCTAGCAACCCCGATTTATACAGCTTTTATATGCGTATTTATTGCTTCTGTTATTTATATTTTGTTTGAACTGGGCAAAGCATATAAAAAAAATACTGGAATAATCAGAAATCAAATTAAATATTTAATTTTAGCTTTTTTGATTGGTTTTAGCGGAGGATTAACTTCTTACCCTCCAGTTTACAGAATAAATATATATCCGGTATGGAACGCAGCCATTTTTATATCAGCCCTAATGGTTGCCTACGCCATTTTACGTTATCGTTTAATGGATATAAGGATAGTAGTGAGGAAGTTCGTCATATATCTTTCAATGGCTGGATTTACCTATGGAATGTTTTACTTATTAATCTGGGTTTTCAGTAAGTTATTTGGAAGTATCTACACTCCTGCCACTTATCTTTCAGGAGTAATAATAGCACCTCTTTTTGTAGCCATTTTCTATTGGCTTAATAAAAGAATCCAGGTTTTTGCCAATAAATACCTCTTTTACAGCTTGTATAACTACCAGGAAACTATTACTAAGTTAACAGATGAGCTCAATTATTATATTGATCTTGATAAGATTGTTAATTCAATTGTTAATACAATAAAACAAACAATGCAGCTGGATAGGGCAGGGGTACTATTGATTAATCAGAACAAGACGCCAATTCATTATCAGATAGCAAAAGTAGTAGGTTTTAATGAATATAACGGCATTAGTTTAGTCCAAGATAATTTCCTAACAAGGCATCTTCAGAGAACCCAGAAGCCGTTGGTTAGAGACGAGTTGATACTTTTGGTAAAAGACACTAAAAACTTGGAAGAAAAAGAAAGCTTCAAGCAATTGCATAAGAATATGATACAGATTGAAGCTTCTATATGCATACCGCTTGTAAGCAGTAGTAGGTTAATCGGAATCATTGTCTTAGGCTCAAAAGTTTCTCAAGATGCCTATACAAAAGAAGATTTAGAGCTATTGAGCACTTTATCAAAACAGGCAGCCATTGCCGTTGATAACGCTGTATTATACAAACAAATCCAAGACCTAAATAAAAACCTCCAAGCCAAAGTAGACGAACAAACAAAAGAAATAAGGAATGCCTATGAAATAGAAAAGAAAGCCAGACAAGAATTAGAGAGATTAGATAAAGCCAAGAATCAATTCATACTTGC